>CAUQST010000037.1:0-40536 GCA_963520865.1 uncultured Comamonas sp.
CGGCAGCGATCATCTGCGCGCGCTTCGTGGATCGGTGGTGTTAGCCAGTCTAAATCAGCTGCCATTCCATGGCGCGGTAGCATGTGCCCCCAGGGCCTTCAAATGTCTCCATGCCTTCCAAGCGCATGCCTGATGCCCCCATCCATACGACACGAGCTTTCACCATTTCGGCGATCAGCGTGCGGCCGCCCAAGTCCCAGGCTTGGGCAACGCCTTCTCTCGCATCAAATGACACGCTGCCTGGCACTGCGACAGGCTCTCGGAGAGGCCTGCCTGACTCATCAAGTAGCTTGGCAACTTTCACAGATTTCCTCGATCTAAATTACGCCGCCGAGAACGTTTTGAACGTCCTTCGCGTACACAGCATTTGTCATCGGCATCGAATACGCCAGCGCCCAACGCTGACCGTTCTTCTCAATCCGTAGGCGCTCGTAGGCTTGAGTTACTCGCCACCCGGCATCACGAAGCTGGCAAACCGCCTCTTGCGTCTCATTTTTGACGGGTCACCAGCGAACATGGCAGGTTTCCTTACAGGCCACTGCCTGTTGCTTATTGCTTGCCAGCATGGGCATAGGCAACGCCTTGCCCTGCTGATACTCCGCGCCCCAATGAGCAAATGCATCGCGCCACGTCCAGGCTGCTGTGCCATGAGGCTTCTCTCCGCACACTTGATGAATGGCATAGGTCTTCTTCCAACCGACTCTCACCATCAACGCAATTTCTCCGTCCTTGAGCACGCGGCTGCAGCACCTGCAACGATGGTGATGACCACGACGATCTGCCTTGTACTCCACCTCCCAAAATGCTGCGTTGGCTTGCATGGACTGCTTTCCTCTATTTCGAGTTTTCGATAAATTCGCAGCCCTTAGCGGATGCCCGATACCGGCCATGCAAGCCTGTGCGCTCGATCAAGCCACGCGCTGCCAGGGCGCCCAAGGTTCGAGAAGATTTGCCCTCATAACCTGTTTCAGGGGCCGCATGGATAGCTCGCAGGACTTCCAGCATCGTAGGGGTCACGGATTCGGGCATGGCGTCTTCCCTGGTTTCCTTCAACTCAACTTCCTGAATGCAGAGCTAGACAAGTCTTCGAGAAGATCGTGGCAGATGGACACCTCGGGGTGGCCGGCCCGACCGCGCCGCACGTTGTGTTCCCGCTCGATGGCTACCATTTGGCGTACCCGTTTTTCCACCCCGGCAACCTCATCGCTGAGATCGTCAAGTGCGTCGCGTGCCCTCCCAAGCCTGACAAAGGCACGCCGAGCTTTGTCTTCAATCTCAACCCAAGCAGCGGCGCCCTCTTGTGCCCCATAGTGGTCACGAATCGCTTTCAGGCGCTTGCGAAAGGCATCGATCTCGGAGTCGACATGCGCTCGTAGTTCGAGTTGATTGCCGTCTCGGGGCCCGTCAGCTTGCTGACAAGCCTCGATAAGTCGCGTCAGGTAGTAGGGAGGAATGTCTCGCGGCACTTGAGACAGCACTAAATCACCGTCATCCGAGTAAATATCCGCAGGATCGGTTTCGTCCTTGTGATCTGCGAGAGAGTGCATCCCTCGCTGCGCTAGGATGGCTTCACATTCTGGAGAAAGTGCTTCAATATGACGTTCTTTTTTTTCCATTCTTCACTCCTAGCCTTTAAACGGACTCGCCGTGACCGGCAAGCCAGCCTTTGCATTCCTCATAACTGCCAGTGTGGCGGGTGCTGAAAATCCAGGCAGCATAAGCTCCATCGTCGTCGGGTTCGATTCGAACTGCTTTAATGATCTGCTCCGATTGCCATTAATCGGAAGGATTAAGGGGCGTGCGAACCTCGGCAGCTGTCAACTGGACCCCTCCGGGGCCAAAAGAAAAACTAACGACACCACCGCGCACATGCACATCGTTCGGGCCGGTGCCGATGGGGTTGGACTTCAGCATGTCCACCATTTCCGTTTGCGACACTTTCTGACCAATTTTGGCTTTAATTTCGTCTGGTGTCATGTATTCTCCTTAATCACTTTGAGTACGAAGTACGCAGCAAACCGGATTCCAATTTTGCTGCCAACGACTGTTCCACAAGAGCCTTTGCAACCGCCTCAACCGAGCCGCCCCACAGGCCCAGCTGAACAAGTCGCTTCAGGTGCTCCGTCACTTGTTCGCTGACATCAATTTTCAGACGGCAATCGGCCTGTTCTGGCTCACGGGCCGATTCTTCTTCGCTCATGAAAACCTCAAGAGCCGCAGCTGCTGGATGCTCCTGTTTTTCATAGCAGCTTTGCAAATAAAGTGCATCAGCTTCCAACAGTTCTTCGATCCACTTTGCGCTCAACTCACTGCGTTTCTGCAGCAGCTTGCGCACCGCGTCCACGTAGTCCTGAAGAGTCGCGTATTGGCTGCTAGATAACGGTCCCTCGGCGGTCTGAGTCTTATTCGGCATGTCCGTGCTTTCCTTTCAAGCCAGACGGCAAGCACCGTCAAGCGACTTGATGATCACGCCAGCACGCATGAGAGAATTCACCGTTGCAGGGTGGACCGTGCGGGTAGTGATTTCATCTTTCAAGCGGAACAAGCCCGTGTCGAGATGGTGCTGCAAAACCGCCCCCGCCTTTAATTTACGGACAAGAAGATCTTGGTGATGGCTTAGCTTCATGGCCATGATTGTTTTCCTTTGTCATATCCAGCCATTCAGTCGCATGGCTTAGCGCTGGTTGTTCTCAAGTTAGCGCCAGAAATTGCGATAGTTCCGACGCACCCCATAGAAGCGCGCACGGCGACGGGATTTCATACTGAGCAGTGCTATTTCCTTGAATTCAAGATGAATATGGTCTTTGCACCTTCTTAGCACCGCAGCGTTCGCAATCACCGAACTGCCCCTGGCCGGATGTTTCTCGCCAAGTATGTACATCGTGGCCATACTTCTCGCAAAACTGTGCTGCAGGCAGCGTAAAGCGATCCCAAATTTTCCTAAGCATGACTACCTCTTACCTTTATTGACGGGATCCACCGAGAACTCGCGCAAGAACCGCGAACACGAAGGAAAGTCCAGCGCACCAGAGCAATCCAGCAATGCTGAACTCTCCCATCGGCGTGAGACCGTCCAACACAAGGCTGTGAGCCACATAGACGAAGCCCGCGCCCACAAGGCCTACTATGGCTAGTCTGAACAGTAAGTTGCTGACATTCATAAGGCTTTTTCCTTCCAATCGAATCTCAGAACGCCGACCCCCTGGGCGCCCAAAAACGCATCCCAGGGTTCAGCCTTGGGGACGACGGTTGCGTCGAGTGCATCGTGTGTCCAGCCTGCCTTGGGAGGCTGATGCGCCGCCAACTCATGGTCGCCAGCCCCTGTGACAAAGCGCAAAACGCAGTGCTCGTGGCCATTCAGCAAGTCCGACTCATCGTCCCTTTCCGGGCGTGCAACGATCATGGCTTACCTTTAAAAATTCACGGGAGCAACGCTGACATTAGCTGATCATGCAGGTCTTGCGTGGCGGCAGCTTCCTGCTTGGAAGCACAGTTGGTACAAAGTCCATCTCTAACACTTTCGCCGTTGTAGTCACAGGAGCTGCACTGGTAGCAACGCCAGTACCAACAGCCATCGCGGGCAAAGCCTTCTGTGTTCGAACGCTTCTCGCGACCATTGAGGTAAGCCGCACGCAGACCAGGATCATCAGCGAGCAGCGGGGGGACTTCCGCATCGGTTGCTTCCGACACGGCGCCTTCTGCGAATGCCATCATCTCCGCTTCCCATGCTGTAACCAGGCAGGATTGATCACCCACAAGGTGGGCAATGTCTGCTTGCGCCATCAGGCACCGCGCTGCTAGTCCTCGCATCTGCTTTCCGATCAGTTCTTAGGTCTGCTGATGTAGGCAGCAACCAGTTGTCCGGCATACGCACCTGCTGCAGTGAAAGCGATAGCAGCAATCCACGGCGGCTGATTCGTGGTCAACGCACAAGCGGCAGCGCCGCCACAGGCACCAACAAGCCTGCATGCCAGATCCACTCCGTTATTTCGAAGCCAAGTGCTCACAAATTTTTTCCTTGATCAATGAGTGGCGCCAGCAGCATCGGCTTGGTCACCAGGGAACAGGATGTCGAAGCCAGGAACAGGAATGACTCGACCATCGCGTAGGCAAGCGGCGGCGGAAACAAGGTGTTCATGGGCTGCGCGTTGAGGATGCGGCATCCACGAAAGGTATGCCAGAGATGCCTGCGCTTCTTCTGCAAATACTTCGGCAACTTCCTCTGGCCTGATGTCCTTTGCCTTGATCTGCATATTCACCAGCTCTACCAGAGCGGCGCGGAATTCTTCCTTGATTTCGGTCCGACTCACTTTGCTTTCCTTGCTCGTTTAGCGCCTAAAGTCGCCCTTGGGGTCGAAGGCCATGGTGATGACTTTTTCACCTTGGCTTTCAATCTTGCGGCTTCTTCGGAAACCCGCTTGATTTCTTCCATCGATGGGTATTTGCCGAACGGAGCAAATGGGTTCAAAGGCTTGTGCCATATTCCCGGCTCGGTCTGGACGTGGTACTGCGGGGTAAATGAAAGGGCCATGTGCTTTCCGGGTTTCCTTCGTTATGCAAATTCAACGTCACCGGGCTTTGAGGCCAGGACGCGCAAACCATCGTCAGCGGCGTAATTTGCGGCTTCGGCCTCGGTCTTGAACATCGCTCGGCCAATCATCGTTCTCCGACCATGCATGGTTGGCCCCCAACCTTCGACCTTGAACGGGTGCGTCAAGTGGTCGGCATGGCCTAGCACAGCCTTCCATCCAGCCTCACCCCAAGAGGCTTGGCAAAACTGGCAATAGCGCATCAGCCCTGCCCCTGTCGCACGCCACTGCGTCACCCCGTGTTTCTTGCACTCTGGGCACGTCAGCCGCTTGGGCTCCGGGACTCCATATCCTTGACCAGCTCGTACACCCATGATGACTTTCCTCTGGGGTCGCTAGACAGAGCCAGTCATAGGCACAATAACTGTCGTGGACCATTCGTGCTGTTGCGAGTCGAACGTCACTTCCAACGGGCGGCCCGAACGGTCCACAAATCCAATCTTCTTCCCTACGGATAGTCCAAGTGCCGGTCGACGAATTAGTGAGTAGAAGGCCATACGTTTAGCCGAACGCCCTTTATTTTTCATGATGCTTTCCTTGCTCAGTTCTTTTTTGATTCGACTGGCTTCAAGACGTAGTTCTTGACCGAGCCATCGGAGTTTTTAACATCGAAACCGCGAGCCATCATTTCTACGGTTGCTGCTGATGCTGAGCGCGAAGCCTCATATCGGCCAGCGAACTCACCTTGCTTGTAGCCTTTCGTGTAGCCTGCGTACCCGCCAACAGTAAGGCCCGCAAAGCCTGCTACAAGGGCAACGAAGAACGCAAACACTACAGCGACGTTCTTTCCGACTTTCTTAGACTCAGGCATACCTCTCCTGTTTAAAGCTGCACTGGCAAGACTCTGGCCTTGCCGCTGGAGCCTGGGCCAGCCCCGGGCGGGGCCAGCGGTTTTCCTTGGTGGTTTGCAAGTGTCACGGTCAGGCGCCCATGCGGAGCTCGGCCTCGTATTCGGCGGCCAATTCGCGGCGGCACTCAGCGTCATCGCGCTCGTCACGCAGGAACTGGATGTAGACGCGGCGCTCATCGCGCGGCATGGCGCGGAAGTTCGGCACGCGCACCTTCCCGCTGCCTCCACACTCGCCGCACGACACGTCATAGAACCCGGCAAGGTAACGGTCTGCGGAGCTTTCGCCATCGAACTGCACGTCGTCGCGCATCTCCTGCCATTCCTCGGAGGTGAAGCCATTCGAGAAAGCGGGATGATCCACCTTGCCATTGCCTCGGCAGCAGCCGCCGATTTCCCAGTTGAAGTGGCGGGTCTTAAAGGTGGACATGGCTGTTTTCCTTTAATGCTGATGTGGGCAATCACGCCTTCCCATGTCTGCCCACTCTCGGGTCATCCTCGAAAGTCAGTTCAGGTAGTCCCTTGCGGCTCCATAAATTAATGGTGTGAATACTGTCTGCGCATCTCAACCGGAGGTCCCTCAGTGCTTCGATCTGGCCCATGTCATGTGGCGATACAACACCTACAACACGCGCCATTTTTTCGAGGCTCCGATCACATTCCTGGATGGTCTGCAGAATCAATTCAACGGGTAGAACATCTCTCATGCTTTCCTTCGTGAAGAATCACTTCGAGCGATCAACCTTAGGCCTTTTCGACATCGTCCTGATATCGAGCCAAACTCCGACCGTCCCGCACAAGATTAGGCTCGCGCAAAGGGAGTAAAATTCTCCAACCGACAACCCCAGATCTGACGGAGCCCAGTTCACAGCAAGAACAAGTCCAACCCATAGGGCATTCACTAGGGTTCCCAATGGGACTAAACCGCCCAGAATCACGAAAAACAATACTGCGCCTCGCCAGCCTAATGCCTCTGAAACAAACCCTTCATAGAGAGTTTCAGCTGCCCTGTCAATGGTAGTCACGATGTGGTTCATGTTTCTTTCCTTCATGTGCTCTTGGTGAATTTGCGACGTACTGCAGTCACATGACCGCCGCGACTTTGGCCTTCAACGCGGGCCAGCTCGGCACGCAGCAGCACAAGCATTTCGGCATCGGTGCAGCTGAAACGATCCGTCATTCTGGCTTCGTCCAGCAGCTGCGCATCTGCGGTTTGCGCCTGTCGAAAAGCGTTCCTGGCTGCAACTCGGGCAATGCTGCGCAAGATGTGCTCAGTTGGTGCTGTCATGGGGCGAGTACTCGACCGGGTGCTTGCGTTCGAGGTGGCTCCGGGGGAGCCCGGCTTCGCTCCGGTTTGCATGGCCTTGTCTTGACGCTGAGGCCTTGGGTCAGCTCAGGCTGAGTTGGCTGTGTGCCTATTCACTTGCAGCACGACTACCTCGCCTGGCTCGGCCTGCCAATACGAGCCTATCGGGCCAACGCCCGTCGTGGAGTTCGCTGGTATCTCCAAGCGATAGCACTCTTTTCCAATTTTGTAGAGCGCGCCTCGTTTCGCCAACTCGGCCGCTGGGACGGATTGCTTTGTGTGGGAGCTGATCATATTGTTTCCAATCAGTTAGTAGCTGTATCGGTGTAGGAGACGTTATGTCCTTCACGATGCAGAACGTGAAGCATGTGAGCCACGGCTCGATAAAACGACGCCCCGTCTTTATTCAAGTGCAGGGGGCCTTCGCAATCGCGAGCCATGCGGTCACCTTCGTCTTTACGCGTCAGCGTCAGCGTCCCGGAAGGATGACGAGATACCTTCAAATCAATCAACATAGTTGGCTTGCCCTCGTGGTTAGGTAGATCAGATTCTAGTAGCCATTGGCTACTTGTCAAGAGACGGTCAACTTGCTCAAGCGCTCCTCGGTCGCGAAGGAGGTCGAGTAGGAGAGCGCAGCGAGCGATGTAGCGCGGAACAGGCCTACTACCCGTCGCGTAGCGCTTGTAGCCAACATAGTCACAGGCCAAGCGCTCAGCCATCATTTGTTGTGTAAACCCAAGGCGCTCACGAATAGCTTCCAGCTGCTGCCCCGTCATCAAACAGCCCTCGCCACAATGTCAGCCAGCCGCACTGGATCTCCGTCAACAAGCCGCTTCGTAGTGCTGACGCTTTTATGCCCAAGGATCGCCGCGATATGTACCAGGTCGCGGCCTTGGCGGTGCTGCTTTACTGCGAAGGTGCGCCGAGCAGACTGGGCGCTGCCGCCCTCGATTCCGGCGTTCGTATGAAGGCGGGAGATGTAGGCACCGAGCGTGTTGCATGAGTAGCTCAATACGCCAGAGGGGAGCAATCGCTTGGTCAGGGTATAGGGCCTGCCGTCTTCGGTTAGGAACAAGGCGCTTTGGGGATCAAGACCTCGGTACGCACCTTTCCTGACGGTGGCGCCATGCTTGCGCTCCAAGCGCCACATCAAGTAGGCATCCATCGCCGCGACAACGCGCCTATTCGACCAGAAAAGGGGGCGCTCTACTCCGTTATGCGCGACATCGACGCGCACTGCGCTCGTGACGCGGACGTTGCCCTTGGCGTCGATATAGTCGCCAACCGTGATGGTGGCCAGCTCCGTAACCGACATGGCCGTGCCGTATAGGGTCAGGAGCAATGCGGTATCGCGTAGCGGGACACGGCTGCATGCAGCCGTCGCCTTGAGCAGGTGCTCGATCTGCTTGTCTTCGATAACGGGAGGTTTTGTCACTCTTGCAATTGTGCGTAGTTGACGAATTACATAGAGTGTATCGGTAGAGCGCGTGCCTGCCTATTGGCAGCGTGAGAGCCGGCGCCACATCAAGGAAAGTCGGTAACCGGGGCCTGCCCCCGAGGGCTCAATACTCGCGCGAAACCGGATCAACAAATATGACGCGGGTGCCGTGGCCCATGCGCGCGATCACCAATCCTTTTTGGGAGGGCCAGGCTTCCCAGGTCTCCCGGCGGCCAGATTCTTCGTGTCGATGCCGCACCACCGTCACCTCGCCACCTTGGCGGCGGCCGATTTCCAGTTCCACGCCGCACATCGCTGCAGACTCGTACAGCAGCCTTCGCCTGTCACCTGAAACCCGGCTGCGCCACGCAACGTAGAGTCCCTTTGCACTGGCCCCCAGCCTGCCACCATTGGCCTTGCGCCGGATCGACAGGAGCATGCAGCCGCCGTCCCAGAACTGGATGTCCTGGGCGCCCTGCCCCATCACGTCGAACACGACCTGCAGCTTCCGAAATGGCGTGGGAGGCAGCGCGGGCGGCGCTGCGCCCTCTGGCATGTTGAAAACCATCGCGTCCACAATTTGCAGCAGCTCCACCGGCCACATGGGAATGATGGGCTCGGAAAGCATGCGGTTCGCGTTGGCCAGGAGGCTTTTGAAGCGTGCCATTGCAACATTTAACCTCAGGTCCGCCCCGCCCTTGCAGCATCCAGGGGTGACATCGAACGTGTGAGCTTGGGTTATATTCCGGCCCACGGTCCCATCACCCGTTGCGCTGGCACTGCTCGTCAGACAGGCAGAACTGTGAGATGGATTTGGCGTTTGATGATCGTGGCTGTTCTCTCTCAACCGGACCAACGCCCGCTTCGGCTGCAGGTGAACTACGCCAGCATGTTCACCGCATCCGCAGCAGAAGTGAGCAGTGGTAGCTTGGTTAGGAGCAGGCATGTTCGAGCCTTCCCGATTCGTCCCGGCGTCCCTTGACGCTTTTCGGCGCGCTGCAAAAGATCTCCAGCGTGCATACGCCCTCCCCCTTCAGCGCAGCCAGGAAGCCTTGGCCAGGATCTACGCTTACCCAGATCTGCACGCGCTTCAGGAGCACCTCAAGCAAAGACCAGTGGCAGGGCCATTTGACGAGGAAATCGACGACCGTGATGTTGATCGTCGTGACTACATCGCGGACATCACGCTCGCCAACTTTCTTGGCGGCGCCACCCCGTGCGCAGGACACCTTGGCGCATCGGACCTGAGGCTTTTCGCTTCACCCGAAGCACGGCGGGCGCACATGGACTTCGAGCACAGCCTTGAATCCGTCGCAAAAGGTCTTTCCGCCGACATCGATCCGAGTCCTATCAGCGATTACATGACGTTCGAGGTGCGCGAGCCGTCATTCATGCTCGGCATTCCTGTGCGGGAAGGTGTTTTTCGCTTGACCAGGAAGGGCTTGGCCATCCGCCGCATGGTGACTCATTTGGTGACTTGTGGCGATGACGGGCGCAGTCTCGATGAAGAGATCCTAGTCATGAAGAGCCTATTTGACCTATCGATTGGCTTTCCTAGCGACCCACTCGCGAAAGCGGAGTTGGCACGCCTTGAGCACAGCATGATGTTGAATTTTGCAGCAGCAGGCTCTGGCCGCAAGCCAGACAGTGACATAGCCAGAATGGCCCTTCAACGCTGCAGGGCTGTGAAAATAGCTTTGGAGTCAATGATGCCTAGCCGTTTCACAGGGCAGATCGAGCCAGCGCTAGTGGGTGATGGAATTCAGAACGATCCCTACATGACCGCCCTGTCTGTTGGGATGGAATGCGCCTATCTACTTGAGCAGGAGCGGACTGCCAAGGCATGGGGACGCAAGTACCTCAGGTTGCACCCTCGTGACTCCTTTGGCGTCCGTTTTATCCTTGCAAAAATGGGGGTAGATCATCCGTCAGCTCGCCGCGAAGAGTCAGTAGCACACGAGAAACACTGATTTCCTTCTCAGATTCAGTCCGTTTGCGCACGGCTTTGCCGCATCCTGCCTCGACATAGAGGAAACTTGGAAACCGGCTCACAATGAAAAAAGCCCAGAAACCGAAGTTCTCAGGGCTTTGTTTGAGAAGCAATTACATGCCTGGACTCGGTGACTCGCCACGCGCCTTCTCAGGCTCATCAAGCGCACCTACAGCGTCACAGAACCGATTGATGGCGTCGGGGTGAAGTACTCCAGCCAGGTCATCCAGAAGGCCGCATTCCGTGGCTTTCTTCAGTGCTTTCTGCAACTCATGCTTCGCTGCTTCCTTGGCATCTTCCTGCACGTCTCCGAGTTGAGGCAACGCTGATTTAACCTCATCAGGCCAAGCCTCGATCACCTCTCCGTCTGCGAATTTCACACGGTACATCGGGCCAACGTCATCGGCATCGTAGGTAGCTGGGTCAAGAGGCCCTTGCAGCACGAAACTTTGTCCGTTGCGCGCCGCATGCTGCTCATAGGAGGACTGGAAAACTCCAGTTTTCTCCACGATCACACTAACGCTCGTCAGCGTATTGCTGTTGATTTCTCCGACAATGTAAGAAGCGAACACTTCCATCAATTTATTGAATTCGTCTGGATTCGCGAAGTGTCCATCGGCATAGACGCCTTTAGAGACTCCGGCGAACTTCTGCAAACGCTGGCAGCCAGCATTAATTGCATCAAGAACCGCTAGAGGCAGCTCTTCATTGAGACCCACAATGAACTTCGCCTGTTCCTCGTTAAGGCCCCAGCATTCTTGCGGATCGACCTTGTCTCTCATACCAACATCGTAGTATGGGTCCGTCACGAAATAGTCTTCGATGGTCAGACCGATTGCAGGATGATCTTCGGCAGTGAACCAGGAAAGTTGCGACGGCAGCGTCAAACGCGTGGCACCGCAATCGCCAACGACCTGTGACTGTTGCCGCATAGGCTGCGCAGCCAAAGTGGCTCCAGTGTGCGCCAGATTCACAAACCTGGGAGCCAGCACACTACTAGCCGTCACCTCGGGCGTGCTCCCATCCCAACATCCTCGCTCACTGTCCCACGCTCTGGCATCAAAGTCATAGCAATCACGCTCGCTGTAGATGTGGCCCTCATCCTCAGTCGCCAAACCACAAACATGGCCGTTGATGATCACAACGAAACCAAGGTCGCCTTGAACAAGCGCAGTCCAATCTGGCTTATCGCCAAGGAGCTCGCTCGCCAGCGCCAGCCAGCCGCGATATGTGGTGATGTCGTGTGTGGTTTTCATGTGCTACCTCTGGTGGAGAATCGATATTTTGATTGTATGCGCATAAAATCAAGATTAACCATTTCCGACCCGTTTGCGGGGTTGTTTTCATGCGCATTAATTCAAATAGAATCCGTGAAATGGAACCACACAAGAAATCAACTCATGGCGGCGCCGGTCGCGGCCAGGGCCGTAAAACTCTGTCCAAGGATGGAGAACCCCTGGTATCGTTGAACAGCAGCGTGACGGCCGCGCAGAAAGCCAAGTTCCGCGAGCACCTCGGCAGCGCGTGGCTCCGCGCGGCTATCGATGCAGCGCCCGTCACGGAAAAGACGCCAGGCAAGACGTCCTGAGAGGGGGAACTCCATGGGCTTTTTGGACTGCGACAGCGAGCGCTCCTTCACAAGTGAACGGCCGTGGACTTTCCTTTCGCCTTGAACAGGGACCTATCAATCACAAGGCCACTCCGTGGAGCGAACTCCGGAATCGGTTGCACAAAAGAAAAAAGGCCCCGGAACCTAAGTTCGCAGGGCCTTTTGTTTTTTGGAAATAGCGGGCGCTAAGGGGGTTCGCCCTAAAAATCGGCGATTAGAGTTTCGGCGTCTGCGCGCCGGGGTTTACTCAATGCGATTCGACATCTCTCGATTCCTTTTAATGTACTCGGATGCTGGCAGCACTCTTCCCTTTACATGAATAGCGCTCTCAGAATAGTGACGCTTGACAAAGATTGGGAGTACGTGTCGCCTTAACTGAAGCCGGGGTGGGCGTGGGATGTTCACCTCCCTGCCGGAGCTTCAGTAGTTCGCACCTCGGGAGCATGTGCTCCTGAATAGACCCGCTTCCCTTCCAGAAAAGGATATTAACTTCCGGGGTGGCATCTGTACGAGCATACGTGCAGACGGGGTGACCGGCGAGGCTTGACCAAATAGTTGTGGCATCGCGAAAACTGTAGCTTCGCCAGCCGCTTTTTCGTAGTGACAACTCAAAGGCGATGGCCTCTTCTATCGAGAGTGGCGTTACAGTCGGAAGCGAGCGTACAAAATTAACCGGCTTGGCACAGACCATTTTTTGCCCTCGGACTTTAACGATCATTCCGGTCTTGTCCCCACGCGCTCGCAGGCGATCCCACTCTGAGGCACAAATTGCCCCAGTGGTCCTCCCACTATAGGCTTGCAAGGGATGAAGCTGCCAAGCATACACAACATAGTCGCCAGTCCATCCACCTGTCTTGGTGGCAAAGACGGCGTATAGGAAGCCACCGTGCGTGAACTCCTTTACCGTCACGACATCGCCTACAGCCGTTTCGCTTAACCGATCTCCGCAATAGGCGTCGGCTGCCTCAGCCCAAACCTGCGAAGGAATCGAGATGCTTTTCGCCTCCGGCATAATCAGCCTTCCGACCGCTTCATTACATGCGGATGTTACTTCTGCACACGGATTTTCTTCAAACAACATTGCTTCATCTCCAAAAGAGACGGGCAGCAGCCCTAACGGGCCTTGCCCGTTAGGGTTTAAAATGATCGGCCGTAGCAGATTAATGATTTAAACCTTCATAGCTGAGTCGCTATCAAGATTTAATAGTAAATAGCAGAGGTCGCCATTTTTGCTGAGTTCTTCAGAGGATTGGTATGCTATCAGTTGATTCGACATAACCGGACCCTCAGGAAGTTTTCTGCTTCCATAAGCTTGGGCAGAAGTGTCTTTTGCGGCTCCTGCGGGGATTTTAGAAGGCGCCGAGCTTCAGCGGAGATGTTTCCTCTCGCTATTACGCAAAGACGCAATGATTTGAGAATCTGTGATATAGCCCAAAGCGACACTGTATTCGAGACCGCTTTGACCCTCATAGATTATTTCGACATCCTGAGCCAGGACTTGGGCACCGGCAAAATCAAAGCGTTCGCCGCTTTTTATCTGCTCCAACCTCTTCTCGCTTTTGCCATAAACCACAAATCCCCAGAGCTCGCCCGCTTCCATGGTGAAGCGAGGAAGGGCAATACGGCGCTTGAATCGAATCACCGCATAGAGTTCATTCGGAACGTTGGCAGGGTTAGAATTTTCCCCCTGGAATTGAGTTGCTTGCATGATTCATGCTCCTTTACAGAAACGACGAACCATGCCCCCTTGGGCTGTGGCCCGTCAGGGTTAAAAACCAGCTGGCGCTGGGGTTATTGCGATCGGTCAATAGACTGAACGTCTAAAGACTTAATGGACTCGTATGAGTTTCCTCGGGCATCCGAAAGGCATCGACATACCGGAAGGTAGTGCATCCGTTTTCTAATCAGCGTCAGCAGGTTTCAACATCTTCTCGCCGCCAAGCAAGACTGCCAGGAAGCTATATCGGCGATTGAGCCTCGAACGGGCCTTTATCCTCCCGATCCAACAAGCTGGTACAGGCCTGAATCGTTGGCAGGATAGAGTATGAAGTATCGCTACTGAACGAATGCACAGGCGTCATCGCTTTGGAAGGCGCCAGCGAGCAAGCATACGCATTGCTGTGCAGCTTGCTCCAGTACCGCCCCCCCCGCATGGTCCACGCGGTGGAGGGCATGTTTCACGAGCCGTCTCCTGTTGCAGGTGACAGACACTGGCCCCTATCAGGCATCAAGTGCCTATCTGGGGTTTGAAAAAGCGACTTTCGTCGCTGCAAAGTGCTTGTTCACCCGAGGGCACGGCAGCTACCGTATCTACCACCAGCAGCACGCTGGCAGGCTGAAGATTTGCCCAAGCCTCCGCTTCCGAGGTGTGGCTTGGGTAAGCCATCGTTGCCAAGTCGCATGCTGACCGGGCGTCAATCCTACACGAAGAGCGAGACGCGCCCAAAGCAGCTGCCTCTGTCGCGTCGTTCAAGCCCGTGGGTAGGTGGTGTGCCGATAGCGATGGGTGTGTTCAACGTCGGCTTGGAGACTGCGTCCCGCGCCTGCTCTAGAGTTCTATGAAGCGATCGTGACGGCCTGACAGCATTCGATGGAGATCAGGTTCCCGCTCGAACAACACGGAGGATAGATGGCCACGCTACCGTATACCTTTTACCCACTTGGGCCAGAAGAGCCTGCCGGTGTGTTCTCCTGGGGCAAGGCCCCTCAACTCACGGAGAGTGACGTTTTGGCGGGTGTCGCCCGTCTGGGCGGTCGAAGGACACCGAACTACTGCCAGGCCTATCTTTGGAGCGCGGGTGAATTGCTGCAAACGGCGATAAACAAGAGGCAGCTTGACCATCACGCATTGCCCATTTTTTACCTTCAGCGTCACGCAGCAGAGCTCCTGCTCAAGACGCCGCTCTCGCTCGCAGTCGAAGTTCAAAAGCATCGTGAGAGGCTGGGCATTCCGGCTTCTGGCTTTCCGACCTTAGGCCAGGCCAAGCGTGTTCATAGTTCTCACAACCTCAAGCTTCTCCTGCGAGATCTCGGCGCTATGCTAAGAGACATGCAGGTAGGAGTCATCCCGCAGCCTCTGAGCGAGGCCGTGCATCAGATCGTTGCCATTGAAAAACATGCTACCTGGGCGCGATATGAATACAGCATCCAAGATGACAGGCTCGTACATCACATGGCTGATGAGGTCGTCGTCCCCTTGACTGCGATCCAAGGGCTTTTGTGCCGGGCAAATGACTCGCTAGGAGCCCTGTGGCCGTCTACTTCTGGGCTTGTGATGGGGAGGCTCAGCGAGATGCTTGAGTACGCTCTCCGTAGCGCAGGTGAGATCCCTTGAGTACCGGATGGGACTGGTGCTGATGATCGGGCCGCAAAGCCGCCCACGGCCCCTCTCTCATTCGAAAGCCAGGGTCAAGCGCGGATCCGCGCTAAGTTCAAGGCCCTTCAGACCGAGAGCCCCCGTCAAACTTCCGTTCGTATAGCGTGATGAGGGTAGTGGAGGTGGTTGGGCGCGAGGGTTCTTTCGACGTAGACGCGGCTCAGTCAGCCTCGAATACCTCGCGGGTCTTCAGCGCACGTTCCAGCACGATCATCCGCTTGCCGGCGCTCTTCCCCTGCGTCCGCTCCACCAGCCAGCAGGGCGGCTTCATGCAGGGCTTCTCTCGGGAAATCGTTCGCACCTCATTTCCGGACTTCGTAAAGATGTAGAGCTCGTCGCTTTCAACGATCATGTTTGGACTCCTTCCAGTTTTACGGCAGCGGCCTGCAGGCCGCTAAAGATCGGTTCGGCCACATGCTCCGGGAAATCCGAGGGCAGCTGCGCGCTCACCTCCCGGATCACTTCTGTTGTGCGAGCTATATGGTCATCAAGGACACCCGCAACTGACCTTCCGTCCTAAGTCAAGATGTCGTGAAATTGGCACACGGCGTCAGCGTGGGGGGCGACATTGGATATCTTGTCCCGCGCCCTTAAGACTGATAGTCAGCTAACGCCACCCCTTGATGTTGGACCGTGACTCCTCGACCAAGAGTGCGTGGCTTGAAGGGAATCGCGAAGGCTTCAATTCAACCGTCACCCCCATGTGAAGCCGCAGGAGCCGCGCGCGATCCAGCTCCGCCTCTGCCTGCATTGCGTCAAGCGGCGGGCCTTGAAAAGTTTCCATCGGGTCGTCTGGGTGGGAGGAACGAGCAGTGGGCAGGAACGGCCGACGAACGGCCTGCTGCCCCCGGATGCCATGCTCCCTTGGCCTTGAGACCGGGGCCAACAAGGAGGCTTGGCCATTTTCAACAGAGACGCTGAACAGCACGGTCCCAGCAACAGTCGTGACCTGGCCTTCCCAAGCGGTTGGTTCGAGAGCGGCGATAGCCGCAGCCTGGAGGCTCGGACTGGCCAGGTGGGCCTCGATCTTGCGGATAAGTTCCTGCGTGGACGGAACGAGTGGTAACCGGCGCAGATAGGCCGCTGTCTCCTCTAAGAGGGCTAGTGAGTGATCTGTCGAGGACGTGGCTTGCATCACTGGGCAAAAACTACTGCAGCCCAGCAAGGAGATCCAGGTGCCGGACTGGCGCCTGGAGTTTGCCGGGATAGAAGATGAATCGCGCCCAGCTCCAGGCCCTCGCTTCCAACACGGCGGCTTCATGACAGAAGCGACCGAGAGTAGCAACGACAGGTGGTCGGACGCTGGAGTTCCGGGTACTCGGAAAGAGAGCCCTTTCCTGTCTACCGAGATGAACTAGGCATCGGTACCGGGAATCGTCTGCTGGCTTCGGCGCTGTTTCTCAGCATTCTTTGACTGCTCTTTTGCCTTTCGTGCATCCATCGCGCTGCCCCAATTCCTAACCAGTTCGAGCATCACCGCTGCGTCGATTTCCACCTTCCGGCCCTTCAACTTTGAGGGAGGAAGCTTCTCAAGCTCGGCTAGCTCGCGCCGCTTCTTCGAATCCAACGACTCCACCACGCTTTGCACTGAGGTGATGATGCCCCCAGCAATTTTGCGGGGAGGAAACCACTCACGAATTGCTGCAGGCCGGATCTTCGTCTTGCCTTTGGCCTGCTCTTCCTGAAGCTTATTGCGCAAGAACTCAAGAGCACCGTCGCCTCGCTCGCGCAGGACCTCGATGGCAGTGGTAGCCGATACCTGGTCGATATTGACCATCCGCTGAATCTCAGCCGGGGCCTCAGCCAGCACCAGCATGCCCTGCACATGCGACAGTTCCTTGTTGCGTCGCTTCGCGATCTCCTCTTCGGTGGCGCCCAGGTGGACCAGCTTGAGATAGTTGCGAGCGATGCCCACCGGGGTGAGCTTGAGCCCACTTTGGCTGTCCAGCTGGCAGTTCACCCGATCGACATCGTTGCCTCGAAATGGGATGCATACGAGAAATGGGACGGATGCGCCGCGCGAGATTGCGAGCATCGCACCCCGGGCGCGCTGGTGACCTTCGACAATGAAGAACTTCCCCGTGCCGGCGTCGATGCGGACCACCAGGTGCGGCACGAACCGCCCTTCGGCGTACGCCTCCGCGAATTCCTCGATCTTGGCGACCACACGAGGATCGTCATACTCCCGCTGATTGAAGCCGGGCTCTTCCAAGAGCAGGTGCGGCGGGATTTTGAAGACATCGTCCTTCTTCACGCCCGTCTGCTCCGAGTGCGAGGCCTGCGCCTTGAAGGACCTGTGGATGGTTGGGGTTGCGGCTGTCGCCATAAAGCTCCTCATACAGCCCACGAGAGCTGTTGACTGTAAATGCGATCGTACTACAACAATTACCTAAGTCAATATTTGCAGAACAATTAATTGCCAATCTGCAACAATTAAATTGCAAAAATAGTCAATGTATTCAGCACGTTAGGGATGGGGCATTGGGCGTTTAGTTGTTTATGGGAGTTGCACCGCCTTCGGGTGGAAGCGTAACAGCGATAGCGTTTTACGGGAGATCTGCCAGGCGGCGCCCCTGAAATGCATGGGACAACAGCGGCCACGGTCTGCGTGAACTGGCCGCGAGGAGCCCACAGCGGTCTTGAACGTCGATGGCGAATGTCGGACGCAGACCCCTGCAGCCTTCACATGAGGATGAGGGTGTCGCTGTGCCTGTTGCTGGCCAGTGCATTCCCAGTGATCGCTTAGTAGCGGTGTTGCCATCGGCAGCCTCTCAGTTGTGATTCTGTATGTCCCCTGTCGCCTTTCAGTAGCAACCAATCCATTTGATAGAGGATCCAGGTTGCCACTCACCTCTCAGTCGCCGCTCAGTCGCAATCGGCCCTTTCTGCTAAGGCTTCCTTGCATTCGTACTTGGTGTTGGACTCTACGCGCTCTAAACCTGCCACTGCAGCTGGAGGGCATGGGTCAGTCCCTGCATCTGGGTGACTAAGCTGGCGCATCCCCTGCGTCACGATAGCCATGTCAGTGGCCCACCCGTTGTCTGCTGCAGCATCGAAGTCCTCTCTGTTGCACGCTGCAGTTTGCAGCATCGTCTGAGCGATAGGGACTCGTCCGGAATTTGACCTGTGGATAACTTTAAAGGTCCCAACGGGATGTTTTCCGAAGGATTGCATAAATACAGATACTGAAGCTGCAAGGTTCCCACATGATCGCCGGCTTTACTCAGTGTCTCGCTTGGGAACAATCCGCCCGTCATGGATCGCCTCGACGAATGCCTCACTGATGATGTGAACCAGGCGCGTGCCGTTTGGCTGCACCTCATAGAGCACCCCCCCTTCCACGCAGAACGCCCGGTTGTTCTTACGACCGATGTAATGGCGCCCTTCCATCGCTTCAAGCTTATTTGCCAAAAATTCGGAAATTTTGGTAGTTTTCTCAATTTCTTCGGATTTTCTTGCAGAGTATCCAAAATCCCTTCCTGATCCGATCAGCTTTCGGATATAGGCAAATATCTCCCTCGCAGGAAGCTCCTCAACGTACTTTCTAGCAGTCAGCATGATGTCGGAAAGACGCTGTTGGGCATCTTTCGCCGCTCGCATCAGGGCGAGAACACCAAATGCACTGACACCTTTCTCACAGAGCCAGGCAAGTTCCTTCGGAAGAAGTGCGTTACCCACTTTGACGAAGGCGGAGCGCCCAGCCTTGGTGGACTCAGCCGTAGAGCTTGGAGACTTAGGTGGTTCGACTTGTTTAGTCCTAAGAGGGTGGCCAGTCCGATCTTGTGCGCTCGCAATAGGCTTTCCCTCCTGATCGACCAAATTCAAGGCCAGCAGAAAGCTCCGAGTTGGTGTTATAGGAGATGTCGAGCCACGGTTTCCAAAGAATGCTCTACGCTCGCGCTCAATGAAACCGTTGCCTTCGAGCCATTTGACAGCTCTATGCACCGAGTCTATGGATTTCCCAGATTCTTCAGCAATGGTGGCCCGAGAGGCAAAGATCCCCGTGTATGGGCTTTTCAGGTCAATCTTTTGAACTATACGCAGTACGATGCGCAGGAATCCATCTGGCATTGCATGGAAGGCCGATGTATGCGGCAGAGCTGTGCAAGCCCTGGTGATCAGGTACGGGAAGTTTGTAGGTGCGAGCGTTTCCATCGCAGTCTCCGAATAAGGACACGATTCCTTGACGGAGCTGGAGGAACGACTTACTATTGAATCCGTGGTCTGGATTTTTTCCGATTGGCGTCGGTAGAAGTCAGGTTCCGTCACAGCACCCGTCTAACGAGTGCAGAAACCCCGGTAGTTGGCGCTTCCGGGGTTTTTTATTGCCTGTGCTAAGTCATGGGCCTAATCTCCAAAACGTGGACTCCAGAAACGCCGAACCCCGCTCGGTGGCGGGGTTCGGTTGGGGGGAGTGCGGAAGCTGATGGTGGTAGGTTGGGCATCCTCGCCCTCGTTGATGGTTCATACGTATGAACCATCAACGTCGGTAAGGTGCAAGTGCCCCCCGGGCCATGGTTTATACGTATGAACTGGGCTCCTGCGCAGCTGTAGGCGAACCCCGGCGGCGGCGAGCCAAATTCATACGTATGAACCGGTAGCTTCCTGGTGGTCTTTGGCACATGTTGTGTTCTTCCAGTGCGCCTTCCCCATATAGCTGAGGAAGCCTCGTCACTCTCAGAACTTGCCGCGTCCAGGACGAAGTTCGCGCACCTCGAACCTGAATCAGATTCAGGTTCGAACTCATTTCCAAAGGCCTGCTCATAAGGCAATTGCGCGGACGAGCGATTCATACGTATGAACTGCGACGAGAGCGAGCCATGACGCATGAATCCGCCGTCAACAATGGTGCTCGAACTGCTTGTGTAATCTTTAGCTGCTTGAGCTGCGGAGCGTTCGGACTGGGGTGGGCAAAGGGCTGCCTGGCCGGACGACTCGATGCGCGATCCAACCCCAAGTTCATACGTATGAACTGGACGGCGCATACCACCCGAGTTCATACGTATGAACTGTGACGAGAGCCAGCCATGAGGCATGAAGCCGCCGTCAACAACGGTGCTCAAACCGCTTTTGTAATCTTCAGCTGCTTGAACTGCGGAGCGTTCGGGCTGGGGTGAGCAAAGGGTTGCCAGGCCGGACGACTCGATGCGCGATCCATCCCCAAGTTCATACATATGAACTAGACGGCACTTGCCACCCAAGTTCATACGTATGAACTGCGACAAGAGCCAGTCATCAGGCATGAAGCCGCCGTCAACATCGGTGCTCGAATCGCTTGCGTAATCTTCAGCTGCTTGAGCTTTGGAGCATTCGGAGCAGCGTCGGGAATCAGCCCTCCGCTGGCCGGAAGCCTCGGCGGGCGATCCGCTCCCAAGTTCATACGTATGAACTGGACGGTCCTTGCCATCCGAGTTCATACGTATGAACTGCAACACGTCGAACAAGGCAGACTCGCGTGGGAGCGCGTCGCACCGATCATCAAATAGATGTGAGCGAAATACAGAAAAAAGGACGCGATTCGGGCCCGCAAAGAAGGTGCGAACAACGGGTGAGCTGCCGAACACGGCCGGAGGCAGTGAAGACAGGCGGTCTTCTTCCAGTTCATACGTATGAACTGGAAACCAAGAGTGGTGCCGGTTCATACGTATGAACCACCCCCGGAATGGAGTGGTTGAAAGACAGCAAGCCACACCTTGGGGGTGCGGCTTGGCAGGGTCGAGGCGGCTGGACACGCGCATAACAGAGGATCTACTCAGGCGCATCGCCTGGGGGAGCCGCGCCGGTAGGAACGCCATCTGGCAGATCCTTAGGGTCCAGATATTGCTTCAACAAGCTTTCTATAGCCTGGTTGAACTCTGCAACCCGGGATGTGTCAGGGATTTGGATGGCCATCTCCACCTGACCATTCTTTCGCTGCCGATAGTGTCCAACGGAGAAGCGGCGCTGAAACATCACCGTGTTGCTATCGTTGCGCTTACGGCCCTGTCGTCCCAGCTTTGCAAGAGCGTCATCAACTTGTTCCTTGAGCCACTTGATCGTTTGCTCATTCGTAAGGAACTTGTTCGCGAGGTTTGCCGCAACCGAAACGCCTGCTTGGGCTTGAAGACGTGACAAATGATAAGCAACGTTGGCCGAAAACCGCTGAGGGGTCGCTTTCACAAGCGAAAGCACATCAGACTCCAGCTTGGAAAACGCGGCGTAGTAAGTCATCTGCGCTTTGGATACCCCCGCTCTAGTGGCGATTTCTTCCCAATCCATTCCAGAGGCCTTCCAGCCCTGGTAGTAGACCCCTAGGTCGTAGTCGGTTGCTCCATTCCGATCCTTGTTTTGTGAGTATCCAAGCCACGATGCCTGCTCTTCCGAGAGGTTGGTGTGAACCTTGGCAAGCAGAACACCATTGTTTAAGTTGTACGAGCGTGTCGCGAGAACCCGAGTCCAACCGTCGCCGATGATGTAACGATTGGGCTTTGCGGGATTCGGGATGACGTGGATCGCATCTCGCTGGCCATCTGCGCGCATGGAGTCTGCAATGACACGGATGCCATCATCGAGATAGAGCGAGCGCGGGGGATGCGAGTTTTGATCAATGAGGGTCGCATCCAACTCCACAAAATAGAAATCTTGCGTCGGCGTCGGAAGTGGGTGCCTGTATGTTTGTACAGTGTCCGTGCTAGAGTGCTCGACTGCAGACGCTTGAGGAAGGGGCACTTCTGCGTCGCTCCGGCCCTGCTCCGCATGACCAACTTCCTGCTCAGTGGTCGCTAACGTGCTTTGCGCCGCCGCTGATTGAAGATGACTGTCATGCGGCTCGGTACCGACGAGCGCCGGCTCGCCTGGAGAAACAGACGGGTCAGACCCTTGCACCGTGCTACCGTCCTGCCCAATCGGCTCAGCTTCATCTACTCGTTTGGCGTTCGAGAACGAAGGAAGGAGCATCGGAACGGCGAGCTTATTTGGCCGAGAGCCGGCTGACGAAGGCGGGGGAGCCGTCGCACCCGCTTCCTGCGGGTCGGGGACAGGCGCAAATTTACGACGTTTCATGAGTTGCTTTCTTGGCCTTAGTCGCCGCGATCTGCAAGATCTTGCCGTGGATGAACTCCGCGAACACTTGGTACTCCTTGGAAGCGTTCGACGTCGGGCGTTGCAGCGCCAGAGGAAGATAGTTCTCGATGGCCTTGGGGAACTCCTCAGACAGGGAAATCGGATGCGGGGCCAGCGAGTCCGCGTACTGGTTCACGCTAGCTTGCATGCGACTGATCCGCGAAAACTGAGGCGAATAATGAGTTGGCAAAATCACCAGCTCGGGCCTGACTTTGTAGCTTTCTTCCACGGATTCGATTTCACCGATTAACCTGCGCAGACCTTTGACGGCGAAGGAGTCCATGCGAACGGGCGCAATAACGAGATCGGCTGCAGCAAGAGCAGCAGTAGATGTAAGGCTGACGTTCGGGGGGCAATCCATGATTACCACGTCATACTGGCTCAAGTCGAAACCAGGAATCTTCCCTTCGAGCGACAGATCAAACATCGCTTTGAAGAGCATTTCTCGGGGGCCAGTAGAGTTCGCGATGTCGAGCTCCAGGTCGCCCAAGTACGTGTCAGCCCCGATGACATGAGGACCATGCTGCCCGAAAGGCTTCTTGATCATGCCGGTGAGGTCAGGCATTGCACGACGGGTGCGCTTGTACTCGATGAAGGGCTTGACAAGCTTCGCAAATGTCTGCTCGATCAGCGCCTCCTTCGTGACGCCGAAGTGCTCAATCTCTTCCAACACGATGTCGTCTTCGTAGCCGAAACATTGGGTGAGGTTGGCTTGAACGTCCAGGTCGATGGCAAGCACCCTCAACCCCAGAAACTGGAGGTGAATAGCAGTCTCGACGGCAGTTGTAGTCTTGCCGGTCCCACCCTTGACCACATCCACAGTCACGAAGACCGGCCTACCCGCTTGCTTCGGCACCTTCACCAGGCCGCTCGCGCGGCGCCAGTCGGTCAGGCGAAAAAGCGTGTTGATGTCGAAGAGGCGAACCGCGACTGCAGTCGCCGCGCGCTGAATCTCGATGCCTGAGTTCTCCGAGTAGGAGCGGAGCGTCACATCAGAGACCCCCAGCAGCGCGCAAGCGGCGCGAGTGCGGTACTTGAGTGCGTCGATCTTGGCGTACGTGTTGCGTGGAGCGTCTTGAGTCATGTCACGGCCTATGGATGATGGGGCGAATTTTGTACGCTCCGGCAGGGTCTGGTCAAGCAAATTTATAGGTAAAAGTGGCAACTTCGCAAAAAAACCTATAAACCGGACACACGGAGCATAAGTTCAGTAGACGCGTTCTTGCCTGTAACAATCAGAGATGGGTTGGGTTCTGGTGGTCGGGGCTTGCTTGGTCGGACGGCAGAAGCAAGGATTCTATGAAACCACTTGAAATATTTTCTGGCGAAAAGCGCGCGATTTCGCAGCTTTTCGAGGAAATTTTGTCCTCGCATGCTGTGTTTTTGCGTTCAGGGCTCGGCGCCCTACGCTGCTGCTGAGGCGCGTAACCCCGCGCCAGCATTCAGAAAGTTGGGATTACGCCTGTGGGGTGGAAAAATCTCAATTTGTTTCATCGTAAGAATTGCAATGCATTGCCAATTAATCATTGGCGCCAGAATTTGTGCTAGCTGCTTGAACATTGCAACGCTTCTGCGCTTAAAATTTAGGTAGGTAACACCCTGAAGAATTGCAATGGAAAACAACTATCTGGAACTCAAGCAAAAGGTCGAGGCAATGCAATCCGATTTGGAGCGTGCACGCCTTTTAGAAGTCCCAAAGGTCGTTGCTTCCATCAAGAAGCAAATTGAAGAGTACAAAATTGCTCCTGACGATCTGTACCCGGGTTTGCGTAGCCAACTTGCAGCAAGTCGTAGCGGGCGGAGCAAGAGGGACCGGCCAGCAAAGTACCGTAGCCCAACTGGGGAGACTTGGTCGGGTGGGCCAGGGCGTAAACCCATGTGGGTGCGTGAGATCGAGGCGAAGGGCGAGGACCTAGAGAAGTACAGGATCGAGATGCCACAGTGACGTTGAGCAGCCTCTATCAACACCAAGCGGCCCCTAGTAGGGGCCTTTTTTGTGCTTTGGCGTATCGCAAGCGTTGATGCCGTACACGCCTCTAGCTGGATTTCCGCGAACAGCTGCGAAATCGGAAGCTTTTGGGGGAACTTTGAAATGCACTTGCCGATATTCTCACTCTATCCCGTTGATAGAGAGGAGTAAGCAAAGTGTGGCTGTACGACGGCGCGCCAGAGCACCTGGAATTGAAAGTAAGAGATGCGCAACCCGAAGAGGGGGGCTACGTCATGCTGCTGGTGCTGGAAGGTGGCGAGATCCGCTTGCTCGGCACACGCTTTCCGGCAAAGTACGTTGCCAATTGGCGCAGTAACGCAGTTCGTCATGACGGACCGACGCTGGCAAGGGTGGTTGTCCTCGGCCTGCATCCTCGCTACGAGAAGATAAAGCGTTTGCTGGCTACCAGCTTGGCCGGGGACGAAGAGAAAGGCTCGCAAGGGCGGGGAGGGGGGCCGGCGAAACCCCATTCTGTAGACAGCGTTTTTTCGAAGGCGGAGTTCCTCTTTTCAATTTCGCCGGCGACCAACGCTCACCTGGCTGAGGCGTCGCAGCAGCTGGCCCAGCAAGCCTGATCCCCGAAGGCAACACCGTGGCCAGCGAACTTTTCGATTTTGACAACCCGTGGCGCCCCGTCTACGAGGGCCGGCAAGCAGCCTCCTGGCTGGGTGCGACCGTTGGGTGTATGGCTACGGCTACGCTCTTACCTCTCCCAACGACCTTCGGTACCGTTACTGCGAGCGCGTGCGGTGTGGTCGGTATGTGGCGGGCTTACAAGGCCTGGGAGAGGGCCTCAGACAAGTGGCGGACGAGCTTTGCACAGAAGGAGTTCATCACCATTCCGGACCTGTTCAAAGTCAGCGTGCCCTTCGCGCAGATGGAAAACGGCCGGGGCGAGTTGACGCCCCAAATGTGGATGGGACGAGGCTTCCACTGGACCGACATTGAGGCGTCCAAGATGCATTCCTTGATGGGGGCTGGTGTCGCAAAGATGCTCGGCAAGACCGCGCTTCATGGAGACGGAAGCTACTGGCTGCATGGCCTGGCCAAGGAAGAGTCGGTTGGAGTTCCACTGGAACTGCTGGAAGGGCATACGCTGATCGTCGGCACCACGGGTGTGGGGAAGACAAGACTATTCGACATCCTGATTGCTCAGTGCATCATGCGCGGTGAACCGGTCGTGATCATCGATCCCAAAGGTGACCAGGGCCTTGCAGACAACGCGCGCAAGGTCTGCGAGTTCATGGGGCATCCCGAAAAATTCATCTACTTCAACCCAGCTCACCCGGACAAATCCGCAAGCATCGACCCCTTGCGGAACTGGAACCGCAAAACCGAACTTGCGTCACGCGTGGCTGCGCTGATCCCATCAGAGACTGGCACCGACGCATTCGTGGCTTTCGGCTGGAAAGTGCTGCAGGACATCTGCGGTGCTCTCATTGCAACGGAAGAGCGTCCCAACTTGATGAAGCTGCGCCGATACATCGAAGGTGGCCCAGACGATCTGTTGCTGAAGGCTCTTCGCTTCCACTTCAGAGCAAAAGTTCAGAACTGGGAGGAGAAACTGGCGCCACTGATAAAGAAGGCACAGAGCAACACCAAGGATGACAGTCCAGTTTTGCGCGCGTACATCAAGTTCTACAAGGATGTAGTCATCCACGAGCACCCGAACGTAGACCTGGCGGGCCTGATTTCTACCTTCGAGCATAACCGTGACCATTTTTCGAAAATGGTCGCCTCGCTTATCCCCATCTTGTCCATGCTCACAACGGACCCGCTGGCGGACCTGCTGTCACCGGATTTCGAGCCGGGGCACGACAAGATCTCGACAGACATGAAGAAGGTGATCACAAACGACATGGTGTTGTACATGGGGCTGGACTCCCTGGCCGACTCCACGGTGGGCAGCGCGATTGGCTCGGTGATGCTTGCAGACATGACGGCTGTGGCAGGTGACATCTACAACTACGGAGGGAGCTCGAAAAAGCTCGTCAACGTCTTTGTCGACGAAGCCGCAGAGGTGATCAACACGCCGACCATCCAGCTCCTCAACAAGGGCCGTGGTGCCGGCTTCAAGATGTACATCGCAACCCAGACCTTCGCAGACTTCGCGGCACGCCTGGGAGACGAGAACAAAGCGCGCCAGGTGCTCGGCAACACCAACAACAAGATCATCCTCCGGGTGCTGGACGCTGAAACGCAAAAGTACGTTTCAGACGGCATACCAAAGATCAAAGCCCAATCCATGTCCGTCCGCTACGGCCATAGCCTGACTACGACCATGAGTGAGGAGTACGGCGCGGCATATCAGGAACAAGCCACAGCAGAAGAAGCCGAACTGATCCCGCCCGGAATTCTCAGCGAGCTTCCGCCACTTCACTGCTACATAAGGCAGTCCGGTGGGCGAACCTACAAGACGCGTATTCCGATTCTTGGCGAACGGAAGGAAATGCCACGTAGGGCGCGCCACAGCGTGTCGGAAAAACTCAAGGCGAAGCGCGGCTGACCATGGCAACGAAAGCATCAAGCGAAGGGAAGCACTCGTTCGCATCAATCGTGCTTGTGATCGTCATCTTTGGTTCGCTGGCGGTGCTCGCCTTCGTGCCAGTTGAGGTGTTCCAGACCCTTCGAATGCGTGAGCAACGGCAGATCGTGGAGTGGCTCGGAGCGGAGACGGACCAGTGGATCATGGATCGCATCATGGACACCCTCAGTTGGGTAAACACCGAAGCGGGCCAGATCATGGAGCAGGCGGCTAACAGCGGCAACAAGAAGATCGACCTGTGGCTACTCGATCGCATCCACGCAGCAGCGATCTGGTCCCATGTCGTGTTCTACCGGCTGGGAATGATCATTATGTGGATGGCATTCGCACTTCCTTGCCTGATGGCGGCCTTCTCGGATGGCTACTTCCAGAGACAGATTGCAAAGGCCTCGTTCACGTCGCAGAGCCCTCGCTTGCACAAGGGCGGTGTGGATCTCGCGATGCTCGTGGGGGCCTGCCTCGTGGCGTGGATCTTCGCGCCGATTTTCGTCTCAACGTTGGTGGCTCCCGTAGCGATAGGCGTCATGTCGTTTGCTTGGTGGGTGTGGATGGCTAACCTTCAAAAGAGGCTTTGAAGATGACCGATGCACTTCATATGGCGCAATGCCGCTTCCGGGCACAGCCCATCCTCTGCGCGCGGACCAAGGCGGTGAAGGGCTTGGAGTTGTTGAGCAGGCGTCGACTAGATTTCAACGACCCTCAGGGCATGCTGATGGCTGACGTGGAG
Organism: uncultured Comamonas sp.; assembly: GCA_963520865.1. Taxonomy (GTDB): domain Bacteria; phylum Pseudomonadota; class Gammaproteobacteria; order Burkholderiales; family Burkholderiaceae_C; genus Comamonas. Next base: position 27,519 of record CAUQST010000037.1, read on the forward strand.
GCCATCAAAGCAGCATGGGCAGTGGCGAACCACTATAGAGGTTCAATGCGCGTCCACTGCAACGTTGAAATATCTTCCATGGGCAGCTTGCTCTGGACCGACACCATGGTTGAGTACATGTGTCCCGGCGTTGTGGTCGAACTAGTTGAGCGCAATGACAGCCTCACATGCTCTCGCTCGTTCTCAAGAATCTGCCAAACAGTGCAATGGATCCGTCGAATGGGCGGTGTCATGGCCATGGACGACTGGACCGGGAAGGCTATCGAGATGGGCATGCTGCGTGAACTCAACCCGGAGTTTGTCAAGGTGAACGAGCCTCGGTATCTGAGGGAGCTAGCCGACTGCGGTTTGGGACTGGGCACGCAGATCGTAGTGGAGCGCATCGAGTCACTGCAGCAAGCTACCGACGCCGAGCGGATCGGCGCTACGGAACTGCAAGGGTACTGGTGCGACGTTCATGTTGAGCACGATTTTCCAGCCGAGTTCACGCCGCCAGGCGTCATAGCCAGGGATATGGCGTTGACGAAAGTGGCCTAGAGCTGAATTTCAAGCTGCGCGCCTGTTGCTTACCTGGCGCCGGACTTGATCGCTAGGAAGCCAGCAAACACATTGTCCGCATAGGAGCCCGAGCCTCCTGCCATGAGTCGGACAAGAGCATCGTCATCCCTTCGACCGAGCACGTCGCTGGTGAGCCTTGACCGAGTTTCCAAGGCGCTGCCGGTATGAGCGAAGGCGCAGCGAAATTTCTGCAAACAGCGCTTCCAGAGCAAGCTTTTCGCCCGAAATTTTTCTGGGTCCCTCCGTAGTATCGAGTGCCATGCGGATCGTTCTCTTTGCACTTTTGATGCTTGGCTCTGTGGGCGCTGGCGCGGCTTGTTTTGATGAAGCGGCCGAGCGCTACCGCGTGCCCGTTAGCCTGCTCAAGGCGATATCGACGGTCGAATCTGGCGGAAATCCGAAGGCCCGAAATAAGAACGCCAACGGCTCCTTCGATATCGGCCATATGCAGATCAACAGTTCCTGGCTTCCCACACTCGCTCGGTACGGGATCGACGAAGAGAAGCTGCGGGATCCCTGCATCAACACGAACATCGGCGCCTGGGTTCTTGCCCATAACGTTGCCCGCTTCGGAATGACTTGGAATGCCGTGGGTGCCTACAACGCCACGACCGAATCCAAGCGGCTCATCTACGCCAGAAAAGTCTCCCGCGTGCTGCTGGGCGGTAAACCTCAATCCTGAATGAACTGGCCACTGGCCCCTTGGAGTGAAAATGATTCGGAAACACCAGCTGAGCCAAATTGCGGTAGCGATCTCTCTCGTCTGCGGAGGAGTGCCTGCGCATGCAGCGCTTGTCGCGGGCGTCTGCGAAGTCAACGGGATTGCGGTGTGTGGCGGAGCGAGCGCACCTGCAATCCCTGCAGCGGGTGTTCTAACGATCCGTGGGTATGCGTTCGATATGGCAACGAACGACAGACCAAACGAGCCTGCAGGTGGTTTTGTCATCGTTCGCAACGAAGACACACTGGTCTCGTACAAGCTTCCCGTTCAGCGGATCGAGGCGCGCCCGGATCTGATTGTGGACAAGATTGATGGGGAGATTACGCCAGAGCAGTACGCCCTGGTGAACTCAGGGTTCATCGCTCAGGTGTTCTCCGCATCCCTGCCGCCAGGCCACTACACCATCCAGGATGTTCGCCTGTCGATGCGCGTGGCCGGGATGACCGTGATTCCCATTGCTGATGCTGACCAGAGGGGCAGTTTCAAACTCCCCGATGCAAACAGCCCGTTCACGCTGGTGAAGGCCGACGGTACGAACGTTCCGCTGAAGATGACGAGAACCGCGCCGAACACTGTGAATGCAACGGGCTACCCCGCGCTGCGCGATGACAATTTCGAAATCCGCGCCTCCTTGCCTGGCGTCGGTGGCGAGGTGGTGAAGTCGGTCCCATTTGCCTACAAGCGGCCGATTCTGAGCGTCCCCGTATCGCTACCGATCGTAGAAGGCTTCCCTGGCACGACGGCCAAAATATCGCCTACCAACCCACTGAACAACCGTTCGCTGGACGTGGCTGAGATCCCTGTGGTCATCGAGTCTGCGACTGTAGAGTCGATGGAGATCAATGGCACGAAAGTGGAGCAGGGTACTGCCATGAAGCTGCCTCGCCAGGCTAACCTGGCGGGCTTGTACCCCACTGTCGTGAAGGATGCAGGAACGGTGGAGTCGATGCAGCCCGTCAAGCTATGGGTTGATTTACCAGATGGTCCCAACATCATCATGGCAACTGAGCGATGGGACCCTTCTTCCAAGATCATGGTGAAGTCGTCGAAAGATAGTGCAGCCATAAAGGTTGAGGACATCGACATCAGCGCCAAGCTCGAAGGAGGTACCAAGGAAACCTGCTCCACCTTGAGCATGGTGCGTACTGGCTACATGCTGTCGCAAACGGCAGGCGTGAACTGCGCGATCCAGTTCGGGGATCTGCCTGAGGGCTTGAGGTACAACCCCTACGCATCGAACGCGCTTCGCGGATCCCTCCCCGTGGTTGGTGCCAACGTCATCGACTACACACCTGGCGTGGTGTATACCGATCCGAGCACGCGCCAGACGGCGTTCTATCCATCGCGCAAAGGCCGAAGCGCAGTGGCGGTCGAAGGTCTCGTTCCGGCCCCTATCGCGCTGGCCTTCAAGAACGACAAGCTGCTGGACACCTTTTATGCAAAGAACGCGGATCAGTACCCAGGCAAGAACTTTGCCACAGTGGACCGGACGCAGGCGCGTGCGCTGGGCGTGATGAACGTCAAAGGTGGCTATCGCGAGATCATGACCCGCATCGTCTACCCCGGTGATGTGGTGAAGGAAGTGTTTTCTTCCGTGGCCGAATCGAATGTGGCACTGATCATGCAAGCGACCGACCCGTGGGAGTCGTACCCGGTGAAGGTCGAGTCTTGGTACCAGCGTGCGCCAGAGTTCAAGACCGAACAATCCTTGGACTTCATCGGGGTGCCTGCGACGCCTCTCGTGGATCTTGAAAAAGCATTCGCCTCGCACGATCAAGCAGACACAGTGATCCATGGCCAGGTGGGAATACCGAAGGGCACACAAATCGTTTTTGACCCCGCCTCGATGGGAAAGTGGCAGGTAGTAATCCGCGAGGACAAGACAAACAACCAACTTTCCGCACCTGTCGCCGTTGGAGAGGATGGCGCCTTCACAGTCAACATGGGCCGTCTCACAGCTGGCACGCGGTATATCGTGGCCGAAGCCAAGATGATCAGCACGGACGGCTTGGTCACCAACAGCTCGGTGCTTTCCAAATCGCGCGCCCTCATCACCGCTGCTGGCGAGCGCATTGAAGCCTCGCTGTCCTCCCGCGCTACCAGCGGCAAGGCTCCGTTTGTGCAGACCATCAACGCTAACGTCAAGAACTCCAAGATGTTGGCCAACGTGAAGGCAGTCTCCTGGGAATTCCTCCAGGCCGATGGAACGTGGGCGCGTGTAATGCGCTCGGAAACTGTGGAGCAGACGGGCATCAACTTTACTGCCCAGGTGGCGGAAGCAGGAAGTGTCACGTACCGCGCAGTGCTGACGAACAAATACTCCGGTGCGGAGTTCTCCACTGATCCCCTGACTCTGACGGCTTTCGACGTGCCCTCGTTCCGGGTGACTGCGCCCGGCGTGGTCCAGGTGGGCCGACCTGTTACGTTGGAGGTCCAGGCCGACGATGGGTTCGACGCCGCATACACATGGCGCATCATTACGACTGGCGGCTATGAGGGCGTTAGCGGTGAGAACTCCGCTTCGTTTACTTTCACCCCGACAGAGATCAAGAACTATGCGATCGAGGTCAAGGGGCGCTCTGCGAGCGCTCCCGATAACCCAGCTGCCGATGTCACGAAGACGCTCGGGGTGAAGGCGGTGAACCCGCTGGCCGCACGCGCATCGATCAGCGGCCCGACATACCTGGAGGCCGGTAAGAGCTACGCTTTCAAGGCGCAGATCAACGACGTGGTGCCCACCACTGCACAGAAGGCGTACAAGGTGCTCGGCTATTGGAGCCTGCCTGATGGCACGCGTGTGGATGGCACCGAGTTGCAGTTCGTCCCGCGCCCGGAAGACAAGGTGCTCAGCTACTACACCTACGTTGAGGGCTACCCCGAAGAGACGACTGTCGCTACCCTGCCGTTCAAGACCTGGGCATACAACTGGCCGCAAGACTGGAAAATTCGCGTGTCCGCACTGCAAACCGATGTTCCTGCGGTTATCAAGTATCAAGTGGAGACGCCTGGGTTCGACCTCAAGACGCTCAACGGCGAGCCATTGACATACACGTGGTCACTGCCAAGCGGTATCACCCGGTCTAGCGGTAACGACGTGGCAGGGAACTTCACTGTTGCGGCCCAAGGCACCTACCAGCTGGCGCTGCAGGTCTCGGACACGCGCGGGAATGTTGTCAATGTCTATTCCGACGAGTTCACAATCCTGCCTCCTGCGACTGTCCAGACCCAGGCTTCCATGGTGTCGAAATACGGTGAGTCGTACTACGCGCCCGGCACTTACTACATCAGTTTGAAAATCTCGCAGCTTCCAAGAGGAGATTCGTTCCTTCGCAATGACGTGCTGATCAACGGCGCCAAGGTCGGGGAATTTACGGGGAGCGGTAACTACGTTTCCTTCACTGACCCTGGTAACTATGAGGTGCTGTTGCGGACCATCACCAAGGCGGGCAATTATGGCGAGCAAGCGCTGCAGGTCAACGTGCAAGAAGCACCGCGGCCGCAATGCGAGCTGAAACAAACTACCAGTATTAGTGGGTTGCTGCTGACCCCGGTTTGCACGGTCTCTGCGGGTTACATCAAGTCCCTCACTTGGACCTATGACCTGGACGGCGTCGCGCAAAAAGCAACGTCAAAAACGTTCTTGGTGACAAAAGCTTGGCTCGCGGCGAACCGGGTCTCCAACCTGCGCCTGACGATCGAATCGGACCTGGGAGCTAAATCCGAAGAGCCTGTGCTGATCCAGTGACGGGCGGCCCCCGAGATTTCTGCGGGGGAATGAAAATTTTGGCGAATTGCTTCGAAAATGGAAGCTTTTCGCCCTAATTTTTTCTATGTGACCCGATAGTATCCATGTACCGTTTGTTCGTATGTGCATGGAGAAATAATAGTGAAATCGGTAACGCCGCTGGCCGTAGTTGCATGTTGCCTTTGCACTGCATGCGTGCCGCGTTTCATTGATGTTCCTCCTGAACCAACTAAGACAGCTTGGGTTGAGCGCGAGGCCGAAGTCCAGCACTCGGTAATAGGGAATTCTGCAAGCCGCGAGATTGTCAGAATTGAATCTGCAACCAGCCAATTTCTGAGTTCTGACGAGCGCGTGGTTTGGGTAGCTGGGGTAGATCCTCAGAAGAGTAGATTTCAACGCATCCACCAACGCGGGAGCGACTTGACGTCGCTACTTCAGCCTGACGCGGGGCAGCGTGGGGATGCCCTTGTTGAGATCTTCAAGTTTCCTATTGTGGGCGGCGAATTGAGCGTTGAAGCTCAACTGGCAATTGAACGGTTTCAGTCCAACTCCAAGGCACGCTACTACGTTGAATTCCTGAACAAGTCGCCGATGTCTGAAGAGTCAGTTGATTCAATGTTGAGCATCTGGAAGGCGCTTTCCAGTCGACTCAAATCCAGGGGGCTGGGTATGTCTAATGTCATGCTCGGTGGCAACAAATATGATCAAGGAATTGACGCCATTGTGATGGTGCGGGTGGGTAAATAATGACTCCGGTTCCTATTCCAAACTACGTTGACGATCAACCCCAGTTCTTTTTCTGGGAAGTCGATGAATTTTTTCCTTCACTGGTGATATTTATTGTCCTGTACATGTGGGATCAGTTGCTGATGGGTATGGGAGCGTCACTTGTCTTTGTGAAGCTATTCGGTCGCTTCAAAAACAATCACATGCCGGGAGTCCTCTTTCACATGGTCTGGTGGGTTGGCCTGATGACTATGAACAAGAAATTTGAAAATGGCGCCGTACGCGAGGCTGTAAAATGAAATTCAAAGATGCTTTGCGAAATATGGGCCAGCTCCAGGCCATGACAAGGGGGATAATTATCTCCAATTCGATTCTCGCCCTTGGGCTGGTATATGCGGTGGTCCACTTTAACAACCAGCGCGACCGCATTGTTCTGGTCCCACCGAATATGGATGCCAAGGCGGTGATCGCATGGAATTACGCGGACCGAGAATATCTCAAGAGCTTCGGCCTGTTCATCGCGAACTTGGTTGGCAATATTCAGCCAAAGTCGTCTACCGTGGTGCTGGACGCTGTGTCTGCATTCATGGATCCGTCCATCTACACGGACTTCCGCCGACAACTCCTTGCTGTGATTGAAGACCCAGTTTTCAGGGCGTCTGGGTCCGTGATCAGCTTCCTGCCTGCCTCTATCCAGTACGAAGCAGAGACAAGTCGCGTCTTTGTTACCGGCACCCTCGTAACCTCCACAAGCGGCGCGCAGAAGTATCAAAAGCAAGTCGTTTACGAGGTGGGTACTTCGATTCGAAACGGTCGCCCATCTGTGACTCACTTCCTTTCGTACGAGGGATCGATTCCCCGGACCGTCACTTGGCATGTCACCCATGCGCAGAAGGAAGGCAAACCAATTCCTGAATACGCGCTTCCCCTTAAGGATCGCAAATCCAGAGGGAAAGTCGATGTCGTTGAGCCTGCAGCGGATCTGTCCGTGATGCGTGAAACGGCATCGCCGAACCCAGCTGCCGCGCCCGATGCCAATGCCACTGGCGAGAACCACGCCGAGCCCTCCACCGCGCCCGCAGGCGCCGCAGAAACCGTTGATATGAAGGAGCCCACGTGATGTTCCCCCGCGCGTCATCCTTTGCACTGGCAGCTTCCCTTGCCTGTGGCGTTGCTTATGCACAGGATTCGAAATCGGAAGCCGAGAAGGCGAAGGCAGAGCTGCAGAAGACCGAGGCGGCTATCAAGGCTGAGCTCGCCAAGCCCATCAGCACGCCGCTGAGTTCGGAAGCAGCACCTGACAAGGCAGCGACAACCGGCAGCCGCTTCGTTACGCGACCGGGGACTGGCGGCGCAAAATCGGTTCGCTCCGCCCCGTCTGTGACGTTGCCCGACGGACCGCTGGGCAAGGCTCCTGCCGACATCTCTCGGGTCATCGGCGATGCGCAGCGCGCGGCTGGCATGCCGCTGGACGCTTACCAAAAGGAAATCAACCTCCCCGGCCTGAAGAAGGACGACCCGGCCACGCGCCCGACCGTTTTGCACACGCGGAACGGGGTGAACGAAATCGTACGTCTCTCCAGCCGCCTTCCGAACCGGATAGCGACACCGTTCAAAGACCCAAGGGTGGTGGGCGATGTGCCCGAGGACGACAGCCAGCAAATCGTCGGGAGCGACGTGTATCTGCGTCCGCAAGGCGAGCAGCCCATGGGCGTGTTCATCGTAGATGGCGCAAACACCAGCCAGGTCATTTCGCTGACGATCATTCCTACCCCTGAGATTCCTGGGCAAAACCTGATCGTCAAGCTGGAGGACCTGCGCACGGTGAAGCCGTTGGCCGGAGGGGGCTCGGCCGAGGAGCAGGAGATCAATCAACCCCGCTCCACAGACTACGTGGGCAATGTGCGTCAGATCATGGCGCAGGCCGTGCGGGGAAAGATCCGTGGGTTTGCTGCAGTGCCGATCGAAGGTGGTACGGCCAAGATGGGTGCGATCGAAGTCACCCCCGAGTACGCCTTCACTGGCTCAACGGTGGACGTGTACCGCTACTCAATCAGGAACGCAAGCGAAGAAGTTGTGGATCTTGCAGAGACAGCTTTCTATCGAAAAGGCGTGAAGGCTGTCAGCTTCTTTCCCAGTATTTCGCTTCAGCCAGGCGAAGCGGGCTACGTCTTCCTGCTTGCAGATAAGCCAAAGTCCGCCCAGGCACAAAGCGAGGTGTTCGAATGAGCCTCGCCGCACAATTCAACAATCTCCAGCCTAAGACCCGTCGCGTCGTCATGATGGCGGGGGCGATCAGCATCATCTTGTTCGTTTCCTGGTTCCTCGGAAGCGCAGCCGATCGCAAATCGTCGAGCACGCCTCGCGCGGCGAAGCCAGAGGTTACTGTCGTGGCTCCGGCACGGACAACGGGTGTCGAGCAGTTCGGCGCAAAGATGGCCGTGATGGAGAAGCAGCAGGGCGACCTGGCCCAGCGTATTGCAAAGCTGACCGAGGCAGTGGAGCGGCGCACCTCCGAAAAGCCCGAGGGTGCTCCACAAGGCGAGCCCGCCCGCAGAGCAGAGGACGACCTTCCCGAACTAGGTCCCCAGACTTCTGTTTTCGACGCCCCGGCGTCGAAGGCGCCGGCCCTACCTCCGGCACCGCCGATTTCCCAGCCCAGCGTGCCGGGAGTTACAGGCAACGGAGTTACCCCCCATGCGCCGCAGGTACCAGAGCGTGCGCAACAACATGTCGCGTCGAAGCCGCGCGGTATTCGCATCCTGGGGCCCGAAGGCGTTCTTAAGAAAGAAGACGCCGCCGAGAAGCTGAACAAGCCCGAGGACACCCGTAAGAAGGCGCCGGCGAACGACACAGCATTCATCCCCGCTGGCGCGATGTTCACGGGCGTGCTCTTAACCGGCATGGACGCGCCAACCTCAGCGGTCGCTCAGAAAAATCCGATTCCGGCTGTACTGCGTATCAAGCGTGAGGCAGTGCTTCCCAACTATGCGTCGATCGATGTGCGGGAGTGTTTCGCGGTCATTGGCGGCTGGGGTCAGCTCGCTACGCATCGCGCAATGATGCGCTCCGAAGCGCTTTCTTGCGTCCGCCATGACGGCAACGTCATCGAGACGAAGTTGGAGGCTTACATCGTTGGAACTGACGGCAAGGCTGGCATCCCCGGCACTCTGGTCTCCAAGCAAGGGCAGATGATCGCGCAAACGCTGCTTGCAGGCACCCTGGGCGGGATTGGGCAAGCCCTCAACCGCTCCCGCGTCCCATCTTTGAATATCGACCCTATGCAGGATCGTTCGCTCTACCAGAGCGAATCCGTTTCCTCAATCGCCCAATCCGGTGTCGCCGGTGGCATCGGGTCCGCCACCAACATGATCGCCAAATTCTATTTGGACATGGCTAAGGAAACCTTCCCGGTTGTGGAGGTCCCCGCAGGCGAGGCTGTGACCATCGTCGTAACGCGAGGCTCGATGCTGCCACTCAAGGGGTCCACGAATCTGCAGCGCTACGTTGACCCTAGCGAGAAGCCGCGCAGCGGCGCCACTCTGGCCAACCGGGGCGGAAGCCCAAATCAGCATTCCGGAGCTGCCGGCGCTGTCAGCGCTCAGCCCAGGAGTCCTGTCGAACGCATGGGACACGTGATGGACGCTGCGCGCGACGCCACTTCATCCGCAATGGGTAACGCCGACGGCGCTACGCCCAATTTCTCCAACGGTCTCTCCTGGTAACGCATGAGCATGTTCAACCACGTCATCAAGGCGCTCGCCACTGCTTCCTGCCTCGCAATGGTGGGATGTGCGAGCACATTCAACACGGGTGAAACATCCGACTTCGCTTGCGACCGCAACCGCAACTGCCCGACGCCTCTTGAGGTGTATGAGGACACGCACGCCTCAGCACCTTCCGTGCAGCGAGGGCGCACGCCATCAACCTGGAAGGGTGGAAAAGAGAAGGGCGGAAAGGCTGGCGGACATGAACTGCGCTCCGACCTGCTGGCGCTGTCCAGCGAGTCCGCGCTCGTTGTTGCCGGCGAGCCTGCCGCGCGCCCTCTGCGTGAAGCACCGCAGGTCATGCGCATTTGGATTTCCCCTTGGGTCGATGCCCAGGACAACTTGAATTGGTCGGGCTACGTCTTTACCGAGATCACGCCGAAGCGCTGGAGCTTTGGCGAACAAGAAGTTCGCCACCAGGGGATGGCGCCTAGTTTTGTCCCTCGCTGATTCACTCTTTTCATCCACCAAGCCAAGGAGCTTTTTCCATGACGTTCTTCACCCACTTTCAATCTCGCCTTCTCCAGTCGGCACAGGCAAAACAGGCCCAGGACCACGTGGCCCCCGTGCTGCTGGCGCTGGCAATGGTCGTTGCGCTGGCGCCAATGCAAGCGTCCGCAGGTGCAGGCGGTACCGAGTTCACCCAGGTCTATGACCAACTGACCGGATGGTCCAACGGCACGCTGGGCAAGGTGCTGGGTATCGCCGCGCTGCTCGTTGGCCTGGGTGTCGGCGTGATCAAGCAAAGCGTGATCGCCGCCGTCGTCGGCATCGCCATGGCGCTGACGGCAGGTTTTGGCCCTGGCGTGATCGACGGTGTGATCAGCACGGGCATGGCCATCACCACCCCGATCTAAGCCGTCAAAAAAACAAAAGGGGGGTTGAATGTCGGCAGTTCATCAAGCTCTGAGTCAAGCGAGTAAGCGTTTCACGCCTGACGAGTACATTCCTACGCTAGCGTACATGGAAGAGAACGGGATCTTCCTATGCGACGATGGCCACCTGGGGGTGTGCTACTGGGGCAGTCCGATCCGGGGCGCCGACGACTCGACAGTGGACATGCTCAAGGGGGCATTGTCCCTGTCGCTCCCCGCTGGCAGCTTTGTCCAGGTGTCGCTGCTCGGAATGCCCGACATTGACTTGCCGCTGGCCCTGTACCGGGCGCGTCGTGAAAATGGCATGGGCCGGATCCAGAGTCCGCTTGCTCGTGAAGCCTTGACTGCGTATTCCGAGCGCAGAGCCGACTACCTCAGCGCCTCGCGCATGGAATCAAATTTGCCCCAGATCGGGGTGAAATTGCTGGACCGGCTTGTGGTCGTTTCTATCAAGATCCCGTTCAAGGGTGACAAGCCCGAAGAAGAGGATGTTGATCTCATCGCCGAGTCTGGCGCCAAACTGTCTGAGTCACTCCAGACGGTCGGCTTGATGACGAAGAGAATGACGGAGGACGAGTATCTGCGCGTTGCATATCGCCTCACGCACCCTTACGATCCGCCAAAAACTGATTCGGCGCGGTCCGACGAGTTTCTCAAGTCCCAGGTATTCGATGTAGGCGAGAGCTTCGATGTGGAAAAGGACGCACTGGTGCTTTCCGACAACACCTTTGCGCACATGCTTGGTGTGAGCCGCTGGCCCGAGAGGAACCCACTGAGCACCATGGCTTTCATCATCGGTGACCCGCTTGGTGCGAACAACCAGCTCAAGCTGCCGTACCACATCAATTTGACCCTGCACTACCCAGACCAGTACAGCAAGAGCACTAGCCTCAAACAAAAGGCAGGCTGGATCAACTACCAGGCGTTCGGCCCGCTGCTTCGCTTCGTCCCCAAGCTCGCTTTCAAGAAAAAGGGCATGGATGTGATGATCAATGCCATCGAGCGCGGAGCGACCACCGTCGAGGCATGCCTTAGTGTGACGGTCTTCAGCAAGAAGCGCGAGGAGGGCTCACGCCAGCTCGCAGCGCTGCGCAGCTACTTGCAATCGTTCGACTTCTCGACTGGCGAGGAGAAGCGCGTGCTGTCGCCCAGCTTCTGGAATGCATTTCCGCTGTTCCCCACGGCGGAGACGATCAAGAACACATTTCGCTTCAAGTCCCTGGCCGTCGAACAGGCGGTGACTTTCCTGCCGATCCTCGGCGAGTGGAAGGGGACGTCCCGGCCTCAGCCTGGCAAGGGCTACGGGTTCCTATTGCAGAGTCGCCGGGGCCAGTTGATGAGCTTCGACCTCTATGACTCGCCGACCAACATGAACGGCGTGGTGTTCGCGGAGTCCGGCGCGGGCAAGAGCTTCTTTACGCAGATGCTGGTCACCGAGTATTTGTCGATGGGCGCCAAAGTGTGGGTAATCGACGTGGGCCGTAGCTACCTCAAGCTGTGCAAGTGGCTCGACGGGTCGTTCATCGAATTCGGGACGGACTCTGACCTTTGCATGAATCCTTTCAGCAAGATCCAAGACTTGGATGACGAAGTGGGGCTCCTGCAGGCAATGATCGAGAAGATGGCCGCGCCGATCGACGGGCTGGACGATTTGCACCGCTCGCGGATCGAGGAGGCGATCAAGGCAGTGTGGGGAGCAAGCGGCCGGGCCTCAACGATCACCGACGTGGCCATGTACATGATTAACCAGCCCGACAAGTATGTGCAGGACATAGGGCATATGCTCTTCAGCTTCACGAGGAATGGCAGTGAAGGCCATTGGTTTGACGGCACCGCCAACCTGGAGATGGACAAAGACCTTGTGGTCCTGGAGCTGGAAGAACTGAAGAGCAAGAAGACGTTGCAACAGGTCGTGCTCATGCAGATCATTTCGGCCATCCAGCACGAAATGTACCTGTCGCAAGACGGTCGCCCAAAGGTCCTCATCATCGATGAAGCCTGGGACTTGTTGGATGACCCGATGATTGCGCGCTTTATGGAGCACGCCTACCGTCGCTTCCGGAAGTACAAGGGATCTGCAGTCATCGTTACTCAGAGCATTGCGGATCTGTATGGCTCTCCCTCAGGGAAGGCCATAGCAGCAAACTCTGCGTTCAAGTTCATCCTGAGGCAGAACAACGAAACGATCGACCAGTCGCAGAAGGAAGGCTATCTGGCTATCGGCGAATTCGGCTACAGCCAGTTGCGTACGGTTCATTCGTTGGACGGGAAGTATTCCGAAATCATGGTCTACACGAACCAGGGCATGGACATCGCCCGCCTCGTTGTAGACCGGTTCACGCAGGTGCTTTTCTCCACTTCCGGAAACGAGCGCACTGAGGTGATCAAAGCAATTGAGGCAGGAACACACCCTGTCCAGGCCATCGACGACCACATCGCGCGCTACGGCTGATCCTGCTCCAGCCAAAACTCACTGCCGTTCGCAGCAACCCAGGACCCTATTCATGACTGATAACCAAAGCGCGCCTGCGCAAGCAGGCCAGGCCGCAGCATTGCCCCATGAAATCATCGCCCCGGCGACCCCGGCGACCCCGGCGACCCCGGCGACCCCGGCGACCCCGGCGAC
>CAUQST010000038.1:0-37685 GCA_963520865.1 uncultured Comamonas sp.
GTGAAGGTGGCTTTGGCGGCGGTGATCGCCCCCGCTTTAACAGCGGTGAGCGCGGCCCTCGTCCGGAAGGCGCAGACCGCCCACGTTTCAATAGCGACCGTGGCCCCCGTCCAGAGCGCAGCTTTGGCGACCGCCCCCGCCGCGAAGAAGGCGGCTTTGGTGGCGGTGATCGCCCGCGCGGCCCTCGTCCCGAACGCAGCTTTGGTGGTGGCGACCGTGCTCCCCGCCGTGAAGGTGGCGCAGGCGGAGATCGTCCTCGCGTGAGCAGCGGCGACCGAGGCCCACGCCCAGAGCGCAGCTTTGGTGGTGAGCGCGGCCCCCGTCGCGAAGGTGGTGCAGGCGGCGACCGTCCGCGCTTTAACAAAGAGCGCAGCTTTGGCGGTGATCGTTCACGTTCGAACGAGCCTCGCGAAGAGCGCCCCGATTACGCCAACAGCGTGGGTGAAGTGCGCCGCTCGTTCAGCGGTATTCGCACCTACCGTGCGCCTGCAGAACTCAAAGGCAAGCCTGCACCGATCAAGGTGATTCGTCCTGAAGAGGGCGATGAGGCACCCAAGAAGAAGTGGTGAAAACATAGCGTTTAGCGTTGATGTTTAAAAGGTTTCAAGGTTAAAGCACCTTGAAAACAAGAAAAGGAGCGCGCAAGCAGCTCCTTTTTTATTTGCAGACTACGCTTTTCGCGTTCAATCGTCTGTGCGGTTAGAGAGCAGGGTTTTGTAGATCACCGCACCAATCAGAGCGCCCACAATGGGCGCCAGCCAGAACAGCCACAGCTGCTGCATGGCAATGTCAGGGCCAAACACCGCCACCCCTGTGGAGCGCGCAGGGTTGACCGATGTGTTGGTGACGGGAATGCTGATCAGGTGAATCAGCGTCAGGCACAGACCGATGGCCAGGCCTGCAAAACCGGGGGCGGCACGTTTGGCCGTGGCACCCAAAATGACGATGAGAAACAGTGCGGTCATCACCACTTCGGTCACCAGCGCTGCCGTCATGCTGTAGCCACCGGGTGAGTGTGTGCCAAAACCGTTGGTGGCAAAACCACCCAGCTCTGCGCCCGCTTTGCCCGTGGCAATCACGTACAGGATGCCGCCGCCGACGATGGCACCCAGCACCTGTGCAATCACGTAGCCCGGCAACTCGCTCCAGGAAAACCGTCCCCCCATGGCCAGACCCACGGATACAGCCGGGTTGAAGTGTCCGCCAGAGATGGGGCCCAGCGCATAGGCGCCAGTGACCACCGTCAAACCAAAAGCCAGCGAGACACCGACCAAGCCAATGCCAATTTCAGGAAAAGCGGCAGCCAGTACGGCGCTGCCGCAACCGCCCAGGGTGAGCCAGAACGTGCCAATGAATTCGGCCGACCATTTTTGAACCGACGTATGCATATCGCCTCCTGTGAAAGCGCCAGGTGAGAGCCGGCAGACCATCTGTCAGCCTTCGATATGCTAGGCATATTGGGTGCATCGTGGTTCATATGTAACTGCAAAGAAATATCAACCAATGTGCCTGCGTAAGCGATAGAGGATGCTGCGTGTGGCTCAAGGCACGGGGAGGTTTAAGCGGCGCAGGTACAAGCATTGGGTACGTTGTGGCCTTGCATTCATCGCCCATCTTCCATGGGCTGGGGGCTTGGTAGCGTTAGCCGTTCTTAAGGCGCGGGCGCAATGTTCCAGAGCACTTCTTGCGTGATGCAGTCAACGTTGGCGCAGCCCAGGTGGGTCATAGCCAGCTCCAGCTCTGCGCGCAGCAAATGCAGCATGTGGGCAACGCCCAGCAGGCCTGCAGTGGCCAGGGCATGTACTTGGGGGCGACCAATCAGCACGGCGCTGGCGCCCAGAGCCAGGGCCTTGACCACGTCGGTGCCGTAGCGCGCCCCGCTGTCCAGCAGCAAAGGCACGCGTGAGCCCACACTGCGGGCAATGGCAGGCAATACCTCGAGCGGGCTGACTACACCATCCAGTACGCGCCCGCCGTGGTTGGAAACGATGAGGGCGTCAGCCCCCAGCGCCACGGCCTGCAGCGCCTGTGCCGGTGACAGCACACCTTTGACGACCAGTGGCAGTGTCGTGTGGACGCGCAGCCAGCGCAGGTCATCCCAGGTGGGGACTTGCGCCATCAATGGGGTGCCAAACAGAATCGGCCCCTGCAGTGGGCTGGTGTGCTGTGTGGCTGGCATGCCGTGCAGGTTGGCCGCGTCCACCCCATAGGGCAGGGGAAAGCCAGAGCGTTTGATGCTGGCATCCACCGTCCAGACAATCGCCGTGTAGCCAGCCGCTTCGGCGCGGCGCAGCAACTGCAGGCTGTGGGTGCGGTCGGGTTGCAAATACAGCTGAAACCAGCGCGGTGCACCTTGGCCCATTTCTGCTTCAGCGGCCTGGCCTGCCTGGGCAATGTCTTCCAGCGTGCAACTCGACAGGGTGCTCACCACCATGCCAGTTTGCAGGGCCATGGCTGCGCGCATGGTGGCGATTTCGCCCTCTGGGTGCACCAAACGCTGGTAGGCCACAGGCGCAAGCAAGATGGGGCTGGCAAGCGCGTGCCCCAGCAGTTCGACTCGCGTGTGGGCACCTTGCATATCCGCCAGAGGACGGGGCAGCAGCCGCAGGTTATCGAACGCCGTGCGGTTGTGCGCCAGCGTCAGATTCTGATCGGCCCCGCCTTGAATGTGCCGCCACGCCTGCGCTTCAATGTGGTGGATGGCATGGCACTCGTAATCGGCCGCGCAGGCAATGTCCGCCGGAATCTGGCTGTGTGCAGGGCGCAGAGACTCTCCCAGAGCGTTGACTATTCCGACGCTCATCAGGCCTCCGACCACATGCGCAGCAGGTTGTGGTAAGTGCCTGACAGGGCAGAGAGTTTGGAGTGATCGGGGTGGTCCATGGTGAGCTGCTGGATGGATTGGTCCAGATCAAACAGCATGTGGCGCTGCTCGTCAGATTTGACCAGACTTTGCGTCCAGAAAAACGATGCGTAACGCGTGCCTTGGGTCACAGGGTTCACGCGGTGCAAGCTGGTGCCGGGGTAGACAATCGCATCGCCCGCAGCAAGCTTTACGCTTTGGTGGCCGTAGGTGTCCTCCACAATCAGCTCGCCACCTTCGTACTCATCGGGGTCGCTGAAGAACACGGTGGTCGAGACATCCGTGCGCACTTTGATGGCGGTGCCTGGAATGACAAACAGCGCGTTATCAATATGGTTGCCGTAGGTGCCGCCGCCTTCGTAGCGGTTAAAGCGCGGGGGGAGCACACGCAGAGGGAGTGCAGCAGACAGATACAGGGGGTTGTGGCCCAGTTTGTCAAGAATGAGATTGCCCATCTTGGCCCCCAAAGGGCTGTCAATGGGCAACTGCAAATTGCTTTTGACTTTGACGGCCAGATGGCCTGCGGTCAGGCGTCCGTCTTGCCAGTCTGCCTCTTCCAGGGCTTGGCGGCATTCGCGAACTTCTTCGGCAGTCAGCAGGGAGGGGATGCGCAGCATCATGGTGAAAGCAACCTTTCAAATATCAACCAGCAGCGCGTTAGCGCTGCAGGCAGTATCTATGTAAAAGCCTCGCAACAGCACGGGCTGGCGGGGCTTTTAGGGGAGCCAATGGCTTAGATCAAACTTGAACGTGCATGCACGAATCAGTAGTTAAATTTCAAGGATGCAACGGCTGAGCGGCCTGCGCCCAAGGTGGCGTAGTGCGGAGAGTTGGCGGAAGCGTAGTACTCCTTATCGCCCAAATTCATCACATTCAGCTGGAATGTGACATTGGGGTTGATCACGTAGCTCATCATGGCGTCATAGCGTGCGTAGCCACTGACTTGACGGATCAGGAGGGCATTCACGCTGTATGCATAGCTGGCGTTCATGTGGCTTTGTGCGTAAGCGCCCAGACCCAGTGTCAGCTTTTGTGTGGGCTTGTAAGTGGCCCACAGGCTTGCGCTGTGCTTGGGTGTGCTGGGGAAGACCATGCCTGTGCCCGCCTTTGGCTTGCCTGTGTTCGTCAAGCCGATGTCTTTTTGTTCACTGTCCATGAACGTGTAGCCAAAGGTCAGGTCGACACCTGCAACCACTTGCCCTGCAGCACCAATCTCAAAGCCATTGATGACTTTTTTGCCGGACATGCGTGCGTAGTTGTTGCTGCCAACGCCATCGGTCACGCGCGCATCGGTCACTTCGTTACGGAAGATGGCGGCATTGACGTTCAGGCGCTTGTTCAGCAGCTCCCATTTGGTACCGAATTCAATGGAGCGTGTTTTCTCAGGCTTCATGTCTTCGGCATTGATGGTGCCGCGCGTACCAGTGCCACTGTTGATGGTGTTGTCGCTATCCAGGCCCATATTGCTATTGCCTGGCGTGGAGGCGCTGCCCATCGAGGCATACAGATTGCCTTGTGGAGTGAGCTTGTAGACCACACCCAATTGATAGTTCAAAAGAGTGTCGATGCGTTCAAAACTGGTGGTGACTGTGCTTGCGCGGGTGCGGTAATGGTCGAGACGCAAACCCGCGTTCAGCAGCCACTTGTCATTCAAATCGATAGTGTCAAAACCGTACAAGGCAATCGTATTCGATTGGAATTTGTTGGTGATGGGGCCTGTGACAACAGTGCCGTTAAATACGCCGCTCGGGTTGCTCAAGCTGGTGCAGTACTGCGCATTGGCGCCAGTACTGCAGGGGCCTGCACTGCTGCTGAAGCCGGTTCCCGAATAACTTCCATATTCAGAGGCTTCATGCGCAACTTCTGCGCCAAAAGCAAAGCGATTTTTCAGACCAAGCCAGTTTGCTTGCCCCGTCAGCTCGCTGGCGTTTTGCCAAGTTTGCGTTTCAGAGTGGCGTGTGTTGTAGCGTCGGAAGACTTTGCCACTAGCCACATTGCCTTGACTATCATCTGGTTGTGCCCAGATGTACTTCTGGGTGGAGTCGGTATAACGCAGCGTGTTGCGGAATTTATTGGTCTCGCTCAGGTCATGCTCATAGTTGACCGTGAACACATCGCTGCGCTCTTTTCGCATGTCCAGACCGTGCAGTCCATACCAGTTTTCGCGATTGCCACCCGTGGTGGGCTTGATGATGTGTGTACCACTGGTGGGGTAGGTAGCTGGGCGGTTGAATGGCACGCCTCCATCTGGTACGTCATCGGTTTCCAGATGCTGCAAAGACAGGGTCAGGCGATCCGGCGTGTTCAGACCAAATGTGACTGAGGGCGCAATGCCCCAGCGTTTGTTCTCAGGGCCATTGCGACCGGCTACGTCCGCGTCATGCGCCATGGCGTTCAGGCGGAAGGCGGTGGTTTCGCCCAGTTTCCAGTTGCCGTCCAGTGTGGCGCGCTTGTAGTTGTCAGTGCCCAAGCCCACATCACCAGAGATGAAGTTTTCGTTCTTGGGTTTTTTTGTGCTCATGTTGATGGAGCCACCAGCGCCGCCACGACCTGCGTAGGCCGAGTCAGAACCCTTCACTATCTCGATAGCTTCCAAGTTGAAAACTTCGCGTGCGGAGGGTGCGATATCGCGCAGACCGTCGATAAAAATGCTGGACTGGGCATCGCTACCGCGCATGAAAGGACGGTCGCCAGATGCACTGCCGCCTTCGCCAGAGCCAAATGTGATGCCTGAGCTGCCTTTTAAAGCTTCCTGCAAGCTGGTCGCGCCGGTTTGCTTGATGACTTCTTCGCTGATCACTTGAACACTTTTCGGTGTTTCACGCAGAGGCGCGGTGAACTTGGAAGAAACAGCTTCATCGACTTTCAGTGCGGAGGGTGCACTTTCTTGTACGGTCACCGTCGGCAGTGTGGCGGTAGCTTGAGCGAAAGCGGACGCGCCCACGAAGCACAGACCAGTGGCCAAGGCCAATTGGGTGAGTTCGCAGTGCAGTCCCGCCTTGTTAGATGTTTTTGTGGCGTGAGGCATAGGAAATTAGCAGTGATAAAGCCTGCGGAAAAACGCAGGGTGGCGAATTTTAATATTGACTGAGAACAATTCTTTTTTGCTTTTGTATTGATGCGCCTGAGCGTTGCCTTTAGGCAACAGGCCGAACCGGAGAACACATCTTGAAATCGACACGGTTGACCAGATATGGGCCAAGGCGCCGGGAAACTGGCTTTGCACCATTGGTTTCAACTTACGACTGCACAAGACAAATACATGAGCAAGCAAACCCATTCCTTTCAAGCTGAAGTTGCGCAACTGCTGCATTTGGTGACCCACTCGCTGTACTCGAACCCTGAAATTTTCTTGCGCGAGCTGGTCTCTAACGCTTCAGATGCATGCGACAAGCTGCGTTTTGAAGCGCTGAACGACAGCAGCCTGTACGGCGATCAGCCCAATCTGGAAGTGCGCGTCTCGTTTGACGCGGATGCGAAGACGATCACCATTGCCGACACCGGCATTGGCATGAGCCAGCAAGAGGCGATCGACAACCTGGGCACCATTGCCAAGAGCGGTACCAAGGCTTTCATGGACAAGCTGTCTGGTGACCAAAAGAGCGATGCCCAGTTGATTGGCCAGTTTGGTGTGGGCTTTTACTCTGGCTACATCGTTGCAGACAAGATCACCGTGGAAACGCGCCGTGCAGGTGCACCTGCATCGGAAGGGGTGCGCTGGGTGAGCGGCGGTACGGGCGAGTTTGAGGTCGAGCAGATTGAGCGCGCCGAGCGCGGCACCAGCATTACGCTGCACTTGCGTGAAGAAGCACAAGAGTTTTTGAATGCCTGGAAGCTCAAGCAAGTCATCAGCAAGTACTCGGACCACATCAGCCTGCCCATCTTGATGGAAAAGCAAGAGTGGAAAGAGGGCGAAAACGACCAACCTGGTGCGATGGTGAAAACCGGCGAATGGGAAACCATCAATAAAGCCAGCGCACTGTGGACACGTCCCAAAAAAGATATCACTGAGGAGCAGTACAAAGAGTTCTACAAGGCCATCAGCCACGACTTTGAAGACCCGCTGAGCTGGAGCCATAACCGGGTTGAAGGCAATACCGAGTACACGCAGTTGCTGTTCATTCCGGCCAAGGCTCCGTTTGATCTCTACAGCCGCGACAAGAAGGCCGGAGTGAAGCTGTATGTGAAGCGCGTTTTCATCATGGACGACGCTGAAGCGCTATTGCCCGGTTACTTGCGCTTTGTGAAGGGCGTGATCGACTCTGCAGACTTGCCTTTGAACGTGAGCCGGGAGTTGCTGCAGGAAAGCCGCGATGTGAAGCTGATCCGGGATGGTTCGGTTAAGCGCGTGCTGGGCATGCTGGAAGATCTGGCCCGACACGACAAACACGATGCCGGGGCAGATGCGGCAGACGTCACTGATGTGGTCAGCGAAGAAGACAAGGCCAAGGAAGGCAAATTCAGCCAGTTCTATGCCGAGTTTGGTGCCGTGCTCAAAGAAGGTCTGGGTGAAGACGTTGCCAACAAGGAACGCATTGCCAAGTTGCTGCGTTTTGCATCGACCACCTCCGATGCTGTGAACGTGTCACTGGCCGACTACAAAGCGCGCATGAAAGAGGGCCAGGAAGCCATCTACTACATCACGGCAGATACTTTGGCGGCGGCCAAGAACAGCCCACAGCTGGAAGTGTTCAAGAAAAAGGGCATTGAAGTGCTCCTGATGACTGACCGCGTGGACGAATGGGCCTTGAACTATCTGACGCACTTTGACGACACACCGCTGCAATCTGTGGCCAAGGGCGCCGTTGATTTGGGGAAACTGCAGGACGAAGAGGAGAAGAAGGCCGCTGAAGAAGCCGCGGAAGCCTTTAAACCCGTGCTGGCCAAGCTGAAAGAAGCACTCAAGGACAAGGCCCAGGACGTTCGCGTGACAACGCGTTTGGTGGATTCGCCCGCCTGTCTGGTGGTTACCGAAGATGGCATGAGCGCCCAGCTGGCACGCATGCTCAAGCAAGCAGGCCAGCCCGCGCCAGAGTCCAAGCCGGTGCTGGAGGTGAACCCTTCGCATGCACTGGTGCAAAAGCTGGATGGCAGCGTGCATTTCCACGACTTGGCGCATATCTTGTTTGACCAGGCATTGCTGGCGGAAGGCGGCATGCCAGAAGATGCGGCTGCGTATGTCAAGCGTGTCAATGCATTGCTTGTGTAACGCGGATAAGCGATGAAATAAAAAGCCCGATGACTTTTGTCATCGGGCTTTTTTTATGCTTTTACTCTTTAGCCGTTATATACAAAGCTCGGTGCGCTATGCAGTGATAGTTGCTCGGTTATGGCCGTGTGTGTAAAGCCTGCTGCAGCCTGCGCAGTATGCCCAAGCATTTCAAGGCAAGGCCAGGCAATCACGTATCAATGGTGGCGGAAGTGGCTCTAAGGTGAGCCATTTGTGGGGTTGCCCTCAGCTGCAGACAATAGAGCGATGAAACAGCTATTTCTGCCCTTGATGTTCGTCTCTGTGCTGGCGGGTTGCTCAACCTCCGCAGGTGTGGGCATCGGCGTGCCAGTCGGGCCTTTTAGTGTTGGTGTCGGGCTAGGCTCTGGCGGAGTCTCTGCTGGCGTCGGTACAGGGGTGGGGCCTGTAGGGGTCGGCGTTGGCGTCAACCAGCGTGGGCAAGTGACTGGCAATGCGGGCGTCGGGGCATCGGTGCCGGTAGGTGGTGCCAGAGTGGGGGCCGGTGTTGGCACTTCTACAGTGCTGCATGACCCCCAGGTCAGGACTCAACAGCCGTCTGAAAAAGCATCTGTAGCCCCTGTTGCTCCATCAGCAGCGCCTGGTGCTGTGCAGTGGCGGGATGCCCATGGCAATGTGGTGCCCGAGTGCAGGGTGAGGGGCACTTGTTAATCGCTGTAGACAATGCGGTTGCGACCACTGCGCTTGGCCCGGTACAGGCGTACATCTGCAGACGCTAGCAGTTGCTGGCCATCAGTGAGTGAGCTGGGTAATGCAGCCGCCACCCCCATGCTGACAGTGACGAAATCAGCAGCTTGCGCTTGCACATGTGGCATTTTGAGCGCGGCTATTGCTGCCTGAATGTCGTGCGCCAATTTAAGCGCACCTTCCAGGGGCGTTTCTGGCAGTAAGCAGACAAACTCTTCACCGCCGTAGCGCGCCACCATGTCGCCCGGGCGTTGCAGGCATTGCGTGATCGCCTGCGTCACGTTTTGTAGACATTCGTCGCCATGCAGGTGTCCGTAGTGATCGTTAAAAGCCTTGAAGTCATCCACGTCCAGCATCAGTAAAGCCAAAGGCTGCTGCTGACGCTGCATGCGGCTGAACTCCCGCGACAGCATGGTGTTGAAGTAGCGGCGATTGGCAATGCCGGTCAAGCCATCGCAGTGAGACAGCCGCTCCAGCAAATACCGCTGGTGCGCCAACTCCAGGTGATTGCGCACGCGTGCCAGCAGGGCGGGTGTGCGGAAAGGCTTGGCAATGAAGTCTGCAGCCCCCATGTTCAGGCCCACTTCTTCAGCGCTGGCATCGGATACGGCGGTGAGGAAAATCACGGGGATGTGCGCCGTTCTGGAGTCATTTCTGAGCCTGCGAAACAACTCAAACCCATCCATGTCCGGCATGAGAATGTCCAGTAAGATCAGATCAGGGTTGTGTTGCATGGCCATGTCCAGTCCTTGCTGGCTGGAGGTGGCGATCTGTACATCGCACAAAGTGCCCACTACGCTGGCAATCAGCGTCGCATTCATTTCCACATCATCAATGACCAGTACCTTTTGGGGATGAGGTGCCGAGAGGAGGTGGGGATGGATGGGAAGCAAACTCGCGTAGGTCATGGCAGGGCTTCGTCTTGGGAAATGGTGGCAGGGCAATATGCTTCAAGCAGAGCGACCCCGATCTCTGCGGCCTGTGCAATGCTGCGCGCAAGTTCCGTGGCAAGCTCAAAGTCGCCTGCCTTTAATGCACCGGACAGCTGAGAAGACAAGTGGCCCAAACGCATCAGGCCAAAAGTGGCTGCAGTGCCGGTCAGTTTATGGGCTTCACCACGCATGGCCTGCCAGTCGCTTTTGTCGGCAAGCTGTGCCAGCAGCTTGGCGCGCTGCAAACTGTCATGGGTGAACTGCGAGACCAGTTGTTGTCGCTTGTTGTCATCAAAAAGCTGCGCCAGCGCATCGATGGCCGTGGCATCAAAATCATGTGGCACAAGCGCTGCGTCTTGGTCCGTGGGTGCGTGGGGCAAGGCCTGATTTGTGCAAGATCCCAGCCATTGCTGCAGCACTTGATGCAAGGCAGATTCCAGCAGCGGCTTGCTCAAGTGGGCATTCATGCCCGCAGCTTGTGCGCGCTCTTTATCCTGAACGCCCGTGTGCGCAGTCATTGCAATCACAGGCAGAACGCCAAAGCCGGGCAGTTTACGCAATGCCCGAGTGGCGCTGATACCGTCCATTTGCGGCATTTGAATGTCCATTAAAACGCAGCTGTAATAGTCAGGGCCCACAGACTGCAGCCTGAGCAGGGCTTGGGCCCCATCTTCTGTGCATTCTGTCTGCAATCCCAGTGCGTGAAGCATGCCTTCGGCAACAGCCCGGTTCAGAGGGTTGTCATCGACCACCAAGATACGCAAGCCTTGCCACGCTGATGCAATGCTGTGATGGTGTGGCATGAGCAGGGATTCGCGTTGCACCAGCATGCGTGCTGGCTCCAGTACTGCCGTGAACCAGAAGGTGCTGCCCTGGCCGATGCTGCTGTGCACGCCAGCAGTGCCGCCCATCAACTGTGCCAGCGCACGGGAGATAGTGAGGCCTAGACCGGTGCCACCGAAACGGCGAGTGATGGAGTTGTCTGCCTGCTGGAATGCCTCAAACAGCAAAGGCATGCGGTCTGCTGGAATGCCGGGGCCAGTATCTTTAACGCTGGCATGCAAAACAATGCGATGCAGTGTGCTGCTGGGGTCCAGGCGCAGTGAAATATGGATATGTCCGGAGGTCGTGAACTTGATGGCATTGTTCACATAATTGAGCAGGATCTGGGCAATCCGGTGTGGGTCGCCGCGCAAGCTATCGGGAACCTCGCGTGCCATTTTGTAATTGAGCGACAGGCCCTTTTTGCTGGCCTCTTCGTGGCACATGCTGAGCACGTCCAGCACCACATTCTCCAAGCTGAAATCCGTGCTTTCCAGTTGCAACTGGCCGGCATCAATTTTTGAAAAATCCAGTACTTCGTTCACGATACCGCGCAGGTGCTGGCCAGCGCGCAGTACGTTGTGCAATTGCTCACGCTGGGTTTGCGGTAAATCTGCTTTTAACAAGAGCTGCGTTAATCCCAGAATGGCATTGAGTGGCGTGCGTATTTCGTGGCTGATGCTGGCTTGCAGTACGGATTTTTCATTGGCACTTTGTTCGGCCTGGCGCTTGGCCTTTTCCAATGCACGCGACTGAAGCACTTCTTTGGTGACATCCAGCCACACACCGTTAAAGGTGATGCTGCCATCGGCATTTTTGTGTGGATTAGCACGGGTCTTGATCCAGCGTGTCACTCCATCAAGCATTTGTATGGAGACATCAAAATCTACAGATTCAAGGGTCTCGGCACTTTGTGCAAAGTGTTTTTCCGCAATAGCAGTGGCATGTTCATCATGGTGACGAATGACATTCGCTGCGGAGGCTATGTCTGTGTCTGCATGAACGGGCATACCCATGAGCTGAGCCCATTGAGGGCTGGCAAAGTGCAGTTTGAGCGGTGCTCCGGCCCTCAATTGCATTTGAAAAACTGCCCCAGGTAGCGCACTGGTGAGCTGTTGGAGTTGCTCAATCAGCAAGTGGTTTTTTTGATGGTGCGTAAGCTCTTGCTCCAGCCTTTCGGCTTCTTGCAGTGACGTACCAAAGCTTTTCAAGGTACGCGCCATGCTGCCAATTTCGTCCTTGCGATGTTGATCTGCAATCAACGTA
This sequence comes from uncultured Comamonas sp., assembly GCA_963520865.1. Classification (GTDB taxonomy): domain Bacteria; phylum Pseudomonadota; class Gammaproteobacteria; order Burkholderiales; family Burkholderiaceae_C; genus Comamonas. Next base: position 11,819 of record CAUQST010000038.1, read on the forward strand.
TCGTAGTTGTGCAGGCTCATGCGCTGCATGCTGCGCGTCAAGCGCCCAATTGGGCGCGAAATGTAGCGAAGCGCAATCCATGCCGCCCACGCTGAAATCAGCAGCACACTGAGCCAGCCAGCCCAGGTCGTTTTTGTGATGGTGTCCTGGGTGTTGTGGGTTAACTCTTGGGAGGACTGCTCAAAGACTTTTTGCGCGTCAAGGCGCAGAGTGTCTACCTCTGTCTGCAAGTGATCTAAAGCGGGGGTGAAGCTTTGAGAAAGCACCAGCAAGGCGCTATCACTTTGCCAACGCAAAGCGCAGGTAATGACATGGTGCCCCGCCGTAAACATGTGGCGTGCTTGCGTGAAGATGCCATCCAGGACCAGTTCGTGTTGAGAAAGTAATGGATAAATATCCGCTAGATCAGCCTCAAACTGTGTCTGTATCTGTGTGAGGAGCTCCTTTGTCAGGAGTAGTTGGTCTTCATCGTTAGAAGTCAGCGCTGCATGCACCAAGGCTGAGGCATCACTCAGATGCTGTCGCACGGCGCTCACTTTGCTTGCGGTAGTTGCCTGCCGTCCCAATAGTTCGTGGTATTGGGTTTCAATGTGCTGCATATGCCACGTGGCATAGGCTGTGATGAGTGCCGAGGCGATGCCCATGCAGGCGACCAAGAGCACAATTTTGGTGGTCAGACTGAGGAATGGCCGTTTCATGACTGGGCCTAGGAAGCGCGAAGCAAGAGAGGCAAGGCCGTCACGGATTTGACGCGCATATGTCCTTGAGGGAGTTGGGCCACAGAGCGCAAAAACATGCTATCCAAGCCCATGTGCTGAGCGGAGTTTGTGTATCCAGCGAGATAACAAAGTATCGCTTGTAGTTCATGCATACAGGGTGGGCGAGGCATTGATTGCCAAGGCAGCTTAGCCCGTGCCATTCCAGCATCGACGTAGGAGAGTAAATCCATCATCGTGTGATGGAAGGCTTTTGATATTGTGGGACGCGTAAGCCAAAAAATAAATTAGTGCGCTGTGAGCCAGGTTGTCTTAGGTCATGCGCTGCCTTGCTACCTCGGGAAGAAATACCAGTCGCAATGGAGCCGCTGCATGGCGGTCCTTGGCGACGGGATGTCTTGCCAAAGCAATTTCGCACAGGGTGAATGCTTGAAAATTAAGCACGCAATCTACTCGATGAAGAAATCAAGTGGGCGTGGCAGGTTTTTGGCATCCAACATGCGCGCTGCGTACGAGTGAACGCAATACCTTGGCTAGGCGAAGTGGCGGGGTTTTGTACGGCGTGATCTAGCCGCTAGCCGCGAACTGCTCGATGCCGGTGTCATGAAACCTGCAGGTGCCTGCTGGTGGCTGCTGCATGCTCAGGCGCGGGTAGTATTTCCATCCGATAGCCCAAGCCATAAATGGCGCTGAGCTGGTAAATCTGCCCCGCACCGTGAAACTGATTGAGCTGCAGCTTGGTGCGCAAGCGCGAGGCGTGGGTATCCAGTGTGCGTGAAGGTGTGGGAGTGATGTTGCCCCATACCGCTTCCGTCAAATGATTGCGCGAGAGCAGGCGCCCACAATTTTGGAACAAAAATTCCGCCAGCTCGTACTCTCGGTGCTTGAGCTCAATGGGCTGGTTATGCAAGTACACCGTGCGTGCCACCGGGTCTAGACGGTAGGGCTCAAACTCCAGGCGCATGGTGGTGGCGTCTGGATAGGCGCGACGCATCAAGGCCGTGATGCGCGCCATGAGTTCTTGCACACGCAAAGGCTTGACCATGAAGTCATCTGCGCCGGCATGAAAGGCCGCCACGATGTCTTGTTCTTCGTGGCGCTGGCTGGCAAACAGGATGGGCTGCTTGCAGCCGCCAGCTTCACGCAGCGCGCGCACTACCTCAATGCCGCTGAGGCCGGGTAGCAGCCAGTCGACGATCAACAGATCAAAGCTTTCGCGTCGCATGGCGCGCAGCAAATCTTCTCCTGTCTCGAACAAGATGGTTGCATGCCCCATTTGGTGAATGGTGGCTTCTACCAGCCGAAGGAAGATTGGGTCGTCGTCGAGAACAGCAATGCGCATGGCGTTGGTTGTAACAAAAAATTTCACATCATGGTGCCCGTTAATGCAAATGAATGCAAAACGTCAGAGCATCTATCCATTGATGGTTATATGCTTTTCAAAAATTTGAGCAGATAGATACGAAATTTCATTGCATTTGCAACACATCGAGAAGAGTGTGCACAAACTTCTATGTTGTGATTTCTGTGTGCGAAGTTTGCAACTGACTGAGTGCCTCGAAAGGTAATTGCTGCTTTACCAGGATGACAGTGCAGGGTGCATCGCGTGCTACGCGCATGGGGACGGTGGAAATCAAGCGCTGCATCTGCAAACCATGGGTGGCGGCACCCAAAATCAATAAGCCTACGTTATTGCCTTGTGCGTAGCGAACGATGGCCTGGGCCACGTCAGATGCTTCTAGGACGTGGTAACTCACGCCGTGCCCCCCCACCTCCAGGCCTTGTGCCCATTGTTTAAGCCGCGCCAAGTGCATGCGGTGTAGCTGGGTTTCACTGCGGCTGCTGTCGGTGGCACTGCTGGCAGAAGGCGAGATCACGGTCACCACTGCCAGCCGTGCGCCGGGGCGGGTGGACAGCGATCGCGCCACGGCTTGGCGCAGGCTGTAGAGGGTGGCGTCGCTCACGTCTTTGTGAGGAACGGCCACCATGAGGATGGGCACTTCGGTAATTTGCTGCGCAGGCAGGGGGCTGGGGTGGTATTCCATGCCCGCAGCTTTGACCCAGCGGCGCATTTTTCCAAAAAAGGAAATGCCGCGAAGGCGCATGCCACGCTGGGTGATGGGCACCTGCTCAGGGTTGGCCAGATCAAACGCCAGCTCTGCCGCAGTGGCGTAACGCTGGGCTGCTTCGGGCTCCAGACAGCGCAAGATGATTTCTTGCAGCCAATCAGGCACATCGGCGCGCAAAGCCCGGGGGGGCGTAGGTGCCATCCACATGCGCTGGCGCATACCGCCGTCAGTGGCCGGGCTGCCAAATGGCAGCTCGTGTGTGGTGAGCTCATAGAGCATGACGCCGATGGCGAAAATATCGCTGCGCAAGTCTCCGCGTACACCGACGATTTGCTCCGGTGAAATCCAGGCGGGGGAGCCAACGGCTTTGCGCATCTCTTCCGCCAGAAGATCCGGATAGTGCGCGTGGCTTGAGAGCCCAAAGTCCAGCAACACGGCATTGCCGCTGTCTTGAATGAGCACGTTGCCAGGCTTGAGGTCCAGGTGGCAGCAATTTTGCTGATGCAGGCTGTGTGCCGCGTGCGCCATGGCAGCACCCAACTGGGCGATGGTGGTGATGGGCTGCGCACAGGTTTGGTCGAGCCAGTGCTGCAGCGTGTGGCCCGCCATGTGCTCCATGACCAGGTAGGGCAGCCGTATCAAATCGCCCGCAGCCACAAAGCGAGGGACGTGTGGCCCGTGCAGGGTGGGCAAAATTTGCAGCTCCATCTCGAAGCTGACAATGTTTTCAGCCCCGTCTCCGGCGGTCATCCGCGGGATTTTCATCACCATGGGAAAGCCGGGCGCTGTGGCGGGGCGCAGGGTCTGTGCATAGCGCACGCTGTAGATGTGGGCCATGCCTCCTGCATGGATGCAGTCTTCGACTAAAAATCCATCAATTTCAGTGCCGGGTGTGAGTTTTTTCATCGGCCCTGCTCCAGGCGTTCTGCAAAAGTGCGGGGCATGCCGCTGTTCTGTACGGCCTCAATGGCGCCGGCGTGGTCATAGGGGATGCGGTGAAACGTCATGGTGGCCGCGCTGTCGTCATACAGGGCATACATGGCGCGCAAATCGCCATCGCGGGGCTGGCCGCATGAGCCCACAATGGCCAGCCACTGCCGGTGTGTTGGCACGGGGATAGGAACGCCTGGCTGCGGGACAAAGCGCATGAGCTTGGCGGTAGGGGTAAGGTAGTACAGCGACTGCTGGTGCACATGGCCGCTAAAGACGTAGCGGATGCTGGCATCGATATCGCTGGCCGCGGTCATGCTGCGTTCGGCCATGACACTGTTTTCTACATAGGGCCAGCGCTCAGGCTGGTGGGCGCTGGCATGCACCAGCAGCACACTGCCGTGTTGATCCAGCAAAGGCAGCTGTGCCAGAAATTGGGTGTGTACGGGCGCAAGTTGATCGTGTGTCCACTGCGCGCCCTGTTCGCCTGTGTGCTGAATGTGACTGGGCGGGTGCAGCGCCAGATCGTCGTGGTTGCCCCGCACAATCCATGCACCTTCTTTGACGGCATGCATGATGGTGTCCAGCACCGCTGCGGGGCTGCCGCCATAGCCCACCAAATCGCCCAGAAATGCCAGTTGTGTGGCGCCTTGTGAGCGCGCGTGTTCCATGCATGCTTGTAGTGCTTGGATGTTGGCGTGAATATCGGAAAACAGAGCCAGTTTCATAGCCGCTATATTCACGCGTCAAACTGGCAGCAGGCTTGCAGCATGTACTGGTGCTTACCCGATGATTGTTTGAAAAGATAGCTGTTATCGCTTGTATTGTGGGTATTTAAGGTATTTCTGATATGGAAAGTGTTGTTTTATGTGCGTTGGAAGCTATTATTTTTAATCTGCATATGCCTTGGTATGCCCCAAAGCGTGCAACCACGGGGTGCCACTGATGGGAGTATCTGAATCGTTGCAAACCCAGGCCTGCGAAGACCGTGATTTTTCAGAGTGGCACGGCGGCTGCCCATGGTGTGCTGTGTGGGTGGTGCGTGTGGATGGTACGAAAGTGCAGGCTTTGATAGACCCATTGCGTACCGCCATACAGCCTTGGCTGCTGCCGCGCTACGAGCGCCAGCCGCACGTTACCGTGGCCTACCGCGGACTGATGGTGGATGCGCATCCCCTGCATGCATGCCCGCCAGCCGTATTTGGCAACGCCCAGCTGGGTGCTGACATTGCTGCTTTGCAGGCGGCAGGGCTGGCGCCTTTTTCGCTGATGCTGCAGGGTGTGGGGAGTTTTTCGACCGTGCCTTATCTGGCGGTCATGGCGAGTGTACCCTTGCAGCAGGCGCACGACGCGGTCTTGGCCTCTGAGCCCTATCCCGGTTGGAGCTATGTGCCGCATCTGACACTGGGGCATTACGCCTGTCAGGTGCCCATGGAGGTGGTGCTTCAGCAGTTGCAAGCTTGTGCAGCCAAAGCGGCCGCCTTGCCGGTGCCAGTGGACGTACTGTGGCTGGCCCGCTATCGCACCAACGACATTGCGGGGGCACTTCATTTTGAGGGTCGGTTTGACCTGCGCACCCAGATTTACCACACTGAGCCGGGTGCGCTGATGGTGCTGTAGTCCGCGTTCAGGCCAGGGTCAGCGTCACGGGGATGTTGCCCCGCGTTGCATTGGAGTACGGGCAGACTTGGTGGGCGGTATCTACCAGTTGCTGGGCTTGGGTTTTGTCCATGCCAGGCAGGTGAATGTGCATGCGCACGGCAATGCCAAAGGCTTGACCGACGGGGCCCAGATCGACTTCAGCATCCACTGACAGGTCTTGAGGGAGATTGATTTTTTGACGCGCAGCGACCGCTTTGAGCGCCCCAATAAAGCAAGCGGAATAGCCGGCGGCAAACAGCTGTTCGGGGTTGGTGCCTGCACCACTGCCACCCGGTGGAGACAGTTGAATATCCAGCTTGCCATCATTGGTGCGTGAAGCACCTTCGCGCCCGCCTGTGGTGTGTGCGTGGGCGGTGTAAAGCACTTTGTCCAGTGGTTGAGTCATGACGATCTCCTTGAGTGGGTGTGAAAACACGGGTACCCCGCGTTGCAGGCAATTAATCTAAAGGCATATGCCGCCAAAACGCGTAGGCCAGCATGCCAAAGAAAAATGCGCCAAGCAATGAAGGGTTGCTGGGCGCATGGGCAGATATGCATGGCCCCTGTGGTCAGGGGCTTGGTGAGGGGTTAGTACGTGTAAACGCCTTGTCCCGTTTTGCGGCCTAGGCGGCCAGCGGCCACCATTTCGCGTAGCAAGTAGCAAGGGCGGTATTTGCTGTCGCCAAACTCCTCCAGGTACACCTCCATCACGGCCAGGCAAACGTCCAGACCAATCATGTCGGCCAGCGCCAGAGGGCCAATGGGCTGGTTGCAGCCCAGCTTCATGCCGGCGTCGATGTCTTGCGCTGTGGCGGTGCCTTCAGACAGCACATAGAAGGCTTCATTGATCATTGGCACCAGGATGCGGTTGACCACAAAGCCGGGGGCATTCTTGACGGTGATAGGGCTCTTACCCAGTTTTTCAGACAGCGCCTTGACGGTGTCGTGTGTGGCATCGCTGGTTTGCAGGCCACGAATAATTTCAACCAGTGCCATCATGGGCACAGGGTTGAAAAAGTGCATGCCGATGAACTTGTCAGCCCGCTGGGTGACTGCACCCAGCTTGGTGATGGAGATCGAGGAGGTGTTGGTTGCGATCAATACTCCAGCGGGCAAGACGGTGTCCAGCTGTTTGAGGATTTTGACCTTCAGATCGTAGTTTTCGGTCGCCGCTTCAATCACGAGCTGGGTTGCTTGGAGGTCGTCGTAATTGGTCGAGGTTTTGATCAGCGACAAGGCTTTGTCTTTGTCGCTGGCAGTGATTTTCTCTTTTTTGATCAAACGATCCAGGCTGCCTGCAATGGTGGCCAGGCCCTTTTGTACGGCCGCCTCGGAAATATCCACCATCACCACAGCCACGCCAGACACAGCGCAAGCCTGCGCAATGCCATTGCCCATCGTGCCTGCACCCACGATGCCTACAGTTTGAATACTCACGATCTCATCTCCCTGGTTAATTAATGATTGGTATACGGGGAAGATGGTATCCAAATTCTTTGACAGGTCGCGTAACGTAGGTGCCTTCTACATCGGGGGCGGTCAGCATGGATGAAACATTTGACTTTGTCATTGTCGGTGCAGGCTCTGCAGGCAGTGTTTTGGCGGGGCGGCTGAGTGCATGCGGGCAGCACCAGGTCTGTGTGCTGGAGGCCGGGGGCTCAGACGACACCAGCCTGGTGCAATGCCCGGCAGGCATCGCCGGCGTGGCCAAGAGCAGTCGATTGAACTGGTCCATGCAGACAGTGCCGCAGCCGGGCTTGAATGGTCGAAAGGGCTTTCAGCCACGGGGCAAAGTGCTGGGAGGCAGCAGCTCGGTCAACGCCATGATTTACCTGCGGGGCCAGCCGCAAGACTTTGACTGGTGGGCAGCCCAAGGTAACCCCGGCTGGTCCTGGGAAGATGTGAAGCCTTGGTTTTTGAAAGCACAAAACAATGAGCGCGCAGCAGATGCCTTTCATGCCAAGGGCGGCCCCTTGAATGTGGCAGATTTGCAGCAACCCAACCCTTTGAGCATGGACTTCATCGAGGCGGGGGTACAGGCGGGACATGCGCACAACCGTGACTTCAACGGACACAGCCAAGAGGGGGTAGGCCTCTACCAGGTCACACAAAAGAGCGGAGAGCGTTGCAGCGCCGCCAAGGCCTATCTCACCCCCCATTTGCACCGCAGCAATTTGCAGGTGCGCACGGGGGCACAGGTGCTGCGAATTTTATTGACGCAAACGAGTGAAGGCTGCCGTGCAACGGGTGTGGAATATGTGCGCGGCGGTGTGCGCCGGACAGTGCATGCGCGCCGCGAAGTTCTACTCAGCGCCGGGGCCTTGCTGTCACCGCAAATTTTGATGGTTTCGGGCATTGGGCCAGCGGATCATTTGCGGGACACCGGCGTGCCATTGGTGCATGAATTGCCGGGGGTAGGCTGCCATCTGCACGACCATCTGGATGCCGTCTTGGTTGCCGATGCACCCGCTCTCACACAGTCGTTTGGCTTGTCAGCGGCAGGGCTGATGCATGTGGCGCACGGTGTATGGGAGTGGCGCAGCAAGCGCACAGGTATTTTGACGACCAATTTTGCGGAGGCAGGCGCTTTTTTGCGCAGTCACCCAGATTTGACACAGCCTGATTTGCAGTTGCATTTTGTCGTTGCAAAGTTGCTGGACCATGGCCGAAAAACAGTGTGGGGGCATGGTTTCTCATGCCACGTATGTGTACTGCAGCCACAAAGCCGCGGCAAGGTGCGCTTGCGCAGCTCGAATCCGTTGGTGCTGCCTGATATTGACCCCCATTTTTTGGGCCATGCCGCTGATTTACAGCGCACGGTACAAGGCGTGCAGATGGCGCGCCGCATCTTGGCGCAACCAGCGCTGGCGCGGCATAACGCGAAAGAGCTGGCCGCCTCTGCCGCTGCACAAACACCTGAGAAAATCGCGCAATGGATCAAGCAAACTGCGGACACCATCTACCACCCCGTGGGCACTTGCCGGATGGGCCCTGGCCCCATGGATGTAGTGGACAGCCGGCTGTGTGTACACGGTGTGCAAGGCTTGCGTGTGGTGGATGCATCTATCTTTCCGCGCATCACCAGCGGCAACACCAACGCACCCACGGTCATGGTGGCTGAAAAGGCGGCCCATATGGTGCTGGAGGCCGCACAGCAACCCGTATCTCAAGCAGCTAGCGCAGTGCTGGCCTGAGTCGCAAGCCAGGGGGGCTGCGCAAGATAGTCAAGGCTTCACACCCTCCTTCATGAGAAGGCTTGATCCGCATCAAGCCGCAAGGCTTCGTATTTGATGGAAGGCATGGTTTTCCCGAGAATGTCGTTGAATGCTACAAGTTGTAATCCCGTTTTGAGGTGAATGTGACTACCGAAAATACCCCGACTTGCACACAAGGTGCAGACATGCAGGCCGAAGCTGCCCAGGCGCTTGATGACCGTGTCCGTGCCGCATTAAGCGCAACGACCATGGGCTTGTCGCCCGTGGCGTTGGGCTTGGCCAGCGCAGACTGGCTGATGCACCTGGCAACGTCGCCGGGCAAGCAAATGACTCTGGCACAACGTGCCATGCAGTTATCGCAGCAGGCAGCGCAAGCTAGTTTGCAGCCGGTCGGGGAGAGCGATGCTCGGTTCAAAGATGCCGCCTGGCAGCAGTGGCCTTACAACGCACTCAAAGAAAGCTTCAAAGCCAGTGATAGCTGGTGGCATGAAGCCGCACAGGTGGAGGGTATGACGCGCCACCACCGGCAATTGATCGATTTTTTTGCGCGCCAGTGGATGGATGCGTTGTCCCCATCGAACTGGGCTGCCACTAATCCGGAAGTGCTGGCGAAAGCCAAAGAGACCGGCGGTGAGAGCCTGCGCAAGGGCCTGGAGCTGTATATGCAGGACCAGCAAGCCGCGCAAAAAGCCAAGTCAGAAACTGCAGCAAAGGATTTGGAGCCGCTTGAATACGCGGTAGGCGAAGACGTTGCCTGTACCCCGGGCAAGGTGGTATTTCGCAATCACCTGATCGAGCTGATTCAATACAGCCCGAGCACCGACAAGGTGCTGCCTGAGCCTGTACTGATCGTGCCGTCTTGCATCATGAAGTACTACATTTTGGACCTGTCTCCGCACAATTCCATGGTCAAGTACTTGGTGGGCCAAGGGCACACGGTGTTCATAGTGTCTTGGCGCAATCCAGATGCTTCGGATCGTGATCTGAAGATGCAGGACTATCTCAGTACAGGGGTGCTGCAAGCCATGGCGGCCGTTAAAAAGTGCACAGGTGCGGCCAGCATTCACACGATGGGTTATTGCTTGGGGGGCACTTTTCTGGCTATTGCGGCAGCCGCGCTGGGGCGTGTCAAACGCAAGAAAGCACTGACTGCCAAAGAGCAGGCGCTGATTCCGGTAGATATGCCCAGCCTGAGCTCGGTCATGCTGTTGGCGGCACAGACAGACTTTTCAGAGCCGGGCGAGCTGGGCGTTTTCATTGACGAAGAGCAATTGGCAAATCTGCGCCAAAGCATGAATGAGCGTGGGTATTTGTCCGGCAAGCAAATGGGTGGCTCTTTCCAATTCCTTGCATCCAAGGACTTGGTGTGGTCGCGCAATACACGCCGTTACCTGATGGGTGAAGACGATGCCAGCTTCGATTTGATGAGCTGGAACGCCGACCAAACCCGTTTGCCTGCACGCATGCACAACGAGTACCTGACTTCGATGTTCCTGAATAACGCCCTTGCATCTGGTCAATACCGTTTTGCCGGTGCGACGGTGGCGCTGATGGATATTGATGCTCCGATGATGGTTGTGGGCACGACGCGTGACCACGTGTCCCCTTGGAAGTCGGTGTACAAAATTCACCTGCAGACCGATACCCATGTCACCTTCGTTTTGGCAGCAGGTGGGCATAACGCGGGCATCGTCTCTGAGCCCGGCCGCCCGCGCCGTAGCTACCAGATCGCCAGCGTTGAAGAAGGCCACGGCTGGGTGGATCCGGATGACTGGGTGGCCCAGACGCCTGTGGTGCAGGGCTCGTGGTGGGAGGCGATGGACCAGTGGATCAAGCAGCGCTCTGGCGCACCTGTCAAAGCCAAACCTATTAAAGCTGAGCATGTGCTGGCTGATGCACCGGGCGAATACGTCATGGTGCGCTACGCAGATTAAGCACTGGTCGCAGTCATTCAACGTACATTCGTGCGTTGCCAATCAGCCATTTATTCACAGCACCGTGAGCGGTGCTGTGCACAGAAAAAACAATGAGGGAGCAGATGTATGAGTAAAGCAGCAGCGTTCAGCTTGGCTGGGAAAAAAGGTTTGATACTGGGTGTGGCCAATGAGCGATCCATCGCCTGGGGATGCACCGAGCTGGCACGTGCACAAGGGGCAGAGGTTGTGGTCTCTTGTTTGAACGAAAAAGCTCGCAAGTGGGTAGAGCCATTGACCTCCCCTATTGGCGCAGAGCTCATGAATTGCAATGTTGAGGAGCCCGGTGAGCTGGAAGCTTTGGTGCAGCATGCGGTTGATAAGTTTGGCAAACTGGACTTCGTCATTCACTCGATTGCATGGGCACCATTGGATGATCTGCAAGGCGATGTGGTGGACAGCTCGCGTGAAGGTTTTGCGCGGGCGGTGAGTGTGTCGTGCCACTCTTTTGCGGAACTGGCCAAGCTGTGCGCGCCGCATATGCCAGATGGTGGCAGCATGCTGTCGATGAGCTATCTGGGCTCGGGCGAGGCAGTGCCCAACTATGGATTGATGGGCCCCGTGAAGGCAGCGCTGGAGTCCATGGTGCGCTACATGGCCATGGAATTGGGTCCACGCAATATTCGAGTGCATGCGGTCTCGCCAGGCCCGATCCTGACGCGCGCAGCTTCGGGTATCGCCCACTTTGATGGTTTGATGGCAACGGCCCAGGCGAAAGCACCATTGCAGCGCTTGGTAACGTTGGAAGAAATTGCACAGCTCAGTGCCTTCCTGTGTTCAGACGCCGCATCTGGCATGTCGGGGCAAACCATCTATGTTGATGGCGGCGTGCACGCCGTAGATTGATTGCACTTTCCTTTTTGACATCAATTCACAACGCAATATGCCAGCCAGGCTGGCAAGTTTGACGGGATCAGGAGATCAGTATGAATACCCAGGCACCTGCCATCGAATGGATGGAAAACGTAACGTACGACGAGCTGGAAGTCGGCCAGAGTGCGCGGTTGCTACGGACCGTGACCTTGGAAGATATTCAGGCCTTTGCGGCGGTTTCTGGTGACATCAATCCCGCGCACTTGAATGCGGAATATGCCGATGCCACCATGTTTCATGGCGTGATTGCGCATGGCATGCTGGGTGCGGCATTGATTTCTGCCTTGTTTGGCACGCAGTTTCCAGGCCCCGGCACCATTTACTTGGGGCAAGAGTTGAAGTTCACCAAGCCCGTGCGTATTGGCGACACCTTGACCGTGGTGGCCACGGTGGCCGAGAAGGACGATGAGAAGAAGCGCGTCAAGATGGACTGCTTGGTCACCAACCAAAAGGGTGAGGTGGTGCTCAAGGGTGAGGCCAAGTTGATGCCTCCTTCTCAAAAGGTCAAGGTTCCAAAAATCGGTGCGCCGCAGATTCAACTGTTCGATCCAGAAGCACGTTTCAAAGATTTGCTCTCTCGTGCTGAGTCTTTGGAGGCCGTGCGTTGTGCTGTGGTACATCCTTGCGATGAAGGATCGCTCAGTGGCGCGATGGATTCGGCTCGCCATGGTTTGATCCATCCGGTGCTGATCGGCCCGGAAGGTCGTATTCGCCGGGTAGCGCTGGATGCAGGCATCAGCCTGGAAGGTGCTGAAATTATCTCGGTCGAGCACAGTCACGCGGCAGCAGAACTTGCTGCTGGCATGGCTGCGCGCCAAGAGGTGGAAATTTTGATGAAGGGCAGTTTGCATACAGATGAACTGCTCAAAGCTGTACTGGCGCAACCTGCTTTGCGCACAGGACGACGCCTGTCGCACGTCTTTCGTTTTGATGTGCCGCTGTACGCCAAGCCATTGCTGATTACAGACGCTGCGATCAATATTCGTCCGACTTTGCAAGAGAAGGCGGACATCATTCAGAACGCCATTGATTTCGCGCGGGTGATGGGCACCGATGCACCGAAGGTTGCGATCTTGTCTGCCGTCGAAACTGTGACTCCCAGCATCCCCTCCACACTCGATGCCGCTGCGCTGTGCAAGATGGCAGATCGCGGGCAGATTCAAGGGGGACTGCTGGATGGGCCGCTGGCATTTGACAATGCCATTTCGATGGAAGCTGTGCGCATCAAAGGCATTACTTCTGGTGTGGCTGGGCAGGCCGACATCTTGGCCGTACCAGACCTGGAAAGCGGCAACATGGTGGCCAAGCAGCTGGAGTATTTTGCGGGTGCATCAGGATCTGGTTTAGTGCTGGGTGCGCGTGTACCGATTGCACTCACCAGCCGTGCAGATGGCCCCCGTGCTCGTGTTGCATCGTGTGTGCTGGCCGTGCTGTCAGCGCATGATCAACGCCAGCGTAAAGCGGCCAATGCCTGGAAGCAAGGCTAACGACGGTAAGGAGATGGAAATGGCCATTTTGGCAGTGAATGCGGGGTCGTCCTCACTGAAGTTTTCCTTGCACCCCCTGCAAGAGGGGCAAGTGCAGCCATTTGTTTTGTCCGGCAATATCCAAGGTTTGGAGCCCAATGGGTCTCCATGTATGGATTGGACTTATAGAGGGAAAAAGCACTCTGAGCCCCTTACAGTAAACGCTGGTTGCTCTTCTTTTAAAGTGGCTTTGCACCATGTGCAGGCGTTGGTGAATCGCCTTGAGGCGGCACCTGATATTGAAGCCGTCGCTCACCGGGTGGTGCATGGTGGCGGTGTCTTTACGGAGTCGGTGCTGGTGACCGATGAGGTGCTGGAGAGTCTGGCCAGTTTCAACTCCTTGGCGCCACTGCACCAGCCGCACAACCTGGAAGGCATTCGGCAGTTTCGCGCTGCGTTTGCGCACTTGCCGCAAATTGCCTGCTTTGATACGGCGTTCCATGCGTCCATGCCGGAGGTGGATTTTGCGTTTGCACTGCCTCAATCTTTGCAGGCGCAGGGTGTGCGGCGCTATGGCTTCCATGGGCTGTCCTACCAGTACATCATGTCAGTACTGCAAGAGCAGACCCTTCGCGGGCGTGGCCGTGTGGTAATGGCGCATTTGGGCAATGGCGCCAGTTTGTGCGCCGCGCTCGCAGGCAGCAGTGTAGCCACCACCATGGGGTTTTCTGCATTGGATGGTTTGATGATGGGCACGCGCAGCGGCGCTCTTGATGCCGGCGTGCTGCTGTATCTGATGGAGCAAGGCTGGACGCATGCGCAGATGGAAAAACTGCTCTACAAGCAAAGCGGTTTGCTGGGGGTGTCAGGTATTTCGGCAGACATGCGCAAGCTGCGTGCAGATGGCAGCGAGAACGCACAACGCGCCATTAACCAATTTACGCACCGTGTGATTCGCGAAACAGGCGCCCTGGTGGCATGTCTGGGAGGGCTGGATGTACTGGCATTCAGCGGCGGGATTGGCGAAAACGATGTGGAGCTGCGTGCACACGTGTGTGAAAGGCTGTCGTGGCTGGGTATACGCATGGATATGCAGCGTAACCAGGAGGCAACGGGCAAGCATGCGTATGCCATTCATGCGCCAGATAGTTCGGTGGAAGTGTGGGTGATTCCGACCGATGAAGGGCGTGTGGCGGCACGCGAAGCTGCTGCACTTTTGCAGCAGCAGCGTACATCCCAGGTTGCTACAGGGTCTGCCCTGGCCTAGGGCGTTGGGGACGGCTCTTGTGCTGCACGCGCAGGAGCCAGTGCGGGGGCAATGGAGGTTCGCTCAAACACCAGCCGGCCACGGCCATTGCTTTTCGCCTCGTACAGTGCCGTATCGGCGTGCTGCAGCAATTGCTGCAGACTTTGTGGCTGCTGCAGCGACTGCAGTGCACAGCCGCCACTGAGATGCAGCGCGAAGCCCAGCTCTTGCAGTGATTGTTGCTGCAGCATCACGCACAGGCGCTGATAAAAAGCATCCACTGCGGTGGGCTGGGCGTAGAGCAGCAGACAAAACTCTTCCCCGCCCCAGCGGGCAGCCATTTCATCTGAACGCACTTCGGACTTCAGCACCCGTGCCAAAAGCTGAAGTGCTTGATCGCCAACACTGTGGCCGTGCTGGTCATTGACGGCTTTGAAGTGGTCAATATCAAGAAGCAATACGGCCAAAGGCAGCTGCTGGCGTTTGGCCAGAGCTTGCATCAATGGCGCGGTCTGGAGCAAGGCATGGCGGTTTGCCAGCCCGGTGAGCTGGTCGTTCAGGGCCAGTTCACGCAGTTTCTGGTTGGTTTCGTCACGCCAGGCCACCAGCATGCACACCAGCACCAGGCTGCCACAGACCTGTGCAATTACGGCAAACACATGGTTGGCAACGCCATCCTGGGCAAAACCACTGAGCCATGGTGTGTAAGCTGCCAAATAGGCCCGCGTAAACAGGCTGCAGCTCATGACCAAGGCACAGCCTGCCATGAGGTAGCGCCAGTGAGGTGCTGCAGGGCGTTGTGGGCGCAGGCACATCCAACCCAGGCATGCAATGGACAGGCCGTGGCACAGGCTGTACCAGGCCATGCGCTGTGTCATGCTGTCGATGAAAAAAATGAAGCCTAAGGGCCCCAGAACACACAAGCCAAGCACAAGTCGACTCAGCGAGTGAGGGCCTAGCCAGCTTTGCAGTGTTTGGGCCATCAACCACTGCGCCGCAGAGGCTGCGCAAGTCGCCGCAATACTGAAGATGGGGTCCCATGTGGTGCCTCGGATGCGGCTGGCAGCCAGGATAAGTGCCCAGCCCAGTGCCTGAAGCAGGAAGTAGCCCTGCATGTGCTGCGCAGCACGGCTTATAGGTGTCCCCATCGCCAGAGGCAGCGCCACGCCAATCACGGCCAAATTGATGGCAATCAAGATGGCCATGGAGGCGAAGTCAAGCTGCATGATGGGCGGGTGTCGGTTGGGTGGATAAATTACTGAAAAGCCACTTCGGAGAAACTGCGCAGCTTGCGACTGTGCAGACGCTGTGCACCACCCTCTCGCAAAAGCTCTACGGCACGCATGCCGATGCGCAGATGCTGATCAACGCGTTCACGGTAAAAGTGATTGGCCATACCCGGCAGTTTGATCTCTCCGTGCAATGGCTTGTCGCTCACGCACAGAAGTGTGCCGTAAGGCACGCGAAAGCGAAAACCGTTTGCAGCAATGGTTGCACTCTCCATATCCAAGGCAACGGCACGGCTTTGGCTAAAGCGCCGCTGTGGCAGATTGTCTGGCAACAACTCCCAGTTGCGGTTGTCGGTGCTGGCCACGGTGCCTGTGCGCATGATGCGCTTGAGGTCATCGTCCGAGACTTGCGCCACATCTGCCACCGCTTGCTGTAGCGCCTGTTGAATTTCGGCCAGCGCCGGGATGGGTACCCACAGGGGCAGTTCTTCGTCTAGGACATGGTCTTCACGCACATAGGCGTGGGCGAGCACATAGTCGCCCAGACGCTGACTGTTGCGCAAGCCAGCGCAGTGGCCCAGCATCATCCAGGCATGGGGGCGCAGTACGGCAATATGATCAGTAATGGTTTTGGCATTGGCGGGGCCGACGCCAATGTTCACCATGGTGATGCCCGCACGGTCGGCGCGCACGAGGTGGTAGGCCGGCATCTGGGGCAAACGCGGCGGGGTATTGCCCAGAGCATCTACATCTTCGGCTGCTAAACCAGTGCGACGTGTGACGACATTGCCCGGCTCTATGAACGCAATGTATTCACTGTCGGGTTTGGCCATCTCGGCATGCCCAAGGCGGATGAACTCGTCAATGTAAAACTGGTAGTTGGTAAACAGCACATAGTTTTGAAACCACTCTGGGGCTGTGCCTGTGTAGTGGCGCAGGCGGTGCAAAGAGTAGTCAATGCGCGGTGCCGTAAACAGCGACAGCGGAAGCGCGCCACCGGGTTGGGGTTGCCAGGTGCCGTTGGCAATACCATCGTCCATGGCTGCCAGATCGGGCAGATCAAACACCTCGCGCATCATTTGTCGGCGTTGGGCGCTGAGGCTGCCCTCGACGTGGTCGTTGTCAGCAAAAGAGAAATGAATCGGGATGGGTTGTGTGCTCAGGCCCACTTCAAACTGCACGGCATGGTTGCGCTCAAGTAAATCGAGCTGTGTGTGCAGGTAATTGGCAAAGAGATCGGGGCGCGTGACCGTGGTTTCGTACACCCCAGGATGGTCAAGGAAGCCATATGCCAGCCCTGTGTCAGGTCTGCGCACGCTGTGTGCCTGGATGCGCAGCAGGGGGTACCACGCGCGCACGACGCGAGGGAAGTCCTGCCCCTCTACATAGGCTTGCATGGCGCCGCGCAGATGCTGAATCTGCTGCTGATACAGCGTCTGCAGATGCTGGATGGCATCTCGGGCATGCGTGAAGACCGCCGTGGCGGCAGTACTAGAAGAAGTGGCTGGCGATGGGGTGTAGTGCATCCCTCATTGTGGCGCAATCATTTGACAGCGGTGTTGCTGCCAGCGCAGAGCGTCTTCAGCGGTCATGGGGCGAGACAGGTAGTAGCCTTGAATCAAGTCGCAGCCCATGGCCTTGAGCAAATCCCACTGGGCCTTGGTTTCCACACCTTCCCCCACGACGCGCAGGCTCAGGCTGTGAGCCATCTGAATGATGGCTTTGATCAGGCTGACATCGTCCGCATCTTGCGGGGTGTCTTTGACGAAAGAGCGGTCAATTTTGATCTTGTCCAGCGGGTAACGCTTCAAGTAAGCAAGGGATGAGTAGCCCGTTCCAAAATCATCAATTGACAGGCGTACGCCCAGTTTTTGTAAGGCGTTCAGGGTGCCAAGGACATGCTCTGACTGCTTCATGAGGGTGGTTTCTGTCAGCTCAATCTCCAGCCATTGGGGGTCAATGCCGGTGTCAGACAGCACGTGCTGTACCTCGGTCACTAAATTGCTCTGATTGAATTCAATCGCAGACATATTGACGGAAACCACAACAGGGGGCAGGCCCGCATCGCACCAGGCGCGCAATTGCTTGCAGGCGGCGCGCATAACCCAACGATCAATGATGGAAATCAGTCCCCGTGCTTCTGCAAAACTGATGAACTCGCTGGGGGGCAGTAAACCTCGCTCTGGGTGTTGCCAGCGCACCAGCGCCTCAAAACCTTCGAGTCGATTGGTTGCCAGGTTCCACAGGGGCTGATAGTGCAAGACCAGACCATGGTCTTTTTCAACAGCTTCGCGCAATAGCTGATCCTGCGCCAGCAAACGGCTGGGGCGCACTTCCATGTGGGTGCTGTAGTACTGGTGGTTGCCTTGGCCAAGGCTCTTGGCTGTTTCCATGGCTGCGCTGGCATTGAGCATCAACTCTTCAGCGCAGTTGCCATCATCGGGATAGAGGCTGATGCCGATGCAGGCTGGCAGGTTGGCCATCGTGTTGTGCAAGGCATAGGGCTTGTTCAGCACGAAGCGAATTTCACGCAAGATGCAGTCGGGCTGGCAGGCTGTGAGTGGTGAGGCCAGTACGACCACAAATTCATCGGCACCCAAGCGCGCCACGCAGTCATCCGGGTGGACTTTGCTGCGCAAGCGGCGGGCTGTTTCGATCAGCAGTTTGTCGCCCGCATCGTGCCCCAGCGAGTCGTTGACATCTTTGAAACGGTACAAATCCACATACAGCACGGCAACATGCTGCTGGCACTGCTCGGCGTGGCTGAGTATCTGGCGCAGTTGCAGCATCAAGCCCTTGCGATTGGGTAGGCGAGTGAGGGGGTCGTGGTAGGCCAGAAAGTGCCGGTCGGCTTCGGCCCGCTTGCGCTCTGTAATGTCTCGCAAAACAACCAGTCCGAAGTGGCCGAAATCACTGCCATCTTCCGGGAGCAGGGTGACAGATAACGCCACATCCAGCTCCTGCCCGCTGTGGTGGAGCAAGCGCGTGTCGTGGGCATGGGTGGTGCCCTGGTCAATCAATACCTGCGCGTTGGCGCGCAGCACATGGGGCAGCAAGTGCAAGACGGGGCGATCCAGCAGCTGACTCAGGGGGTAGCCCGTGAGCGTGACCGCTGCAGGGTTGGCGTCAAAAATGAGTCCGTGGCGAAAGAAAATGAGGGCTTCACTGGTGGCCTGGGCATAGCGACGCATGCGCGTATCGCTTTCTTGCACCATCTGCCGGGCATCTACCAGCGACAGATCTTGCAACGCGGTGACCACGATGGCAAAGACACCATCCACATTGGCATGGGCCACCAACTGGCTTGGGACGAGTTGGTTGCCCGTAAATGGCAGCTGCGTTTGGAGGCTGGCTCCATGCACGTGCGTGACGACCAGGCGTTCCAGTTCGCATTTCCAATCGTTCCACTCGCAAGGAGACAGGTAGTTTTGCGGCTCTTTGCCCACCAATTCTTGCGAGGGCATGTTCAGCAATTTAGCGTACGTGGCCGTGGCCCACAGGCAGCGCCCGCCAGGCCATTGCAGATAGGCCATGGGCGCACCTGTGGCAATGGCTACGGCGTGCAGGATGTCCAGTGATATTTCACTGGGCGCACGGGGAAGCACATGAATCATTCAGACACCTGTGGGGTGGAGCAAGTGAGGTTGGCCAGGCCACGCAGGTGTGGAGCAGTGCTGAAGGGTGGTGCATGAAGAAGTTCGGACATGGTTGTGGGTATAACCGAGGCGATGTGCGCCTGTTTTGCGTTACGGCAAGAGCAGAAAATCGAGCGCATGCTTGGTGCGGCAGACCAACAACCCCTCGTGCTGTAAGAATAGGAGCGGTTAGCGCTTTTTTGTGGTGAAGATTACCGTTGTTTGTATTTAAGATTGTTGTCTGTAAATGCTTTGTAGCTATCAATTTATTTAAACCATGATCACTGTATTGCAGCGCGTGCGTGAAGCGCGTGTCGACATCGAAGGGAGCACCGTTGGTCAGATTGGTCATGGCCTGCTGGTGCTGGTGTGCGCTGAACAAGGCGACAGCGAAAAAGAGGCTGACAAGCTGCTGGCCAAGCTAATGAAGCTGCGCGTCTTTACGGATGACGCCGGCAAGATGAACCGCAGCGTGCAGGATGTGCAAGGGGGGCTGCTGATCGTCAGCCAGTTCACGCTGGCAGCAGATACAACCGGTGGCAACCGGCCCAGCTTTACCCAGGCAGCCAATCCGCATGAAGGGAAGCGCCTGTATGACTATCTGGTAGAGCAGGCGCAGCTACTGCACACCGTGGGGCCTGTGGCGACTGGGGCCTTTGGGGCGGATATGCAGGTGCACTTGGTCAACGACGGGCCAGTGACCATTCCTTTGCGCATGGCACCAGCGGTATAGCGTGTTGTGGTGGTGATGGCTCTGAGGTGGCTGTAGTAAGCCCTGCAATGGCTGCCTGCATTTGGGCCCCTGTATTTGAGCGACTTGACCGTATAAAACGCTTGCGCCGCATGTCAGCCAGCAGGCTCGATTACAATCTGCCACCTCTTTTCCTTTCCGAGGAGCGTTGCAGCGTCCACCCCATTGAGCGGTGGCGTGAGGCTCGGAAAGACGGCGGCCACTCGCAGTGGCTTGGCCTCTAGGCAAACGACGCTCACCCACGCTTTCTGTGCGGTGAGATGGCTTATCCCTCTTCTTCCTCAGAACGTGGTTTTTCATTCAATTGTTGGAGAAAACCATGAACGCTGCTGTTCGCTTTAACCCTGCCGATTCGGCCATTACCGACATCAATCTGGCTGATTGGGGTCGTAAAGAAATTCGCATCGCTGAAACCGAGATGCCGGGCCTGATGGCCATCCGCGAAGAATTCGCTGCTGCCCAGCCCCTGAAGGGCGCGCGCATCACCGGCTCGCTGCACATGACCATTCAAACGGCTGTGCTGATCGAGACATTGAAGGACCTGGGTGCAACCGTGCGCTGGGCTTCGTGCAACATTTTCTCGACCCAGGACCACGCTGCCGCCGCTATCGCAGCCACTGGCACGCCAGTGTTTGCCATCAAGGGTGAGTCGCTCAAAGACTACTGGGATTACACCCACAGCATCTTTGAATTCGGCGCCAAGGGCACTGAAGGCGAAGGCCCCAACATGATTTTGGACGACGGCGGCGATGCCACCGTGCTGCTGCATCTGGGTCAAAAGGCCGAAAAGGACATCTCCGTGCTGGCCAACCCCGGCTCGGAAGAAGAAAAGATCATGTTTGCGGCCATCAAGGCCAAGCTGGCAGTGGACGGCACCTGGTACACCCGCAAGTCGGCTGAGATTCGCGGCGTGACTGAAGAGACCACCACCGGTGTGCACCGCCTGAATGAAATGTCGGCCAAGGGCACGCTGCTGTTCCGCGCCATCAACGTGAACGATTCGGTCACCAAGTCCAAGTTCGACAACCTGTATGGCTGCCGCGAATCGCTGGTGGACGGCATTAAGCGCGCAACCGACGTCATGATCGCTGGCAAGGTGGCTGTGGTGGCCGGCTACGGTGACGTGGGCAAGGGTTGCGCACAAGCCCTGTCCGCTCTGCGTGCCCAAGTGTGGGTGACTGAGATTGACCCCATCAACGCCCTGCAAGCGTCGATGGAAGGCTACAAGGTCGTGACCATGGAATATGCCGCCGACAAGTGCGACATCTTCGTGACCACCACCGGCAACAAGGACATCATCCGCCACGAGCACATGCTGGCGATGAAGGATGAGGCCATCGTCTGCAACATCGGTCACTTCGACAACGAAATCGACGTCGCGTCGATCGAGAAGTACGAGTGGGAAGAGATCAAGCCGCAAGTCGACCACATCACCTTCCCCGATGGCAAGAAGATCATCCTGCTGGCCAAGGGCCGCCTGGTGAACCTGGGTTGCGCCACCGGCCACCCGTCGTTCGTGATGAGCGCTTCGTTTGCCAACCAGACCATTGCCCAGATCGAGCTGTTCACCCGCCCTGAAGCCTACGAAGTGGGCAAGGTCTACGTGCTGCCCAAGGTGCTGGACGAGAAGGTGGCGCGCCTGCACCTGAAGAAGGTGGGCGCACAGCTGACCGAGTTGAGCGATGCGCAAGCCGCTTACATCGGTGTGAAGAAGCAAGGCCCTTACAAGCCTGAAACCTACCGCTATTAATCATGGCGGAGCAAAACTGCAGCAAGGGCTGCAGTTTTGCAACCTCTGGTGCTGATCTGAAGGCATGGAGCGCGACTTGCGCAGTCTGGACCGGTGCTGGAGGCTAATTTGAGTGAATAAAAGGAAACTACGCCATGCGCGCAGATGTATTTTTGGTGGACCACGGACATGCCACCACCCGTTCGCAGGCCCAGCGCCTGATCGCTTCGGGCGTGGAATGGCGTTTGACGCCGCTGGCCCCATGGAAAAAAGTTGCCAAGAACGGTGACGAAATCCCCGCAGGTGCAGAACTGAAACTGCTTGACGATGCGGAAATCAAATACATCTCCCGCGGTGGTTTGAAGCTGGAAGGCGCGTTGAATGCCACAGGCCTGAAAGTGGACGGCTTGCGTTGTCTGGACGTGGGCCAAAGCACGGGCGGTTTTACCGACTGCCTGTTGCAGCGTGGCGCTGCACAAGTGATTGGCGTAGACGTAGGCCAAGGCCAATTACATGACCGTTTGCGTGAAGACGTGCGTGTGATTTGCGTGGAAGGGGTGAATGCCCGTTTCATGACCGCAGCCATCTTGGAAGATGCCTGTGAAGAAGTGATTTCTGAACGCTGGGAAGAGCAAGAGGACAATGACACTTTGCCCCAGGCACCTTATGCGTGGATGCGCAATGGTGGTCAGATTGACGAAGAGTACGACGACAGCCGCGATGCCAAGGATTCGGACATCGAAGCCTTCAAGGCCGAGCGCGCCGCCAAGGCCAAAGCCCGTGCTGAAGGCACGGTTCCTACAGAGCGCCGCCGCAAGGCAGAGTACGCCGATGTGAACATCACACCCGAGTTTGACTTCGTCACCGGCGATGTCTCCTTCATCTCGTTGACGCTGGTGTTGCCCGCTGTGGTGCGCATGCTCAAGCCCCATGGCCATTTGCTGATGCTGGTCAAACCTCAGTTTGAGCTGCAGCCTGGCCAGGTCGGCAAGGGCGGCATTGTGCGTGATCCTGCCTTGTTCAAAGAGGTGCAAACCCGCGTACGTACGTGCCTGGCCGAGCTGGGCCTGGAGGTGAAAGCCTGGATGGATTCCGCCATCGAAGGTGGCGACGGCAACCACGAGTTCTTTGTGCATGCAGTGCAGGGCGCTGAGATCAAGAATTTGGATCAGCCTTTGCCTGACATGCCTGCGGCGACTGCCACCAAGCGCGTTTCGCGCACGGTGCTGCGTGAGCTCAAGCGCATCGATGTGATTGATGACGAAGAAGATGGCTACAACGTGCCGGGGCCTGCGCGCCCCAAGCGTAAAAAGGCTTAAACCGCTCGAAAAGCGGTACTAAGAGGAAGAGGCGGGGAAGGTGCGGTGTCTGTCACCTTTCCTGCACTGAGACAGTCAGCAGCTTGCCGGGAGGGCAGGCGAGGAGTGATGAACATGGCAAATACCTTTCCCATCAGCTTTGAGTTTTTCCCCACCAAAACGGCGGAAGGCGCTGCCAAGCATGTGCAGGTGCGCCAGGCGCTGTATGCACGCAAGCCCGAGTTCTGTTCTGTCACCTACGGTGCGGGTGGCTCCACCCAGGCGGGCACCTTCAGCATGGTGCGCGACATTCAGACAGAAGGGGTGCAGGCTGCATCGCACTTTTCGTGCATCGGCGCGACCAGCGACAAGGTGCGTGCAGAGCTGCAAGAGCTCAAAGACATGGGTGTTCGGCGCATCGTGGCTCTGCGTGGCGACTTGCCCAGCGGCTACGGGCTGGGGGGCGAGTTTCACTACGCCAGCGACTTGGTGACCTTCATCCGCAAAGAGTTTGGTGACTGGTTTCATATCGAAGTGGCAGCCTACCCAGAGACCCATCCGCAAGCCAAGTCTCCCGAGGCAGATCTGAAAGCTTTTGCTACAAAAATTCAGGCTGGCGCTAGTGCAGGCATCACCCAATACTTCTACAATGCGGACGCTTATTTTCGTTTTTGTGAAGGGATTCAAGCACTTGGCGTGTCGGCTCCGGTCGTTCCGGGTATCATGCCAATCCTTAATTCCTCTCAACTCATGCGCTTTTCCGATGCGACCGGCGCTGAGATTCCCCGCTGGATTCGTCTGCGTCTGCAGGCCTACGGGGACGACGTGACCTCTATCCGAGCCTTCGGCATGGATGTGGTTACTCGCTTGTGCGAGCAGTTGCGCGACCAAGGCGCACCCGGCTTGCACTTTTATACGATGAACCAGAGCGCAGCCACTTTGGAGCTTTGCGACCGCCTCGGTCTGTAATTTTCAGACTTTCGCGGATACCGCTGGCCCCTTGGTGTCGCTTTTTGTGCGCTCACCGTTAGAAGGGTTAGACCATGCCTGCACTAGGGTGCCAGTCTGTTTCCGCTGATACGTCTTTGTCTTTATTGTCTTTGGCGCGCCGTCGTGCCGTGCCTGCAGCCTCACTGCTGCTGGCTGCTTTGTTGAGTGGTTGTGCTCCCATGACGCCTTCCGCTGAAGGGGCTATCTCCACCCAA
This sequence comes from uncultured Comamonas sp., assembly GCA_963520865.1. Lineage (GTDB taxonomy): Bacteria > Pseudomonadota > Gammaproteobacteria > Burkholderiales > Burkholderiaceae_C > Comamonas. The sequence goes on from CAUQST010000038.1 coordinate 35,795, forward strand.
GGAGAAACAGCCTCCGATACCCGGGTGGGTATGCGTTTTGGCTCAGAGCTGCTGGCCAAAATTGCACCACCTCCTGCACGCGGGCTGGGTGATCCCGCCAAGGCGCTCAAGCAGAGCCTGTATGAGCTTGAATTGCCCGAGGTTGACCAGCAAGGCGTAGCCTCGTGGTACGGGCCGGGCTTTCATGGCCGCAAAACGGCCAATGGCGAGCGTTTCAACCAGTATGAGCTGACCGCCGCTCACCCCACTTACGCTTTTGGCACGCAGCTGTGCGTGCGCAGCAAGGCCACCGGGCAGGCCGTTGTGGTACGTGTGAATGACCGTGGGCCTTTTGTGAAAAACCGTGTGATTGATTTGAGCAAGGCCGCTGCCGAAGAAATTGGCATGCTGGACCGTGGCGTGAAGTCGGTAGAGATCTACAAGCTCGACGAAGGTCAGGACGATTGCCCAGACGCATTGCTGCAAGCCAAAGGTTAAATCGAACACCTGCGGAGAATTAAAAAAGGAGCTTCTAGCGCCCGTATTTACTGAGCTTCAAGGTTAAAACGCCTTGAGATGCTTGTAAATACTGCGCTAGCAGCTCCTTTTTTTACGCCTGTCGATTACTCGCCAAACTCCAGCGTGTGGGTGGCATTCTTGTCTTGCGCCAGCAGCTTTTGCATTTGAGGCAAAGCTTCTTTCAGCGCGGCACGCAGCGTGAAAGGTGGGTTGATCAAGAACATGCCGCTGGCGGGCAGGCCCGGGCGCTTGGCAGCACTGGTGTCTCCGTAGTCATTCACTTCGCTGCGCAGCTTGCTGGATTTGACGGTCAGCGTGGCGTGCAGCCAGCTCTTGCCAGCCTTGTTGGCCATGGTTTTCAGGCGCTTGGGCAGGTCGTGTGCATCCTGGCGCGGAATGATGGGGTACCAGACGGCGTACGTGCCAGTAGAAAAACGCACCAAGGCATCGTCCATCATGCTGATGACGCGGCCATAGTCGGTTTTCATTTCGTAGCTGGGGTCACACAGCAAAAAGCCACGGCGCGAAGGCGGAGGCAAGAAGCGCTTGACGCCGTTAAAGCCGTCTTCCAGCAGTACTTCGACCTGCTTGCCCGCATCCAGCTGGGACATATTGCCGTCCAGCGCACGCCAGTCTGCAGGGTGCAGCTCAAACAGGCGCAGCTTGTCTTGGGGGCGCAGCAGGCTTTGCGTGATGAAAGGGGAGCCGGGGTAGGTTTTAACGCCCTTGCCCTGATTGACGTTGCGCACGGTCTGCACGTAGGCGCGCAGGGCCGGTGTCAATTCTTCTTCAGGGGTGTCCAGCAGGCGGGCAATGCCGTCTTTGGATTCACCGCTGGTGTTGGCAAAGTCGCCATCCAGGCGGTACAGGCCAGCACCCGCGTGGGTGTCGATCACGCTGATGGCGGTTTCTTTTTGTGCCATGTGCTGCAAGGCAGCAATCAAGACGGTGTGCTTCAGTACGTCGGCGTGGTTGCCGGCGTGAAAGCCGTGGCGGTAGCTGAACATAGGTCGTAATTCTTTTCGTTTCAGTGCGGCAGCCGGGCTGCAGCGGGGCGGGCGGCCCAGGGCCGCAGGTGGTTTATCAGTGTGGGCCGATTTCAGTCTGAGCGACTAATTCCACACAAGCACAAGGTGCTGATGGCGCTATTGGACGCTATTTCGTATAATGGCGGGCTTCGCAGCGATTTTATGAGTCCCGCGGCGAAGTGTTGAATCCTTGGTGTAAAGCCTTGGGCTTCAATACATACTGCCTAAGAGGCTTCCTGGTTCAGCGATGAATTTAAGAAGAAGCACCGACCGCAGAAAAGGATTCTTCAAACCTTCTTGAAAGAGAAATCTCATGTCTACATTCAGCGCAAAACCCGCTGAGGTGCAACACGAGTGGTTTGTGA
>CAUQST010000039.1:0-36988 GCA_963520865.1 uncultured Comamonas sp.
CAGTCACCGCGTGATGGATCAACTCTGCAGGTGTAGCTGGGTTGAAAGAAACTTGACCAGGCTTGCTCTTTTTTTCTTGCCGCTAACACTTGCTGCTGGCGCTGATGCTCTCTTTCCACTTGTTGCCTGTGCTGTCTTTCTTTTTGTTCTTTCTCTTGCTGTAAACGCTGTTGCCGCGCTAGTTTTTGCTTTTCTTCTAGTGCTTTGAGCTCTTTCATCACTTGCCGCGAAGCTTGCTCAGCGCGCCAAACCAATACGCCCTCGTATGTAAAAACTGCGGCCATGCTGCCAATAAATACGCCCAGTGCAATTTTCAGCACATCGCCAATAAAGCCCCATTCGCTTTGAACTTCTTTACGCCTGTACATGCCCTCTCCTTTTTTAGTCATCATAGGAGATAGCCAAACAGCAGCAGTGTTACGCAATGCACATGCTAGTAGCTAGCTATCTGCCATGATCTGGCATGAGCACTAACGTACCGAAAGTCTGGTCTGTGCATGTTTCAACACACCTTTCAGCGCATTCTGGGTCGATTGTTTTCTGAAGATTGAAGCTTGCGTTATCGGTTGGAGCAAAAGCGTTACGGCGACACCATTGACAGCAGGCGCTGAATATCGGCCTTGCATGCCTCATGCGCGCGCGTCTCGATGTGGGTGTAGAGATCAACCAGCTCTTGCCCGAAGTCTGTGAGGATTGAGCCGCCACCGTTAGCTCCGCCCTTGGCTGTGGCAATGACAGGCGCTTTCAGCGTGCGGTTCATCTCATCAATCAGCAACCATGCCCGGCGATAAGACATACCTTGCAACTTGGCTGCCGCGCTGATTGAGCGGCATTCATCCACGGCCAGCAGCAGTGCGATTTTTCCAGGGCCCACTGGGATGGAATCGCCCTTGAGTACGCGTGTTCTAAAACGCAGTTTTACCTCTGTGCTGCCGCTGTGGTTCTGTACGGCATCAGTGGTGGGGCTTTGCTCAGGGGCGCTCGCGCTCACCGTCGTGGGGTCGGACATAGCTGTTGTGTTATTTGGATGCGTTCAATGCTTCACTTTAAGCGCTCTTTGGTGCATCTCAGATTGCGCGGTGACTTTCGTTATATTCCTGTGTATATTTCGCTTGTCTATTTACCAGAGCCAGGAACCACATGTCCGCCCCTCCTTTCAAACTTAACGCAAGTGGTTTGGCAACGCTGCAAGCAGCGACATCTGCAGGAGCGTTTGGCTTTGACATAGACCTTTGCTGTGACAACAGCAGCCATGCACTCACCCAGCAAATGCCGCAGACGCGTACCAAGCTGCATGAGTTAGACCCGCAGTTGCATTGCTCTGTGATTGGAACGTGCCTGCATCCCAAAGATCTGCGTAAATTAATGCTCCGCCACGGAGCCACTCCCGACATGAGTGATCTTGATGTTCACCACGCGGCCGTTCATATGGCCATGGAGCGTGGGGATGCAAGCAAAGCCATTCAAAAAGCGCTGGATCAAAAACATGCCGGCGCACTCCAGCAGTTCTCGGCCGCGAAAGATGAGCGTGCGCTGGAAGCCGCCTGGCGGGCAGCGTGGAGCCATGGGGACATCGCTGGTGGCTATTGGGCACTTTTAACGCACAAAGCCGTGACTTCTGCGCTGCTCCAACTGGTGTACGGTGAGGTGCATATGCTGTCTCACCTCATGGCTTCAGCCAATCGGGACGATCTCAAACGCTTTCTGGCGCTGGAGAAAGAAAACTCTGAGCTGCGCGAGCGCCTTGAGCGCAGGCAATCCAGACATGAAGAAACGCTGCGCGAAAGAGACCACGTACTCACACAGGAGCAAGCTCGCATCCTTCATCTGGAAGTCAGAGTCAGTCAGCTGCAGGTGCAGGTGCAGGAAAATGCAGCAGGCCGTGAATCAGAACCCTCCTCTGCCGCTGAGCTGGTGGCCTTGCAGACAACCCGCAGGGAAAAAGCAGAGCGCGCTGCTGAGAAAGCGTGGCAAGAGGTGCAGCGCCTGCAAGACCATTCCGCAGATCTGCAACTGCACATGAACGATCTGGCAGAAGAGCTCAATGCCGCAGAACATGAGCTGCAACGCCTTAGCGCCAATGCCGCCGCTCAGGATGGCGCTTTCACTGCACCGCAAAAAACGCTGCAGGACCGCATCATTCTTTATGTGGGAGGTCGACCCAGCTCAACACCATCTATTCGTGACTTTGTGCACCACCGAGGCGGTGAGTTTTTGCACCATGACGGAGGCTTGGAAACGCGCAAAGGCCTTCTGACCGCACTGCTGCCGCGTGCGCACCTGGTGGTTTTTCCGGTGGATTGTGTGGACCATGACTCCGTCAACCATCTCAAGCGTTTGTGCGAGCGGCACATGGTGCCCTTCATGCCGCTGCGCACCGCCAGTCTGGCCAGCTTTGCCAGATCACTACAGCGCGAGGCCGATACACGGGTGGTGCACCGCCCTTCGCACTTTTGTTTGCGCCATGGCTAAATTTTCTGCCGTTACTGAGCGGTGAAACAGAGCGCCTCTTGCAGGTTGGCCAGCTTGATTTTCAGGAGCCGCCCTGCTTTGCAGCTGTACTGCGCAGGCTTGCCTTGCGTATGGGCCATACCTTGAAGCGCGGCGGACGGGTGCTCTGTAGTTGTTTTCTATTTGCGCGGCATGCGCAGCGAGCGCTGGGACAAAGCGCGTCGCTGCAATGAGCGATTAGAACGCAGCTTCTCCGCAGACAGATCCTGCACAGCAGGCACCTGCCCGCTTGCAGCTTGCGTCTTCAGCTCCAGCAACTTCTTCATCTCAGCCACACGCTCGTTGGCCACATCCAGCGCTTGCTGCAGATTGAGTTGACCAGCGCGTGCACTCAGCAACTCTTCTTCGCTCTGCAGATAACGTGCGTGCAAGTCTTCGTAGCGCGCTGCGGCACTGCGTTCTGCATCGATTTGCAGCTTCTTGGCCTTTTCAGTTTCTTGGCGGCTGCGGTCCAGATCGGCCAGCATGCGGCGTTCATTGCCTGCAAATTGCTCAGCCAGACGCTGGCGTTCCTGCATGGCCGCATCCAGCTCGCGTGAATGCTGATCGCGCAGCGCTTCCTGGGCTTTGCGCTGCTCCTGACTTTCTTGGCGCAGTTTCTCCAGCCATTGATCACGCTCAGTCAGCTGCTGCTGCATTTCATCCAAACGGCGCGACAAATCTTCTCGCTGCGCGTGCGCCAGCGCCAGTGCGGCATCCATCGCACTCTTTTGCTGCAGCAAGCCCTCTTCTCTTTGCTGCAGTTTGGCCTGCAGCAATTCCAGCTTGGCTTGGGCATTGGCAGCCGCCTGCTCGCGCTCTTGCAGCGATTGCTCAGCAACTTCTTGCGCATGCTGCAGCGCACTGCCCCACAAAGACTGCGCAGCCTCCAGCACCTCATCGGGCACTGAGTTGCGCAGTGTCTGCGTTTGCTGATTCAGGCCCAGACGTGCCCCCAAGGTGCTGAACCAGGCGTCCAGCATGGGGGCCACGGTGTTGGGCGAGCCTCTGCCCATGTGCATGCGTACTTTTTCGATGGTGGGCTTTTGCCCTTCGGCCAGCAGCGCGTCTGCGGCGGCCCAAACATCGGCTTCTTGGATGCCACGCGGCGTTTTGGTTGCTATGGATTGCATAGGAATTAGATTACCATCGATAAGAGATTGTTATCGCGAGTTGTTAAATATTATTATATAACAACATACATAGCATGTAGTATTTATTACGTAACACAGAAAAAATACAACATATGCAGACAGAAAGTGCATTGGCTACGCCATCAACTGAAAAAACGCTCACGCAGCTGAGCCACAGCACGCTCAACGCCCTGCGTGAGCTGCTCAGAGAAGGTGAAGCCGAAAACACGGTGCGCAGCTACCAAAGCGCCATGCGCTACTGGGCAGGCTGGCACCAGTTCCGCATGGCGCAGGCCATTGCCCTGCCCTTGTCGGTAGATGCCGTGCTGCTGTTCATTGCCGACCACGCCCAGCGCAGCACGCCTTATGGGCTGCGCTGTGAGCTGCCACCTTCCATCGATGCTGCGCTGGTTCAATCGGGCTGCAAAGCCAAGCTGGGTGCGCCCAGCCACAACACGCTGGTGCACCGCATTGCGGTGATGAGCAAAGCGCACCAAAACCGTGGTCTGCCCAACCCATGTCACGATGAAAAAGTACGCGAGCTGCTCTCGCGCACGCGCAAGGCCTACGCCAAGCGCGGCGAGCGCACGCAAAAGAAGGCGGCGATTACCAAAGATGTGCTGCAGCAACTGCTGGCTACTTGTGACGACAGCCTGCGTGGCCAGCGTGACCGCGCCCTGCTTTTGTTTGCGTGGAGCAGCGGTGGCCGCCGTCGCTCAGAAGTGAGCAGCGCTGACATGCAATTGCTCAAGCGCATTGGCCCCGACCAGTATCTGTATGAGCTGGCCGTCTCTAAAACCAACCAGAGCGGCGCAGATTTGCCTGAAAACACCAAACCCGTACTGGGCGCGGCGGGCAAGGCTTTGAGTGCATGGCTGGCAGCCAGCGGCATTACTGAAGGGGCCATCTTCAGGCGCATTCGCAAGGGTGGCCATCTGGGCGAGCCACTGCAAGCGCCTGCTGTGCGCACCATCGTCAAAGAGCGCTGCGCGCTGGCCGGGGTGGAAGGCGATTTTTCTGCGCACTCGCTGCGCTCAGGTTTTGTGACCGAAGCGGGCAAACGCAATGTGCCGCTGGCTGAAACCATGGCGCTCACCGGTCACCAGAGTGTGGCCACGGTGCTGGGTTATTTCAGGGCTGAATCGGTCATCCACAACCAGGCCGCCCATTTGATGGATGACGATTGATCTATCGCCAGCCCCGCTCTAGCATGTGCTCTGCGGCAGCCCGCGCTGGGCGTACATGCCGATTACCCTTTCAGCCACCGCGCACCGAGGACGAATCTCCATGCACCGCAAAGACACCGTGCCTTCTGCCCAGCCTACCGACTCACTGAATCCGCTCGATGCCCGCGCCCGCAAGGTGGTAGAGCACATCACCCACCGCCGTCATATTTCACGCAACGTCAGCCAGGAGCTGGACAGGGCTCCCGCCAGCTTTGGTGAGCGCGCCGCCGATGCCGTGGCGGGCTTTGGTGGCTCGTGGAAGTTTGTGATCCTGTTTGTCGTCACCATGCTGCTGTGGGTCAGCGCCAACGCGCTGCTGTTGGCGTGGCAGGGCCACACATTTGACCCCTACCCGTTTATTTTGCTGAACCTGGTGCTGTCCATGCTGGCCGCCATACAGGCCCCTGTGATCTTGATGGCGCAAAACCGCCAGGCTGACAAAGACCGCGCGCACAGCGCACATGATTACGAAGTCAACCTCAAAGCAGAGCTTGAAATCATGATGCTGCACGACAAAATCGACCAGCTGCAAAACAACCAGTGGAACGAGCTGATTGCACTGCAGCGCGAGCAGTTACACCTGCTGACCAGCATCGTGGAGCAGCGAAACAGCCCGCAGCAGCCGAGTTAAGCGCCAGCAACGCCAACCACGGCGGACACATTGTTGGTTTGCAGAGCACCACCCACCTTCTTCTTTCTAGAGCCTGCGAACGGCCCGGCGTGCAGAACAGATCGGTTGCAAGAAGATGACTGCTGCGCAGCGCGGTTGCACCAGCACGCTTTTTTACGGTTGCGCACTCTTGCACTCTTGCAAACACGCAGCCTGCGCCCAAGCCTTTGGTGCATTAAAGAGCACAATGCTTATAAAGTGAGCTACTAGCGCTTACCAGTGCTTGTTCTTAGATATAAAACATGCTGAAAACAAGCAGGGGCAAGCGCTAAGCGCTCCTTAATTAATCAGTACTGGCAATAATCAATCACCAATGCTTGCAGCTGACGTTGTAGTTGCCACTGCATGCACCACAGCCTCGCTCTGGCTGCGGCGAACCAAGCAATCTGCAGCGTTTAAACAGAGCGCATCAACCCGCCATCCACCCGAATGTTCTGGCCGTTGATATATGCGCCGCCTTCACTGGCCAAAAAGGCAATGGTTGCGGCAATCTCTTGCACCGTGCCGTAGCGCTGCATAGGCACTGCGGCGCGGCGTTCTTCTTTTTCGGGCAGGCTGTTGATCCAGCCCGGCAGCACATTGTTCATGCGCACATTGTGGCGGCCGTACTCATCCACAAACAGCTTGGTAAAGCTGGCCAGCCCCGCGCGCGACACGGCAGAGGTGGGGAACAAATCAGCCGGCTCAAACGCCCATGCGGTTGAGATATTGACAATCGCCCCGCCACCCTGCTTGACCATGATGGGCGTTACCACCCGCGCCGCGCGCACGATGTTGAGCAGGTAGGCATCCAGCCCCGCATGCCAGTCGGCATCGGTCAATTCCAAAATGGGCGCTCGCGGCCCTTTCCCAGCAGAGTTCACCAGCACATCCACACGACCCCAGCGCTGCATCACCAGATCGGCCAGCTTCTGAATATCAGCCTGATTCTGGTTGCTGCCGGTAACGCCCACGCCACCCAGCTCCTGGGCCAGCGCTTCGCCTTTGCCAGATGAGGAAAGAATGCCGACGTGGTAACCGTCAGCAGCAAGTTTTTGGGCAGCGGCTGCGCCCATGCCGGAGCCACCGGCGATGATGATGGCGGTTTTAATTGTTTTCATCTTTTCTGGTATGAGCTGTATCCAGCGGAATATGAATCATCGCTGGCGATAGTTTTACTGATGTGCAAGACAGGCATCAATGCCTTTATCAAGATAAATGGGATGCGATTTCTGCTCTATTGGATATGCCATAAATTGTCTTCCAATTGAATTGAACACCCATTCCAGATGATTTTTCCTTTTTCAAAAATAGCGTGTTTTTCAGCTATTTTTGATATTTGAAATAAATACTTGTCTACAACCAGAGCCGTCTGGCCCTCAGCCTTCAACTGTTGCAGACACTTCCAGATCTCTTCCCGAATCACCGGAGCCAGCCCTTCGGTCGCCTCATCCAAAATCAACAGCTTGGGATTCGTCGATAAGGCCCGCCCAATCGCCAGCATCTGCTGCTCACCACCCGAAAGCTGGTTGCCCATGTGGTGCTCACGCTCCTTGAGGCGGGGGAACAGCTCATAAATTCTGGCCAAATCCCAAGGTGCAGCCTGTGCAGGCAGCGCTGCTTTGGGTGATTTGGCAGGTGGCCGTGATGGATGGCGGGCAAAGGCCACCAAATGCTCACGCACCGTTAAGTTAGGAAAGCACTGCCGCCCTTCAGGCACGATGGCAATGCCCAGCCGCGCAATGGCGTCGGCGGGCAGATTGGTGATATCGCGCCCCTCAAACAATATCTGCCCTTTGCGCACGGGCAGCGCACCGGTAATGCATTTGATGGTGGTGGTTTTGCCCATGCCGTTGCGCCCCATCAGGCTGATAACCTGGTGCGGCGCAATGGTCAGGCTCACACCAAACAGCACCTGGCTGGCGCCGTAGCCTGCTTCAATCCCGCGCACTTCCAGCAAAGGTGCGCAGGTTTCACTGCTGTGACTCATACCGTGCCCTCTGCTTGTTGTGCTGCTGGTTCTGGGTTGTGTGCATCTTCTTCCTGCCCCAGGTACACGGCCTGCACGCGGGGGTCAGCCTGAATCTCTGCCGCGCTGCCTTGGGCCAGTACTTTGCCGTAGACCAGCACGGTAATGCGGTCTGCCAGCTGGAATACGGCGTCCATGTCGTGCTCGATCAGCAAGATGGCCATGTGCCCGGCATGGCTGCGGCGCAATTGCTCAATGAGCTCCAGCATCTCAGCCGATTCTGCGGGGCCCATGCCGGCCATGGGTTCGTCCAGCAGCAAGAGTTTGGGGCTGGCGGCAATGGCCAGGGCCACATCCAGCTTGCGCTGCGCGCCGTGGGGCAAGGTGCCTGCCACCATGTTCCAGCGCTCTTGCAGTTGCACGCGTTGGGCCAAATCCCAGGCCAGCGCTTTGAGCTGGGCATCTTTGTCACGCTGCTTGAACCAACGAAAGCTGTTGCTGTGGTGGGCTTGCACGGCCAGCAGCAGGTTTTCTGCCACGGTGAGCTGCGCAAAGATGCTAGTAATTTGAAAGCAGCGCGACAGGCCTGCAGCCACGCGCTGGTGCGGGGGCTGGTGGATCAACTCTTGCCCATCCAGCTCGATAGAGCCCCCGTCTGCGGGCAGCAGCCCGGAAATCAGGTGCACCAGTGTGGATTTGCCAGCGCCATTGGGGCCAATGAGGGCGTGAATTTCTCCGGGGCGCACGTCCAGATCGACATGGTCAGTGGCGGTCAGTGCGCCAAAGCGTTTGAGCAGGCCTTGTATGCGCAGCATCAGTGTCCCGCCTTCTTGGGGGCCAGCAAGGCAGACAAGCCACGCGGGGCCAGAAAGACCACGGCAATCAGCAACAGCCCCATGGGGGCGTGCCAGTAGTCGGTGCTTTGTTTGAGCACTTCTTCCAGCGTGCCCCACACCACCACGCCCAGTGGCGCGCCCCATTTCAGGCCAATACCGCCAACCACCACCATCACGATCAGCAGTGCAGACTGCGTCCAGTGCATGAGCGAGGGACTGACAAACCCGTTTTGCGTCGCCAGCAGCGCACCGGCCAGACTGGCAACGCCACCTGCCAGCGCAAAGGCCAGCAACTTGAGGCGAAAGGTGGGATAGCCCATGGCCTGCATGCGCGTTTCGTTGTCACGAATGCCTTGCAGCGAACGGCCAAAGTACGAATGCTCGATGCGTGAGAACAGCAAAAACACTGCGGTTACTGCCAGCAGCGCAAGGTAAAACAGCCAGTTGCCCTGTGCAATAACATCGCCCTCTTCGGCTTTGAACAAAAGCAGCGGGGTGTAGAGGTTGTAGCCATCGTCACCCCCAAAGGCGCGCAGCGACACGGCCAGGTAGTACAGCATCTGGGCAAAGGCTAGCGTAATCATGAGAAAGTAAACGCCCCGGGTGCGCAGTGCAATCAGGCCCATGAGTGCAGACACCACAGTGCCCGCCCCGGCTGCCACCAGCCAGATGAGCCAGGCGTTGTGAAAGCCGCCCTCCACCATGGCGACTACGGCGTAGGCCCCTACGCCCACAAAGCCTGCATGGCCCAAGGCCACCAGCCCGGCGCGTCCAATCAAAAAGTTAAGGCTGAGCGCAGCCATGCTGACGATGAGGATGCGGCGCACAAAGTCCACGTAGTAATCCAGATCCAGCATGGGGGCCAGCCACGGAAAGGCTGCCAGTGCCAGCACAACAACAGCCAGTACCGCGTAGCTGGTGCGGCGTGATACGGCAGCGGCAACCAGTGGCGGCGGTGGAGAAGAAATGGGTGAAGAAGAAATGGGTGAAGAAGAATCAGACACGGCAGGCACAGGAGAAAAAACGGTAATCCATACGGTAAAAACCGCTGCGCCCACCGTACATGCACGGCTGCAATGCAGTGCAACGCTGCAGGCTGCACGCAGCGGTGGCAGCTGGGTTTGATTTGGTTGAAGCGGTATTAAGCACGGGCTGGGAACAAGCCAGAGGGTTTGAACACCAGCACGCCAGCCATCAGCACATACATGGAGATGCTGGCCACGGCGGGGCCAATGTCGGCAGCCAAAGATGGGCTGAGCACCTCACGCAGCAACGGTGGCAGCAAGGCGCGGCCAGCGGTGTCAACCAGACCCACCAGCAAACTGGCCACCAAAGCGCCACGGATGGAGCCAATGCCGCCAATCACAATGACCACTAGCGCAGGAATCAAAATGCTCTCGCCCATGCCCACCTGCACGGCGCTAATGGGCGCCAAGAGCGCACCAGCCAGCGCTGCCAAGGCCGCCCCCACCGCAAACACCACGGCAAATACGCGGTTGACGCGAACACCCATCCACTGGGCCATGGCGCGGTTAGAAGCCCCAGCGCGCACCCACATACCCAAGCGCGTGTGATTGACCAGGACATAAAGCGCCAGCGCAGCGCCCAGCCCCGCAGCCAGTATCAGCAGCCGGTACGAGGGGTATGGCAAAAAGCCGAACAACTGCACGGCCCCCGACAGAGCCGATGGTGTGGGAGCCATGATGGGTGATGGCCCCCAGAGGTACTTGGCCACATCGTCGGCCACCAATACCACGCCAAAGGTGGCCAGCACCTGCGAGAGGTGGTCACGCACATAGAGCTTGCGCACCAGCACCGCCTCTAGCACCGCGGCCAAAGCAACCGTGACCACAATGCCCACGGCAACCGCCAGCGTGAATGAGCCCGTTTGCGTATGTACCGAGGCCGAGATGTAGCCCCCGGCCATGAACAGCGAGCCGTGGGCCAGATTGAGCGTGTCCATGATGCCGAACACCAGCGTTAGCCCGGCGGCCAGCAAAAACAGCATCAAGCCGTAGCCCAGACCGTTCAGGGCCTGTTCGAAAAGAAATACTGCATCCATGAACGTGAATCTTTACAGCAGTTTGGTGCCCAGAGGTACGCCCTGGTCTGGCACGCACAGAACCACACCACCGTTTTCATCGTGAAAGCCGGTGACCAGGCATTCCGACATGACGGGGCCAATCTGCTTTTTAGGAAAGTTCACCACCGCCACCACCTGTTTGCCAATCAGGCTTTCAGGGCTGTAGTGGTGGGTGATTTGCGCGCTGGATTTTTTGATGCCCAGCGCGGGGCCAAAGTCCACCTGCAGCACATACGCAGGCTTGCGCGCCTGGGCAAAAACTTCAGCCGCCACAATGCGGCCCACACGCAGTTCTACGCGGGTGAAGTCATTCCATTCAATCTGCTGCATGGCGGTGCTCTTTACTTCATAGCGCACTGGGCGGCGTAGCTGTCTTGGTGGGCAGTGAACAGTTTGCCGGGCTGCAAGGCGTTGGTGATCTGGCCGTCTTTGGTTTTGACGACCTGACGCAGGTAATAGTCTTGCACCAGAAACTGGTTGTTGCCGTAGCTGACGTTGCCGCGCACCGAGTCGAACTTGGCCGTCTTGATGGCCTTGGCCACGGCAGCTTTGTCTTGCAGATTGCCACCCATGGCTTTCACGGCGGCATCCAGGTTCATCACCACGTCATAGGCAAAGGCCGCGTACAGCGTGGGCAGGCGGTTGTAGGTTTTCTGAAACTCGGCCACAAATTTTTTGTTGGTGGCGTTGTCCAGATCGTGCGCATACGACGAGGCGTTGTAGATGCCCACCATCGGCTCGCCCACGGCGGCGATGATGTCCTGGTCGGCAGTAAAGGGCGAGGAGATCAAGACGATGTCTTTGTTCAGCCCCGCACCCATGAACTGCTTGATGAAGTTGATACCCATGCCGCCGGGCTGAAAGATGTAGATGGCATCGGGCTTGGCTGCGCGCAGCTGGGCCAGCTCTGCGGCAAAGTCCAGCTGGCCAACGCGGGTGTAGATTTCATCAGCTACAGGCTGTTTGTAGGCGCGCTTAAAGCCATTGACGGCGTCTTTGCCTGCCGGGTAATTGGGGGCTAGTACCACCACTTTTTTGTAGCCCTTGCTGGCTGCGTGCTGGCCTGCGGCCTCGTGCATGGCATCGTTTTGGTAGCTGGTGCCAAAAAAGTACGGGTTGCACTGCGCGCCAGCCAGCTGGCTGGGGCCGGGGTTGGCAGACAGAAATGGCACCTTGGCCGCAAACAAGCCGGGGCCCACGGCCAAGACCACGTTAGAGCCTACGGGGCCAGTGAAAAAATCGACCTTGTCGCGCTTGATAAAGCGGTCAGTCACCTGGCGTGCGGTTTCGGGGTTGCCAGCGGTGTCGGCCTGAATGAATTCAGCCGGCACGCCACCCAGCTTGTTGCCCAGTTGCTTGGCAGCCAGATTCAAGCCATCGCGAATTTCTGCACCAGGGCCTGCAAACGGGCCTGAAATATCCAGAGCCACACCCACTTTGATTGGCTCAGCCGCCAAAGCCCAGGGGGCAGCCACACAGCTTGCTGCAAGAGCGATGGCACGGAGAGCACAAATGCTTGAAAGGGGGCGCAAGGCGGCAAAGGTGGTCATGTCTGAGCGAATAGTTGGTGGTGAAGTGGTGCAGGAAAGCTGCATGCGTGCGGGCGCAAGCCTACACAGGCGCAGCATTTTTGAGGAGCAATGCCATGGCCGTTGGTGCATATGCAACACCTAGGCTTGCGCCAGACCCATGAGCTGCAGCGCGGCCCGATGCACGCTGGAGGCAGGGTCTGCCAGTTGCAGTGGCAAATCAAAATGGTTGGTTGCCGGGGCTTGTACCCACTGGCCTTGCAAGCAGCGCGCCTGCCATGCGGCCAGGTATTCACGCGATTGGCGCTGAAATTCACTGCTTTCAAACTCGCCACAGGCCACGCGCAACTGGCACTGACCGTGGGTGCTGCTGTCAGGCAGCAAAAACCGTGGGCTGTTGCGCATGGCGGCGGCGTCGTCCATGCCAATCCATGCGTTGATGTGCGTGGTCAGCAGCGGCTGCAGATCAAACAGCCCGCTCAAAGGGAAGGCCGATGCAGGCGTGGCGCTGGGCGGCAGGTCATAGTCTTCCTGCCAGCCCTTGGCCAGCAGCATGCCAACCAGTTGACCGCCCGCCGAGCTGCCGCACACGCAGATGTTGCGCGCGTCACCGCCGTAAATGGCGATATTGCGCACTACCCATGCAAAGGCCTGGCGCATCTGGTCAACGATGTGGTCAAGCGTGGCGGTGGGAGCCAGATCGTAATCAGGCACGACGACGACCGCGCCCGCCTGGGTCAGCGCGGGGGCCATGAAGGCCGAGTCATTCTTGCTGAGTGCACGCCAGTAGCCACCGTGGATAAAAACGAACACCGGCTCGGCTTGCTTAGACGCAGCAAGCGCTGTGGGCAAATAAATATCGAGTACGTCAGAGGCCCTGGGGCTGTAGCGCTGATTGCGCACAGCCCCCGGCAGTGCAAACGCCGCCTGGCTTTCTTGGGCGTAGCGGGCCATGTACGCCAATGGATCTTGAACACTGGCGCGGGCGTTGTATTGGCGGTCGAAATGGGCTTGGGCGGAATCAATGGACATGGATTGGCGTGGATGCACATCAAGCGGACAAAATTGAGAGCAGCATACGACCTGCTGGTAGCGTTTGCTGACAAAAACATGAGGCCACCGCTTTGTTTGTAGGCAGGCTGCCAGTTCATCCACTGCATGCTCACCCAAACACTGTGACGGCACACGCCTTTGCGGAAAGTCTTATTGCATGCACAATGCGCGCTCATAAAAACATTGATTTACATATTGTGAGCTCCCACGCAATGCGCATACCGCTGAATGGCTGGCAAATGACAAAAACCAGCTTGGCTTGCGCAGCCATGATGCTGAGCGCCTGCGCTCAAGCCGCTGGAGCCGATAGAACCGGCCAGAGTATTGCGCCCTTGTTTGAAAAAGGCCGCTATCTCTCGGTAGAGACCTATGCCGCTCGCCCCCAGGTGCATGGAACCGATATATGGGGCCAATCCACGGGAGAAGTCGCCTCAGACCACGCGCAATGGGGCTTTGCCTACAAACAAGATATCACCCCGCAAACCTCGTTGCTGCTGATGCTGACTCGCCCATTTGGGGTGGACATTGCTTACGGTCGACAACATTCACGGCTGTTCGGCGGCACGCAAGCGCGCATCAGCACCTATGAATTGATGAGCGCGCTGCGCTACGAATGGAGTGAACGCTGGGCGATGCACGGCGGCCTGCGCCTGCAACGCTCTGAAGGGCATATGGCTTTGGCAGGCCTGGCCTTTGGTGCCTTGAACGGCTACCGTGTGAATTTTGATCCGAGCATTGAACCCGGTTACTTGCTGGGCATGAGCTATGAGCGCCCTGAAATGGCGCTGCGTATTGCGGGCACTTATTACTCGGCCATCAAACACCAGGTCAGCACACAAGAAAACCTGCAGGCAGGTACCACGACGACTCACTCTACCTCGCCGCAAAGCTTTAACCTGGATGTGCAAACCGGCATTACACCCAGTACTTTGCTGTTTGGGCAGATTCGCTGGAGTGACTGGACACAGTTGCAGCTGCGCCCTCAGGCTTTTGCTGCTGCCACGCACGGAAGCAGCCTCACAGATTTGCAAAGCTCCACCACCTACACACTTGGACTGGGCCAGAAGTTCGGGCCACAGTGGTCAGGTTTTGTAGCACTGGTATACGACAAAAAAAGCAGCAAGAACCCCTTATCGCCATTGCGCCCAAGTAATGGACGCACCGGCTACACCGTGGGCGTGAGCTACCAGAACGTGTACATCAAGATCACGCCATGGATCAGTTATCAGCGCCTGGGTGCCACCGATATCTCTACCAACGGCATACCCATGGCGCATTTTGAGCATGGCGCTGCCAAAGCGGCAGGGCTCAAACTGGGCTATTACTTTTAATGCGGCAAAGAACGCTGGTTGATCTGCCTCATCTGCCTTGAGCTGGCTGGTACTCGCATTGGCATGAGTGCCTCCAGCCATTTCTGAAAAGACTTTGCCCGGGGCAACAAAGCCTGCCCCACTCGCGCTAAGGCAACCACGAAGACCCGCTAGCACTCGCCTGTATACACATCCGTTGCCTGGCCTAGTCGTCTGCCTGTGTTGCCTGGTATTTCCTGTGGCTTCGCGCCTTGCCTCCAATGCAAATCAAAGATTTGCAGAGTGGTGCTTGCGCCTCTAAAGCACCACCATCTCGTCCTCAAACGCCTTTCCCCAGGTGCGCAGCTCATACTGGCGCGCGCCACTTAAGAAGTACGGGTCTTGCTCAATCAGTGCCACGGCCCGGGCGCGGTTGGGCACTTCCATCACCCACAGACCGCCGATGTAGTCGCCACCCGCGTCGCTGCGGCAGCCTCCAGCCAGTTGAATTTCGGTTTTATGGCGGGCCAGAAAATCGAGATGGGCCTGCCCCTGCTGCTGTCGCACCGCCAGCATGGCTGGGGTGTCCGTAAAAATAGCAATCCAGCGCATTCCAAGCTCTTGGGCTTAGCTCAAAGCGGCGATCACATCGGCAGGCGCTTGCACCAGCTCAATCAGCACGCCCTCCCCGGCAATCGGAAACTCGTCGCTGCTCTTGGGGTGCAGAAAAGTGATGTCATAACCCGCAGCGCCTTTGCGGATGCCACCGGGTGCAAAGCGCACGCCCTGGGCAGTAAGCCATTGCACGGCCTTGGGCAAATCGTCAATCCACAGGCCGATGTGGTTGAGCGGCGTGGTGTGTACGGCAGGTTTTTTGTCGATATCCATGGGCTGCATGATGTCCACCTCCACCTTCATCGCACCTTTGCCCATGGCGAGGATGTCTTCATCCACGTTCTCGCGTTCACTCTGGAAGGTGCCGGTCTGCTCCAGCCCCAGCATATCTACCCACAGTTTCTTCATGCGGCTCTTGTCAGTGCCTCCAATGGCGACCTGCTGAATGCCGAGAACTTTGAAAGGACGAAGGGTTGCAGCCATGAAATACTCCTGGGTTAATAACTTCTAGCGCTTACAGATGTTGGGCTAGAGGAAAATTTTTCTGATATCAATCGAAGGCCATTTCGCACTGCAGCTTCCTGTGTTCTAAAGCTCACCCAGCGCCCAGCTACTGAGCATGGCGAAGTATTCACGCAGCCAGGCGTTGTAGCGTGTGGCCAGCGGCGTGGCAGCGGCCACCGGTACAACGTCGGTCAAGCCTTGCTGCTGGGCCATAGCCATGGCGCGCATCAGGTGAAAGTCGCTGCTGACCATGGCCATGGGGGCTGTGGCATCAATGCCACGTGCTTGCAGCAAGGGGCGGCTGAGCTGCAGGTTCAGCTCCGTGCTGGTGCTCTCGCCCTCCAGCACCAAACGCTCGGCCGGAATACCGTGGCGCTCCATCAGGTAGCGGGCCATCACGGTGGCTTCGCTTTCGGTTTCGCCCCAGTCCACCCCGCCGCAAACGGCAATCAAGGCTGATGGCTGCAGGTGGGCCAGCTGTGCGGCGGTATCTAGCCGCTCAGCCAGCACTGGGCGGGGCTGACCGTTTTGGGTACCGCTACCCAACACCACAATGGCTGCCACCGGGGGCACTTGCTCGGGCTGCACACCAGTACCTAGCAGGC
Organism: uncultured Comamonas sp.; assembly: GCA_963520865.1. Classification (GTDB taxonomy): domain Bacteria; phylum Pseudomonadota; class Gammaproteobacteria; order Burkholderiales; family Burkholderiaceae_C; genus Comamonas. The sequence continues at coordinate 15,982 of CAUQST010000039.1, forward strand.
GGCCCCAAAAAAGCAACACGCTAAGCACCCATAAAGCCAGCAGCGCCCAACCCCAGTTCCACAGCCTGGCATGACTGCGCTTGCTGCGGCGCCAGCGTTGTACGAGCGGCCATTGCCAAGCCAGGAAGGCCCCGGCAGTACCCAAGGCTGCAGGCACGACCACGCCCACATTGAAGTGGCGCAGCGCCATCAGCACCCCCGCATCAAGCAGCAGCACCGCGCTGACCAAGGCCAGCAAGATGCGCTGCACCCGTTGCACAGGGCTACTGGCTAAAGAAGTTGGCAGTGTGGCCAAGGGGGCTTTCAAATACATAGCTGCTTGCGCTACAACCATGAGCGCTTTAAGTGGTTTTGATGGTGATTACAGAAAAGCATCGCATAGATGTCTCTGTCATCACTTGTAACCACGCAAGTGTGCCCGATGAAAACCTGCGCAGTGGCCATTACGCAGGTTTGTTATGCACAACACAGCGCGCAAGTGCAGCACGGTGGCGGCACCTGCACGCCAGCAGATGTCATTCAAATTCCAAAATGACATCATCGACCGCCAGCGAGTCGCCCTTGCCTGCGCTGACCTTGCTGACAACACCATCTTGCGTGGCGAAAAGAATGTTTTCCATCTTCATGGCTTCAATCACGGCCAGCTTTTCACCAGCCTGCACTTTCTGCCCCGGCTGCACGGTCACATCCACCAGCAGACCGGGCATGGGCGAGAGCAAGAACTTGGACATGTCTGCCGGCGCTTTGTAGGGCATCAACTGATGCAGCTGTGCCCCCTTGGGCGACAGCACCATAGCGTCAATCTGGGTGCCGTTGTGCGTGATGCGCAAGGCCAGCGGGTTTTTGGGCGTGCCACGCTCCACCTGCACGGTAAAGGTTTGACCGTTGCATGTGCCTTGCAGGCGCAGCTCGCGCATGGGGCTGTGGCTTTGAAATTCGTAGCGCTTGCCGTTCAACGTCACAACACTTTTGCGGCTGTCAAATTCAAAGTCAGACACCTGAGCATCAAAGTGCTGGTTATGGCCTTGTGCGCCAAGCACCACCACGCTGTAGTTGGCGTCCACCACCAGCTCATGGCCTCGCATTTGTCCACTGATGGTGGATGCACGCGCACGATAGCGGCGGTTCATATGGGCGGCCAGGGCCACCAGAAAGTCTGGATCGCTGTGCGGCACATCGCTGGCGTTAAAGCCGTGGGCATAGTGCTCGGCAATAAAACCTGTATTGAAGTCTCCGGACTGGAACTTGGGATGTGCCAGCAATGCAGCCTGAAAGGGAATGTTGGAGCTGATACCGCGAATCACAAAGCCGTTGAGCGCTTCACGCATTTTGGCAATTGCTTCGTTGCGGTCTTTGCCGTGCACGATGAGCTTGGCAATCATCGAGTCGTAGAACATCGGAATTTCACCGCCCTCATACACCCCTGTATCTACGCGGACACCGTACAGGTGCTCGGTATCGGCTTGCCACATGGTTTGCTCTGGTGGGTTAAAGCGCACCAGACGGCCCGTTGATGGCAAGAAGTTGCGGAACGGATCTTCAGCATTGATGCGGCACTCCATGGCCCAGCCGTCACGCTTGACCTGGTTTTGCGTGATGGCCAGTTTCTCACCAGCGGCCACGCGGATCATTTGCTCCACCAAATCCAGCCCTGTGATGCACTCGGTCACGGGGTGCTCCACCTGCAGGCGGGTATTCATTTCCAGGAAGTAAAAATCCTGGTCCTTGCCCACCACAAATTCCACCGTACCGGCCGATTGGTACTGCACCGCTTTGGCCAATGCCACCGCCTGCTCGCCCATGGCCTTGCGGGTGGCATCAGAGATGAAGGGGCTGGGTGCCTCTTCAATCACCTTTTGGTGACGGCGCTGGATGGAGCATTCGCGCTCGTTCAAGTAAATGACGTTGCCATGGCTGTCACCGAGCACCTGAATTTCAATGTGGCGCGGCTCCTGCACAAATTTTTCGATGAAGATGCGGTCGTCGCCAAAGCTGTTGCGCGCTTCGTTCTGGCAGCTGGCAAAGCCTTCAAAAGCTTCCTTGTCATTAAAGGCCACACGCAGGCCTTTGCCGCCACCGCCGGCCGAAGCCTTGATCATTACGGGGTAGCCAATGCCTTTGGCAATCTCTACCGCAGCTTCAGGGCCAGAGATGGGGTCGTTGTAGCCGGGAATGGTGTTGACATTGGCTGCATTGGCCAGCTTTTTAGAGGCAATTTTGTCGCCCATGGCGGCAATGGAATGCGCTTTGGGCCCAATAAAGGCAATGCCCTCTTCTTCGCAGCGCTTGGCAAACGCTTCGTTTTCGCTCAAGAAACCGTATCCTGGGTGAATGGCCTGGGCACCCGTTTGCTTGGCAGCAGCAATGATCTTGTCTGCCAGCAGGTAAGACTCACGGCTGGGCGCAGCACCAATGCGTACGGCTTCATCGGCCAGTTTGACGTGGCGGGCGTCCTTGTCGGCGTCTGAATACACCGCAACGGTGGCGATGCCCATCTTGCGGGCAGTAGCGATGACACGGCAGGCAATCTCGCCGCGGTTGGCAATCAGGATTTTGGTGAACATGTTGTCTGCTTTCTTCGGTTTTTGTCTCTGGCATTGACAGCGCGCGCCTCAGGACGCTCCATCAACAGCACTTCTGTTTTTTCTAATCGCACACCCAGCCAACGGAGTAAACCGTCTTTGTCATGCGTGGATAAGGGTTGGGCCACGTCCAAGATCACCACGCTGGTGGGCTTGGGGGCATCGGTCGCACTGGCAGAACGCTCACCTTGCGCCAATGTGAGTGCGCAGACCAGCGCGTGCTGGGCTTGCACTTCTTGGAGCAGAGCCTGAGCATCCACTAGCTTTGGGGCCGGTTTTTCTACCAGGGCCAGGGTTTGTTCCTGGGTTTTGGTCACGTCCTGCTGCAAGGCTTTGAGTTGCGCATCCATGGACTTGACTTGCTCAACCAGCGTTTTGTTCACGCCCTCTTGCAACTCGCTGCGCAACTTTTCAACATTGAGCGAGTCGTCCCCGGCATCGCGCACCAGCACAGTCACATCAGCCTGCCCGTCACGCAGCAAGCGGCGCTGCACCTGTTCACGCAGCTGGGCTTCATCAGTACGGCCCACCACAATCAGGCGCAGCGTGCGTGCCCCAGCATCAACTTCGTGCATGAGCACATGACTGCTAGGCTCAGACTCCAGGTCACGCGCCACGCGGGCTGCCGCGCTGGCAAACACTTCTTGCTGCACCAGCCGGTACGCCATCCACACGCTGGGCACCAGTACCACCGTCAGGCCCAGCACGATGATGAGCCGGTGGCGCTTGCGTGTGGCTTCATCCAGCTGCCCCTGCCGTGGCAAGCGCAACAGCTTGGCGACAGCCAAGGTGGACGCACCGATGAACATGCTGTTGATGATGAACAGGTAAAACGCACCACCAAACATGTCCCAGCGGCCATGCGCAATACCAAAGCCTGCGGTGCACAGCGGCGGCATGAGCGCTGTTGCGATCGCCACGCCTGGCACGATGTTGGAATAGCTGCGGCGTGTAACCGCCACCATGCCAGCCGCACCGCCAAACGCTGCGATAAGCACATCCCACAGCGTGGGAAAGGTGCGCGCCATCAGCTCTGACTGCGGTTGCTCCAGCGGGCTGAGCGTGAAGTACAGCACCGAAGTGACCAGGCTCAGAACCACGAAGATCGCCAGGTTCTTGCCTGCCGTGCGAATCAGCCCCAGGTCTTGCACTGCAGCGCCGTAACCCATGCCAACGATAGGCCCCATCAGCGGCGAAATCAGCATGGCGCCGATGATGACCGCCGTGGAGTTGGTGTTGAGCCCCACAGAGGCAATCAAGATGGCGAAGAACAGCACCCAAAGGTTGGTTCCGCCAAACTGAGCGCCCATGCGCACCGTTTCGTCGATGACCTTCGTATCCTGCTGATCCTTGCGCAGGTCGAACAGAAATAGCAGGTTAGGCCGCATGGTTACAACACTTTCACAAAGGAATGTTGCCGTGTTTGCGCCACGGATTCTCAAGCTGCTTGTTTTTCAGCATCTCAAGGCTGCGGCAGATACGCTTGCGCGTCTCATGGGGCTGGATCACGTCATCAATGAAGCCACGAGCGCCGGCAACAAAGGGGTTGGCGAAGCGTTCTTTGTACTCCGCCTCACGGGCTGCCAGTTTGACGGGGTCGTTCTTGTCTTCGCGGAAAATAATTTCCACAGCGCCCTTGGCACCCATTACGGCAATTTCAGCGTGTGGCCAGGCCAGATTGACGTCGCCGCGCAAGTGCTTGGAAGCCATCACGTCATACGCTCCGCCGTAGGCCTTACGCGTAATCACCGTAATTTTTGGCACCGTGCACTCTGCGTACGCGTACAGCAATTTCGCGCCATGCTTGATGATGCCGCCGTACTCTTGCGATGTGCCGGGCATGAAGCCTGGCACATCCACAAAGGTAATGACTGGAATGTTGAAGGCATCGCAAAACCGCACAAACCGCGCTGCCTTGATGCTGGACTTAATGTCCAGGCAACCAGCCAGTACCAGCGGCTGGTTGGCCACAATGCCGACGGTCTGCCCAGCCATGCGCGCAAAGCCTATGATGATGTTCTTGGCGTAGTCTGGCTGCAGCTCAAAGAAATCACCATCGTCCACCGTTTTGAGAATCAGCTCCTTCATGTCGTAGGGCTTGTTGGCGTTCTCGGGCACCAAAGAGTTCAACGACACATCTGAACGGTCTGCAGGGTCGGTTGTATCGCGCACAGGCGCTTTTTCTCGGTTGTTCAGCGGCAGGTAGTTGTACAGACGGCGCAGCATCATCAGTGCTTCAACATCGTTGTCAAACGCCATATCGGCCACACCGCTTTTGCTGGTGTGGGTGATAGCGCCGCCGAGCTCTTCAGCGGTGACTTCTTCATGCGTGACGGTTTTGACCACCTCGGGGCCAGTCACAAACATGTAGCTGCTGTCTTTGACCATGAAGATGAAGTCGGTCATGGCAGGTGAGTACACCGCACCACCCGCGCAGGGGCCCATGATCATGGAGATCTGCGGCACGACGCCCGAGGCCAGCACGTTCTTTTGGAACACATCGGCATAGCCGCCCAAGCTGGCCACACCTTCTTGAATACGTGCGCCGCCAGAGTCATTCAAGCCGATGACTGGAGCGCCCACCTTCATGGCCTGGTCCATCACCTTGCAGATTTTCTCGGCATGGGTTTCAGACAAAGCGCCACCAAATACCGTGAAGTCTTGGCTGAACACAAACACCAGGCGGCCATTGATCATGCCGTAGCCAGTGACAACGCCATCACCCGGTATTTTGGTGTTCTCCATGCCAAAGTCGGTGCAGCGATGCTCGACAAACATGTCCCACTCTTCGAAGGTGCCATCATCCAAAAGCAGCTCGATGCGTTCACGGGCAGTGAGCTTGCCTTTCTTGTGCTGGGCATCAATACGTTTTTGACCGCCACCTAATCTGGCCAACTCTCTTTTGCTTTCGAGTTGTTCAAGGATGTTGTTTGCTTGTTCCATGTTTGTCTTCCTCTGTGCCTTTTTTAAGTCGTCACTTCTAATTCATGTAATGTAGATTCAAAAATCTACCCATTCATTTGGGCATTCAGCAATTGCCGTGCGGCCGTACTGGCGGGCAAACGCCCTGCAACAACGTCAGCTTGAATGTTGGGAAGCAATGCCTGTACCTTGGGGTGCTGCTTGAATGCCTGCTTCAAACCGGCATCAATGCGCTCCCACATCCAGGCCAAAGATTGCTGCTCTCTGCGTTGATTCAGGCGGCCATTGTGGGTTTGCAGCATTTGAAAGCGCTGCACCATCTGCCAGAAACGATCAACGCCCTCACCCTTCAAAGCGCTCATCTGCAGCACCTTGGGCTGCCACAGCTGCTCGTTGTGGCTGGCGTTCTCGGGGTTGCCATGCATCCCCAGCAAGCGCAGGCTGGAGGTGATTTGTGCCTCTGCCCTGGTGGCGGCATGCGGGTCAATGTCGGCTTTGTTGATCACCACCAGATCCGCGCGCTCCATCACCCCTTTTTTTATGGCCTGCAGGTCATCGCCTGCATTAGGCAACTGCAGTACGCAGTACATATCAGTCATGCCATGCACGGCAATTTCGCTCTGCCCTACGCCAACGGTTTCAACAATGACCACGTCGTAGCCAGCGGCTTCACAGACCAGCATGGCTTCTCGGGTTTTCTCGGCCACCCCACCCAGCGTGCCACTGGATGGGCTGGGCCGGATGTAGGCATTGGGGTTGACTGAAAGCTGCTCCATGCGCGTCTTGTCGCCCAAGATCGAGCCGCCAGAAACCGTCGAAGAAGGGTCAATTGCCAGCACCGCAACCCTGTGGCCTTGCGCTGTCAGCTGCATGCCCAGCGTTTCGATAAACGTAGATTTACCCACGCCCGGCACACCGCTGATGCCCAGCCGCAACGCCTTGCCTGTGTAAGGCAGCAAAGCAGTGAGCAACCCATCGGCCAAAGCCCTGTCATCGCTGCGCGTAGATTCCAGCAAGGTGATGGCCTTGGCCATGGCACGGCGTTGCACAGCTGCATTGCCATGCAAGATGCCTTCTTGCAATTGCTCAGGTGTCACTACAAGCTCTCTATTTCTAGATAGAGGGGGCGCTCAGCGCGCAGCCGCTTTCTTGATGTTTTCCAGCACATCTTTGGCGCTGGCAGGAATGGCAGTACCCGGGCCGTACACACCCTTGACACCCGCCTTGAACAGGAACTCGTAGTCCTGCGCAGGCACCACGCCACCGACAAAAACAATGATGTCGTCTGCACCCTGCTTTTTAAGCTCTTCAATGATGGCGGGCACCAGGGTTTTGTGCCCCGCAGCCAGTGTTGAGACACCCACAGCGTGCACATCGTTTTCAATCGCTTGCCGCGCGCATTCTTCCGGGGTCTGAAAGAGCGGCCCCATGTCAACGTCAAAACCCAGATCAGCAAAGGCCGTGGCCACTACCTTGGCACCTCGGTCATGGCCGTCCTGGCCGAGTTTGGCAATCATCACGCGTGGGCGGCGGCCCAGGCTTTCAGCCGCGTCATTGATTTCAGCTTTGAGTTTGTCCCAGCCTTCGGCGGAGTCATAAGCAGCAGCGTACACACCGGTCACCTTTTGTGTATCCGCGCGGTGGCGGCCAAAAACTTTTTCCAGCGCGTCAGAAACCTCACCCACCGTAGCGCGCAAACGCATGGCTTGAATAGACAGATCCAACAAGTTGCCCTGGCCTGACTGTGCTGCAGAAGTCAACGCGGCCAGCGCTTGCTCCACAAGGGCCGCATCGCGTTTTTGCTTGATCTCGTTGAGGCGCGCAATCTGGCTGTCGCGCACCTTGACGTTGTCCACTTCCAGAATGTCGATCGGGTCTTCTTTGGCCAGCTTGTATTTGTTGACGCCCACAATCACGTCTTTGCCCGAGTCAATGCGCGCCTGTTTTTCAGCGGCAGCGGCTTCAATCTTGAGCTTGGCCCAGCCACTGTCCACAGCGGCGGTCATGCCACCCATGGCTTCGACTTCTTCAAAAATAGCCCACGCCTTGTCTGCCATTTCCTGCGTGAGCGTCTCCATCATGTAAGAGCCTGCCCATGGATCGATCACATTGGTGATGTGCGTCTCTTCTTGAATGATGAGCTGGGTATTGCGGGCAATGCGCGCCGAAAACTCGGTGGGCAGTGCAATGGCCTCATCAAAGCTGTTGGTGTGCAAGCTTTGCGTGCCGCCAAACACGGCGGCCATGGCCTCAATCGTGGTGCGCACCACGTTGTTGTACGGGTCTTGCTCGGTCAGGCTCCAGCCAGAGGTCTGGCAGTGCGTGCGCAGCATCAAGCTCTTGGGTTTTTTGGCGCCAAAGTCCTTCATGATCCGGCACCACAGCAGGCGCGCTGCACGCATCTTGGCAATTTCGAGATAGAAATTCATGCCAATCGCCCAGAAGAACGACAGTCGGCCCGCAAAATCGTCCACATCCATGCCCTTGGCGGTGGCTGTTTTGACGTATTCCTTACCATCTGCCAGCGTAAAGGCCAGCTCCAGCGCCTGATTAGCACCCGCTTCTTGCATGTGGTAGCCAGAGATCGAGATCGAGTTGAACTTGGGCATGTTCTTGCTCGTGTACTCGATGATGTCGCCAATGATCTTCATCGACGGCTGAGGCGGGTAGATATAGGTGTTGCGCACCATGAACTCTTTCAGAATGTCGTTCTGAATGGTTCCGGACAACTGATCCTGAGATACGCCCTGCTCTTCGGCTGCAACCACGTAGCCCGCCAGCACCGGCAGCACCGCGCCGTTCATGGTCATAGAAACGGATACTTTGTCCAGCGGGATCTGGTCAAAGAGAATTTTCATGTCTTCCACCGAGTCAATGGCGACCCCGGCCTTGCCCACGTCGCCCGTCACCCGGGGGTGATCTGAGTCATAGCCTCGGTGCGTGGCCAGGTCAAACGCCACCGACACACCCTGCCCTCCCGCTGCCAGCGCCTTGCGGTAGAAAGCGTTAGATTCTTCTGCGGTTGAAAAGCCTGCGTACTGGCGAATGGTCCAGGGGCGCCCCGCGTACATGGTGGTTTGCGGCCCGCGTATGTAAGGCGCAAAACCAGGCAAGGTATTGGTATGCGGCAAGCCTTCTATGTCTTGCGCCGTGTACAGCGGTTTGACCGTGATGCCGTCTGGAGTGACCCAGTTGAGGTTGTGAACATCTCCCCCCGGCGATGCTTTGGCAGAGGCCTTTTCCCAATCGGCCAAGCTTGGTGCTTGAAATTCCGGTGCTACTTTGGCCGCAGTCTGGCCCAGCTTTGCGTCAATACCCATGGCTACAACCGTCTCCGTTTGGTCGTGTGCTGGAAAACGTGAAGTCTTCCAAACTTTTTGTGATTCATAATTATTGATTCATAACTACTGCACACCCCATGGGGTTAGCCCTAGGAAATCGATGACGGAAACCACCGCCCTGCTCACACCCAAACCGCTGTATATCGAAGTGGCTGAACTGGTGCGCCAACGCATCTACAGCCGTGAGCTCGAGCCCGGCAGCTGGATTGATGAGATGAAGATGGTTGAAGAATTCGGCATCAGCCGCACGCCTTTGCGCGAAGCTTTGAAGGTGCTGGCAGCCGAAGGCCTGGTCACCATGAAAGTACGCCGTGGTGCCTATGTGACAGAAGTCTCAGAAAAAGACCTGCGCGACGTCTACCACCTGCTTGCGTTGCTGGAAAGCGACGCCGCCGCAGCGGTTGCGCAGACCGCCACGGCGGCTGAACTCCAGCAATTGCACGATCTGCACCTTCAACTGGAGCGCGCGGTTCACGATGCCAATCGGTTTTTTCAGATCAACGAGCAATTTCACATGGCACTGCTCACTCTGTGTGGCAACCGTTTTTTGAGCCAGTCTGTGGCAGATCTGCGCAAGGTGATGAAGCTCAATCGCCACCAGTCGCTGTTCAAGCAAGGCCGTATTGAAGACAGCTTGAAAGAACACAGCGATGTGATGCGCTCGCTGGCAGAGCGTAACGCTGATGCAACCAGAGCAGCCATGCTGACGCACTTTCAAAACGGTTTGATGGCGGCAGTAACTATCGAGAAAAAATCCCTATAGCATTTATCCTACAAAGCGACACATTAAGTAACATTACGCTGTGTTGCTGCAATTGAAATTGCACCATCGATTTCAAACGTTGTACGTTGTTAGCCAGCTCATGTAATGTAGATACAGATTGAATTCAACTTCAATTTTTTGACTCTCGTTTTCAAAGGAAGAACGTGCTTGGTCCATTCGTTACAGATTCTGCGAGTAGCCACAACACCATTGCGCTAGCGCATGCAAGCCACAACCTGGGGCTGGTTGTGCTTTCGTTGCTGGTGGTCTTCACCAGCAGTTGTGCCGCCTTCTACATGGCGCATACCAATCGCCAGGCGGCAGCGCTCAGTCACCGCCGTGTCTCATTGCTGTGCGCCAGCATGGTGCTGGGTCTGGGCATCTGGGCCATGCACTTTATCGGCATGCTGGCCATGCGCTTGCCCACTGCAGTGCAGTACGACCATTTAGGCACGGGGCTGTCCATCCTTCCTGGCATGGTCGCTGCGTGGCTGGCCCTGTGGTCCATGCAGGCCGTCAGCCCCTCCAACACGCGTATCTTGATTTGCGCAACCATGGTCGCTCTGGGCATTGGGGCCATGCATTACAGCGGCATTGCCGCCATGCAGCTTGATGGCCGCATGCTTTTTGATTTACCGCTGTCTGTACTGTCTTTGCTGGCAGGCTTGGTATGTTCTGTTGTGGCATTTGTGTGCCATCGCAGCATTTATAGCTACGGTGTTGACCGCCTTCACTGGGCATGGCGCTTGCTGCCCCCATTGCTGATAAGCCTTGCCATTGCCAGCATGCACTACATCTCCATGCTGGCGCTGCGCGTTGCAGTGCAAGCACCAGAGAGCGCTTCTGCACCACAGCAGTTGCAGATGGCGTACAGCCAATCGCTGCCGTTGCTGATTGCAGCCATGTCCTTTGTTGTGTTTTTGATTTTGGGACTGGCCAATGCGCTGCTGCGTTACCGCGATCTGTGGAAGGCGGTTGCGGTGCGCGATGCGCGCTTGAACGCCATGATTGACACCGCAGAAGACGGCTTTATCACCATCGATGCCAAAGGGCATATTCAAGATTTCAACCCCGCAGCGGAACGTATTTTTGGCTATAGCAAAGACGAAATTGCGGGCCGCAATGTCTCCACCCTCATGCCATCGCCTCTGTCTGAGCAGCACGATGGGCACCTTGAGCGGCACATAGGCCAGCCCAGCCGGCCCATTTCCGTCAATGGCCGAGAAGTCTTGGGCAAGCGCAAAGATGGGCGCCACGTTCCTTTGCAGCTGGCCATTGGCAAAGCGCTAACGCCTGATGGCACTATTTTTGTGGGCTATCTGCAAGATATTTCGGAACGCAAGCGCACCGATGCACAGCTGCGTATTGCAGCCAGCGTGTTCCACCACGTGCGCGAAGACGTGGCTATTGTGGATGCCAATCACAACATCTCCGATGTCAACCCCGCCTTTTTGCGCCTGATGGAAAAAACGCGCGAAAGCTGCGTGGGCCGGTCGCTGGAGTCACTGTATGAAGATGCAGACATCCCGCCCGATATAAGCAAGCTGTGGCAAGTCGTGGCCACCCAGCAGTACTGGCAAAGTGAAATCATGTTCACGCGCAGCAATGGCACGGTGTGGATGCAACGTCTGTCGATCTCCCCTGTCCTGAGCGATCTGCAGCGCCCGCAGCACTTTATTGCTGTGGTCAGCGACGTGAGCGAACGCCCGAGCCTGGAAGGCATGCTGCCCTCTGCAGAGCTGCATGACAGCATCACAGGACTGCCCAGCCAGAAACTGTTCATGGATCGATTGAGCAGCGGCCTGCTGGCAGCGCGGCGCAAAGCCACCCACGTGGGGATCATGGTCGTCAAGGTATTGCCGGCCCTGCAACTGGGCAACACCGACTTCACTGGTGCATTGCGCCTGCTGGCGCAGTTGCTGCAGCAACAACTGCGCAGCACCGACACCCTGGCCCGTTTCGGGGAAGACCAACTGGCCTTGCTGCTGCCGGGCATTAAGGAGCAGCAGGCATTCAGGGCCTTGATCCAGCGTTTGGGCCACGCGCTGCACGACGCCGATGCCAGCTACAGCAAATACGGTGTGCAGGAAATACTGCTGGGCTCTGGCTCTACGCTGCAATGCTCCTTTGTCGCCAGCGAACTCATGGAGGCCACGCTCGAGAATATGGCCCCACTGTGGAGCAATCCAAACGCCCAAGTGCACTGGTAAGCGTCGGGTATCAAGCAAAATCTTTGCTTGATTTCTCTTGCCAATGATTGCCTGCATGTCTGCCTGCCTGCCTGAACGCCCTTGCCCCCCTGCCCCTGATAGCCATGCGCGGCGACAATGCGTTTGACCATTGGCTGCTGACTTGCGGGCAAAACCCCTGGGAGCCTTTGAGCCCCGATGCAGCCAAGCCTTATGGTTTTATCTGGCACTCGTGGCTGCGTTTTCTGGCGGGTGGTGAAGGAGGTGATCCGCACATCTGGGCCAGCGCTACGCCGGTACAAGTGCTCGAGTTCATCAACCACGGACCGCAAAGCCCCAAGCGCTCCAAGCCCAGCGACATCACGCGCCGGCGTTATTGGCGTGTGCTGGACCGGGTGTATGACCACGCCGTGCTGCACCGCTGGGCAGCCAGCAATCCGGCCCAAGGCCTGACAGAGCAGGACATGCCGCCCAGCGAAGACCCCAAGGGAGCCATCCTTTCGCCGCGCATGTGGCGTGCCTTGGAGCGGCAGATTCCGCAGCCCGAAGACCTGATCAGCAGCCGCGACCGCGCCATCCTGATCTTGCTGATGGAGCTGGGCCTGACGCCTGAGGAAGTGCGATTTCTGGAGATGGGCAGCTTGCGCTGGTCACAGCAAGAGCCCCACAAGGTTCAAGCCATCCAGATCATTGGCGAGCGCGACAAGCAAACGCGCGCCCTGCCCGTGTCCGACAAGCTGTACGCCGCCCTGCGCCACTGGCTGCAGGCACGTGCTGGCTACCATGCCATGCAGGGACAAGCGGCGCTGTTTTGCACGCGCAAAGCGCCGCAACTGTCCAACCACACCTTGCTGCATCTGGTGACCAAAACGCTCAAACAGGCGGCCCAGGCCAGCCAGTTGCCAGAGCCCGCGCGCATGGGGCCACAGGTAGTGCGCAATACCGTGCTGGTGCAGTGGCTCGATAGCGGCTGCAGCGTAGATGAGGTGCTGGCACGCTCAGGCATGAAAAGCCCCAACGCCTTGCTGCACCTGCGCGCCTACTTTGGTGATGACACGGCGCAGTCGTGAAAGCCATCTAGAAACAAAAAAAAGAGCTATCAGCGCATGTACACACTACGTTTCAGATACTTTTATATCTGAAAACAAGCATACACAAGCGCCAACAGCTCTCTTTTTAATGGGTGTCAGCCTTACTTCAAGCCAGCCTTCTTGGCGTCAAAGTAATCCTTGGTCAGTTTGGCAACTACGGGCGACAGCATGAGCAGCGAGATCAGATTGGGAATCGCCATCATCGCGTTCAAGGTATCAGCCACCAGCCATGCCACATCCAGCGTCACCACAGCGCCGACAAACACCCCCGCCACCCACAGAATGCGAAATGGCTTTTCGCACACAGGGCCAACCAGGTATGTCCAGCATTTTTCGCCGTAGTACGCCCAGCCCAAAATGGTGGTGAAGGCAAACAGCGCCAGCGAAATAGCCAGCAAATACTTGCCAATACCGGGCATGGCCGCTTCAAAGCTCTGCGTGCTCAGCAGGGCGCCGCTGGCACCGCTGTTCCACACACCGCTGACCACAATGGCCAGACCCGTCATGGTGCAGACAATGATGGTGTCGATGAAGGTGCCCATCATGCCGACAATGCCCGAAAACACCGGGTCTTTGCTCTGGCCTGCGGCCTGCGCAATACCTGCCGTACCCAAGCCCGCTTCATTCGAGAAAATACCGCGCGCCACGCCCATGCGGATGGCCATCAGCACGGTCGAGCCCGCAAAGCCACCTACCGCCGCCGTGGGGTTGAAAGCCTGCTCAATGATCAGCAGAAATGCAGCAGGAATCTGCGCGTAATAAGTACCCAGCACCCACAGCACGCAGATGATGTAGACGATGCACATGGAAGGCACCAGCTTTTCAGCCACCGCACCAATGCGCTTGATGCCGCCCAGCACCACAGCAGCCGTCAGGCCCGCAACGGCCAGACCGGTCACCCAGGTCTCCAGACCAAACGCACCTTGCATGGCCGAGGAGATACCGTTGGCCTGCACCATGGCACCAATACCAAAACCAGCCAGACCGCCAAACACCGCAAACGCCGTTGCCAGCCAGCGCCACTTGGGGCCCAGGCCGTTTTTGATGGCGTACATGGGGCCGCCCACCCACTGGCCGTTTGCATTTTTTTCGCGGAACTTCACCGCCACCACCACTTCTGCGTACTTGGTGGCCATGCCCACAATGGCGGTCATCCACATCCAGAACAAGGCACCGGGCCCACCTACGGCAATTGCCGTAGCTACACCGGCAATATTGCCCGTACCTACCGTGGCAGACAGCGCGGTCATCAACGCGGCATAGGGAGAGATATCACCGCTGGATTTGTCTTCGACCGTGCGGCTCTTCCAGATCATGCGAAAGCCGTAGCCAATATTGCGCAATGGCATAAAGCCCAGGCGCAGCTGGAGATAAAAACCTGTGCCCAAAATCAGCACGATCATGGGAACGCCCCAAACCATGCCATTGAGCGTGTGGAGCCATTCTGTGAGTTGTTGCATACCGTTTTTCTTCAATTTGATGCATCTGCGAGAGCCGGCTGAAATGACGCCGTCGCAAAAGACAAGGGCGACATTCTCCGCCTGTGATGCAACTTGTGCAGTAAGTTATTTCCTTTCCCCCTCTGAAACACTATGCTCTGGCGCATAACTTGCTAGCTTTTCGTGCATAAACTTGCAATCGGAGGGTAGAAATGCGCACGCTGTACATCATCAAAACAGGCAGTACATTTGCTGCCATTCGCCAGCAGCACGGTGACTTTGAACAGTGGATGCAAGCAGGCCTGCGCCCCAAACACGTGCTGCCAGCCGAGCGCCCTGCCATGGCAGTCATTGATGCCACAGCCAATGGCCATGGACCGCTGGGCTACCCCGAACCGGATGCATGCGCAGGCGTTGTCATCAGTGGCTCTCACGACATGGTGACCGACGATGCCCCCTGGATGCAGGAGCTGGAGCAATGGCTCCTGCAGATCTGCCAGGCAGGCGTGCCAGTGCTGGGCATCTGCTTTGGTCACCAGTTGCTGGCCAAAACGCTGGGCGGTCAGGTGGGCATGCACCCGGCAGGGCTGGAGCTGGGCACCGTACCTGTGTCGATTCAGGCCGATGTCTCACTGGACCCCGTCTGGCAACACATGCCCATTTGTTTTGATGCCAACGTGGTGCACTACCAAAGTGTGCGGCGCTTGCCTGAAGGCGCACGCGTACTGGCGGGCAATTCTCACGAGCCCCATCACGCGTTTCGCTGGCGCAACAACGTCTGGGGCGTGCAGTTTCACCCCGAGTTCAACACCGACGCCATGCAAGGCTACATCGACCACGTGCAGCAAGATCTGGCCAAAAATGGCTCCCGTTTGCCTGCACAAAACCTGCGCTGCTCCGAGACACCCGATGCCGCACAGCTGCTCAACCACTTTGCGCTGCATGCGCAAAATTTTGCACGCCAGCCCGTTGCTTTTCAGCCTGTGGTTTGAGCAGTTTTTTTGTCTACGTGGCACCAATGCAAGCATCTGTCTGACGCGCATGGCAAGGCCTTGCTTCTAGAGTCAGTGCATTCAATGCAATGGAGCTACGCACATGATGTCAATACTGGGTACTTTGTTTGTCGGTTTGATCGTTGGCCTGATTGCACGCGCCCTGAAACCAGGTGATGACAACATGGGCTGGCTCATGACCATCGTGCTGGGTATCGTCGGTTCTTTCCTGGCCAGCTACGCAGGCGTTGCCATGGGCTTTTACCCCCAAGGAAGCACAGCGGGCTGGATTGCCTCCATCATTGGCGCCATCGTGGTCTTGTTTCTCTACAACCTCGTGCGCAGCAAAACCAGCCGCTAAGTCACCCGCAGTCAACTCGTATCGCCAATGAAAATTCGCGACATGCACAGTGCCCCTTCGCTGGGGCACATGCCCAGCACTGCACTGGCACTGAGCCAGGCTGTTCAACGCAGCCGTGCCAAGCTGCATCAACGTGCCTTGCTGGCGGGTGCAGCCAGCGCCGTACCCATACCTGGGCTGGACTGGGCGGTGGATGCGGCCATTTTGTCCAAGCTGCTGCCCGATATCAGCAAAGAATTTGGTCTGGCCCCGCAACAGATCGACGCCCTTGACCCCCACATGCGCGATCAAGTGCAAAAAGCGGTCGCCATGGTCGGCTCGGTCTTTATCGGCAAACTGCTCACGCGGCAAATGATCTTGCGCCTGGCGCGTACGGTGGGGGCCCGCATGGGCACCAAGCAGTTTGCCAAGTTCATTCCCTTCGCAGGCCAGGCCATTGCCGCCACCGTGGGTTATGGCACCTTGCGCTACCTGGGCCAGCGCCACATCAATGACTGCGTGCGTGTGGTGGAACATGCCCAAAGCCTGCAAGCAGGCATCGTCACACCTGTGAACGATTAACGGTTCACAGTTCTCGGCTCGCAACGCCTGAACATGGTTGCAGCAAAAGGCCTGCCCAATGTATTTTTGGCAGGTCTTTGGATGCGCACAACGCCGCTCAATGCTTAAATAACGCAATGCCCAGCACCCAATACTGGCTCATGAAAAATGAGCCCGATGAATACTCCATAGACCACGCACTCAACGCCCTCAACCAATGCATTGCATGGACGGGCGTGCGCAACTACCAGGCCCGCAATTTCATGCGCGACCAGATGCAGGTGGGCGACGGTGTGCTGTACTGGCACTCCAGCTGTGCAGAGCCTGGCATCCACGGCATTGCACGCATTGCGGGCAACTTGCGTGTAGACCCTACGCAGTTTGATCCGGCCGATCCTTACTACGACCCCAAATCGCCCCCCGACAAACCGCGCTGGCTCTTGGTGGACGTGCAGGCAGTCAAAAAAACGCGCTACGTCTCAATCGCCGAGCTGCGTGAACACAAGCCACTGGAGAACATGCGCGTGCTACAACGTGGCAATCGCCTGTCCATTACCCCGGTGACACCCGAAGAATGGCACTACATCATGGACACGCTCCTTAAATAAAAGAAAGCAGGCTCCAGCTATGCGCGGCATGTTTGATTTCAGCTCTTGGTCATCGCTTGCCACCACGGTACTGGGGCTGCTGCTGATGACGTTGATGATGATGGGCGTGCGCCTGCTGTTCATGCAAACCATCCAGAAACGCCGCGAACGTGAAAATCGCCAGATCAACGAACGCCTGCGCTCGCTGATGGCCGCCTACAAAACGCTGGGAGGCTCTTTCACCGGCAACCTCACCGTCAGCCCCGTGCATTTGCGCGAAGCGCGGGCCGCAGCGCAAGCCAGTGACAGCGCTGAAGACAGCCTGACAGATGCGCTAGAGCCTGATGAGGACGATGACAGCGCCACCACCAGCGGCAG
This sequence comes from uncultured Comamonas sp., assembly GCA_963520865.1. Taxonomy (GTDB): domain Bacteria; phylum Pseudomonadota; class Gammaproteobacteria; order Burkholderiales; family Burkholderiaceae_C; genus Comamonas. The sequence goes on from CAUQST010000039.1 coordinate 33,167, forward strand.
CTCTGAACGCCAGCGGCGCACACGCGATGCGGTAGAAGCTGCGCTGTCCGACATCATCTTGCTGGGCACCGAGGACCAGGTGCGCATGGCCGCGCAAGCGGCGCAAGACATGGTGACCGGTCGCCCCGTGCAAACGGCAGCCCTGGTGGCATCTCTGCGCCAGTTCATTCGCGCCGCTTTGTACCTGGAACCCATTCCGCCAGACGTCAGCATTCCCAACCAAGGCCCTGTCCGCCCCAGCACCTCGGGCGGCGCTGGTGGCCGGCGCGGCGCAAATGCCGAAGGCAGCGCGGGTGGTGGACAGCGCGCAGGTTCGGGAAGCGGTGGCGGTGGCGTTGGCGGTGGCGGTGGCTGTGGGGGCATGGGATTTGGAATGGGCATTGGTGCACGCCGCAGCGAAGACACCCTATAAACGCCCGCCCCCCCTTGGTGCGTTTATGTTGTTACCTAGCCTTGCCATAGACCGCCACTGTGCTGGCAGTAAAAAATAACTCTGCCCCAAGCAAACACATAGCCATACAGCCGCTATGCAGTAGGCTTGGAGTGTCAATTTCACAGAAGCTGTATATTTATACAGCTTCTTCATTTTTAGCCTATGCAACGCCCTAACGCTTTTCCAACCGACCATGGCCAGACGCTTCTGCTCACCACAGAACAGCAGGCCATTGTGTCCAGTAAAGCGCCCTCCGCCATCATGGCAGCTCTGGCTGGCACCGGTAAAACCACCACGCTGGCATGCAGCGCTGTGCAAGCACTGCGTACGCGCCCAGATACCCGCATTCTGGTGCTGGCCTGCTCCAATTCTGGAGTGCAGGCATTCAAACACCGGCTGCAGATGCTGGTGCGCGACATGCCCCCCCAGATCCATGTCACCACACTGGAGCGCTGGTGCGCACGCCTTCTGCGCCAACGCGATCCCGCCTTGCGCTTTGTGACCGAGCCTGTCGAGCTGCGCAAGCAAGCCCAGCTGGCGCTGCAACTGCTTGAAGAACAACTGCAGCGCCAGCCTGATGAGCACATCAGCATGCCCTCCGAAGTCGACATGCAAGCCTTTTGGGCGTTCAATCGCGCGGCCAAAAAATCAATGCTGCTGCAACAACTGCGCGAAGAAGGCGTGGAGCTGGTGGAGTTTTGTGAAACGCACCTGCTCGACTACACCCAGGCGCGGTTGTTCATGGCCTATGAGCGTTTGCGTATCGACCACTGCGGCGATATCAGCTACTACGCCGAGGGCGATTGCACCTACGCGCTGGCGCAGGAAGATGGCGACACTTTGCCCGCCCCTTACGACCTCGTGCTGTTCGATGAAATGCACGACCTGGATTTGACCTCGCTGACTGTGCTGCGCCAGATTTTGAGCACCAGCAACGCCAGGTTCTTGGGCGCGGGTGACTTTAACCAGCACATTGAAGCCCAGGCTTGGTCTGTCTTTCAAGACAAGCTGCACCAGCTGGCTGATTTTTTACCCCAGTCCACCGAAAGCCTGCCCCTGACCCAGTCGCGCCGCTTTGGCCCGCAAATCGCGCAAGCCGTGAACCACTGGTTTGATGTCGATATGAAAGCCACCAGCACACGCCGCAGCACGGTCACCAGCTGGACCTACGAGAGCGATGCGCAATGCATCAGCCAGCTGCTGCAAGCGCAAGCCTCCATCGTGCAGCCCGCTGGTGCGCAGCGCCTGCCACTCACTGTCATCTTGCGCCACCCTCATGAAGCCACCGCACTGGAATGGGCGGTGCATGCCGCAGGCAAAACAGTCAGCCTGCATGGTTTGCAAGCGTTTTATCTGCAGCGCGAAGTGGCGTTGCTGCTGGGCTTGCTGTATGCCCATGGCATGCAGGCGAGCGACTGGAAAAGCAGCACCTGCATCTTGGGCACCGACATTCTTTCGGCATTTATCGATGGAGCCCTGTACTTTGGCAAAGGCAGCGTCGATGCACGCCAGCAAGACAGCGAGCTGGCCACCATGGCCGCGCAAATGCATGCCAACCCGCAAGGCATCTGGCGGTTCTTGATTGGTGAAACCAGTTTGCAAGGTGGCCGGCGCAACTTTGCCGCGTTTGGCAGCTTTCTTGCCCTGCCCCTGGCACTGCAAAACAATGCCAAGGCGTTGCTGGAGCAAGCAGATATCTGGGGCCTGTTCGCCGCCACCCCCATGCCCCACGATGAAAAAGAGCGCCTGCAAGCATGCATCCAAAGCTTTATGCAGGCCATCACTGGCCTGTCTGTATCGCAAGTGCTTGAGCAAGTGGCTGGCATGGCGCAGCGCTATCAAAAAACGCTACGCTATGGCCCGGGTTTTGACTTTCAGCTGCTCAGTATTGAGCAAGCCAAGGGACAAGAGTTTGAATGTGTGGCCCTGCCATTTTTAGAGCCCGGTCGCTTTCCGGCACCCGCGCCCAGAGAGATTGCTTTTCTGGAGCGCAACCGCCTCTATGTCGCCATGACACGCGCCAAGCACCGGTTGTGGCTTTTGGAGCATGCCACACACCGCATCCAAGCTTTTGACCATTGAAGCCGTACACCGGCCCTGCACACTCATTTCCAGACTGCGTAAACTGAGATTTTTCCCCAGATTTTTTTGACAGAAAGTGTTCCCATGGCCTTCGCCGACAACCTGCAACAACTGCCCTCCATCGACCATCTGGCTGCACTGCAACTGATAGATGCGCAAGGCAACGTTGCCGCCACCATTCCCAACGAGCCGGGCAAAGCGGGCTCCGTGCGCCTGTATGCAGCATTGGCTGCCAAACATGGCCGCATCAACGTAGCGGCAGCCCAAGAAGGGCTGGAGCTTTTTGCAGAACACACCGAGGCTGCGCGCCAGCACCCCGGCAGCCACCCCAATATTGACCGCCTGCTGCAAGTCATCGCCTCAGGCCAGACCTACGACGTCAAACTGATTGCCCGCTAAACAAGCACCCCTCCCCAGACAGTGGCTGGTGAAGCTGCAGGCATTGGCACTGCTGCATCACCAGTCACCGCATCCGGGGCAAAGGCGGGTTAGGCGGGTTACGTAACTTGCGCCTGAAGGCGCACCGTTCAAGACAAACACCATGAACCTGCACATTCGCCACGAACGCCCCCAAGACATTTCCACCATCACAGCGCTGACTGCTGCGGCTTTTGCCAGCCAGGAACACTCCAGCCACACAGAGCAGTTCATCGTCAACGCACTGCGCCGCAGCCAGCAGCTGACCATTTCTTTGGTTGCCATGCTCGATGAGGACATCGTTGGCCATGTGGCCGCCTCACCGGTCACTATTTCGTCTGGCGCTCAAGGCTGGTTCGGGATTGGCCCCATCTCGGTGTGGCCCGATCGCCAAGGCCAAGGCATTGGCTCTGCCTTGATGCAGGCGGCACTGGCTGAGTTACAGCAGCTTGGTGCCATGGGCTGTGTAGTCCTGGGCGACCCCGGTTACTACAGCCGCTTTGGCTTTGCCGTGCATGCGGGGCTGGAGCTGCCCGGTGTTCCCCCGCAATACTTTCAGGCCCTGTCTTTTGGGACAGCCTTACCCCAAGGCACCGTGCAGTACCACGCAGCGTTTGAGGCCACCGCGTAAACCGCCACTGAACCAGTGGCGGAGGCGCCATACTGCGCGCGCACAGCCAAAGAAAAAGCCCAGTGCGTTTTCACGAACTGGGCTTGAAATCTTGGCAGGGGAGGAAGGACTCGAACCCTCGCATGCCGGAATCAAAATCCGGTGCCTTAACCAACTTGGCGACTCCCCTACGGTGTGCGGGCCTGAATGAACATACCTGCACGAATCTGGCAGGGGAGGAAGGACTCGAACCCTCGCATGCCGGAATCAAAATCCGGTG
>CAUQST010000040.1:0-34797 GCA_963520865.1 uncultured Comamonas sp.
GGCGTGCAAGGCATGAAGGTAGGCGGCAAACGCACGCTGATCATTCCTTCAGAGCTGGGCTACGGTGCCCGCGGCGCGGGTGGCGTGATTCCTGCCAACGCTACGCTCAAGTTTGATGTGGAATTGCTGGCCGTCTAAGCCCCAGCGATCCATTTCTGCCAAGCAAAAGCGGCCTGTCCCAGACAGGCCGCTTTTGTTTTTTCTGCGCATCACACTCAAGCAAACAGCGCCTGCTCCAGAGACGCATACGCTTGCTGCCCGACGGCTTCTTTGATTTTGGGAGCCACGGCAGCCAATGCTTCGTAGCCAGTTGCACCTTCTACCGATAAATTGAGACGAAAACCGGACAAGCCCAGCTTGCCCGTCAAAGCCACAGCCAAAGGATAGGCATCGCGGTAGCGCTCTTGGGGGGTGCGCAGCTTGGCCAATGTCACGGGCACCAGCTCGGCTGTCAATGGCTGCGTGGCAACGAGCAAGCCCGCTTCCTGCATGGCATCAATATCTCGCAGACTCACGCCCAGCCCCTGTGTGGCCTTAAGTACATCTTGTACCGTACGCTGCCCATCAAACAGCAAGTATGCAGAACGTAACTTACCCGCCAACTGTGCGCTGCGCGCCTTGAAGGCTTGCTGACCTTGCTCCGTCTTGATCAAAAGCGCGTTCATGTGGTCGTCCCTTTGCTTGTTTGAAATCAAGCATCGCACACATCATGTGTCACCAGCATTGGGGCAATCCATGTTGGGTAGAAATCAAGTACTCTCTTATTTAGAGCAGTTAACGATTTATTTAAAAGGATTTCAGATAGTTTTTATCTTGAAACTCAACCTAGTACTTCGTTAACAGCTACTTTCTTTGATATGAATGAGCTGTCAACATACTCACAGACACCGTCACGATCACGCCCAGCAAAACGCCGAATACCCCGGCTGAAATAGGCTGCAACCCCCACCACAGATCATCTGCCAGCAACATGCTGGGCACCCACTGCTGCACAAGCTTTGCGTGTGAGAGCATGTAGTAGAGGGTGATACCCAGCCCTGCCAGCATGCCGCAGACTGCACCACACCGCGTCACACCTCGCCAAAAAATACCCAGGACCATGGCCGGTACAAATGCAGAAGCAGCCAGAGAGAACGAGGCAGCCACCATGGGCAAAATGTCTGAAGGTCGCTGCCCTGCCACCCAAGCGGCCAGCAAGGCCACCGCCATCAATACAAATTTCGACAAAATCACCCGTTGCTCTGGCGAAGTTCTGCCAGAACGTTTCTGGAAATTCAGATCGCGCACCAAGGCGTTGCTGATGGTGAGCAGCAAGCCGTCCGCCGTAGACAGCGCCGCAGCCAGCCCCCCTGCAGCCACCAACCCCGCAATCACATAAGGCAGACCGCCAATTTCAGGCGTGGCCAGCATGATGAGGTCGGCACCCAGGCGCAGCTCACCAAACTGCAAAATCCCGTCGTGGTTCACATCTTCCACCGACAGCAGCGACGCATCCACCCGCGCCCACTGGGCAATCCAGCTGGGCAACTCATCAAAGCGTACGCCCACCAGATTGTTCATCACCTCCAGCTTGATGAGGGCCGCCAAGGCCGGAGCCGACAAGTACAGCACGCCAATAAAGAACAGCGTCCAGGCCACCGAAGTGCGCGCGCCCGAAACCGAGGGCACGGTGTAGTAGCGCGTGAGCAAATGCGGCAAGCCCGCAGTGCCCAGCATCAGGCAAAACATCAGCGCCAAGAAATTATTGCGTTCATCGTTGAACTGCTTTTTCTCTTGCTCCGTGCCATCAGGATTGCCCCCAAACGGCTGGCTGTGGCGTGGCAAGCCTGACAGCGGCTGGGCACGCTCGCGGTACTCCTGCAGTTGCTGTCGCCACTGCTGTTCAGCCGCCTGTGCGTTGCGCGGTAAATTGGCATATTCACGGCTGGTTGCCACGATTTGCCCCACATCGCTGTTGACTGAGCGCAGGTAGCGAATACGTTCATGCAACACCAGCCGCTCACGCTCCAAGGCCAAAGGCACATCTTGCAGTTTGGCCTCCAGTAAATCTGCACGTTCGCTGTAGGCTTGCTGCACGGCCCGCTCTTGGGGCGATACCAGCAGCCGCTCTTCAAGCTCCGCAATTTTTTGTAGCTGGCCTGCATAGGCCACAGCCGCCACCGGGTTGCCCAGTTGCTTGTACGCCAGCCACGACACAGGAATCAAAAATGCCAGCAAGATCACCACGTACTGCGCAACCTGTGTCCAGGTCACCGCACGCATGCCACCTAAAAAAGAGCACAGCAGCACCCCGCCCAGCCCTAGCATGATGCCAATCTCAAACTGCACACCAGTCAGGCGTGATGCGATCAGGCCAACGCCATAAATCTGCGCCACTACATAGGTAAATGAGCACACGATCGAAGCCAGAGCGGCAATGATGCGCGGCCAGTGCCCGCCAAAACGCTGCTGAAAAAAGTCTGGCAGGGTGTAAAGATTCATCGCCCGCAAATGCGGTGCCACCAGCATGGCCACCAGACAGAATCCCCCCGTCCACCCCAGTAGATAGGCCAGCCCACCCGGCTGCCCGCTGAAGCCGCCAAACCCTTGCAGATACAAAGCCCCGGACAAACTGATGAATGAGGCTGCGCTCATCCAGTCTGCAGCGGCGGCCATGCCGTTGTACATGGGGGGAATACGGCGCCCCGCGACGTAATACTCATCGGCATCACTGGTGCGCCCCCACACCCCGATGGCGGCGTACACCATGACCGGTATAAACAAAAATATGGGGCCAATCCAGTGGCGTGAGAGCCCTTGGCGCTCAGCCCAGTACATCAGCAGCAAAAATGCAATGACGCACAGGCAATACAGGCCTACCAGCCGGTGAACACGCCACAAATAGGCACGAGCACGAGAAGAAGAGGCGGTGCTAGCGCCGGTCAGAATGGGCATGGGGAGTGTGTGTGGCGATCAAGTTTTTCTGGCTGTTTTGTGCACCCGTGCGCTCAAAAGCATCCATCACCACACAGTAAACCAGCACGATCAGCATGAACATCAGGACTGCCCCTTGGGCGGCCATCCAGTAGCCCAGCTGCCAGCCTTGCACCCATGCTTGCAAGTCCCGTGCAAAAAAGCACACACCAAAAGAAAACACCACCCAGACTGCCAGCAAAACTGCCTTGAGCCACAGATGGTGTGTGTCGTGCCAGTCGGGAGGCATTTGCCCCCCGCTGGCAGAGATGGTCCTGGGCCCGTCATGCATGTCGTTGTCAGAGAACTGCATCACAGGCCTTTCACTGGTTTAACCAGCCAGGTTTTGCCAAGTGTCGATCACGGTGTCGGGGTTCAGCGAAATCGACACAATGCCCTTGTCTGCCAGCCACTTGGCGAAGTCAGGGTGGTCCGAAGGGCCTTGGCCACAGATACCCACGTACTTGCCCTTGGCAAGGCAAGCGTCAATGGCCATCTCCAGCATCTTCTTGACCGCTGGGTCGCGCTCATCAAAGTCTTGCGCCAGCAATTCCAGACCCGAGTCACGATCCAGACCCAGTGTCAGCTGCGTCAAATCGTTGGAACCGATCGAGAAGCCGTCGAAGAACTCCAGGAACTCATTGGCCAAAATGGCGTTGGAAGGTACTTCGCACATCATGATCAGCTTGAGCTCGTTCTCACCGCGCTTGAGACCGTTTTCGCCCAACATGGTGGTGACGCGCTCAGCCTGCTTCAAGGTACGCACGAAAGGAATCATGATCTGCACATTGGTCAGACCCATGTCTTCACGTACGCGGCGCAGGGCTTCGCATTCCATCTTGAAGGCTTCGCCGAAGTCTTCGGAGATGTAGCGTGCTGCACCTCGGAAGCCCAGCATTGGGTTCTCTTCCTCGGGCTCATAACGGCTGCCACCGATCAGCTTGCGGTATTCGTTGGACTTGAAGTCCGACATGCGCACGATCACGGGCTTGGGCCAGAACGCTGCAGCAATAGTGGCCACACCTTCAGCGACCTTGTCCACGTAGAACGCACGGGGAGAAGCGTGGCCACGGGCCACCGATTCCACGGCCTTCTTCAGGTCAGGATCTACCGCTGGGTAGTCCAAAATAGCCTTGGGGTGCACACCAATGTTGTTGTTGATGATGAACTCCAGACGGGCCAGACCCACACCCTGGTTGGGCAGCTGGGCAAAGTCAAAGGCCAGCTGGGGGTTGCCCACGTTCATCATGATCTTGGTGCTGATCTCAGGCATTTCGCCGCGCACCACTTCGGTCACTTCGGTTTCGATCAAACCGTCATAAATCTTGCCGGTATCGCCTTCAGAGCAAGAAACGGTCACCAAGGTGCCGTCCTTCAAGCGGGCAGTGGCATCACCACAACCCACAACAGCAGGAATACCCAATTCACGCGCAATGATCGCCGCGTGGCAGGTACGGCCACCGCGGTTGGTCACGATGGCGGCTGCACGCTTCATCACGGGCTCCCAGTTCGGGTCCGTCATGTCGGTCACCAACACGTCGCCCGCCTGCACTTGGTCCATCTGCGCAATGTCAGACACCAGACGCACACGGCCCGTACCAATCTTTTGACCAATGGCGCGGCCTTCGGCCAGCACATTGCCCGTGCCCTTGAGCTTGTAACGCAACTCAGCCTGACCCTTGGCCTGGCTTTTCACGGTTTCAGGGCGGGCTTGCAGGATGTACAGATGGCCGTCAGTGCCGTCTTTGCCCCACTCGATGTCCATGGGACGGCCATAGTGCTCTTCAATCACGAGCGCGTACTTGGCCAGTTCTTGCACGTCGGCATCGGTCAGCGAATAACGGTTGCGCAGCTCAGGGGCTACGTCCGTGGTCTTGACCAGCTTGCCCGAAGCGGCCTTCTCTTCTGGTGTCGAAAACACCATCTGAATCAGCTTGGAGCCCAGGTTACGGCGGATCAGCGCGTTGTTGCCAGCCTTGAGCATGGGCTTGTGCACGTAGAACTCATCAGGGTTCACAGCACCTTGCACCACGGTTTCGCCCAGGCCATAGCTGGAAGTGATGAACACCACGTCTTCAAAGCCAGATTCGGTGTCGATGGTGAACATCACGCCAGCGGCGCCCAAGTCAGAGCGCACCATGCGCTGCACACCGGCAGACAGGGCGACCACGTCATGTTCAAAGCCCTTGTGCACGCGGTACGAGATGGCGCGGTCGTTGTACAGCGACGCAAACACTTCCTTCATCTTGTGCAGCACGTCTTCAATGCCCACCACGTTCAGGAAAGTTTCTTGCTGGCCTGCAAACGAGGCATCGGGCAAGTCTTCAGCAGTTGCAGAAGAGCGCACTGCAAACGAAGCAGCTTCATTACCACCGTGCAGTGTGATGAAGGCAGCACGGATAGCGGCTTCCAGGTCTGCGGGGAAAGGCTGGGCTTCCACCAGCGCGCGGATTTCCGCACCCACCTGGGCCAATGCACGCACGTCTTCAACGTCCAGTGCTGCCAGCTTGGCCGAGATTTTGTCCGCCAGCCCTTCAAAGGCCAGAAACTGGCGGAAGGCATGGGCGGTAGTGGCAAAGCCCGTAGGCACGCGCACGCCCTGTGGCAGCTGGGAAATCATCTCGCCGAGGGAGGCGTTTTTACCGCCAACAACCTCAACGTCGCTCATGCGCAAGTTTTCGAAAGGAACGACCAAAGCGGCCGCTTCAAATCGGTTAGACATGGGAAGGCTCCAAAGTTAAAAACCGGACGCTCCAGCAGCCTGCCCAACAAGCACGCTCACTGGTGATCTCACATGTTTTCGACGACAACTTGGATGTTCTGGTTGTCGGTCATCGATCAGCATGCGAGCGAAATTGGGAATAATGGGCGCTATTGTAGGCCCGGTCGGCGTTTTTCACCGTAACACCGGGGGTTTGACTTGAATGGAATTGTTTACCCATGCACACGCGCACCGTATTCGTTATTTCTGACGGCACAGGGATCACCGCCGAGACTTTTGGTACGGCTTTGATGACCCAGTTCGATATCAAGCCACGCATCGTGCGCATTCCATTTGTAGACACGGTAGACAAGGCCCATCAGGCGGTGCGCCAGATCAACCACACAGGCGAAGTGGAAGGCAAGAAGCCGATTGTCTTTAGCACTTTGGTCAATCAGGAAGTGGTGGCAGTGATTGCCGATCACTGCAAAGGCTTGCTGATGGACATGTTTGGCACCTTTGTACAGCCGCTGGAAGAAGAGCTGGGCATGAAAAGCCAGCACCGCGTGGGCCGTTTCAGCGATATCAGCCAGAGCAAGGAATACCTGGACCGCATGGAGGCCATTAACTACACGCTGGCCCACGATGACGGTCAAACCAACCATGACCTGACGGGTGCAGACGTGGTGCTGGTAGGTGTGAGCCGCTCGGGCAAGACCCCCACCAGTCTGTATCTGGCCATGCAATTTGGCCTGAAAGTGGCCAATTACCCCCTGATTCCTGAAGACTTTGAGCGCAAAAAACTGCCCCCAGCGCTGGAGCCCATCAAGAAAAAACTGTTTGGTCTGACGATCGACCCCGTCCGGTTGTCCACCATTCGCAACGAGCGCCGCCCCAACTCACGTTACGCCAGCCTTGAAAACTGTCGCAGCGAAGTGCATGAAGCCGAAGCCATGATGCGCCGCGCGGGCGTCAGCTGGCTGTCCACCACCACCAAGTCCATCGAAGAGATTTCGACCACCATCTTGCAAGAGGTGCTGCCTCACCGCCTGGGCATGGGCATGCACGGCTAAGAACGGGCCCACGCACACCAGAGCCTCAATGCACCGCTGCGGCACCTTGCCGCACCCCGCAAGCGATGTGTGGCTTTATCGTTTCATCAAGCAGTCTCGCTCATAAACCGTGTGTGTTGCAGGGGGATGTGAATGGTGCGCCATTCAAACATTCATTAAACATAGCTTCTAGCCTTTGCTCAGCATAGGTTAGAAGCTATGTTTTTTAGATATTCATGCAGCCGCAGCAAGCGCCGCACCAAACACATACTGCGGCACGCCATCTTGCATGTGCAGCAGCTCTCCATGCACCCCCCAGACTTGCTGAATGCGCTGGGGTGTCAGTACATCGTGGCAGAGTCCCATGATGACGGCCTGCCCCCCACCCGGCACCAGCACCACATCATGGGCATAACGCAACGCCAGATTCAGGTCGTGCAGAACGGCCACCACCCCCAAGCCTTGGTCGGCACGGTGGCGCAGCAATTGCATGCAGGCATGCTGGTGCTGCAGATCCAAAGCCGCCGTGGGCTCATCCAGCAGCAGCCAGCGTGCGCTGCCGTCGGGCAAAGGGTGCCAAGCCTGAGCCAGTGCCCTTGCCAGATGCACTCTGGCACGCTCGCCGCCTGACAAGGTAGCCACCTCCCGGTCTGCCAGATGTGTCACACCCGTGGCTTGCATGGCAAGCTGCACGATGTGCGCTTCATACGATTTGGGGTGATGGCGGTGCGGGTAGCGCCCCATCTCCACCACCTCCTGGCTGGTAAAGCTGAATGCCACTTGCGTGTCTTGCGCCATGAACGCCATGTGCTGCGCCAAAACGGCTGCGGGCCATTGCTGCAGTGCCCGCCCTTTGAATACAACACCGCCTTCCGGTGCCGTGCGCAGCCCCACCAAGATAGACATCAAGCTGCTTTTACCAGCCCCGTTAGGCCCCAAGATGGCAGTAAAACGCCCGGCCTGCACACTGGCATGCACCTGCGCCAAGGTATCTCCCTGCGCGTGCGCAGTGACGTGCAGGTGCTCGCAGCACAAACTGTTCGCGGCATCGGTCATAACTTGTTCCTGAACTGGCGCAGCATCAGCAAAAACAGGGGTACACCAATAAAAGCTGTCAGCACCCCCAATGGCATTTCTGCCGGTTGCACCACCGTGCGCGCCACCGCATCAGCCACCAGCACCAAACTGGCCCCCAGCAAGGCAGAGCCTGGTAATACCAAGCGGTGATCCGGCCCTGCCACCAGGCGCACCCAATGCGGTGCCACCAAACCAATAAAACCAATCACGCCGGTGGCAGACGTGACCGCCCCAACTGCCAGCGCAGTCACCACAACGGCATAGCGCTTGGTGCGCTCCACGGGTACCCCCAGCAATTGCGCCTGTGCCTCACCCAAAGCAATCGCGTTGAGCGGGCGGGCCAGCGCCATGGCAGCCACGGTACACAGCGCAACCACACAGCCCACCAGCCACACGGAGGCCCAGCGCGCATGGCCCAAGCTGCCCATCAACCACAACTGCACGTTGCGCAATTGCTCATCGTTGGAGACATAGCTCAGAAAACCCAGGCCCGCACCCGCCAGCGCATTCACGGCGATTCCTGCCAAAAGCATCAGACCAACACGCGTCCCTCCAGACGACTGCGCCAGACCATAAATCAGCAGCGTGACTGCAACGCCCCCGATGAACGCACTCACAGCCAGCGTCCAGCTTCCAAGAGTGAACCCCAAAGAGGCAAACCACATGGGTCCCAGCACAATGGCGCAAGCTGCCGCCAGCGCTGCACCACCACTGACGCCAATCAAACCAGGGTCTGCCAGAGGGTTGCGAAACATGCCCTGCATCAAGGCACCCGCCAGGCCCAAACCGGCACCAGCCACCAGCCCAAGCAAGAGCCGTGGCAGTCGAATGTTCATGAAAACCAGATGCTCGGTGCTGGACGTGCTGCCCCCCAGCAGCCCATTCCACAGTACAGAGAGCAACTGCGAGGGAGCAATCGCGTAAGCGCCCTGTGTGCTCCCCAAAACCAAGGCCAGCAGCGTCAGCACCACCCCACCGCCAATGACCACCTGAGGATGCAGGCGGCCACTGGGTAAACGCCAGCGCGATGTCATGCCGTGGCTTTCAACATCTGGCTGTGCAGTTGAGACACCGCCTCGGGCAGGCGGGGGCCAAATCCCAGCAACTGGCTCGCCTCCATCATCACCAAAGCCTTGCGGGCAAAGGCCGGGGTCAGCGCTAGCTCTGGCCTGCGCCAAAAAGCGTCCACACCACCCAAGGCTTCAATGCCCTGGGTGCTATTGACCAGCACATCCGGCGCGGCTGCAGCCATGGCCTCTGCCGTCAGCGGACGGTAGCCTTCAAACTGCTGCACTACATTCTGCGCACCCGCCAAGGTCAGCAAGGCATGGGCGGCAGTGCCTCGGCCAGCCACCATCGGGGCACCACTGTGCGACAGGATGAACAAAGCTTTGGGCTTGCGCTGCGCCTGTGCCACAGTGCTTTCCACCTGTGCCCACTGCGTTTTCAACTGTTTGGCCAATGCTTGGGCTTGCACCTCACGCCCTGTGATATGGCCCACGGTTTGCACCTTGCGCAGCACCTCTGCAAAGCTATGGTCTGCAGGAATCAGCTCCACACGCACCCCGGCAGCCTTGACTTGCTCCAGCACAATGGCCGGCCCTGCCTCGGCCGCGCCCACAATGGCATCGGGTCGCAGTGAAAGCAGCCCCTCCGCAGACAACTGGCGCAGATATCCCACCTTGGGCGTGCGGGTCGCGGCTTCCGGTTACAGGCTGGTGGTATCGGTGGCCACCAGCAAAGACTGTGCGCCCAAGGCGTACACCACTTCGGTGACAGCACCTCCCACGGTAATCAGGCGTTGTACCGAGCGCTGAGCAGGCTGTGCCCAGCCAATGGCAGGCAATGACAAGGCACTACCGGCACCAGCCACCAAGGTCAGCCATTGGCGACGAGAGAGTTCTGCAGCCATCACTGTCTCCTCAGGCGCGTGGCAAGTTTTCGGCCAAATCACGCCATGCTGTCAGCTCTGGCTCACCCGGGTGGCGCACACCAAAGAACATGGCCACCACATCACCACTGGCATCAAACAGCTCAACCGACGTCACGATGCCGTCCGATGTGGGCTTGCGCACCAGCCAGGCACTGGTGATTAGGTCACGGCGCAGATGCAGGCTAAAGCCGGGGTCCAGCACATTGATCCAGTCCGCGCCACCAGGCGACTGCATGGGCCTGATCTGCTTGACAGGCCCAGAATGAATCTGGATGCACCCCTTGCTGCCCACAAACACCATGATGGGCAACGCTGTTGCAGCTGCCTGCTCCAGCAAGGGGGTCACGGCATTCAGGTGCAATGCCTCGCTGTACAGGCCCTGTGTCAACCGGAAACTTTGCTGACGCTCACAGCCAAATTTTTTGAGCATCCCAAAAAAGTCGTGCGTATCCTGCATGGCAGCCCATGCCTTGCGCAGACCTTCGGCATCCATGGTGCTGTCGTCGGCGATTGCCGCCGGGGCTGCGGCTGGCACGAACTGGTAGTCCGTCTGTGCATCCACAAAACGTGTGACTACGGCCTCCAGTGCCTGCAGGTTGGTGGTCTCGCGTGCATAAATTTTGTGCACCGCCACACCGTGCTTGTTAAAAAATTGCAGGCTGCGCATCACCTTGCCATCACGGCCAGACTCGGTGACAAAAAAACCTGCGTGCCACTGGAAAAAGAAAATACGCAGATCAATGTCATCGTTGTTGCACAGGGCGATCTGGCCTTCACGGCTGAAGCCTTTGTAGACACCGTCTTTTTCGTGCACCACCGATTCATTGCGTGTCAGCGCCATCAAACTACCGCAAGGCTCCAGCGCCGACAAAATTTCAAACCACTGTGGCTTCAGCGTCTGCGCTTTCAGTGGTTGCTCATGCTGACCCACATGGGCGGCAACCACAGCGCCTTCACTCAAGCCAATAGCTTCGGCTGCATCTTTGGCGCGCAAGCCATTGGCACGTGCTTGAGAAAAAGCGGAACGAATGGCTGCGTGATCAGCCAAAGAAGAATCAATCATGGCGTTCATTGCGTAGCTCCTCATTAGAAAATAAAGCAAACAAAAAGCGCCCGCACTCAGTGACTGAGAGCGAGCGCTTGGGCACACACCTTAGAAATCCAGCACCATCGAGACGCGTACGTTGCGCCCTGGCTGGCTGTAGGCATCGATCGCAGCGCGTTCAGCCGCAGCTGTCACACCCCGCACATCCGACCAATTCCAGTACTTTTTGTCGGTCAGGTTGTACAGCCCCACGTTCAGGCGCAAGTCTTTGCGCAGCGCCACCTGAGCGGTCCAATCCAACACGGTGTAGGAAGGGTTCAGGAACAGGCTGCGCGAGCCTGTGGGTAAATCGCTCTTCTTTTTGCCTGCGCTGTGGCTGGCAGCCAGCTCCCAGCGCCAGCTGGCTGCCTGCTGGCCCACGCCCAGCTTCAACTGGTGCGGGGCAATGCTTTCCAGACCGCTGCCATCTTCCCCGGTGCCCTTGGTGTAGCCATACCCGCCATGCAACTGCCACACACCGCCCCAAGACTGGCCAAACTGAGCCTTGCCTTTGAGCTCAAACCCTTTGATGGTGGCTTTGGCCTGGTTGCGCGATTGCTGCAAGGTCACTGCCGGATTGCTGGGCAGCGTGCCGGCGTCTGCATAGCGCTCGATAAAGTTGCGATAGCGACCGTAGAAGGCCGAGGCCTCCCACTGGAAAACACCCTCTGCATCGCGCAGACCCAGCTCAAAGTTGTTGCTGGTTTCAGCCTTCAAATTGGGGTTGGGCAGGATGTAGTAGCCATAAAACGGTGTGATGTTGCCGAAGTAGTTGTTCAGCTCCCCTGACGACGGGGCACGGAAACCACGCTGGTAATTGGCAAAGGCCTGCACCCCGCCACCCAGCTTCAATTGCGTACCCAGCTGAGGCAGCCACGCACTGAAACGCTTGCTGGCCAGCGTGGCACCCGATGCCCCCAGATTGATGCTGCCAGCATCTGGATCTATCTTGACCGACTCATACCGAAGGCCGGGCTTGACCATCCAGTCACCCCATTCCATGCGATCTTCGACAAAAACGCCCCACCGTGTTGTGCGGCTATCGGGGCCTTTGGGCACCGAGGTCGTCACACCTGCATCGGTCGACAGGCTGCTGGTTTCGTTGTCCATGCGTGCCATATCCATGCCGTACTGCAGGTGGTGCATGCCCAGCGCCTTATAGGCCTGTACCCCAGCTTGCAGCATGCTTTCGTCGTAAGCATGGTCTCGCACGCGCATGCGATTGGCGGTGGCGGTATCTAGCGCAAGCAGTTGCCGGTTGCTGCTGTCCTGCCAGGCCAGATATGTACGTACCGCATCGGCAGCTGGAGCGTTCAACGCAAAGTCCGAGCGCAAAGAAACACGCGTGCGGCGGCTGTCGATGGACTCAGTGTGCGACCGGGTCGTGCCGTTGTTGAAGTCGTGCAGGTTGTTGATGTCCGTGTCCTGGCGGCGGTGCTCCACTGTGAACACATGGGTCTGACTGCCATTGGGCTTGAACACGAGCTTGGCCAGCGCCGAGCTGCGCTGGTTGTCTTCTGGATTGGCCTTGGTGCGGGTCAGCCCAGTGCCGCCCACCTTGCCCATGGTTTTGACTTCGTCACTCCAGTCGCCATTGAGCGCAACCAGCCACTGCAACTGCTCTGAAGCCTTGCCCGCCAGTGCCACACCCAGCGTACGCCCCTGGTTTTCGCTGCGCCAGCCCAGCAGGGCACGGCCTGCAAAATCTTTGTTGCCACCGAGCAAGTCATACGGCGACAAGGTGCGCATATTCACCACGCCGGCAATCCCACCTGCAGGCAGGCTAACGTCGCTGGCACCTTTGTGCACTTCAATGCCTGCCAGCGTCAGCGGGTCGACATAGTCGCGCCCAAAACTGTGGCTGTTCATGAAACTATCGGATTCGGGCATAGGAATGCCGTCCACCAGGGTCTGTACACGGTTGCCGCCCAGACCACGGATTTCAAACCCTGTGTTGCCTTCACGCCCTGCCGTGCCACTGATACCCGAGCCGCGGCGCGCCACGCGAGGCACTTCCACATTGATCATGTCGCGCACTGCGTCGCGAATATCCAGGATTTGTTTGCGCTCAATGTCCTCTTTGGTCACCACCTCGGTGGCGTAAGGGACAAGGGCAGGATCCAGTGCTTCCTGTGCCTCTTGCACCGTCACCGACGGCAAGACGGGATCAGCAGCATGGGCAGTCAACGACCACAGACAAGCCAACATGGCAGCCGCAGCCACAGGGCGCACCCCCACAGACATTCGTTGCATAACGCGTTCTCGGATAAAAGGTTCGTGACATGGCTGGCGAACCTGGACCAAGAACGGTCTGGGGATAGCTTGCAGGATTGAAAATTATATGAGAATAATTATCATTTGATAAGCATCAATACGTAAATCTCATTCCTGAGGCGCAATTTTCCTTGCGCTAGTGCGTGGCACCCGCCCCAGCAGTCCTGCCCCAACGCCGCTGCGCAAACGCACACCACACACACGCGGCGCTGGCCAATACGCCGCCCACCCAGCCGATGTGCTGCATGCCCGCGTGCAAACTCACCTGGCTGCCCAGCAGCGCACCGGCCCCAATGCCGATATTGAAGATGCCCGAGAACAGCGACATGCCCACGTCTGTGGCGTCATGCGCCAGCGCCAGCACCTTGGCCTGCAAGGCCAGCACCATGCACATCATGGCGCTGCCCCAGACCACGCACATTGCATACAGCGACATTTCATGCTGGCTGGCTGGCAGCAGCAGCAGCAAGCTGGCCGCCATGGCCGCAATCGATACCAGCAAGAACCCTTTTGGGAAACGCGCGCCATACACACTGAACAAGACGCTGCCAGCAATGCCCATGCCGCCAAATAGCAGCAGCACCACGGTGGTCACATGCGCACTCAAGCCTGCAACCACCTGCACAAAAGGCTCGATATAGCTGTAGACGGTGAACTGCGCCGTCACCACCAAAATCAGCAAGGCATAAATAGCCATCAGCGCGGGGCGGCGCAACAGCACTGGAATGCTGGAAGCAGAGCCCGAGTTTTCACTGGGCAGCGAAGGCAGCAGTCTGGACAGTACCAGCATGACCACAACAGCCAGAGCGCCAATGGCCCAGAACGTTGTGCGCCAGCCCAGCCAGTCACCCACCACGCGCCCCAGCGGGATACCCATCACCATGGCCAGCGTCGTGCCCGTGGCCAGCATGCTCAGCGCCTGCGCTTTCTTGCCCACCGGCGCTATGCGCACCGCCAAAGCCGCCGTAATGGACCAGAACACAGCGTGCGACAGCGCCACGCCAATGCGGCTGGCCATCAGCATCTCAAAACTGCTCACCATGCCCGAAGCCACATGGCTGACGATGAACAGCGCAAACACGCCCATGAGCAGCTTGCGCCGCTCTATCTTGCGCGTCAGCAGCATCAGCGGCAGCGAGGCCAGGGCCACCACCCACGCATAGATGGTCAGCATCAACCCCACGTGCTCGGTTGGCATGCCAAAGCTGGCACCAATGTCGCTGAGCATGCCCACAGGCACAAACTCGCTGGTGTTAAAAATAAAGGCACCCATGGCCAGCGCACTCACGCTCAGCCACGCACGAAAATTAGAAGAAGCAGTGTTAGAAGCAGCCATACCCGGACGAAAAAAGAGCACAGCCTGATAGCTGTGCCCCTGTATTGTTGCCGCGTCTTTCAAAGGGCTGCGGCTGCGCAGCACTTGCCCCTTTGCCGCCTACCGATCAGTACGCCACCGTAAAACGCTGGCGCACGTGCAACTGGCGCTCCAGCGCATCGACCAGCGCTACCGCCAAGTCCTGGGCCGAAATATCACCCACCTGCCCATCGTCCTGCATCAATGGAGCATCACTGCCAGTGCGGTACTGACCGGTGCGGCCACGCGCCTGAGCAGCTGAACCCGCATGAAAGCCCACCGCCGGGCTGAGCAGCGTCCAGTCCAGAGTCTCTTCTTCTTGCAATTGCGTCAGCATGTCGCGGGCGGCAGAAGCACCCGGGTAGATAGCGGCAGGAAATTGGGGTGTATCGACCAGTTGCACGCCCGGCGCTACATACAAGCTACCCGCACCACCGACCACCAGATAACGCGCAACACCTGCCGCTTTCACGCCTTGCACGATGGCCGCTGAGCCACGCAAAAAGTCATCGTAAATATTGGGGTTGGCCCAGCCCGCGTTGTATGCGCTAAGCACGGCCTGCGTGCCGCGCACCGCTTGCTGCACGGCTGAAGCGTTCATCACGTCGGCCTGCACCACCTGCACGCCCGCCTGTGCAGGCAGCTTGGCGGGATCGCGCACCAGCGCCACCACTTCATGGCCGCGTTGCACCAGCTCCTGCAAAACGGCAGCACCTACAAAACCCGTCGCACCAATCAACGCTACTTTCATCTGGAAACTCCTTGTTTGGGGGAAGCAATTGCTGAAGCTTAAGACGCAACGCCCGCGAAAAAACACCCAGTTTTCACCAACACTTTGAAGCTGTACTTCACAATAAAGCACATGGACGATCTCAAACGCATGGCAGTTTTTGCCGCAGTCGTGCAGCACGGCTCCATGACTGCGGCAGCACGCAGTCTGGGCATGAGCCCTTCAGCCGTGAGCCAGCACATCCGCCAGCTGGAGCGCGAAGGCGGCGTCACGCTGCTGCACCGCTCTACACGGCAGATTGCCTTGACCGATGCAGGACAGCGCTTTTATGTGCAGTGCGCCACGCTGAGCGCTGCCGCCGAGCGTGCACGTGCCGAACTGGCCGCCGAGCAGCAGGCCCCCAGTGGTGAGCTGCGTCTGGCTGCGCCCGTGGGTTTTGCCCGCCACGCCGCTCCGGCACTGGGGGCATGGCTGGCGCGTTTTGCGCAGTTGCGGCTGCGTTTGCTGCTGGACGATGTGCCCATCGACCTGATTCAGGCGCGTGTCGATCTGGCCCTGCGCTTTGGCCCGCAGGCCGACTCCAACTGGGTCGCACGCAAACTGGCCAGCACGCCCAACTGGCTGTGCGCGGCCCCTAGCTGGGTACATGCACGCGGTAGCGCCCCCCAGCACCCGGCACAACTGGCGCACGACAACTGGTTGGCGCTGAGCCACAACGACCACCACCAGCGTGCGCTGGCCTGGCACCACCCACACAGCGGTGAGCACTTTGTCGTGCAAGCCACGCCCCGGGCACTAAGCAACCACCAAACGGCCGTGCAAGCCCTGTGCGAAGCAGGCTTGGGCGTGGCGGTACTCTCTGCCATGGATGTCAGCCAGAGCGTGCAAAGTGGCCGCCTGGTGCAACTGCTGCCCGAGTGGGACATGGGCCTGCTGGACATCTGGGCCGTCACCCCGCAGCGCGATGCGCAACCTGCCAAAGTGCGGCAAGCCATTGAAGAGTTGCAGGCCTACTTTGCCACCCTGCACGGCGTAAACCCATAAAAAAAGCAGCCCGCCGGGAGCTGCTTTTTAAAATTAATAGCTGCTATCGCTTACATACACTTGTTTTCAGATACAAAAGTATCTAAAAACAAGCTACAGCAAGCGCTGATAGCTATTATTTCTCAGTCTTCTCTATCTTTTCAGACTTTGCTTCAGGCTTTTCGCCGCGTTCGTAAATGGCCGATGCACGGCCCACAATCAGCGAATCCAGCCGGCCCACCTTGTCCATGTCGCGATTCTTGTAGGGCAGCTTGTTGAGTACATAGCGAATGGCGTTCAGGCGTGCGCGCTTTTTGCAATCGCTCTTGACCACCGTCCACGGCGCATCGGCAGTGTCGGTTTCAAAGAACATGGCTTCTTTGGCGCGGGTGTAGTCTTCCCACTTGTCCAGTGACGCCTGGTCAATGGGCGACAGCTTCCATTGCTTGAGCGGGTGCGCCTCGCGCTCCTTGAAGCGGCGGCGCTGCTCTTTGCGGCTAACGCTGAACCAGAACTTCACCACATGTACACCGCTGCTGACCAGCATGCGCTCGAACTGCGGCGCATCCTGCATGAACTGCTTGTACTGCGCGTCGGTGCAAAAACCCATCACGCGCTCAACGCCTGCGCGGTTGTACCAGCTGCGGTCAAACAGCACGATCTCACCAGCCGTTGGCAGGTGCTGTACATAGCGCTGAAAATACCACTGTCCCTGCTCGGTGGGCGACGGTTTTTCCAGCGCCACCACGCGGGCACCACGGGGGTTCAAGTGCTCCATAAAGCGCTTGATGGTGCCGCCCTTGCCTGCCGCATCACGGCCTTCAAAAATGATGAGCACGCGCTGGCCCGACTCTTTCACCCAGGCTTGCAGCTTGAGCAGCTCTACCTGCAGGCGGAACTTGTCCTTTTCATACACCGATCGGCGCAACAAGTTGGCGTAGGGGTAGCCGCCGTCCTTCCAGTCCTTGCTCAGCTCTTCATCGGGATTGGCCTTGGCTGTGGACTCATTGCCCCCCAGCCGGTTGAGCGCCTTGCGCAGGGCCTTCTGGTCTTCGGGGTCTGAGCCCTCAATCAAGGCACGCAGCGCCTTGGCGCGGTCTTTATCACTGCCCGGCTGGTCCAGCACACTCAGCACCGCAGCCACACGGCTTTTCTGCGCAGCCTGTGTGGCCTGACCTGCTACAAATTTTTCAATGGATTTTTCATCCTTGCCCATTGCAACATCTCCTGCACTGGCCTTGCGTGTGCCATGGTCGGCAGCACGGACGCTCTTTTTGGTATTGCTGGGGGTGGGCTTATCAGCCATGCGCGAAAACTCCTTGCCGCGCACGCCATCCAGGGTGTGCACAGACTAAAAAAACATCACTACGAAACACATAAAGATACCATTGCGCCACAAGCCAGCTGAGCAAGCACCTGACAAACAATGCGGCCCTTTGCACTTGACCTCAGCTGTTTTTTTCGTTGAAAGTTGCTCCACCGCTCTAGATAAGCTTGCCACCATGACCACTTATCGTTACTTATTCGCTGTGCTGATCACCTGCCTGTACACCGCAGGCATTGCGCATGCCCAGGTCATACGCTGTGTGGATGCCAACGGGCACGTCACCTACACCGATGGCAAGTGCCCCAACAGCAAGGAAGTGCAAGAAATTTTGCCTCCCCTGAGCGCACAGGAGCAGGCCCAGCACGACGCCCAGTACCAGCAAGCGCTGGAGCGCAAACGTGCCGCCCAGCAACTGCAGGCCGAGCGAGAGGCGGCTCAGCAAAAAGCCGATGCCGAACGCGCTGCCGCACTGGCAGCCCAGCGCCCTGTGCCACCCGTGATCGTGCAGGTGCCCCCCAGCGACCCCGTCACCACCTATGTGCCGCTGTACCCACCCCGCCCACCGCACATTCGCCCGCCGCCGCCCATACGCCCCCAGCCCAGTACCGGCAACTACAACTGCAATGTGTTTCGCTGCTATGACGGCAAAGGCAATACCTGGAGCCGCCCCTGATCTTCAGGCCACCAGGCCCTGCAGCACCGTGGGGTAGCGCAGGCGCAAACGCAGCTCAAGCTTGATGCGCGCATTGCGCAAGCGGCGTGACTCACCCATAAAACTGAGCATGGTTGGTGGCAGCGTTTGCAGCGCCACGTCCCGCGCCACACGGGGCGGCCGGGGCATGCCATACAGATCGGCAGCCAGATCGAAATAATCGCCCATGCGCATCTGCGTGTCATCACTGGCGTGATAGACCCGTTGTGGCTTGCCACGCCACATGGCTGCAACAGCAATGCGCGCCAGATCATCGGCATGAATGTGGTTGGTATACACATCGTCTGGTGCATTCAATACCGGCAAACCTTTGAGCAATCGCCCCCGAGGCGTGCCCCCTGCCCGGTCTGGCGCGTAAATACCCGGAATACGCAGCACCTGCACACGCAGGCCACTGTGCTGCCCAAAGTGCAGCAAGCGCTGCTCGGCATCCACACGCCGGCGCGCACGATCGGTTGAGGGATTCAGCGTGCGCGTTTCATCCACCCATGCTCCGTCGCAATCGCCGTAAACGCCCGTGGTAGAGCCGTACACCAGCGCCTTGGGCAAGCGCCCCTGGCGCAGTACACGCACCACATGCGCACTGCGCGTATCAACGCCCCCCTGACCCGGTGGAGGGGCCATGTGAATGACGCGATCAGCCAGCCCGCGCAAACGGCGCAAGCTGGGAAGATCATCCAGATTCCCGACCAGAGGCGTTATGCCCAACTGGCGCAACGCCGCAGCTTTTTCGGGCGACGACGTCAACGCCAGCACCTTGGGGCCATGCTGGCGCGTCTGCGCAGCCACCGGCTGCAGCGCCTGTGCAATACGCTGGCCCACATCCCCACAGCCAATGATGAGCACGCGCGTTCGACGAAACCTTGCAGGCAAAGCCCCGCGTGGGATTTGGATTGAAGGCAAAATCGGGTATCCCCATTGAATACTGTTGTGCAACGGGCCACTTTGTGCAGCCCATTGCCTTTGCTGCGCCACGCCTGCCCTGCAGGTCAGCGCACATTGAGAAACCGCCAAGGATAGCTAGAAGATGACCGCCCCCGCATTCCAGATCACCGTTGAACCCAGTGGTCGCCAGTTTTCCGCCAGCAGCAGTGAGACCATTTTGGCTGCCGCCATCACTGCGGGCGTTGGCCTGCCCTACGGCTGCAAAGACGGAGCCTGTGGCTCATGCAAATGCAAGAAACTCAGCGGTGAAGTCACGCACGAGAGCCACTCCGACAAGGCTTTGACACCCGCTGAACTGGAGGCTGGCTTTATTTTGACCTGCCGCGCCACCGCACACACCGATGTGGTGCTGGAGTCGCGCCAAGTCACTGACGCCCACGCTTTCCCCATCAAAAAAATGCCAGTGCGCGTGGCCGCTTTCGAAAAGCTCTCGCACGACGTCATGCGGGTTCAGCTGCAATTGCCCGCCAACACCGTGTTTCAGTATTTCGCGGGCCAGTACATTGAATTTATCTTGCGTGACGGCACACGCCGCGCGTACTCCATCGCCACAGCACCCCATGTGCAGGAAACGGCCCCCGGCATTGAGCTGCACATTCGCCACATGCCCGGTGGCGTCTTCACCGACCATGTGTTTGGTGCCATGAAGGAAAAGGAAATCTTGCGCGCCGAGGGTCCTTTTGGCAGCTTCTTCCTGCGCGAAGACTCCGACAAGCCCATGGTGTTTCTGGCCTCAGGCACCGGCTTTGCCCCTATCCAGGGTTTGCTGACACACATGCAGCACCAGGGCATAACCCGTCCCGTCAGCCTGTACTGGGGTGGCCGCCGCCCAGAAGATCTGTACCAGGATGCTTGGGTCAAGCAACTGGCTGCGACCATGCCTAACCTGCGCTACGTGCCCGTAGTGTCTGATGCGCAACCCACAGACAACTGGACAGGCCGCTGTGGCTTTGTGCACCAGGCCGTGCTGGATGACTTTGCCGATTTGTCGGGCCATGAGGTGTACGCCTGTGGCGCTCCCGTCATGGTGGATGCAGCCCGCACCAGCTACACCAGCCAGCGCGCTCTGCCAGAAGAAGCTTTCTTTGCCGACGCATTCACCAGCGCAGCAGACAAGTAAACCGGGCTCTGCCCGCACTGAGGCCGCCTTGCGCGGCCTTTTTTACGACTGCTTACAAAGCCCTTTACTAGACAAAAAAATCTCTTGGGTGTACCGCGCACAAAAAATGCGCTCGTACAGCAGGTACGCCGTATTCTTCAACGAAAAAAGCAAATCACGCCGTAAATACCCCGAACTCAGCGCATGCCCAAGCCACACCAAGCGAATCTTGCACAATACTTGCCATGAACCGTCGAAACATCTTGCTGTCCTCCGTTGTCTGTGCTGCTGCATTGGCATCTTCCTTGGCTCAAGCTGCTGAGCAGCCCATCCGCCTGATCGTGCCTTACGCACCTGGCGGCCCGCTGGATGTCACATCCCGCGTACTGGCTGAGCGCGTGCGCGATAGCCTGGGCACCGTGATTGTGGAGAACAAGCCCGGCGCGGGCGGCAACATTGGGGTGGATGCCATTGCCAAAGCGGCACCAGATGGCAAAACCATCGGTCTGGCTGCCGTAGCCACCCACGCAGTCAACCCCTGGCTGTACAAGAAGCTGCCTTTCGATGCTGAAAAGGACTTTGCAGCCATCACACAGATGGTGCGCGTGCCCAACGTGCTGGTGCTCAATACGCAAAAGGCCAAAGAGCTGAACATCAACTCGGTCGCAGACCTGGTTGCCTACGGCAAGGCCCACCCCGGCAAGCTCAGCTACGGCAGTGGCGGCAATGGCAGTGCAGGTCACCTGGCTGGCGAAATGCTGCAGCAAGGTCTGGGCTTTACAGCCGTGCACATCCCCTACCGTGGTGCCAGCCCAGCCCAGTTGGCCCTGCTTGCCGGTGAGGTCGATTTCAATATCGACAACCTGGCCGCTGCATCCAGCAACATCCAATCGGGCAAGCTCAAGGCTTTGGCCGTCACCACCCCCGATGAAAGCAAGCTGCTGCCCGGTGTGCCCCCCCTGTCCAAGAACATCAAGGGCTTTGCCATTGACACATGGTGGGGCCTGGTCGCACCAGCAGGCACACCTGCCGATGTCATAGAAAAGCTCAACAAGGCATTCACTGACGCGCTCAAGGACCCTGAAACGCAAAAGCGTTTTGCCTCTTTGATGGCTGAGCCCGTACCCACTACGCCCAAAGAGTTCCAGGCATTCATGGCTGCAGAACGCAACAAATACGGCCCTGTGGTCAAGGCCTCTGGCGCTAGCGTCGATTGATACCACGGCATTTCGCATGCTGTTGAAAAGGCACCTTCGGGTGCCTTTTTTCATGTGCAAGCACAAATCGCCATCACTTTCAGGCTGCGCACCAATCCCCTGCACGCAGACAGCCAGTACTTACCCGCATCCGCCACATGCAAACAACAGCTGGGCTACAAACAAGTGACCGTGCATTGAGATAACTGCGCTTGACGCAGGTTTGTGATTGACCCAGGGAGGAGACCACCATGTCCAAAATCCGCTGCAGCTACCAGCTTCACATCCAATTGAGCGAAAGCAAGCCCGCCATCTGGCGCCGCCTTGTCGTGGCAGACAGCACCAGCCTTGCCCAATTGCATCGCACTATTCAGGCAGCCATGGGCTGGGACAACCGCCACGGCTTCGCTTTTGAAATTGCGGGGCAGCGCTATGGTCAGCCCAACGCCGACTTGCCCGAAGACCCCACCATGGATGCGCGCCGCTACACCCTGAACCAGCTGCTGCAAGGCCAGGCCCTGCCTGTGCGCTACCTGTATGACTTGAACGCAGGCTGGCAACTGCGCATCAAGCTGGAGGCCTGCACCCCCATTGGCAGCCCTGAAGCCTTGCACAGCCTGCCCATTTGCCTGGGCGGGCGCAATGCATGCCCACCAGAAAACTGGAGCCACGGCATGCCCGCATTCACCGAATTTGTGCAGGCTATTCAGGACAAGCAGCACCCGGGCCACCAAGCAGCATTGCGCCTGCACCCTGCTGATTTCGATGCCAAGCTTTTTGATCTGCCAGCAGCGCAAGCCCGCATCCACGCCTTGCAACTGCTGCGCCCAAGCACAATGCCAGCAGTTAAGCCAGAAACCGCATTTCTATAGAGCCTTTTCAAAATAAAGAGCAGCTAGCGCAAGCAGTTAAAGGCTTTCAAAGGCCAACAGCTTCAAGAGTGCCAAAAACAAAGCGCTAGATGCTCTTTTTTTCAATCATTTCAAGCGGTTATCCAACGCAATTGCAGATGTTTTATTGATCCGCGTCATGCCTGAATACAAAATGATCTCCGTTGGCTCGCAGAAACTTTGAATTTCACAAAAGTCTGAAAGTTCAGTATCACAATATCGGCCAACTGGACAGTTAGACCCGTTCTAAGGTTCGTGACTGCCGAGCAACTCTCTCTTCACAACGATTTGTTTCGTAAGGATTTGCGCTATGAAAAAAACTCTGATGACGCTCGCCCTGTTGGCTGCTGGTGGCATTGCCGCTCCTGCTATGGCTGCTGACTGCGCTATTACCGTTGAAGGTAATGACCAAATGCAATTCAGTGTGAAGAACATTGAAGTGCCCAAGTCCTGCAAGAACTACACCGTGACCCTCAAGCACGTGGGCAAGATGCCCAAGTCCTCGATGGGCCACAACCTGGTGCTGACCACCGCCGCTGATGCCACCGCAACTGCTGCAGATGGTATGAAAGCAGGCGCAGCTGCTGACTACGTCAAGGCTGGTGACACCCGCGTGATCGCCCACACCAAGGTCATTGGTGGTGGTGAATCGACCCAGGTGGTGATCGATGTGGCCAAGCTCAAGGCTGGCACTGACTACACCTACTTCTGCTCTTTCCCTGGCCACTCCTTCATCATGAAGGGTGCCCTGAAGCTGGGTGCTTAATCCACGCTGACTGCCGGCGCTCGCGCCGGCATCTCTTCAAAAAAGCCTCGAGCATTGCGCCTCGGGGCTTTTTTTGTTGCCCGCCCGTCTCCAAGACTTCTGTGTCCGATAAACACCTGTGACCTGCACACGTGCAATCCCTGGGTGGCTCCCCGCTAGCATGCGGCAGCAATCACCAAACAACACACCAAGGAGCTAGCGCATGGACCACAAAGCACACCAGACCCCACACCCCGAAGAAGGTGCCGTTCGCCAGCCCCTGGAGATGTACATGCGCGGCCATGCAGAAGACAACGCCGAGCACATGCGCGCTGCCTTCCTGCCCACCGCCCGCCTGGAAAGCGTGCGCGAAGGCCCTCTGACATCCTGGGATCTGGACTTTTACTGCCTGCGCTTCACTAATACACCTGCGCCTGACGAATCCACGCGCCGCCGCAGCATTGACTGGCTGGACATTACGGGAACATCAGCCATGGCCAAAGTCACACTGGTCCATGGCAACGTAACTTTTACCGACTACTTTGTACTGCTCAAAACCGAGCAGGGCTGGAAGATTGCGAACAAAGCATTCCACGCACAGCCGCAATAAGCAGCCTCTTCAGATACCCCCAAGCCCAGCCATGCTGGGCTTGCTTGTTTGGGGGGTGAACATTACTGCCCATGTCTACTTAAAGTGTTTTCAGCACAGCGCACAATGCCATCTTTTTCATAGCAATCAAAAACGCTTCAGACCATGACTCAGCAAAGCTTTGCGACCTCGTTTTTCACCATCGGCGAATTCCATGCTCTGAGTGGTGACGAGGTCACCCGCACCGCCCATATCGATGTGCCTGCCGAGTGCCTGCAGGTGGCCACCACCTTGCAATCGGCACGCCAATGGCTCAATGAGCAGCACGCAGGTATCGATATGGAATGCGCTGCCGAGCTGCCTTTGCGCGGTTATTTCTCGTTCCAAAGTGAGCAATCCACGCAAGGCTTTCATGTGGAAAGCGCGCAGTTGATTGCCATGGATGAAGGTTTTGTTGTCCGCGCCAGTCTGGACAACGGTGTGTGTGTAGAAAGTGACTGGCTTGCCATTGCGTTGTAAAAACTCAGAAAAAAATAACGCTCCAACGCATACCCAGCAATCGTTTAAATCTATTTTTTAAAACCACGCACCAGCACTTCACAGCACAGCCCGCAGACATGCGGGCTTTTTAACGTCGGCCCCTCGTTGCTGCGCGCTCATTCGATGCGCACTGACACGTTTGCTTGCTTTGTTCTGGCTTGCAAGCGGGTGTAGATCGCCCAATATGGGAGCCATGTATTACGGTGAACGCTTTAACGCTTGGACGCATCTGGTTGGCGCCCTGTTTGCGCTGACGGGCGCAACATGGCTAATCGTGGTCACCAGCCTGCGCGCAGA
The DNA here is from genome assembly GCA_963520865.1 of uncultured Comamonas sp. Classification (GTDB taxonomy): domain Bacteria; phylum Pseudomonadota; class Gammaproteobacteria; order Burkholderiales; family Burkholderiaceae_C; genus Comamonas. Next base: position 24,521 of record CAUQST010000040.1, read on the forward strand.
CGCACAGGCCATCACCAGTGTCAGTATCTATGGCGCGGCCATGGTGCTGCTATATGCCACCTCTACCCTTTATCACAGCGTGCGCGGCCCCGCCAAACGCATCCTGCAAAAGTTCGATCACTTGAGCATCTACCTGATGATTGCAGGCAGCTACACCCCGTTTTGCCTGATCAGCCTGCGCGGCGCATGGGGCTGGAGCTTGTTTGGTGTGGTCTGGGGCCTGGCCTTGGTCGGCATGCTGCAAGAGATCAAGCCACGCAGCGAGGCACGCGTGCTTTCGCTCATCATTTATGCAGTGATGGGTTGGGTGGTGGTGGTGGCCACAGGCCCGCTTCTAGAGGCGCTGGGCACTGCTGGCTTTATCTGTCTGGCTGCAGGCGGCTTGCTCTATACCGTAGGCATCGTGTTTTTTGTGCTGGACGCCCGTGTGCGCCACTTTCATGGCATCTGGCACTTGTTTGTGATTGCAGGCAGCTTGCTGCATTACGTCACCATCATGCGTTACGTATTGCCCAGCGCTGCTGCTTGATGAGGGCGCACATCCTTCATCGCGCAAATTCCTTCTTGCTCACTAGCAATCAACCAAGCAACCAACCCAGCACTCACAGTAAATCTTGTTGAACGGGCAAAGTCTGTGCGTTCGCCTCAGGCTCTCCAGCAGTATTGGCCAATGACGGTGGTGCCAGCACTTCATCCCATGTCACGCCAGCCAGAGGCTCCCAGTGCGCAACCATGATCCAGCGCGGTGACTGCGGCGCACTGGCCAGCTCTTCGCCAAGGGCATCCAGGGCCTGACAGAGATAGCGAATGCTGCTGCGGTCCAAGGCCGCGACTGGCTCTTCAATGAGCGTCAGGCGCGCACCGCTGGCCAAGGCAGCGGCAATACCCAGCTTGCGCAAACAACCGGTGGACAAATGCCACAGAGGTTTGGACAAATGCTCTTCCAAGCCAAAACCCTGGCAATGGCGGCCCCAGGCTACCTCACTCCAAGTGGGCCAGCGCTGCGCGACTTCCTGCAACCATAGCTGGGCAGACATTTCACGCTCATGCATCGGCGTGCGCGGATGGTGCCAGTACACCTGCGCCACATAGGCAGCACTATCGAGCTGACTGCACAGACCCGCACACTGCACTCGCCCGCGCCCCGGCACTGCATGCCCGGCCAGCACCGCCAGCCATTGCTGCGCTTCTTCGCCAGATTCATCCACCACCACGCTGATGCCAGGCTGCAACTGCTCGCTCCACCCCTTAACTGGGGGCTGGATGCCCTGCGGCCATAAATCTGCCCAAACCATCAATGGTTGCAGTAATTCCTCGCGGTCATGTTTGACATTGAGCACAGGCCACCTTGTCCTTTCTTGTAACCAGCTTCATCACACCAGGGCTGGCATCCCAGCCAGCAACTCTGTTGTCAGCAACGGCCTGCACAAGGCAAGCACATTGAGTGCCTGCTCGCGCACGGTGTGCACCGGCAAATCAGACTTTGTTTGCCGGAGGTGACCATAAACCGCTATACATTTTGCATGTTTGTTACAGGGAGAGAACATTGCAAATTAAAACTACGGCCGTCTTGACACTCACCGCCATCCTGGCTTTGACTGGCTGCGAAACCATGACCGAAACCCAACGCAACACAGCCCTTGGCGTGGGCGTAGGTGCTTTGGCTGGTGCAGGCATTGCCAAAGCCACTGGAGGCAAAGCCGGTAAAGGGGCTTTGATTGGTGCAGCAGTGGGCGGCGTGGGCACCTATATCTGGTCTGCCAGCATGGAACGCCAGCGCCAGGAATTAGAAGCTGCAACCCGTGGCACGGGTGTGACAGTGTCGCGTACCAGCGACAACCAGCTCAAGCTGGCCATACCGTCCGATATCTCGTTTGACAGCAACAGCGCCTACATCAAGAGCCAGTTTCGCCCCGTGCTCGACAGTTTTGTCACCAGCCTGCGCCGCAACCCCAACACCCACGTCATCGTGGTGGGGCACACCGACAGCACGGGTGGCGCGCACATCAACGATCCCCTGTCGCTGAACCGCGCCAACGCCACACGCGACTACATCTTCAGCCAAGTGCGTGGCCCGCGCATCCAAACCGAAGGCCGTGGTGCACGCGAGCCCGTGGCATCCAACGACAGCGCCTGGGGCCGCGCCAAAAACCGCCGCGTTGAAGTGTTTGTGGCCGCCGTACAGTAAAAAATAAAGCAGCGCTAAGAGCAAAGAGAAACGCAATCCGTGCCTTGCTCATAAGTACTGGCTGCGTTTCTGTCGTGCCCTGCCTCAGCGTCAGCACCACCATGCAGACCATGGCCTGCGCATTCACCTACACAGGGTTGAGGGCTTCTACCACTCTGTGCCAATTGACACATTTGGTAATGACTTCTATCTTTTCGCAAGCGTCCCAATGTGCCGCTTTGCAGCCACGGTCGTAACGTCAGCGCAGCACCCTTGTCTTGCCGGCGTCTTCAGCGAACGGAGGGGCTTATGCCCGACTTCACGACCATCGCTTTAATGATTGCCCTGTCGTCGGGCTCCTCGGCGATCAGCGTGATATTGACTGGCCGCACCCACTGGCGCGAAGGCAGCCTGCTCATGGCCATGGCGATGACGTGCTACGGTCTGTCATACGTGTGCATCAGCTTCATGGCATCGCCCAACCCCACGCAGTGGTTCATGGCAGCCTACGCAGTGTTTGCATGCGGGCAAAGCTGCTGGCTCGCCACCATCTACCGCTTCTACCAAATGCGTCCACCGTGGTGGCTGCTGTTGTGTCTGCCACTTTGGGCATTGCTGCTGTTTACGCTGGCCATCAACCAGCCCGAGTTGCGCGTGCGCCTCGTCAGTGCGCTGTTTCTTTTCAGCGAGATCTGGGGACTACTGGTGCTAGCACGCCGCCGCAGCGAGCCCTTGAACACAGGCAGCGTCGTTTTGGTCGTGGGTGTGCTGATGTTTTGTAGCGCCATGCTGCTGCGGGTGTTTTTGCCCAACGCTTCACTCACGCTGCGCGACCCTGCCTTATCCAGCACGCATTTGCTACTTTCGTTCACCATTTTGTTTATCGCCATGCACCTGAAATCTACCGGCTTCTTGCTGCTGTGCTCAGGCCGCCACCAGGGCCGGTTGCAGTACATGGCCAATATGGACGTACTGACCGAGCTGCCCAACCGCAGAGCCTTGATGCAATCTCTGGAAAAAATGTGCACGCAGGCACAACTTAACCAAACCCCTTTCAGCCTGCTGATGATTGACGTGGACCATTTCAAGCACGTCAACGATGCATGCGGTCACCAAGAGGGCGACAAAGTACTAGCCCAAATTGCCCGTTTACTGCAAACCCATGTGCGCCCTCACGACATTGTCGGGCGCTATGGCGGAGAGGAATTCGTCATTGCCTGCCCCGACACCGACACGACGAACGCCCACTTGCTGGCAGATCGGCTGTGCCAGGCGGTGCGCAGCGCAGTCCTCGTTCACCATGCACAGGAAGCATGGCCCATCACCATCAGTGTGGGTCTGCATGTGTGTTACCCCGCGGATGCTCAGACGCTGGATCACGTCTTGCTGTGCGCAGATCAGGCCCTGTACCAGGCCAAAACCCACGGACGCAACCGTGTGTGGCAACAAGCCACAACGCATGCTTCGCCTGCTAAGACTGCACCTGTCGACGCATAAGAGCGCGCGCACTGGATCAATGTATCCAGCCACTTTAACTCGAATGAACTGAGTTAAGCAGGAAAACGCATCACAGATGCTGCGCAACTCTCTGCGCATAGAGCAAGCTCCTGCCCCAGCACGGTGGCAGCAATTGCGTATCAAGACGCCAGAGTGCTTGCCCAAACCTACAGCCTCTGGAGACAATGCCTCATTTCCTCGGTATTGAAGAGAAAGAACCACACCATGATCGTTTTAATCACTGGCGCATCGGCGGGTTTCGGAGCCGCCATGGCGCGCAGTTTTGTGCAGGCTGGGCATCACGTCATTGCCACCGCTCGCCGTAAAGACAAGCTGACGGCACTAGCTTGCGAACTGGGAGAGCGCCTGCTACCAGTGGAGCTGGACGTGACAGATCGCGCAGCAGTTCAGGCTCTGCCCGCCCAGTTGCCTGCCGCCTTTGCTGAAGTGGACGTACTCATCAACAACGCCGGTCTTGCCCTGGGTTTGGAGCCAGCACAGCGTGCCGATCTTGACCAGTGGCAAACCATGATCGACACCAACTGCACCGGTCTGGTCACCATGAGCCGTACCTTCCTGCCCGGTATGGTGGAACGCAAGCGCGGTCATGTCATCAATTTGGGGTCGGTGGCTGGCAACTGGCCTTATGCGGGTGGCAACGTCTATGGCGCTACCAAGGCCTTTGTGCAGCAGTTCAGCCGCAACCTGCGTGCAGACCTGAGTGGTACCGCCGTGCGTGTAACCAATGTTGAGCCTGGCATGTGCGGTGGCACCGAGTTTTCCAATGTGCGTTTTGGCGATGCAGAAAAAGCTGCCAAAGTTTACGAAGGCGTGCAGTTCCTCACCCCTGAAGACATCGCGTCAACCGTGCTGTGGATTGCGCAAAGCCCCAAGCACATGAACATCAACGCCATCGAAATCATGCCCGTGCAGCAAAGCTTTGCTGGACTGTCGGTGCACCGCGAGTCGGTTTGGTAAGTGCCACTGCGCAGTGACTCTGCACACTGCGCAAAGCCTTGATGCATACGGTCTTCACCCCCCCACGCCTTGCCTGCAAGCGTGGGGGTTTACTTGATGCACAGTAAACTTTGCACACTATAAAAATAACAATTCAATAAAAATAGCAAGACCATTGATCAGTAAATCACTACGCTAGCGGCTCTTTCCTACAAGAAGCTGCGCTAGACATACTGATCCCAACCTCAGCCACTGCGGCACAGACCGCCATGTGATTGTTCCGCTACCCATTTGCGCCATGTTTTTGCGCGCCGTTCCATGCGTTATCTGTCAGAGAGGCTTGCAACATGCACTTCAAGCACCTTGCTCTCCAATGGTTTCGTGGATTGATTGCTACGGGCGCTACAACGCTGCTATTGAACGCGCCCACCGCAGCAGCGACCACCACGCCTGCTGCGGTCCCCTGGAAAATGGTGGCATCTCCTTTTCCGCTGGCGCAGGTTTACATTGATTCTTTGCGCACCCAACTGGAAGAACAGTTGCAAGCCCCAGTGCAGTTGCAGTTTGATGACCCTAGCGAAGGGCTGGTACCCCCTAAGCCCGGCAGCGACCCCAAGCTTGCACAGCGCACCATCTGGCTGGTCTCGGAAGGCAATAGTAGCCTGACTGGCAACCCCACACAAAATCCCAGACATCTCGCCAACTTTGAACCACTGGTCATCTTCATGGAAATACCGTGGTGCCTTTTTGCTCTCAAAAACTCACCTGCACTGGAGCAAAAAGATCTACTCAGCTGGCTGTCGAACCTTGGACGCCCCGCCCGAATTGGCGTAGGCGTCTACAGTGGCAGCCCCGTGATGTGGGTGCATGCACTATCTAGCCGCGCCAAGAGTAAAAGCAAGACCGGTCAACCACCACTGCAGGTACAGGCACGGCCATTTCAGGGTGCTGAAATGCTCACACCCATGCTGGAAAAAAGCGTGGATCTGGCCATCTCACGCTGCTCACACATGCGTAAGGTCGGCAATGAAGTGGCTGTAGTTGCCAAGTCACACAACGAAACCATTCGCTACGTGCCACCAGTACCTACTTTCACCGAACTGGGACTGCCACCGCTTGGCCGGGGCTGGCATGGCGCCTTTGCTCCGCGCAACATGGCACAGGCAGACAAGCAAAAACTGATCAAAGCCTTTGAGGTCATCACCAACTCGGCAGAAACACAGAAAGCCATCCTCGACATCTGGCAAATCCCGCTGCGCATTGACCACGCTGCATCGCAGCGCTACATCCATCACTACATCCAGTCATGGCAAGCCATTTTTGAGCTGATGGAGCGCAATGCGCAGGAAGAAACCACTGCGCCCAGAACTCGCCAATAGGCACATACAGGCCAGAGAAAGTGCATGCCACGGCTGCGCGCCAAACCACACGCGGGCATGCCACACAAGCCATGCAACATGCTGCGCGGTTTTGGATTGCCGTGAACGCGGACTGAATCAGCATTCACGGCATGCTGGCACCAATTTAATTCGCGCTGATCTGCGCACCGGTCACGATGACTTCAATCAGGTACTTGGGGTTGATGGCCGGGCCAATCACCGTGGCACGCGGTGGCGTGTGACCGGGCACCACCCACGCATCCCACACCTCGTTCATCACCACAATATCTGCCGCACTGCGAATAAAAATCTGGCACGACAGGATGTGCGCCTTGCTGCTGCCTGCGTCGCTCAGCAACCGCTCCACATGACCCAGCACCTCGCGCGTTTGCGTGCGCATGTCGCCGTCTGGGTTGTTCTCAGGAATCTGCCCGGCAAGATAGACCGTACCGTTGTGAATGGCCACTTCCGACAGGCGCTTGCCCACATGGTGACGGGTGATGGAGTCAGAGGTCGAGATAGTCATAAATCAATGCACCGGTGCAAGTGCTGAAAGCTTTTGGCGAACAGCCCAAGCGTCAAGCACTTGGGCTGGCATTTTTTAATTGTGAGTGTTTTTAGCCTGTAACGCTTGTGCTGCCAGTGCATACAGCTACTTTTTATGCAGGGATGCGCGGCCTTGCACAACACCTCGCCCGCCGCACGCAGGGACAACGCCCATTCCTCAAATGCAGTCAGGCACCTACTATTTCGGCACTCCCTTTTTGACTCGCCCCTTCATAGCCTGCATGCAGATCATCTCTCAGCCCAGCACCGAGCAACACCTTCCCTTGTCCACCCTTTTGCCCGCTTTGGAGCGCATGTTCATTGATGGCTGCCAAGTGCCATTGCGCCACAACCACGCCATCCCCGGCAGCACGGACGATGACAACGGCATCCTGCTGCTGATGCCCGCCTGGCAAACCGGCCAGTACCTGGGCGTCAAAACCGTCTCTATCTTCTCCGGCAACCACCGCAAAGGCTTGCCCGGTCTGCACTCCGTCTACATCCTGTACAACACATCTACTGGCCAGCCGCTGGCCGTGCTGGATGGCGACACCATCACCTCACGGCGCACCGCTGCCGCGTCAGCACTGGCGGCTCGCTGGCTCAGCCGACCTGATGCCAAAAAACTGCTGGTGGTGGGCACCGGCCGCGTCGCCAGCCTGCTGCCCCACGCCTACCGCTGCGTGCGCGACCTTCAAACGGTAGAAGTGTGGAACCGCAACCCCGAAAGCGCCCAGGCGCTGGTTGAACGCCTGAACGCCCAAGGCATTGCCGCGCAGCACGCCCCTGACTTGGAAGCCGCCGTGCGCCGTGCCGACATCGTCAGCTGCGCCACGCTGGCCACTGCCCCTCTCATTCGCGGTGAATGGCTGCAGCCCGGCACCCATCTAGACTTGATCGGCAGCTTCACCCCCGCCATGCGCGAGGCCGACGGCGACTGCCTGCGCAAAGCCAGCGTGTTTGTAGACACCACCGAAGCCCTTATCAAAGCCGGTGATCTGCTGGGCGCCATCGACGAAGGAGCATGGGCCAAAGAGCAACTAACCGCCACGCTGGAGCAACTGTGCCGGGGTGAACACACAGGCCGCCGCAGCGCGGAGGAAATCACACTCTTTAAATCGGTAGGCAGTGCGCTGGAAGATTTGGCAGCGGCGTCGCTGGCGTATGACGCATGGGAGCGGGCTGCTGCTGTGAATGGGCAGGGGTAAGGCTCTGGATGGCAACGCTGTGCGATGCAGGTGGTTGTGTTTTCTGTTTATGTGTTTTTTGGCTATTAGCGCTTATGGGGTGGTCGTTGGTAGCTATTTATTTTTTATGCTGCGCTGGCTTTGAGGGCAGAGGTCGGTTTGTCGCACCGACGGGCGAGTCGCTTTCTTGTTCGCGACAAGAAAGTGACCAAAGAAGCGCGTCTGCCGACGGCTTCCGGCGGAACTCGCTGCGCGCTGGCAGCGCTGCGCTCAGACAGCCGCCGGAAGTTTGAGGGGCTTCCTTTTCTGAACATCCACGAACATGCCAGTTCTGCGGCTGACGTGTGGGCCATGTGCGCTGTGTGTCGTACGTTTTTGAAAACCAACAGAAACTGACAGCACCCAAACTACACGCACATATCTTTGTATTTTTTATAGCTGCTTGTGCTTATAGATAAAGGGCTAGAGGCATATTTAATTCATTTTTTTATTTGTACTGTTAGCTTTGCAGCAGAAATGCAAGCAGTGCGCCTACCTTTCCTTACAAATACAACGCCCTGCTTCGCAATTTGCAGCAAGCTTTTTAGACTGCTTGTAAGAAAAATCTTTCAATGCATCCGAGGCAGCATGGCAAAGTTTCTCAACACCTCCGCAATCAATTACTTTTTGGAAGCGCTGATCAAAAGCGCCAAAGACAGGTTGGTACTCATCAGCCCGTTTCTCAAGCTGAACGACCGCATTCGGGAACTGCTGGAAGAGAATCGCTTGAAGATTGATGTGCGCACCAGCATGGAACGCGTGAGCACGGCAGACGAAGAACCTGCTGCCAGTGACAACACCGACGCTTTTGACGACGAGGCCCGCCCCAGCGGCAACGGCACGCAAAAAATCTCCACCTCCAAAATCGCCCAAAAGCACGGCATGAAAACTGCCGATTGGCTAGCCAAGCCGATGGCGGTGCAATTACTGACCACAGAAAACGGGCTCCCCTTCATCAAAACTTCGGCTACGCAGACGGGTATTTGAGTTTTTGGCCAAGTCACAGTTCGTGACCTTAATTCTTTGCCTAAATACTTTAATTATTAAGAAAAAATTTCATGACCAATTTAACAACACCCAACCAAGATAATGAAAACGAAAGTTTTTCAGTAAGTGATTCAAATAAAAGTCAAGATCGAACTTACTCTGTAGTTTTACCTTGTGACACAAAAGATTTTACTAAATTTGTTTCTAGTCTTCTAGGAAAACCCCAGGAATTGAGAGGAAGAATAGATGGCGTTTTTACTCTGAACCCTCAAGAAATTCTTAATGTTTATCATTTATTAAACCAAAGAATAAATAAACAAAACAAATCTACGGTTATAAACTTCAAAATTACAGTATATTATAACGATGGACACTCAGTTGAGCATAACAACATTAAAGATTTCACAGAATACCATCCAATAACAAAATGCGCTGCCACTGGAATAATAATTTCAGCCACTTATCTTATAAAATTCGAGCAATCTGAAACTGCAGAAAAACAAGACATTGAAGTTATTTTTGCAACAACACCTGAATGGAATAGCGATTACAGATATCAATCTTGGTTCAGTGGTGGAAGTTTCCAATACAAAATCAAACACACCGAAAGAACTTGGGCAGAGGATATTTCAGGATTGCTAAAAAAACATGGTGAATCTATTATTACAAAGCAGACTGGCATTTTCAATTGGGTAATCAAAAATATTGATGACTTTACTGAATATTTACTATATATAACAACACTCATCTCACTAATACTGGTAGCAAGCTCAGTAACCTCAAAATTAAAACATTATTCCTCATTAGAAAATCCTATAGCCATCATTAATTCATTAATTGAAATAACAAAAGGGGCAGCAATAATATTATCAATAATTATTTTATTATTAATAATAAACAAAATTTTACAACAAACGCCTTATATTGGCGAAAGATCATCAATACTAATAACTACTTATGATATTGAAAATAACAAAAAAACAAAATCAGAACGCACTAGAAACCTAATAAAGTATTTCATTGGATGGGGATCAGGTATTTCTATCGGAGTTATTTCAAATATCATATATAATAAAAATTTATTTTGGTAAAGTATAAACACTATTTATAAATTCAAAAAATATCTAACTACACCACTATCTTCTGCCTGAGTAGATGCTTCGCAAACACGCGGAGTTTTCATGGTTATCTCTAAATAAATTATTATCTTTAGCACCTTTCTGAGCAGTAACAAAGCTACTTGAAAGCTGGTTCGAATCTGAACTAAAGAACTTAATAAAACAATAACCTTAAGAAATACCAAAAACCCATGAAAGGCATTAGTACCCAACTATAAATTTCATAAAAAAAACTCATTAAGACGCACAGAACCTATGTCTGCATGCGCGCACGTCGCGCAGGCTCAGCTCACATTTCCGACGGCTGTTTAGCGTATCGCTGCAAGCGCGCAGCGAATTCCACCTGACAGCCTTCGGCAGACGCGCTTAATTTTTGGATTTGTTGGTGCGGCGCCCCCAG
>CAUQST010000041.1:0-33111 GCA_963520865.1 uncultured Comamonas sp.
TGATCGACAAAATCACCGGGCAAGTTCGCTATGCAGTCATGGAGTTTGGTGGCTTTCTTGGCATAGGCACTGACTTGTACCCACTGCCATGGAACAGCCTCAAGTACGACCCCAACCAAGGCGGTTATGTGGTTTCAGTCTCCAAAGAGCAGCTGGACAAGGCTCCACGCTATGAAAACAGCACCCTGCCTGAGTACAACGATGAGTACGGCCGCCGTGTCTACGATCACTACGGTGTTCCCTACTACTAAAAAACGGCCCTCTTACTTTTTTATTTTCAGCCCACTTCGGTGGGTTTTTTTACGCCCCCCGGCTGCCACTCAGCCACAGCAGGCAACGCCGCTTGCGCAATCAGGTATCAGCTTACCCACCCCTAACCAAAGCCATACCCACCGCAAACGCACATAGACTACACAGCCGCACTAGCTGCGTCTGGTAGCTGCCCTTTACTTCAACCCCAACCACCATGGCCACAGAATCTGCACCGCAACGAATTATCAAATCATGGCTTGGTCTGGGCATCGGCGTGTTCTGCACACTGCTGTCACTCGTCTCTTGGCTCAACACAAAAGACATCTCTTACCTTGTCGCCATTACAGGCTTCGTCTGCTGGACTATTGCCTGGAGCCAGATGGGTGCTTCATTCAACTTACCCCTGCGCGACATGTTCCGCCAGTCAGTAAAACTGAGCCGCACTTCATTCATCTGCACCATCGCAGGTATGGTTTTGGTGTGCGCCTCACTGGCAATGCGCTGGCTGCTGTAAAAGCAACCCACCCCAACCCACAAACCCGCGCAACTCACACTGCGCGGGTTTTTTACGTTTAAAGGCAAACACATGCGCACCACCAGCCCACCAAAGGCGAAAGTTTGCCTTGCGGGCATTGAACTATGTGTGCTTTTTAAGCGCGTAGTAGAAAACCCAAGCTGCAGCCAGATAAACCAATGGATAGGCAGCCACATAGACCACAAGGTGCAACCAGGCAGCCAGGGCGTCTGGTGCAAAAAGAATGACTTTGCAGATCGCTACAAAAAGACTGGCGGTATAGGTCAGTAGCAGCAGGTATGCCCCAGTGCCTGCCACCACCAGCATGCGATGACGCAAGGCTGGCACATGCAATTCACCACGACACAAAGCAACCGGAATACGAATCAACCTATTGATCGCCATGAAAAAGATGAACGGCAGAAATATGAGTGGCAATAAAAACATTTAGCCGCACGCCTCTGACTAGTTGCTCCCACTGTAGCGCCTTCTGATCAGCAACCACAGCCCCGCCTAGAGCGGGGTTTTCATTTTGGAGAACACCACCATGACACAAGCACAGCCACTCATTGAAACCTTACCAATGACTTTGGGTACACCCATAAGCACTGAACAAGACAATCCATCAAACATCGAAATACCGCTACAGATCGAACTGCCCAACGGCCAGGCCTTGTATACAGCAGTGGTCTTAGGCGGCCTCCCCTACCATGGTCAGCAGCAGATTGCTGAGCGCATCACTACAGCCTGGAACGCATTTGTAGGTGTACCCACCCTAAGAATCAATCGACCTACACAGTGCCTGCACCAGATTGCAGAGCCAGCAACACAGAGGCTGGATGCGAAGCGGTTTCTTAGTGAATCTGACTATGAAGATCTATGGCACTTTGAGGGCATGACGTCAGACGGCGAGGGCTACGACATTTCAAAGGAGCGCATGAAGCGGTTGGCAGAGCTTGGTGTTGTGCGCTGGTTTGGGAAAGATCGCTACGGCGTCACGGCTTTCGGGCAATACGTATTGAAGACATGGACGGATCTTCCACTTGAGACTTACGCAGAAGCGAACGCGCGCTGCAATGCCGAGTTCAAAGCGTGTATTGAACGCCTCAACACAGAAGCCCTTGCAAGACAAGCCAAGCAGGGAGAGCCAGATGGGCAGTAGACGCAAACGCACCCAGCGCGATCGCCGCGCACCCATCCCCGATTTTGATGAACCCCTGCCCCGCTAAATCGGGGCTTTTTTAATGGAGCAAGCAGATGATCGACGCAAAGACCGTGGCACCCATGCTTGGCATCAGTGAACGCTCAGTTTACGAACTGGCAAAGTCTGGGCGCTTGAATTGCTACCGCTTTGGCGCGGCTGTGCGTTTTGATGAAGCTGATGTTGAGGAGTACAAAAAATCATGCCGATCCGTTTTGACACACGCAACCAGCGTTGGCGCTTTGAGTTCGACCAGGTTATTGCGGGCCAGCGGCAGCGGGCTAGCCGCCTACTTCCAAAAGGCTACACAAAAGCCGAAGCCCAAAAGTTCGAGTTAGAGGAAACCAAGCGGCTCCACTCCGTTGCAGCTGGTGTCAGCAGGCCAGAACCACTGATTGAAGATGCGGTTCTGCTGTATCTCAAGCATCACGCCCCTGCCCTCAAAAGTTTTGCGAACACCGTGCGAGAGTTGAAGGCTTGCTATGACGCCTACGCTGGCAAGCCTTTTTCTGCTTTGCCAGCCATTGCATTGAGCTACAAGCCAGTAGATGCAAACAAAAAACCACTGGCTGCGGCAACAGTGCGAAACCGCCTGTCATACCTGCGAGCGGCCTGCCGCTACGCATGGAGGCATCATGATCTGGGTGACAGCAATCCTGCAGAGCGGGTTAGCATGCCGAAGGTGCGCAACGAGCGTCACGTGTATCTTGGTCGCCCTGAATTTCTTGCCATCTGCCAAGAAATTAAACCCGGCAAGGCACGGGCAGCAATTCGGATTGCCTTCTACAGCGGCATGCGAGCAGCCGAGGTAGGCCTGGCCCACGTCCATTTCGGCAGCGATGTATTCGAGCTGGGGGGCGAACACACCAAAAACGGTATGCCACGCGTAGTGCCAATTCACCCCAGAATTGCCCACGTAGTGCGCAACCCTGGCTTATGGCCGGTGAAGCCCACCAAGTGGACTGTGAGCAAGGTGTTCAAAGCAGGCGCTCGAGCAGCAGGCTATGGTCATGCCCGGTTGCACGATTTGCGCCACAGTACAGCAAGCGAGATGATCAATGCCGGGGTCGATCTCTACACCGTGGGCGGCGTGCTGGGTCACAAGTCTGCCATCAGCACCAAGCGCTACAGCCACCTGGCAACCAAGACACTGCAAAATGCCGTTGGGTTGGTTGGCAAAAAAACCCGCACAACGGCCAAAATAAAAGCCACTTAAAAGCGGCTGAACAACTAAAATCAGAGCAAGAAAAAGCCCCGTGTATTGCTACACGGGGCTGTAATCTTTGGTGGGCCCTGCGAGATTCGAACTCGCGACCAACGGATTAAAAGTCCGGCCATTCAACATGCCTCTAACCCCCGTGGTTAAGCCATTCCCGGTGTTGCGCCGTCTCATAAAAAGCCTCGCGAAGCACTATCTATTGCCTATAAAAAACCGTCTTGCATACCTGTATATGAGACGCCATCCTTTAGCCAACTTTTAGGATTCTGGATTGACTGGCTAAACTGCCAGCCATGCTTTCCGCCGCCCTTCTCTGCCTCGTCGTCGGCATCTCAGACGGCTTCACCCTCCACTAAAAAGCCCCCTGCCAGCTTGCACCGGCAGGGGGCTTGCATTGAGCGCCAGCCGTTTTAGAACGGCACGCGCAGGCCCAGTCGCAGGCTGCCCACGTAGGCACTGCTCTGGTCAATGTTGGTGGTGTACTCCACCCCCAGCTCTACACCGCTGCGCAGCAGCAGGCGGCCACCCAGGCCCACGGTCCAGCGGCCTGTGTCCATGGCGCGGCCACGCAGTGTGTAGGCAGGGCCTTGGGCTGCAAGGTCTGCGTAGGCCAGACCTGCTTCGTTTTGCTCATCAAAGCTGCGTGCATATTCCACGCGCACCTGCGGCATGATGTGGCCCCAGCGCACAGCCACCTTGCCCTCGGCACGTGCACCCAGCACGGCCTTGTGCGAGCGTGCAGTCTGGTCAAAGTACTTCAGTGCATGCGCTGCAGGGCCGTCTTCGGTGTAGGCATCCAGCTTGGCCTGGCTAAATTCCAAGCGTGCATAGGGCGACCACATCCAGTCGGTGCGGTAGAACTCCAAGCCCGTGGCAATGGAGCCAAACAGTTGCTTGCCGTCGCGGCTGCCCGTGGCCATGTCGCCCGTAGCCGTGATGTAGCGCTGCGAGTCAAAGCTCAGCACGCCATAGCCCAGCAGTGCATCTACAAACACGCCTTGCATGGGGCGCATGCTGGCGTAGGCCACGGCCACTGTGCTGTCTGCGTCACTGCGTGTGCCCTTGTTGCCCACGCGGCTGCGGTCCGTGCTGATACCCAGGCCCGTGCCCACGGTAATCCAGCTGTTGACGCGGTAGTCCACACCCGCGCTGATGCCGTTGGTAGTGAAGCGGTAGCGGTCATCGGCGCTGCCTGTGCGCTCGCGGCCATAGCTGATAGCACCGTTGACCCAGAAGGCCCAAGGGCTGCGCGCCTGCTCAGTGGTGGCACCCGGCAAGTCGGGTAGATCAGTGGCTGCAGGCTGGGCCTGCGCTACACGCTGGGCCTTCAGCCCCACGGTGCGCATGCCGCTGCGCAAAGGGTTGCCGCTGATCACCTGATCTGCCACACCGTTGCCATTGCCGCTGCGGGCCATCTTGCGCGTATCGTCTGTTGCCAGCGACAGGCCAAAGCTGGAGCGCCCCCAGCCACCGCCGTGCAGGCTTTCCAGACGCTGGGTGAAGTTGGTGACCTGTGCCGTAGCAAAGCGCTGTGCGGCATTGGCTTGCGCGGTGGCAAGGCCGGCCACTTCGGCATCTTGGGCCACATCGGCACGTGCAGCTGTAGCACTCACGGTGATGGTTAGGGTACCCGGAAGCATTGGCATCACTCCCATCAACATGTATTGAACCGTTGCCACACCTGTAAACCCTGCCGCAGGCACAAATTGCAGGCTATGTGTACTGCCATTGCTCACAATGCTGGCTACACCGGCTGTTGACGGAATTACAGGCAGCGCAAAGGCAGAATTGAATGGCCCACCGGCAGTGCCTGTCGTCAAATCTACTGTTGCAGTGGCGCCAGCAGCCATGGATACGGTTTTGTTAGGGGCTGCGGTTGGCACAGAGGGGTTGACCTGCAGTGAATACAGGGCCGACGCAATCTGACCGTTCTTATCGATCACAGTGATAGAAAAAGAAAACGGCCCTGCCACTGTGGGGGTGCCAGAGAGCACACCTGTAGCCCCATTAAGCGCCAAACCTGAAGGAAGCGCACCTGGCGAGCTGTAGGTGTAGGGTGCCTCACCGCCAGTTACCGTAATTGTTTGGCTGTAACTTGCACCTACGGTCGCCGCTAACAATGGGCCAGCTGCCAGTACTGGCGGCGTTGCAGCAGCGGGTTGTACCTGCAACGAATATGACTGCGTCTTCGAAACCCCATTGCTGTCCGTCACAGTAATTGAGAAATTGGCAGTGCCACTAGCAGTTGATGTACCAGATACAACGCCTGAAGCTGAGTTCAAGCTCAAGCCTGCTGGCAGAGCACCTGTTGTAACTAAATAGGAATAACCTCCAACTCCGCCATTGGCAGTGAACGACTGGCTGAAAGCATCGCCCTGCGTCGTGGCGAACGTTGCTCCGTTTGCAGGTGACAGCGTTAAAACTGGTGGCTGTGTAATAAGGATATCGCTAACACTAAGTGTGCACGAATTGGCATCTCTAATGGTGACGCTGTATACACCTGCGGACAGCCCGGTAGCAGTGGCTGCTGTCCCCCCCGATGGAGCCCAAGAATAGGTATAGCTCGGGGTGCCTCCGCTGGGAGTGACCGTTGCAGTCCCATTCGAACCCCCATTCCCAGATACACCTGTTATAGATAGCGCCGCGTTTAAAGCAGACGCTGGCTGGTTAACCGTCACGCTTTCTGTTTCTTGGACAGAATTACTGTTGGTGACAGTCACCGAGTACGTTCCAGCCATCAGCCCTGAGGCTCTTGCACCAGTACCACCAGATGGCGCCCATGAGTATGTATATGGGCCGGTGCCAGCTGCGACGCTAGCAGTAGCAGTGCCATTAATCCCCCCATAGCAAGAGACGCCTGTGGAGGATGTCGTTATATTCATCACAGGTGCCGCATGAACAGGCAGAAATAGCGCGTTCAGCACCAGCAAAGCAATGGCTACCGCCAAGGAGCCTAGTGATCGTAAATAGTTCATTGAAAGCTAGATATGAGGTGGTTACAGGAGCAACGTTTCTGAAAACCAAGCCCCATCAGGCGTGACTACTGGTAACAGAGCGTGTAAATCCTCGCGAATAGTATTCGCGCCCAACCCGCCTGCATATCACTGAAACTAGGTATTTTTTGACCCATCGCACATTGCGCATACGATTATTGCTATAAGGTTTATATAAAAAATCGAATAATCAACTGCACCTTGCAGCTATGGAATCACGGCATTGCCCGGCCAAGCTGCCCGGCAGACTCTTGCATCAAGGGCGTGGCCATCAGCTCTTGCTGCCAGCTCTGTGTATCGCTGGCTGCACTGTCCGAGTAGCTGGTTGGCGGTTGCGGCGTACTCTCTGACGGCGGCGGCGGAAGCCGTGGCAATTCGCCGGTCTGCTTCACTGAGTTGCTCGCGCAGCCTGCCAGCATTGCGAGTGGCAACAGCAGCAGCGCCAGCAAGGCGTGCTTGTTCTTGAATAGATGCATTGAGTGCCCCTTGGTAATTGGTATCGATGGCTTGGGCCACAGCAAAGGTGCCCGCATCACGTGCGGCCAGCTCCTGGGTGTGGGCCAGCTTGATTTGTGCAATGTCTTGGCCCAGCCGCCAGCCGTTAGTGGCCCAGCCCGCACCAAAGATCAAAGCCGTGCCCACTGCGGCTGCAATGGTTTGTGTTTTCATACCAAGCCCCCTTCACACATCTGGCGCTCTGCAGCACGGCGTTGCACCAAGCCGGGTAGCTGCTTGCCGCCTGCGTACGTCCAGCGGCTGAGTTCTGCGCACGCACCTTGCAGGTCGCCCGCATTGGCTTTGCGCACGAGGGTGGATTTGCAAAATGCGCCCTCCCCCACGTTGAATGCAAAGCTGAGAAAGGCTGCACGCTGGCCGTCAGTGAGCGGCTGGGTGATGCAGCCCAGCGCATCGGCGTGCTGCACCAGGTCCTGGTAGAGCATTTGCTCGCATTGCTGGCGCGTGAAGGTCTGGCCCATGCGCAGCTCTGGGCCGGTGTGGCCGGTGCAGGCGGTGATGATGCCAATGGGGTCACGGTAGGTGCGCAGCACGGTGCCTTCGTACTTGGCAACCAAGGGCGCGACCAAACCAGCGGCAACGGTTCCGATGATTGCAATCAGTTTGACCTTATTCGACATCGCACAGCCCCTTTCGCTTTTTCACCCGCTGTGGATCTCGCCACCATTTGTCACGCACAAGAAAATAAAGCTGGGCTACGGTGTAGAGCAAGATTGCAATCGTGAGCCATCGCTCCAGCGTCACTTCTGCTACTGCTCCTGCCAAGGTCAGCAGAGCGATCTTGATAGCGGCCACTTTGGATTCGTTTTCGTTCATGCCGCCTCCATCACGCTGACAATTTCCAACTTGCGCTCTTGCGTCAGCAGCTCCTTGGCTACGAGCAGCTGCAGGCCGCGCTCCGTCTCTGGGTCTTCGTAGGTAAGGAATGCAGCGCTCAGCAGGCGGTCGTACATCAGCTTGACGACTGGGTCTGTCATCGTTGCGGTGACTACGGCCAGTTGCTCAGCTGGTGTAAATAAATCCAGCTTTGCATTGCCGTGGAACTTTGGGTAAGTCGGCACCGTATCGAGGCCGACTTCTTCGACATCGACAATCTCAAATGCAATGCCTTGCGGGACATCCTTTGCCGCGACTTCGGCAATGTCGAAACCCGGTGCTGGCGTGATTACACAAATACGACCATCGTCTGCTGTATAGACAATTCGTTTTTTTGTCATGGCTGAATCCTCACGATCTGCACGTTGATTTCAGAACAGTCCAGCGGCTCTGTGAATGCTGCTGCATGCGTTAAGCGCACTTGAGTTGTTGTTTTGAGAGCTGGCGCGGGGTTTCCTGCTGAAGTTTCTTGCACACGGGTAAAGCGGCCATTCGCTGAACTGCCACCGCAGAACACCAGGTAGTTGGTATCTGGCTGCGGCGTAGAGAAATTCACAGTCATGACGCCCGCGCTCTCGCGGGTAATTGACGAAATGCCGAAGCTGCTACGGATCGAGATTGATGCATTGCAGCTGAAATTCGCTGCGGCAACTGTTATCGGCCTGCTTTCAAGCGTGCTCAGACGTAGCCCCAGCGCATTGGTGATCGCTGCGACCCATGATTGACTTGCAAACGTCCGCCATGCAGTCGCACCACGGTCCCAATATTCAGCGATGTAGTCGCCAACGGTCTGTGTGTTCCCGCGCACGACAAGCGCGCCGCCAGGAATGCTGCCCGTGGCTGGGCGCTGTGCATTGTTGCCTTCGGGGAGTAGTGCTGCGCCGGTGTCAGAGGTCTTGGCAACACGGTTAACGGCAGATTCAGCCGCAGCCTGTGCTTGGTCTTTGGCAACTTCCGCCAACCCTTGAGCAGCAACCGCTTGCGCAGCTTCGTTAATGGCGGTTGTGGCAGCGATTACCGACGTGTCGCGCGCACCTTGTGCTTCGTTGCGGTACCCCGCCGCGGCATCAGACTCTTGAATAGCGCGCGCTTTCGCGGCTTCTGCGTCCGCCCCGATTTGCTCGATCTCATCGGCTTGCTGATTCATCTGAGGTACAGCCTGATGCAGTTCGCTCCAGACCAGCGCGGCTTTTTGCTCAAATTCCGCAGGGGGATCTGCAGGCGTTGGAGGCGTACTGATTTCAATAACGTGAGTGACCATTGGGTCTCCCTGAAATGAAAAAACCCGCCGGGGTGGCGGGTTCGTTGTTGGATTGCATGCGATCAGCTCTCTAGCAGACCTTCAAGCTGCAGTGATAGCTCGCTGTGACGTGCGTACTGCACGCCCAGGTCATAGTCGTTGTACTTGCCGTAAACATTCAGGCGCTCCCGGCGATCCGACAACACCCAGAATGCAGGTGTCGCCCGCAAGTCAGACAGAATGCGGTCGACGTTGTCGAGCTCGCTGTTGCTGATCAGTACATCCAGCGTCCGGGTGCGAGAAAAGCCCCGCTTTTGCAGCGTGACGTCACCCCATTCGTTGGTGGTTTTGCGACTGTAGTCAACGATGCCCATACGGACCCCGGCCAGAACACCAATGCCTATTTGCTTTTGCTGCCCTAGCAAAATCACGCCAATACCTGCATCACTGGCCGCTTCAAAGTCCAGCCGCACTTTGGCTGTGGAGTAACTTGGCAAGTCCAAAGCAAAGAAGTTGCTGCGTTCATGGCGCTCACCGAACGTCCATGGATACCACCCCGATTGATCCGGGTGCGTCCAAAGCATCGTGGTTTTGTCATACACCGTGCCGTAGCCCGGATCGATCACCCGCACTCGCACTGAACGAAGGCCATCAAATGCCAGCAGTGCAATGCCATTGACTGCACGGCCCGCATTGACCTCAAACCACGCAGCATCAGCAAAGCGGGTCTTGGTGGTGTGCGATAAATCGAATGCTTTCATCCGGTTTGTCGGCCCCACCTCCACCCACCACACCGCATTGCTATCTGGCTGCTTGCCCGTATTGGCAGGCTGAGATGACTGCCAGACGCGGTGATCAAAGATCACGCGGGCATCCGCGCCATACGTTGCAGCCAGATCCCAGGGCGGATACTCATCCTCCAGCACGCTGGAATTCACCATCGCCGGGGTGATCAGCGATGGTTTCACTACAGTTAGTGTCATGCGTTTTCCTGTCTTTCTTCTTCCCAACGCACCAGAATGCGGTTGTCGTCTTGCAGCAAGCGCTTGATGTCTTGCAGCAGACGAACGGACGCCGATGCCTGTGCACGCTGCTCCTCGCGGTGTTCACGCTGCTGTGCAACCACCGCCGCGCTATCGCCGCCACCCATTGGCATCTTTCCACCCGCCCAAGGGTTGAACGCCTTGGGAATGATGGCCTCACCCTGGTGGATGCGTGCCGTCATGTCCTGCGTCACATAGTTGGTACCCACGGCAAAGCCGGGAATAGACTGCCCTGTGAGCGCGGCCACAATGGCTCGCAATCCCTCAAGTTGCGCCTGAGTGCCCGCTGCAATCGCGTCTGCAATGACCTGTTCTGCCGACTTGGTCGCCGTACTGAGCCCTCCCAGTGCAGTGTCAATGCTGCCCAGCAAGCCCAAAGCCACATCCTGATAGTCGTCCGCCTCAGCATCCCCCTCCAATAGACCCGCCGCATTGGAGGCTTGCGCCAGCAGCTTGCCAACGCTGATTTGCCACTCAGCAGAGCTGCCCGCCTGGGCCCGCATGGATTCAGACAGCCCTTGTAGGTTGCCAGCCATCGCATCAACATAACCAGCCCTGGCGGAGCCCGTTGTCGCCAACGCCATTGAGTAATCCATCGCATAGCGCGCACCCAGCTCCTGGGCAGTCTGCTCGGGACTCAGTTGCGACAAGCGCACCTGGTCAACTACCCCGCGAATATTCCCAGCGCTTTGCAGCATTGCTTGAACAGCTTGAGCCTGGGCTTCGTAAAAGCCCATAACCTCGCCGCGCAAGTCACTGAGTTTGCTGACACTGCCCTCGGCATCAATCACCCACTGAGCGACCTCTGATGCGTAATCGACCTTGGCCTGCTCTTGCGCCTTATTGGCATCAGCCAAGGCTTTTTGCGCTTCAGCCAGCTTTTCTGCCGCGGCTTTGGCTGCTGCTACAAATTCATCGTAAACAGCCTGCTGCTGAGTGACATCACCTTCAAGAGGCTGCAACTGGGCTTGCAGCTGTGCTCGCAACGCCATCTGAACAGCCATTTCAGCATCAACATCACGCTGCCACTGCTTGCGTTTGCTCAGGCTGTATCCACTCTTGCTTCCACCGTTCCAGAGCCTTGCAGAGGCTTGGTTCAGGTAGTCAATCCGGGCATCAACCGCACTCAGCTGTCCCGCCGTGCTATCACGCAAGCCCTTGGCAGCGTCTAGCTTTTCTTGCTGCCCATCCACACCGCCTTGAGCTGCATTCGCACCAGCTTTGCGCTGCTGCACAAGATCGCGCGCCATGTCAGCCGCTGAACCTGCAGCTGTAACACCCGCAAGGCTGGGGGACATGAGCGCTGTACCTGCAACGGCAGCAGCAATGGCTTCTGCAGACATAACGGTGCTGCCACGCAAGATGCTCTTGCGGTCAGAGGCAACATCACCACTCAAGCCTTGAATTTGCTCATGTAAATCACCGAAGAAGTCACCAACACTGCTTGCCATTGCAGCAAGCTCCGTCTTCCAGACATCCGCGACTTCTTTGAATGTTCCATTCAGGCCCAACAAGATTGCTGCGAATTCAGCCCCTGCATCCCCGGCAGCCATCTGCTCTTCAACTAACGCACGGTACTGCTCAACCGTTGTAGGCAGCTCAACACCGTATTCCTGAAATACCTCCTGGAGCGAATTCACTCGGTTCTGAAGCTTTTCCTCTGCGGTATAGAAGTTTGCATAGAAGGACTGAGCGTTTGCGTTCAGAGCATCAAAACCACCCGAGATTTTGATCAGTGTCCCTTTGACACCGTCAGTGATGTCGACAAACATCGGCATGACTTCACCCAAAGAGGTGAACGCAGCTTCGATGGCAAAGATTTGCTCCACCAAGTCGGAGAACGCCTGCATTGCATCTTTTCCAGATGCACTCCCCAGCGATGCCGTGACACTGCGGGCCATGTCATCAGCCCAATCAGGCACGATGTCCATGATTCCACTGAGCGAGGCAAGCGCAACATCTTTCAAATACTCGTCATAACCCTTTGCTGAATCAGCCGAATAGCCCGTCGTTCCGCGAGACGTGTACTTGGGGTCCTTTCTGCTGATAGTCCAGCGAGACAGGCTTTCTCCATCAGGGTTAGACAGCTGAAAGAATCCAGATGATGGGTCGTTGTTGTCCGAGGTGAAGCCAGTGCCAACGAAGTAGCCGCTCTTTTTCTCGTATTGCTTGGCCAGCGAGTCAAACGATGAGCCAACGATCAGCGCCAAATTGTTCAACGGCGCTTGCATGGCTGCAACGTAAGAATCTCCAGCATTGACCAGATTCTGTGCAGTTCTCGCATTACCGCTTGCCGCGCCATTACGGTATTCAGAGGCTGCACCTGCGTGAGGTGTCACTTCCTTTGTCAGGCTACCAATGAGGCTTACGACCGCAAGACCGCCAGCAATCCACGGAAGGGCCGAAGCGAATCCAGCGCCAGCACCCATGAAACCACCGGCCCCGGCTGTTGTTGGGCCGGCAAGCCCTGCAGCCAAACTTGAACCCTTCATACCCACAGCAAAGCTGCTCAATGCAGAGCTACCGAAGGTAGAGCCCAACGTGCCGATAGCACCTGCAATGCTCGATACAAGACCACCCGAAAAAGCGCTGTAGATGCTTTGCAGGTTTTGCACACCGCCCAACAGACTGCCAGCGCCACCCGAAGAGCTACCCAGCAAGCCACCTGCAGAAGCATTACCCACACCCAAGATAGAGCCCACAGCAGTTTGCACCACGGGCTGCAGCACCAAGGTGCTGAACAGACGCTTGAGGTACGTGGCCGCATCTTTGCCGCCCGACATGATGTAGTCAGCCAGGGTGTCACCGATGGTTTGAGCTGTTTTATCCCACTCTTTCTCCAGCCGATCCTGAGCCTTCGCATTGGCGTCACGCACCTTCTTGTCATCCATAAGACCCAAACGTTCTTTGAGCAACCGGATTTGCTCTTCGAGCGCAATCTGCTCCCGAGACATGAAGCCAAATACATCGTTGGCGCGCAAAACCTCTGCCAAGTGCTGCTCTTTGACTGTGATTTGGGCTTCAAGTCGAGCGCGGTTAATGACGTATTGCGCCTCCTCAGAAAGGCCAATTAACTCAATCTCTTCACGCAAACGTTTGTTTGCCTCTATGTAGCTAGCAGCACCCTTCTCTGCTGTCGCAGCCAAATCCAGACGAGCTTTCTTTTCTTGCTCAGCGAACAGCAAGAAGGCCGCGCGCGCATCCAGCTCTTGCTGCTGAGCAGCGCCAATGCCAACCAGCGCGAGCAATGCAGCCTTCTTGGCACCTGTCAGTTCTTGCTCCACCTTCAGCCCAAGCTTCTGAATATCCGTAAGGCGCGTGCCAAACATCAACTCTTGCCGCTGGGCCACCAGCTTTTCCTGAATGGACTTGGCCAATGACTGGTAGCTGGACTGAGAGCCTTTCGCGTCTCTCGCTGAATCCCTCAGCGCCTTGGCTTCGGCCTTGCCTGCTTCAGTGCTCTCGTAGCGCTTGGCATTCAGATCTGTGACAGCCTTGGCGTACTCGCCCGCACTCATGGCGCCCGCATCCAGCGCATCAGCGTAGGTTTTTAGATCGGCGGTGAACTGCTTGTTGATGCCGTTCGTGCGCGCAGATAGCTCCAGCAATCCCACCTGTGCAGCATCAAACTTCTTTTGCTTGTCGAGGTAAGCCCCGTACTGCGAGCCGTCGTTGTAGGGGTCACCGCCGACGATAGGCGTGCTTACGCCAGACAAACCACCGCGAAGTCGCAGTGCTTCACGAAGTTTTTCAATATATTCATTGGTGTCCTGAATGGCCGTCTTGTAGTAATTTCCATTCGAAGGCATTGCATCCAACTCTTGAAGGCGCTTTAACTTTGCCTGTGCCGACTCAATATTGATGCCAAGAGCTTTAACCTGCTCGGCATTGGTTTTCAATGCTTCAGGCAGCAACGCCAAATTTGTATTCAGTCCGAGCAGATCACCTGTAAGCAGATTGATCGTGCCATTTAGAGTATTTGCTGCGAGGTTTAAGGTAGAGAATCCTGCGCGGCCTGCAGCCACCAAGGCGCCTTGACTCAATGCGGAAAATGCGCCCGAGCCTTCCGCCGACGCTCGCTCAATAGTTTCGGTGACAGAGATAACTTCGCGGCTAAGCGCACTCATCTCTTCAGCCATGGCTTTACTTACGCCAGAGTCACCCACCTTTTGTTTGAGACGATCCCAAGCGTTATCAAAACGATTTACAGCAGCATCCAATCGATTTGCAGCGTTTTCGGCGGCACCACCCAAGCTTCTATCCAGCTCAGCAGCAAATTTAGGCAAAAAGTCATCGGAGATAACTTGCCCCATCTCCAGCATCTTGCCCAACTCTGCTGTGGTCACCCCCATGGATCGCGCCGCAATTTGAAAGGCGCCTGGCAAACGCTCCCCCAATTGGCCGCGCAGTTCTTCAGCCTGCACAGTGCCCTTTGACACCATTTGCTGCAAGGCCAGCAGCACACCGCTGTTTTGCTCCGCAGAAAGGCCCATGACTGCGGACGCTTTTGCTACCGCTTCAAATACATCACGGGCCTTAGAACCCTCCAAAGCCGTGCCTTTGGCAGCGGCTTGAAATTGCATGTACGACTGCGCAGTGCTGGCAAAAGCCAAGCCCAAACCATCTGTAGTCTTGCGTAAATAAGCGATCTCATCAGCACTGCCGCGCACTGAAGCGAAGTCCAAGCCAATACGCAGACGTTCTGCGGCAGCACTTGCCTCGAATAGTGCAGCAGCACCATCTTTTGCCCATCCAACAACCTGCAATCCCAACAGGGTTTGAACGCCACGCGCTGCCAACGCCATGTTGGCACCCATGCTTGCTGCAGAGCCAGACAGCTCTGTCATGCCGCCTGCAGCAGCAGCCTGCTTGTCTTTTAGCTGATCAAGCTGCTGGAGAAGTGGGCGAAGCGCGTTCTTATCCACGCCCCTGAAATCCGCCATCTGCTCCCAGTACTTGCGACTGTCTTTGCTGCCAGCCTGCAGAACTGCAATGTGACGCTGAAGCTGCTGCTCCATGGTGCGTGTATTACGCTCCACCTGCTTAACTGATAGCTCAGAGCCAGACCCCATCGTGCTCAGTCCGGACCCGACTTCACGCGCGGAATCACTCAACGTCTTCAGACTACGTTTGGCACGACCAACCCCCGCCTCCACGCCAGATGCATCGGCGGAAATGGAAATTTGAGCATCTAACTTATCACTCATTGCAGGCCTCAAAGCAAAAAGGCCCGCAAAAGGGAGCCCATAAAAAAACCCGCACAAGGCGGGTACTGATGACTTACCGCCAAAGGCGGATAACTACTACTTATCTTTGGACTGAGCCTCAAGAAGCTCTTCCATTCGTTTTTGCATTTGCGCGAAGAACACCTTCTTCTGTAGAGCGGCATCCTCCAATTGAGATACCCGAAACACTACATACGGAATCACCGCAAAAGCGCAAGCCATCGCTGCAAGTGCGGCCTGCTGGGGAGCACCATTCACAAAAAAAGCACCCAACAAACACAAAGCACCTATTGCAGACCCAATGAGCACCATAACTTTCATGCAACCTCCCGATTTAGATGGAGCGATGCTAGCAAACGACTGAGAAAACGCATTACTGTGTGCGACTGCCCAAATGCTTGATCACCTATCAGTCATTGGCTGGCGCAAACTCACGCATCACTTCAATGGCCACGGCTTCCAGCACCATCAAGTCGTCGTGCAAATCGTTCCACTGGTCATCATCGAGCTTCTGGCGTTCCATTAGCGGATAGATTGCCTCCCACTGCAAGCCAATAGGCACGCCCCCCATGGGTGGTGAGCGCCACCTTGTACCCACGCGCCGAAAGATGCTGCACGCCAGCTCGTTGTCTGGCCAGATTTCCACAACATCCGTTTCGTAGTCCTCCAGCTCGAAGCCTTCGCCCTTGGCTTCAGCTTCGGTGACTGGAGGCTCGTGTAACGCGCGAGCAATGGCTTTTAGTTTCCCACGCGGCCCTGGAACAATGCTGAGTCAATGTTGGTCAGCATGGTTGGCAACGCGCTTGGCAAGAGATCTTCCAGCTCCATCAAATTACCTGGCGTAAATTCATCATCCAGATCCCAGCCAGTCGCCACCTTGTGCACCAGCTCTGCTGCCTCTTTGGCACCTATGCCAACCTGCTGGGAAAAGGTAAATTCGCCTTCCACAGATTTACCTGCCTCACGAATGGCAGTAATGTGCTCATCACGCAACTTTGCCCACTCGGATTTACGCAAAGCCTTGAGTTTCAAGGTCACTTCGGTATACGTACCGTCAGGGCGGGAAACCTTCACGGTCATATTGAATTCAGGAACTGCACCACCCAAGCTCTTGAGGCTGGTCAGTGCAATGGTCTTTTGAGCGTTCTTGGTCATTTCGTACTTTCGCTGGAGGAAATTTATAGTGCCCGTGCCTAACCCTGCCGCTCCAGCGAAGAGCGAACAGGGCTAAGTCGGTGCAAGGGTTTGCTAGAGCCGGATTTAGGCCGCGTAGCGGGTGGAGACGTTCTGCGCGTTGAACGTGCCCTTGACGGTCACTGCCTGGCCTTCGGTGAGGGTTTCTTCTTCATTGAAGGAGACCTTGGCAGGAATGAGCGACACGGCGCCAGTCTTGGCGCGGCGGCGAACGACGGTGTCGGCATTGGTGTCTGACAGCATCTTCAGAGCGGTGTACGAAGGCGTACCGATCATGTCGGCATCCATGTCAAAGGTGCGAGAAACGGCGTTGAAACCATCGTTCAGCACGATTTCCACATCCGACTCGATGAACTTGACGTTCACAGTTTTGGCATCGCCGCCGCTGGAGCTGTGGTTCAAAGTGCGGTCCAGATCCACCCAGGTGCCCACCTTGCGCGCAGAGCCTGCGCCACCACCAGCAGTGAACAACTCGGTGTTACTGGTATCGATACCTTCCAGCACAAATGCATCAGTGGTGACCGACTTCACACGGGCAGCGCGAAAGTTCAGGCGACCCCAGCCGCTGTAGATCAAGAGAATGTCGCCAACGCCAAAGCCATGCCCATTGCTGGTGCAAGAGGCTTCGGGGGCATTGGTAATGGCCGAGATGGTTTTTGCCGAAGCGAGGACAGTGGCCACCGAGTGAACGGTGCCATTGGGAGTGCGTGCCATGGGTTGGCCCTTTCAGAAACGAAAAAACCCGCTAGCAACAACGCATAGCGGGGTGGTTACGCCCTCTCGGGCACATAAGCGCCCAGTAAGACGCAATACGGAAATTTAAAAACTGCTTCTGTCAGCGGTAGCTAACTACAAAGTGCCTTGATGAATCTCAGGCCCACACTTCCCAGACCTGCTGCGCGCCATGCAGGCACGTGTCAGTTTCGTAGGTCATGTGATGCGCCGCAGATGGCTGGAAGGTTGGCCAATCATGTGGACGCAAAGCGCATTCAATCTGCTCACGCAGCGCAGAGGCCTGCTGAGGCGACTTTGCCCAGACACTGATTTGAATGCGCGCATGACGCATCAAGCGTTCATTCTCAGCAGTTGACATGTCGCCCCCACCGGTCTGCTGCCACACCACATAAGGCGTTGGCACACCCGCCGGCGCAACAGTCACATAGGTATTCGGGCAAAGTGCCATCAGCAGGGCTTCGAGTTCAGCTTCCATGTCAGAGCACCTTCTTCACCTCTGCGGTCAAGCATTCCAGCGCCGTGCTGGCAGCTAAGCGCATGCCGCCGTCATATGCACGACCTATGAAGTCGTTAGCTGGCAACCTGCTTGTTCCACGCAACACCATGAATCCGTAGGGTGCCTTGGTGTGGTTGAAGCTGATGTGATACGTGGCCTTGCCATAACCACTGTTGGACTTTGAGAACACTTGGTAGATCGAGTCCCTGAGCGTTCCCGGACTGAAGGGACCATAAACCCGTCCTTCAATATTGAAGTTGTGCGCAGAACCAGACCTTGGTGCCTCAGCGCGGGTGCGCTCATAAAGGATCTGCGCCCCTTCCTGCGCTGCAGGACGAACACCAGCGCTTGCAGCCTTTGTGATCTTGTCCAACTTCGCATCAAGAGCGCGGGTGTCAAAGTCGATTTTCAGCATCACGTCACCCTCTTGCAGACCAAGTCAACATGCTGACGGCCAGTGCCAGGCAAGACCGCCTCAATGTCCAGCGTGTCAGCACCGTGCACCACACGCATCCCAGCGGTTACCCCTGCGCGCCAGCGGATACGAACCGAAGCCCGCACCACCGACACACTGGCATCAGCCTTGATGCTTTCTGAGCCAGAGAGGTATTTCACGTTGGCCCAGATGGGTTTGGCCGTGAGGCTTTCCCAAACTGAGGGCTGCGGCGGAGTCCACCCGGTCTGGGGGCTGGTGTTGCGCTGAATTTGTACCTGGTGCGGGAAAGAGCCTGCAATGATGGTCATGCCCAATTCCTTTCGCGGTCCAGCAATCCGGACAGGTACGCAGGCGGATTGGTGGGCCGTGCCGCGCTGGCAGTGGTCAACTGGTGCACGGCCATGGCGATGATGTAGGAGCGAACATTGGCGGGACACCCCACCTTGACAGTGACACGCACGCGTTCACCGCCGTGCTCTGGCAGCGCTGGCAAATCCCCAGGGGCACCTGTATAGACCACGGAGACCGTGCCATCAATGCCATGAGGCAGTTCAAACCCATCCACCGCCACCCAAACTTGGCCTGCCAAGGCTTCAACGCTGATCAGCTCATCAATCGGCGCCACGGGCAACGCCCCTGAAGGCCAATCTAAAAACGCTAGTCGCATGGTGCACGGCAAAAATATGCGCTCGCACTCATGCTCAGCCGTCAAGCGGGTGGAAGTGATCAGGGTTTGAATCTGCCCATCCAGCTCGGTAATGTCATCGTCCAGGCGGGCGCTGACCTTGACATCAGCCACGGTCACGGGCTCCGCACCCAAGGCGGTGATGGTCTGGGTCAGCAGCATGATCAGCCTTCCTGTCCGAAGTCGATGACGGGCGCGCCATTGGCCAGCGCGTGCTCGACCGCAGCAGAATGGGAGTCCAGCCAATGGCCGTTGGCCTCTGCCAACGATTCGGGCACACCCTGCAGCACGCTGCCTGCAGGGAAACGTGTGATGCCATCCAGCGAACCGTCACACAGCACAAAGACGTCAATCACATCTTCAGGTTCAGGGTCGTGCTCGGATTGTTCGGTGGTTGTCGGCTGCTGCACCGCCGTGGTGGTCTGCACTTCTGGCTCTTGGGTCGCATCTGGCAGAGCCTCACCAGAGCTATCACCGATCACTTCTTGCTCATTCTGTGCACTTGTCCCTGCCGCATCAGGTGCTGCAGTTGTCTGCACTTCTGGCTCTTGGGCCTTGGTCTTTGCTTTGGTCATTGATTACTCCAACAAAGAACCGCCCGAAGGCGGCTCTGAGATTGCTCAATGGGCGAGGTGCCCGGCTTAGGTTGCGCTGTTGGCGTAGTGCTTGACTGCGCCACCAATGTCCAGCAAACGGCCACCGGAGCGCTGGAACGCCAAGAAGCCCACTTGGCCCTTCTCCGTGTACTTGGAGTCGGTCATGCGAAACAGCGTCAGGTCCATAACATCGCGGATCAGGTACTTGCTGAAGTCGCCAAACAAAATCGACTTGGCCGAAGCTGCCATGACGGGCATGTATTGGTTGATTTCGATCTGGCGGCCCAGCAGGCGGTCAGGCGCGCCACCGGGGTTACCGGCCTCGTAGCCAGGCACAAAGATCGGGCGGCCGTTGTCGTCTTTAATCTTGCGCAGCTCTTTGAGGGAGCTGTCATGCATCATCCAGCGACCAGCCGCGCGGTAGATCGGATCCACGCTGTGCTCCAGATCCACCAAGTCTTCATAGGTCACCTTGACGGTCTGGCCGGTAGCACCTGTCTTACCCACTGCCGATGCAGTAACCGAACCCATTGGCTGACCGGTGCCGGTACCAATGGTCTGGTGCTTACCTTGAATTCGCCCCAGACGCAGCCCAAGCAACTTTTGAATGTAGGTTTCGATGTTGAACATCGAGTCCTGGATCAACTCAAATGGCAGTGCAATGCTTTTGGAGCTGTACTTGAATACATCCAGCGATGCTTGACCAAATGCCGTTTCGCCCGTGCCCACGGCGGCATTCTGTCCAACGATTTCACCTTCTTCGGCAGTTGCATCTGCAGTCGGAAACAGCATCTGCGCGCCTGTGGCAGTTTGGATGGTGCTGGCCACACCGCGCATGCCACCAATCTGCTTCATAGCCTCGAGCAGCGCACGACTGAACTCGGTGGCCACCGTAAAACCGCCTTCAGAGCCGGTAGTGGTGGACATGGCCGCTTGCATGTCTGCTGGGCGGCGGGCCTGCATGGCCTGACGCTGCTCAGCGCTCAACGCAGTAATGCCGCCAGTCAGCATGGCGCGCAATGCGCCAGCTTCATCCGACTGGGCGCCGCTACGAGTCGCTGCATTCATTGCAGCCTCATGCTCGGCATGTTCATCACCAGCCACCTGGGCCATGCGGTTGATGCGATCAATGTCACCATCGATGGCAGTGATTTCATTGAGGAGTGTGTCCAGGGCGTTGCCGTCTTCAGCAGACATGCGCTGATCGGCGCTGTACTTGTTGTTGAGGGCATGTGCCGCTTGGGCCTTAGCGTCGCGTTGCGCGCGCAATTGAGCGAGTTTGCTCATGGTGCTGTCCTTTTGCTATGGGCGTAAAAAAGCCGCCTCAGTGGGCGGCGGGCTCTGGTGCGCGCGTGCGCTCAGATCTGGGAAATCAAGGCCAGGCGCTGCACTTGGCGAGCGCGATGGTCATCAGAAATGGTTGCGGGCTCAGGTTTGGGCTCCGGAGCTGGTGCAGGTGTCTGCGCCTTTGGCTTGGGTGCCTTGTCGTATGCAGACAGATTCCATGCACCAGCCTTGGCCTCAGTTTCAGCAATCGAAGTGGCAAAGCCTTGCTCCAAGGCCTCTACAGCGGTGAACCAAGTTTCATCGGCCATCCAGCTGGAGACTTGATCCAGCGCCTTGCCGGTCTTGCTGGCGTAGGTTTCTGCCAAGGTGCCATCGATCTTGTCGAGCAAATCAGCCTCTTTGCGCAGATCATTGGCATTGCCCCACATACCGGTCCAGGCCTTGTGAATCATGAACATGGCGCCTTTGGCCATGATGACCTCGTCACCCGCCATGGCAATGAATGTGGCCGCCGATGCGGCAAGGCCGTCAATGTGCACGATCACAGAGCCCTTGTGGTCACGCAATGCCTGCTCCATGGCACGGGCTGCAAACACCGAGCCGCCCGGGCTGTTGATGCGCAGATGGATGGTGGCTTCCTTATCTATGGCATAAACAGCCTTCACAAACGATTCCGGCGCTACGCCGCCCCACCACTCGGCCTCTTCTTCACTGGAGACGATGTGGTCGTACAAGAAGATTTCAACCTCGTTGGATTCCGCCTTGGCCACCACTTCAAACTTGCGCGCTGCAGCCTTGCGGTTGTCCGAGTACAGCTTATTCAGTCGATTTTTCATCTTTGTCCTTGTCGGAGCTTTTGCCGGGGTTGATGCGCAGATTCGGGTTGGGCGCCATGTTCTCCAGGCGACGTACCTCGTCTGCATCCATAAATGGCATCTCGCCAGCACGCCCCATGGCGATGCGGTATGCCTCGTAGCGGCCCTTAAGGTCACCACGCTCCAGTGCTGCCGTAATGTGCTCCACAAAGTAGCGCTCACGCACTGGCCACAGCTTGCGGTTGAGCTCCTGCGCCATGGGCGTGAGGTGCCGCTGCAGCGTGTAGCGCACAAAGCCAATGCCCTGCGATTCAATGCCACTGCCCCAGCTGGTGGTCTTGTCCGTGTGGCCCACCATGTGAGGCGGAACACCAAAGAAGCGGCAGATGTCTTCCACCGTAAACAGCCGTGTCGCCAGAATCTCGGCGTCTTTGCTGTTGACCGACAGCTGGGCTGGCTCCAGCCCACCGTCCAGAATCAGCGGGCCTCGACCGCCATTGCTCAACCGGGCCAACAATGAAGCCTTCAAGGCATCAAGCTGGCCACTCTTGAGTTTGGATGCCGTCTTCAGCGCGTAGTCAAAGTTGCCGCCACCCGCAAAAAACTGGCCGCTGTACTTCTGAGAGGCGATAGCGGTACCGATTGCCTCGCGTGCAGCGAAGGTAATCAGGCTGGGACTGCGCAGGCCATCAAAGCCCAAGCTGGGCAGCTGAATAACGTCCTCTGACGGCAGTACATACGCAGGGCCGTCCGAAGGCTGAATCCGATACAGGACACGGCCATCCTTCTTGAATGGATCCACGTTCAGCGGGTGCAAAGGCTTCCAGCCTGTCACCTTGTTTCCGTTGCGTGCACGCAGGATCTGCGCAAATCCATCTCCATAAAAGAACTTGCTGTTGAACAAGTACTCAATTGCCGCCGCGCTGGTCCAGCCGTCGCAGGCCGATTCATTGAAGAACCACCAATAAGGGTGATCTGCTTTACCGCGCCCTGACTCGGCGCGCTCATAGAACCCAAGCGGCAAAGTAGAAATGGCACCAGCGATCAGGGACACACACGAGTAGACCGCTGAAACACGTGATGCAGACTCAGTCGTGACATTCTCACCAGCAGCCGAACGAAAACTGGCACCTAGCAGACCGACCAAGTCCTGCATGCTCATGCCATCCAGGTTGCCGTTTTCAGCCATGGCCAGTGGATCGGCAACCCGGCCCAAACGTTGGTCTGCGCCATCACGGGACGCAATCCAGCCTTCCAGCACACCCGAGCGGTGCTCGGAGCGCGTCAATTCGTAGGTTTGCGTCATAGTGAGTAAATTCCAGGACCACCCTGTGATTCAGGGTTAAGACTCAACAGAGAGACCGCATTGAATAAGGCCATGAGCGGGTCAATCTTTGCAGCACCGCTGCCAGAAGAGCTGGCCTGCTTGGTGATCAGAATGGCATTGCCTTTGGGCTCAACCTTCGCATTGCTCACACACCAAGCCATCATGGAAGAGCCCTGATGCTTCAAGACGCCCTCTGCAAGCTTGCGCTCGGTGGTCTTGATCGCCCCACCTAGCCTCCACCCCTGACTAATACCAAGAATCTTTTCTTGCGGAACTCCAGCTGTTACCAGTGCATCAAGCACGCCACCAACACCACCCGGGTCTATACCAACCTTATCCAGCAGGCCGTAATCCTCGACCTCAGCAACCATGTCAGCCAGTTGTGCCATGTCATCGCCAATTTGCTGGACAAGCACCAAGTCACCATCGCGAGCAAAGTCCTGCAGCCTGGGCGCAATCTCTTTTCTTCGCTCCAGCACGGAAGGGTGCGCCCATGCCTTGCAGAACGCAAACCAGCGCCCCGTGTTTTCGCAACGCCCAAGAGCCGCAAAACCAAGCAAATCATCCAAACCACCGCCATCGATGCCGATGCAAATGACCTCGCACCGCTCAATCAGCTGCTCCCAAGTAACACGCTCGGCAGCTGACTCCCAAAAATCAGCACCAGCCCAGCGATCAGCACGCAAGTTCAGGCCAATCTCTACGTTCAGGTGCTTGGCAAGAAACTGCTGGTAACCGCCTTGTGTGCTGCTGCGCTGCTCCTCGAGGTTATTGCGCAGCCATTCCTCGCTCACGGATCGACCAAGGTTCGGATTCGTGATGTAGAAGTTATCTGGATCAAGGTACGCTTGAGTCTCAACCATCGCTTTGGGGTACTCATACATGACCCCCAGCACATGCGGCTTAACCTGGATGCCATCACGAATGTCGCGCCAGAAGTCCAGCTTCTTCTTGAAGTAACCCGCCGGTGAATCATCGGACTGTGTGGTCAAGAAGATCACCCAACCCTCATCACGAGAAACCTGACCGCCGAGCGCCTCCAAGAACATGGCCTCAGCATTCGCACGCTTACCGAACAGCCATAACTCATCAACCAAGATGCGTCCGGATTTCTTGCCAGACACTGTGTCAGTGTCAGCTGCGACAACCTTCAGGGTATTTCGGTTAACGCGATGGGTGATGGTTCGAATGTGATCCTGAATTTGGAACAGCGCGGAAAGCTCTTCATCAGCCCGGATCATCCCGGCTGCTGGTTTAAAGCTGTTGTCCGCAACTTCCTTTGTCGGGGCCAGGATTAAGTGCTCTTCCTCTTCGCGCCAGCAAAGAATCAAAGCGGTAAGCATGATCCCTGCGGCGATGGTTGATTTGGTGTTTTTCTTGCTGATCAGGAGGCCATATTCGCGAATCAGCTGCTTTCCCGTTTCAGGATCGCAACCACCAAAAATAGCTCGCACAAAGTCAAACACCCAGTCGCCAGAGCACTCCCCAAAGGTCGGACGACCCGGCAAATCAACCACCTTCAGCTCTTTGAAGATCGCCAGCGCTTGTTCAGCCTGGTCACGAAAAATGGGGGGTGGAATGATGGATTTCCGGTGCACCAACCGCTCTTCCCAGTCGATACACGCCGTCGTCCATTTCATATCTAAACTTTCTTGCCGTTAGCGGCTGCTAACTTCGGTGGAGCAGCAGGTGTAAACCTGCTGGCTACTTTCTTTGCAGCATCTGCTTGCTGCTCTTTCTTACCGCCCTCGCCTTTTTTGGCGAACTCGAATGGCATCAAAGCTTTAGCGGCATCAATCCGCAGCTTTGGTTCCAGAAGGGCATCATTCATAGCAGCCATAAGGAAGGCTCGCGGGTCACGGTGTGACAAGGCCAGACTCAAATCAAAGCCAGATGGCTGATCACTATGATCTGCAGGTGGATCAGTAGTTTTCTCAGACGCTGTTGCTTTTCGCTGGAGGTATGCCAAGACATCCTTGTCCTTGGCGAGGCGCGATCCAGCCGCCGAAGCAGATGCCGCGCCGTACCCAGCAGCCAGCGCCGCCAGTTTGTTTGACTTGCCCGCCAACCTGGCTTCAGCGAACAGCCGCTTCTTGCCGGTTAGCGCCATACAAAACCTCTTTTCAGCTTTAACACCGCTTTAACATCGCTTTAACATCCGGCGACACCTATAAATCACGTGAAACCCAATACCAGTGCGGCTTACAGCCAGATTTAAGGGTGTGTTAAAGCTTTAACATATTTGCTCACGGGGGAAATTTTCTGCGCGTGCGGTACAGGGCGGTCTAGAGCGGCGAGCCCTCCAGACTTTGACCCACCCCCTCCCCCTTGATGCCTCTTGAAGCCGTCATGCAGGGCAAGGCGAGGCGTTCACCGATCAATCCACTTCACAGACCCATCACTGCACTGGTGCTTCTCGGCCTCAACCCACTGCCTAACTGGGTAGCGGATTGAACCCTTCATCCTCTCGACCTTGCCGACATCACCTGTTGGCATACAGCCGACAACCTCGTCGCATGACACCGAAAGCAAAGCCAGCATCAAAGCCGCGACTCTTCCCGCTGCTTGTCTCTTGAGTGGTGGGTACTGCATAGCGGTTGCCAATTGCTACGGCGCCAGAACAGCTTCTGATCACCGCGATGTGGAATCTTGTGGTCAACAACTGTGGCCACCTCAACCCGGCCTTCAGCCTCACACGACGCACAGAGCGGATGCTCACGAAGGAAAGCCAAGCGGGCTTGCTGCCACTTGTAGCCGTAGCCGCGCTGAGTGCTGGTCATGCCCTCTGTGCGCCAACTTCCAGCCTGCATCGTTGGCACGCGTCTAGTTTCAAGCACCAGCAATCTAGGCTTAAGTGTTGGCAGCCTTGCCGAGTTAGTTGCCATGACTGGGCCTTAAATTGGGAAACCACTAAGCATTGAGATTTGCGTCCGTTTTGATGTTGGATGTCCGACAAGCGGTAGGTCACCCCTTACGGAGGTACGCCCCCTCAGCGCACAACGCACCGCCCATACCCAAGATAAGGTGGAACCATCCCAGGATTGACCTGACTACAAGGAGTTCACTATGCCCATTTTGCTTTGGCTACTCGGCGTCCCAATTTCGGTGGTTTTGCTACTGATGCTATTTGGTGTTTTCTGATCTTCCGCTCTCCAACGCGAGGCTTGCGCACCTTGCATAACTGCATGCTTTACCGAACGCAACCGGTGGTGGCGGAAACAAAAAAGCCCACCGAGGCGAACCAAGGCGGGCAAGCGTTGGACAGAGCCAGCGCGGAGACAAACTATAAGCAATCGCGATTGAGGCCAGAGCTTTGGAATTGGAGCTAGGGGTTAAGCCATCTTTCAGTACTACAACCAGAACCTAGCGATACGTATCTTGCCTGCGCCATATGACAGCCAGATTGCAAAAGTCCGCAGTGCGAACCAATCGGGCTTGCTACCACTTGTAGCCGTATCCACGCTGGGTGCTGGTCATGCTCTCGGTGCGCCAGCTACCCGCCTGCATCGTGGGAACGCGGCGGGTATCGAGCACTGCGAGTGCAGGCTTAAGCGTTTGAAGTTTGTTCATGCGGCGTTATGGAAGCCACCGTATCGCAAGAAGCATGATGCTTGCGAACACGCACCCTCCGCCGATCAGATAACCAAGCATCAAGGCGTACATCGCAAGTGCTGCTTTGGACCCATGGGCAGGCAGCCGACCTTTTCGCATGCCAAGGTAGACGATGCCAATCAGGGTGTTCAGTACAAGGATGATGATTCCAATAGCAAAAAACACTTTTAACTCCTGTGCATGGGTGCCGCCGTGTGCGGGCATGGCATCCCTGGCATGTAAGGCGTGGTGGATGCGCCCGAGCGTTGGCGGAAACAAAAAAGCCACCCGTAGGTGGCTATCGCAGTTTGTACGGATTTAACTATTTCTCATCAGCATGCCGACAGGTGAATTCTCTGTGTCTGGCAGCTCTTTGAGCTGAGTCCACTTAACTTCATTAAATTCCGGAAAGATCCCACCAGGCACTTCTGCAATCCAAGCTGTGCCGTCATCAGCTGTTGCAGCTATGTGTAGACCATCTGCACGAACCCCTGAAACTGACACGCTCACAAATTTTCTTTTCGCCATAGACACCTCTAATTAATAGTGGCTTCATTCTGGCGCGAATCCCGTAAACGAAAAAGCCCCAGCGTTTCGGCTGAGGCTTTAAAAATTCTGGACGCACTTATCTATCGTGGGCCTGCCCCAGTTTGCCTGGGGGATGTTTTGTCAGAGGGCGTAGAGGCCTGAGCTCAGCTAGCTACCCACGTCATGATGAATAACGACAACCGCACGTTATCACGAAATTTTGCGATATTCAAGAATCAATGTAGTTTTTTGCACATGCGCCCACCATGGGCAGCACGGCAATCCTGCACATAGTCGATGAGCAGTTGGACATCCTTGCACGCAGGTTCACGGCGCATCTTCTCGCCTCTGCACTTAGGGCATGTGTGCTCCTTGTCCTTCTTCAGCACCACTCCAGCGCCTGAACAGGTTTTGCATCGCGAATCAATGAGCCACTCCATAGCCGCAATAGCAGACTCGTGTGGCGTGGATAACTTACGGTTAGTGGCTACACATAGCAAAGCAGCATGCACGCGCTCCATGTCAGTACGTGTCGGCTTTGAAATCAAGCGCAGATAGTGGGCTGCAATGTTGCGCTCACTCATGCCACTGGCCTTGATGACGTCCACCTGCGTGATCGCATTGGCGTCCTCGTGGAGGCTCTTTGCTTTGGTTGCAGCGATGTAGCGTTCTTCGATCATTCTTGGCTTCCTGTTTCAGTTCTATCTGTGCTGGATTCACTATCAGCGGGCATCAGTGGCAATCCCTTGGGCCACTTGCCTGCTTTAAAAATTGCTTCTCGTGTGGCTGCAGCCATGGCGCGGCCCAGTTCGACGTGGGCATCACGCCCGCCATTAATCAAGTAGTACTGATCAAAGGCGGTGTGGCATCCGTGCTGGCCAAGGTCATCCACGCACAGCGGCATGGCGCGGCGGTCGTCCAGCTTCAAGCCCTTGCCCTTTTGTTCGTTTTCGTGGGCATGGTTGCTGCGGCCTTCGCGTCCGCACCAGCAGCAGCGCATGCTGGCAACCAGGCGGCGGTAGCCTTCGTGCGCAATTGCGTTGTCTTTCTCAATGGGTGCGCAGGCGGGCGTATCCGTGCTGACTAAGGAAGCCACGCCTACCAGCGCCACCAACTCGCGTGTTTCTTGCGCACTGACCAGCTGACGGGCAGCGCGGGCAGCATGGCTGTCTTCGTCCTGCACCACAAAGCGCTCATCGCCATCAATAATGTGAGCATCTTGTGCTTGTACGTCTTCACGCTTGATTGATTTCAGCGGTTTCTTGGATGGTTTAGGTTGCGCGCTTGCGCACTTGTGCGAACACACCGATTGCATGGGACGTGATGGCACGAAAACGCAGGGGCACGCCTTGCACTTGCGCGCCTTGGGGGGCTTAGTGCTCAGTGCCATGGATAGCCCTCCTGCTCCACCACCTGCAGCGCACCAAAGTCATCCACCACACATATCAGCGCCACGCCAATTTGCACAGGCCTGCAGCAGCGGTTTTCTTTGGAGTTCCACGCGCGGTAGCGCCCGTCTTTCATGCGGTCGATGTGCTGGCGCATGGATGTGGCACTGCTGATTGGGTATTTGGAGCTTGGCTTGCGCAGGCCACCTTGAGGAATGCGCGACTCAGACATGGCGCACCTCAACCTTGACCATGCCGCCAAGTTCTTCAGCGCGGGCAATGCTCAGGCTCCAATGACGGTCATCTACACCCAGCACATCAGCTAGGCCGTCCAAACCGGACTTCATGCGGGCCAGAGCGTTGTCCAGGTCGAAAGCTCGGCGTGTTGGCGCATAGAACGTCAACGAAACGTGCAGCTTGCCTGCTGGAATGCGCTTTACGCCCTGCACTTTGGCCTG
The DNA here is from genome assembly GCA_963520865.1 of uncultured Comamonas sp. GTDB lineage: Bacteria > Pseudomonadota > Gammaproteobacteria > Burkholderiales > Burkholderiaceae_C > Comamonas. Next base: position 28,616 of record CAUQST010000041.1, read on the forward strand.
TACTGCGCACACATGGCGGTATGCCCTTTTGGCACTAGCCAGCTTGCTCCAGTGCAGGCGCGCATTAGGGCTCAGCTCTTTGGGCGGCCATGGCAGCGTGATACTCAACACCTTCTGCGCCAACTGGTGCTTGCTCATGGTCAGCGCTACACCGGTGTTCATCAGTGCATTCATGCGCGCTGCTCCTGTCCCGTGGTGGAGCTGGCAAGCAACTGCATGGCCTGCTTTGGTAGCGATGTGATCAGCGTCTTGCCAGCCACGGCACCATTCTTCAGCACCGCAATAGCTGACTCACGGTTGCCCACCAAGGCGGGGCGAGGCAGCGGAATGCCGCGGCTGCTGTATTCGTGGTCCGGTGATCTGTCGCCAGCCAATCGGCGCTGGTAATCGAACTGGCCGCGCTCGGTGTAGGCCTTGTGTGCCACCTGAAAACGGTGCTGAACGTAGGAAAGCTCAGCCTGCTCAGTGCGGCACACCTTGGGCCAGCCGCCCAGGTCTTCGATCACTGCGTGTATTGCCGGGTCATCAAAAACTACGTCGGTGTAGGCACCAACAGCACTCATGGCCTCCAGCACCTTGCCCCACGCCAAGGCAGCACGGTCGGTGCTGGTGCCCTGCAGAACTCGGACCACATCAGCCACCTTGGGGGCGAACTGACCGCGTTCAGGATCGCACGCGTGCTTTTGAATCGCTTTGGACACCTGAGTCATGTCGAACGATTCGCAAGCGCTCCACCACACGCCGAGCAAGAACTCGGACACGTCCTTGCCGTAATAGGCCATCACATCGGTGAGCAGATCGGCAAATGTGCCACGTTCATGCTGCTGCATGGACACCTCCTTGCGCTGCCCAGGCTGCACCAACGCCCCGGTTGCGCATCTCCAGAGCCTCCTGCTTGTTCGGCCCAACTGACGCAGCACCCGAAGGCTTGCCAACGTTGGCACGGCGGATCCAGTTGCGCCATGTCGCATTCCAGTCCAGCTTGGAGGCATCCTTGCCAGACTTGGCCACCCAGTGGTCACGGAACATGTCGGCCTGCTTGCGCACGTCGTCTGCCGTGAGCTCTGGTCGCTCAGACAATGCCCACTCACCCCATTTCTTGGGCAGTACCCAGTCGGCCGCCAAACGCTTGGCTTTTGGGATTGCAGAGGCACTTGTCGGTGTTGACGCTGTGCTCGGTGGCACCGCAGGGCCACCAACAGAATCTAGTTCTACCTCTGTCTTTTCTACTTTGGTTTCTTTATCTATATCTGTATCTATATCTGTACGCGTGACATCCGTACCCGTCACGCGTGACGCATCCGTGACGGGTACGCCGTCGCCCGTGACATCGTTGCTGGACGCGGGTTTCGCGGCCTTCTCACGTGCGCGCTGACGCTTCTTGCGATCCGCTGCTGTGGTGTCGCTGTCACTGCGCATCTGCAGGCCATCCCACTTCTCTGGCTGCAGGGTTGCTTGGTCAATCAGGCCAACCTCAGCCAGGCGGCGCGCCACCTCTTCCAGCGAGCGAACGTCCAATCCCAGCTTGACCGCTACCTTGCGCATCAACAGGCCGGGGGCATCACCCTTGTCCAGCAGCCCCTCGCCCTTCAGGCAAAGCAGCGCCACAAAGTGCCAACGGTCTTCAAAGGCCAGCAGCTTGAGCTTGTCGTCATCCACCATGCGCGTGTACGCACGGAACCATGGAAGCTTTGCATTGCTCATGCCGCACCCCTTGTAAAAGTTGAAGACGCTTTTGCGTTACGCATAAGTTCTTGAGAGAGCATCAGCGCCTCCGAAATGGCAGAACCTGGCTTTGCTTCGGTTTGATCCGATAGCGCACCGCCAAGCTTTGCTGGGCCAGCTGCGTGGCCGCTTGTTGTCGGGTCAGCCCATGCGATTGCGCATAGGCATCGAGTTGAGCAGCCTCTCGATCCGAGAAATCGAGTCCCTGCTTGTTCTGTGGGGGTGGTGAAGACACAGGTGTTCATTTCCGCGTTACGCATAAGTTGCTCAATAGATACGCCTGTGTCACTGGTTCGTAGCTCGCATTTCTGTAGCTGCCTGCGCACAATCAGAGCCATGCATACGCGCCAAACTTTCCAAAACCAACTCACGCAGAAACACCGACGTCTGCATGCCGTTGAACTCAGCCATGGCCTCAGCAAGACGCGCCTCTGTGTCGTTGAGCGAAAGGTTCACTCTGTTCTTGCGGATGTGGGTGGGGTCGGCGTACATAGGTCAGGCTTCCTTCTTGGAGGTCTTGTTGAGGGAGGAATGGGAAAGGGTGTCCGCCCTGCCCTGGGCTATGCTGGAAGCTCCTACACAACCAGCACCAAGGAGAGCGGACATGAAAATCGAAATGGAAAAGGAATTGATAGGACCAACCGCGACACTTGCAGCTGCGCTGCTATCAAAGGTGGAACCAGAGCACAGCGAATTCACACCGGGCGTTGTTGCAAGCGCGTTCGAGGATGCGTACTTCATGCTTCTCGAGGGCATTCAACGGGTGGACAAGGAACTGGAGCGACGCTCGCGGATACAGAGCTAGCGGTAGCTCTGGAGCGACCGCGCTTCACCGTGGCGTACAAGCTCGAGCTGCGCCACTCTCGCCGCCTCTTCAGCCGCTGCACTGACTCAGGAATGGGGCCGCCAAAGCGGTATCGCTGCTCAGCCATGGGTCACCTCTTGGCCATGGGTGGGCGGATTCGTCCGTTCAGGAAGGGGCTTGTCGGAGTAGATGTGATCAAAGGTCAGCAGCAGGCCATGAGCGCCCGCAAACCCAATCAGACGACGCGCCATTGGAGGTGGAACCGTCTGTCCCCGCTCGTAGTGCCCAATGTTTGTTTGTGTACATCCAATTCCATCAGCCAAGGCTTGCTGGGTGAGATGCAAAGCAGTCCGGATTTCTTTAATGTTGGCCATGCCATATAGTAGCTGCGCTTCTTATTATGGTCAACAGTGCCGCTTCTTTGTGATTTATAGAAGTTCCACTACTGTCAGAGAGTCATGAGTAGTAAGAAAGCCATCGTCACTGAAGAGCACCGCGAAGAAGCTGCTCTCCTATCCGCCCTATGGGATCGTCTGCCGCACGCAAGTCAAACTATTTTTGGCGAGCAATACGATGTAGGCAGCCAAAGTGCGGTCGGCCAGTTCTTGCGAGGCGACACGCCGCTAAGCCTCAAAGCTGCTGCCGGGTTTGCAATGGGCCTTGGCGTCAAAATTTCCGAATTCAGCCCTCGCTTGGCAAAGCAAGCATTGCAGTATGGAGAGCTGTCTGGCTCTACTGCTCCAGCGCTAAACATCACAGACCTCAACAAAAACGAAGCGCAACTGGTGCTAATGCTCAGGGCAATGTCACCAGAACTTCAGGCCGAGTTGATGCAAGCTGCCTATAAGCTGCACAACCAAGAGCGGCCTGAAAAGGCTGCGGCCAACCCATACTCAAGTGCTTCGTTGCTCCAACCTGGAGCAGCAACACCAAAGGTCAGCCGCAAAAAAACCGAAAGCGCTGAGCACTGAGGTGCCTCAAGTCACTGCACGACCTTTTTCAAGAATGTGATCTGGTAGCTGATCCAGCTTGTAAACGGGTACCCAGACGCTGCAGCGGTTTTTAATCAACGCTCCCAAGGCGACCATCTCGGCAAGTTGCTCCGCACTCAAGTTGTTGGCAAACGTAGCCACCATTGCCGCATAAACCTCTGGCACATATCGCACACGCGGCAACTCTGCTTTGTACGCTTCAATCTGACTTAGCAACTCTTTCGCATCCATTCACTTTCTCCTTCTGTGATTCCACGGACCTGCACCTGCTATTCATAAAGTCCTTCAGTACAACTTGCCGGTACGGTTCCCCGAACAGCAATGAGTGAGCGCATGCGCAATACATCATTGCCAGCTCCCCAAGTTGCCGCGCTGTGGGACAACTCGCGCCCGTCTCCCATTTCGACACGGCCTGACGAGTAACACCCAGAGTATGGGCAGCGAAATCTTGAGATAGCTTTGCGGAAACGCGCGCCTTCTTGAGACGACTTCCGAGCAGCTTGTTTGAGTCGGTATTCATTAGCGGTACTGGTTTTTTGTACAGTATTGCACAGTGCCTCAAGTGCTGCAACAGCAACTTTCAACAGCGCAACCGTGCGTTGCGCAACCCTGAATTGCCACATCAAAAGATAGCGCCACTCCTAACCGAGGCGCTATCAAATTAATATTTTCAACTATTTTAGAAGTGGCACTGTTGCAAATATCAAGAAGTGGCACTACTATTCATTCCGTCGCAGCAATAACCCGCTGCGGTGGGTGCCAAGTGATCGAGCCAGCGCCCCAGTTCTTGCAGCAAGCACGGCTGGCTAAAACCAGTGCACCGCGGGCAGTAGCGGGATACAAAAGGCTGTCGAACGCTCTACTGCTGCTGCGCTTGCCCGGATGGGACCAACAAGCGCGATCCGGGAAAGGCCTCGCTAAGTCCAACCCTGGGGCTGAATACGGGGGTGAGGCATTCCGGGATGCCAAGAAAA
>CAUQST010000042.1:0-32456 GCA_963520865.1 uncultured Comamonas sp.
ATTGTGTAGCAAGATGTGACATCGTGGTTAAGCTTTTCGTTGTAATCGACAGAGGTCGCTGGCGCTGTCTGCGTTGCAGCAGACCAGTCCAGCAGGCGCTGTGCGTCCGGATCATTGGCGAGGAGCCACGCGCGAACCTCTGTGTACATCCCTGCGGAGACGCGCGAAGCAGGGTCCGGCACCGTGAACGATCCCTTCCGAGCGCTGGATGTCGCGATGGGTTGATTGGCCATAAGGTTTCCACAGCAGAAAGTAGCCCAGGATACGGCCAGGCACCTTTCAAACTACCCCGAAAAGCACGCGCGGAGAGTGCTTCTCGGGGAAACTTTCTACCAGGTCACACTGCCGGATACCGCGCACTAAATACGGCATCCTCCACCAGGCGCATCTTCACCGCCTCTCGTACGCCGAGGCCAGCGGGACTCGCGTAGAACGCATCCTCTGCATCCACGTCGAATGGAAGCAACGGGAGGGGCGCTGTGCCGCCTGTTCCAGCGTTGACCTTCGCCGTCTGCGCCGCGCTGATGTGGTTCTCAAGCAGCGCATCCCCGTACCGACGAATTGCCACCCGCATGTCAGGAGAGTGCCGTGCCGTGCCCACAAAGACGAACCGGATCTCCTGCAGGTGCTGAAGGTGCGCCGAGATCCCCGGCAGCTGTAGGGCCCAGACGCCGAAAGGCGAGACCTCCACGATGTCGGTTCGGGCATCCATGAAGTTGCGCTCCTCTTGGACGAGATCCATGTTCAGAGCTGTGCGCGCGGTGCTCACGGCGCTGCGCTTGGGAACCTTCAAGGAGAACATCTGCCCAGCCTCCGATTTGAACCAAGAGACGCCCATGCTTGTCAGCATTGCAGGCGTCTCCACCACCTTGTCGGTCAGGTACTCGCTGTTAAAGACCAGTTGGATTCCCAGCGAGGTCGAGCGTTCGTCCCATCGGCTCCTCTGAGCGCCAGCAACGTGACCTGGCATCAGGGATACATAGGCCTTGTCGCCTTTCAACTGATCGAACACCTCCTTGTGGCTGGTCCCACTGATGCGGAACTCGCACACCGACGCGAGCCTGCTATCGACGGGGATCAGCCGTCGATCCCCAAGCATGCGGTCGTACTCCTTCTCGATGTGTTCGCCCCGTGTGCTTGAAAGGTCCACGAATCGGGGAGCAATCCACTCGTACTCGAACGCGGAATTTGCCTCGGCAAGTGCCACGAGATGGCGCTTGCCGAACTCCAGGTCCGCCCATAGAGCGGCCTCGTACACGTCGCCGATCTGCGTGAGAAGCGCGCTCCCATCAGCCCTCTCGAAATCATCACGCTGGCGCTGGGCAGTCGCAATCGCAGCCCGGATGGTGGCGAGCTCCACGATCAGTTGCGTGTTTTCGATGAGGAGGCTATTGCGCGTCTCAGTCATCGAGAAGAACTTGTCCATGAGCGCGCGAAGCCGTTCTGCCTCGGCCATACCTTTGTAGGGCTCGATCATTCGGTTGAAGTCCTCCCGGGACATGCTGATGCGGACCTGGTCAGATGGTGGTTCCAATTCGTCCCCACCAAGGAACTCCTTCAACTTCTCAGCCGCCGTCGCGACACCCTTAGCGTCCTTGGCATAGCCCTCCAGGCGCGTCTTGAACTTGTTCGACGAGTCGATGATCGCTCCGTACTCCTTCTTGGTCTGAGCGTCCTTGCTGAGCCACTGGAAGGCCTCGGCGCCACCGGCAACGATGGAGGCAGCAGTGGCCCCGCCTGACGCGACAGTCACCACCACCATGGAAACTGCGATGACGGTGTTCAGGAAGCTCGCACACGGGTTCTTCCGTGCCACTGCATCCTTGAATTGCTCATCCGCCTTCTGAACCTGCTGCCACACCTCCCAGTAAGTGGATGCAATCGCATCCAATTGCTTTGAAACGTCTTGCAGCCTCGCATTAACCTCCCCCAGACGCGCCTTGCCGAGGGTTGCCACCTCCAATGCATTACTGATCACCTTTTGAGCGGCAAGGCGGACGGTCTCAACCTGAACGTGCTCATCGCGCAGCTCGGCGACGTAGAAGCGAGCGCGAGCACGGCTTTCCAGCATGCCGCGCAGGTTGTTTATGTGGAAGTCGATCGGGCGGAGCGAGCAATAGACGCCCTGGATGCCTACAGGCGGCATGCCGGCAGATATCCGCGCCAGTGTCGCCGAGAGCCGCAGCCGGATCTCCTGCATCTGGCCGTCGCCCGCCGAGTTGGATATGGCAAACAGCCAGGCCGCAATGGCTGCGGCCTCGTCCTCGTTGCCGCGCAGGTGTTGAAGGTCGGCGTCGATGCCCAGCAGCTTGACGCCCCGCAGTGGGATGGAGAGGCCATGGCGGAAGACATCCCCTGGCGCCGCTGAGCCGTTCTGCCCTGCGCTTCCCTCGGCCGCAGCGTCGGAGATTGGCGAGGCGGGTCTGCCGCGCTGACCGTCGGGATGCTTCCCGTCAGAAAAACACCTGTCCCTGCCTCCAAATTGCAGTGGAACAGTGATTTTTGGACCCCTATCCTGGGGAAAGCACCTCCACCGCGTGCCCCCCACCCCTCCCTCACCGGGTGTGCCTGGGCTCCCATGCATAGCAGCAGGTGCCGCCGCACCGCCCACGAACGAAAAACTCAGCTGCTCCGATCCGCTGTCCACAAACGTCCTGATGAGCCCGCCGCTTCCAGCTGCGCCAGGGCGACCAGCACGGCCAGGCGGCCCTGCATCACCGCCTGGGCCACCGGGCTTGCCCTCCAAATTGTCCGGATAGCCCCTCTTCCCATTAGCGCCGTTTGCTCCAGGCTGCGCCAATCCTCCCCGCCCGCCTACCGCGATGAGCTCCAACGGCCCATAGAGATCCTTGAAGAGAACTTCAATACTGCCCGCATTCCCGCCGCTGCCTCCGTCCTTGCCATCCTGAGGCGGAGCAGCGCCGTCAATAGGCGTAGGAGGCCGAACCTGCGGCGCGTCTACGCCGTCGATGCCCGACACATTTACGGTGGCCTGCGACCCTCCAAAGGCCTTTCGCGCAATGAGCGTGACGGTAGCGCCCGGAGCAATGATTGGCGAATCCAAACGCAGGGTATCCGCGTGTACGACAACCCGTTTACGCCCCCCGATGCGTGGATTGATTTCTGACGCCCCGATGTCAATGGCGCAAATTTCGAGAATATTGTCGTCGTCGTATATGACTCGATCTTCCGCGATCCGAATGGACATGCTGACTCCTCCTGGTGGTTGAGGAAGTCATATTGATCACGGTTACAACAGTTTGCAATAACGCTTCTACCCGGGCTGCTGGCACGAGCGCATCTGCAAGCTATGGCCATTGGAAGGCCCAATGAGGTGCTGGCGCTGGGCAATCGCTACGAACGGCACTCCACGAAACAGAATTCATGCGCTACGAGCCGCAGCGTGAATCGAGGCGAGGGTCTAGTCCAGCCAAATCAGCACGGTTCCTCTGATGGAGCACAGGGTCGCCCTCACCATAGGACAGTACGAACGCACCGCATTCATCACACCGGGATGATCTCGCCCCACTCCCAAAACTCAATGCTGGGTAGCCCCTTGGGATTCCCATTCACATCGCAAAAGAAGTCGATGCCCGCGCCCTCCTCGTTAACCAGCACCACCTGCCCCTGTTCTCCACCGCGAGACAGGTACTCCCCCTGAACAGTAAGGTAGTCGCCTAGCTTCACGTCCTTGGCCCACTCGGGCATGGTGCAGATCATTTTGACTTCCCTCCTCAAGCTGTATCCATGCAGGCAGCGACTTCGGCCTGTTGGGCGCGTGTCGCACGCCGCCACCCTTGCGCTGTTCCCACCAAGACTTCCCCGGTCTCCATGTCAACGGCAGCCCACTTCTGCGGGCAACGGGTGTCCAGTGAAAGCGGGGGAACCGGACCCTGCAACTCGGGCACTTCCCGCCCGCTGCGCAAGATCCTCTTCGTGGCCACCTTGACCCAGTGAAGGTGAGCGTGGCGCTGAATAGCACCCGACTTGGCCATCTCGACCATGAGCGACTGGGCAATCTGGTCGGCTCGGTCGCGCGACCGGGGAGTCGTGTGAGGGTAGATGGCCTGAGCCAACTGCTGACGCCGGAAAGGCCCCTCCAGGGCATCCAGGAAGGCGGAGGCTGCTCGCCGATGGTTGGGGCGGATAGTGGAACTGGTCATGCGGTATTGTCCGCGCCTGCAGCGGCGATCTCTTCCCTGGTGAGGCAGACGCTTCGCTCCGTGCCCTTCACCATGATGCTCAATGTGCCTTTGCGCGGGCCTGCCTTGGCCACCCTGAACTCCGCTCCCTTGACGCACATCACGCGCCAATCCTCGGGCCGCTTGCCCAACCAACCCGCCTCGAAAAGCCGGAAATTTCCGGGCACCGGCGCCAGCTTCTCCAGCGCCAGCTTGCCGTATTGTGTGTCCGCGAAAACATCCTCTGTCATATCCGAACTCATCCACGCCTCCGGTTCCGCAAAGTTGAAATCCAAGCAAGCAGCAAGAACGCTGCAAGTGAGCTGCTCCACCGTATAAGAAGGTCTACCGTCGTCAGTTGGCAGCTCTCAGAGCAGTCCCACAGGAGCCATACCATCGACCACGCCGCTGACAGGCTGAGGAACAGGATTGCCTTCGTCATAGGTTTAGTACAACTCCCATCAAATAAAAGATCAATTAATTGTCAATTCTAATTGTATCTTAATTGCTAGGAATGTCCCAGTATTGTTCAATTGTTGGTGTGGACCTCAGTTTGCTGGTCGGGTAAACGACCTCTGTTACTCGCCCTCTTGAGGGGGCCGAGCATGCGCTAGAATCTCCGCATCTTTCGCACAGGATTTGCCTGTCGTAGTTCTCCAAGCTGAGGAGCAGAAACCAGCAATTTTCACGTTCGGCGTCGCCGGATGTTCAACAAACCCGCGCGGGACAGCTTCCCGCAGGGGAGGTGGTTCCGGGCTTTTTCTGGAGCCACTATGAAAAGTGTGAACAGCAGCCGCTATGCGCTGCTACTGACCTCCTTACCGCTTGCGGCCAGAGGTCTCAAGAGCTACCGGCACCCCTCCGTCTTCGGATGGGTGATGATCGGAGCCACAGATGATGCTGACGCTCTTCGGGAAGCCGCAAGGAGTGTAGATAACCCTTCCATGATGCTTCTGCAGAAGTGGAACGGGTCCGCTTATCAAAACTGCGCTCACCTGGCGGCGTCATAGCCATGCTCGGTTCGCGCTACCTGAGAACTTTGCTGCTGCTTCTGCGCAAAAAGGCAGTCAGTTCCCTTCATCACTGCCGCTGGGCAGCATCGGACTAAGGCAACCCGCTTCAACGCAAGTGGACTGATGCGGCGGCTGCCCGCGCCTTCGGCAATGCAGCTACTAAAGACCAAGCCTCCCGGCTTGGGCATCTCAATCCCACCGGGGACCGCATCCCCAGCGTGGGCGATGTGTACCCGGTTTTTCATACAGAAGGAAGACCATGGACACCAAGAACAACGTTTCGAGTACCGAGGTGCTCAACGCTCCGGCCAGCGCCAGCAACCCCGCCCCCTGCCTCTCGGATGATGCAGAACAGCGCATCCACATGCGATTGATCTTGGACGTTGACTACTGCCTCAACGGGGAATCGCCAGAGCGGTTGGCCGAGTTCCTTCACGCACTCTGCGATCACGCTGCCGGCAACGGTATGTTGACCCATTCATCGCTCGCGGAAGTCGACGGATGGGAAGCCCAAGCGGTACAGATGCCCGACCCAATCCCCAAAGAAGACCTCGCCGAATTCATGCTCCGACGCATCGAGAATGGTCAGCTCTCCCTTGAGGACATTGCGGTGAGCATGGCCCGCTACGGCCTCGAAGAGCCGCACAAGTTCATGAGTGAAATGCGTGAACGCATGGACCAGGCCAACGACAACTGACCCTGGCCAAGAGAAGCTGCAGAACCGACTTAGGGTACGCAGGAACCTTACAGGGCCAGTTATCTGGCGCGGGACAACCTGAAGGCTCAGCTGAGCAAAAAGGCCAGTTGAACCCCGCACAGCTTGAAAGCACCTTCAGCCTCTTGGCAACAAGGTGCTCACGCAAACGAATTCAAACCTTCCGCTTAGCGCTGATGGACTGATGCGGCAGCTGCCCGCGCCTTCGGCAACGCAGCTACTACCGCCCAAGCCTCCCCGGCCTGGGCATCTCAATCCCACCGGGGACCGCATCCCCAGCGTGGGCGATGTGTACCCGGTTTTTCACATAGGAGAAAGACCATGGACACCAACATCACTATCGCAACCACCCACCAGGTGCTCTACGTTCCCGCCAGCGCCAGCGACCCGCATCCGCACTTGGCGGATGATCTGGTCACGCTGGAGGATGGCCGCGTAATCGGTCGCTACAGCAGGATGACCAAGGAAGAACTCAGCTCGCGCATGAAGACTGAACTGCTGGTGACCGAAAGGGACACGTTCAGCAGAATGCAGGACGACAGCTACGTGACAGAGCCCAGGCTCATCACCGAAGAACGCTTCCACGAAGCCTTCGAGTGCTTGCCCCCTCTCCGGTGGGAAACGCACCAGGGCGTCGAGAGCTTCCGCTTCATGGAGCATTCCTGCGGCGACATAACCACCATCTTCGCGCGCACAGGCCACCAGTATTGGGAGTTTGAGGACCGGTTCAACATGAGCCGCGACGATTTGGCGCAGAAGGTGCTCGCCGCTGCCAACGCGGCCTCGGCCCAGCACATCCCTGGATGAGAACCAATTCAAAGGAACTCGCCATGGAAATTGATTCGCTCATGTGCGTCAGCACAGTTCACCCGGACATCGTGAAGCCCGTTCGCGGCTTGGTTTGCTGTTGCTGCGGAGGAAGCATCACAGGTCGGCAATTCCACAATCAGGACACAGGCCATGGCCTGGGCGACTGCTGCGTGGAGTTCGTCAAACCCAGGACGGAAGACATGGAACGGACCTACGGCATTGAGGGAGTGCACTACCTCCTCGATCCCTTAGTTCGCGTTCGTGAGTCGGAAGCCCGGGGGTGGACGAAATGGAGGATCAGCCTACGCCTGACGGACCGCTGCGGATTGCTCAATGCACCGGACCCTGAAAAGCGTCCTGCATTTCCCAGACTCCAGAGCGATCCCGCTCTTCTCCGGAGCCTGCAGGCGCAAATGCCCTGGAACGTCTCGTCCATCGTTCGCAAGGACGGTGTTTGGGGCATCCTGTTCGAGGTTCCCTTCGCCACAGTCGAAAGCGAGAGAGGCAAGGTTGACCCACAGGATCCCTGGTACTTGAGCCTCCCTTTGCAGGAGGAGAAGTCCAGCCAGATCCTGAGAGCCTTTCCAAAGCTCGCCATCGCCTACCCAGGCGTGCAGTTCGCGGTGCCTGATCGCGAACACGTCGAGCTGGGACGCACAACGGTCTGGGCATTCGTGCCTCGTGGCCTGCTTGATGCGCTGCAGCGCTTTGACCTGATCGGCGCGCTGCACCAGCTCTAAGCCTTGTCCCTGGCCCCACCGGGCCAGGAGACACGGCCGAGCCTTCAGCGCGCAATCAGCCCAGCTCCACAGCTTGTCGGCGCCGGGGCAAGGCCTGGAGAACTGGGTGAATCTCAGCCTCTTCGCCAGAGGCGCTGGCGCTGAACAACCACTACATCTTCTGGGAGGCCCCAGAAGCACTTCCCTCCTGACCGCAAGGGCAGGAGGGCTTTCCAAAGCATCAACGCCCGCGCAGGCCTGGTGCTTTGGAAAGCATTCAACTCCTCGGCGTAACGCCTTGGGCTGATACGGCAGCTGGCCGTGCCTTGGCAACCAGCAAATCCGCACCTTCTGGTGCTTTCCTAAAACCCACCGGGGATGCGAAGTCCTCAGGGGTTTCGCTCTTCGGTCCTCTTCACAGGAGTTCTTGATGAGTGTTCTTTCTTTTCCCCAGCGCGGCCCTTGGGGTAATGCCAAGTGGCGCGGCAATTGCTCTGGGTACGTCTACAAAACGATTTTTGAGCAGCTGCGCCCAGCAGTCTTCGTAGATCCCATGTGCGGCTCTGGAACCTCCATCGAGGTTGCAAGGGAACTGAGCATCGAGGCCTACGGCCTTGATCTACACAGCGGGCACAACGTACTTCGAGACAGCATCCTGGATGCCGTTGGCAAGCATGCTGATCTCTGCCTCTCACACCCACCCTACGGGGACATGGTGATCTATTCCGGTGAGGTGTGGGGCTCCCCTCATCCTGACGATCTTTCCCGCTGCACCAGCGAAGCAGACTTCCACGAGAAGCTTCACATCGCGCTCCTTAACCAGCGCGACGCGACGAAACCTGGCGGCTACTACGGGACGATTGTTGGCGACAAGCGTAAGAACGGCGCCTATGTTTCCTACCAGGCGGAAGCCATTGCGCGAATGCCATCGCAGGAGTTGGCGGCCGTGCTGATCAAGCAGCAGCACAACGTCATGTCGGACACGCGTACCTATCGCGGCATGATGCTGCCCAGATTGACACACGAGTACATCCTTCTTTGGCGCCGCCCTGAAGTGATCACCTCGTTCCTTTCCGACCTGGCAAGCATGGCCAAGCAGCAAGCGGCTCGGCTGACGTCAACTTGGAAGGCACTGGTGCGAACGGTACTGGTGAGTCTTGGCGGCAAAGCAACCCTGTCCGAAATCTATGCGGTCGTGGCCAAGAATGCTCCTGAGCGTCTCTCGGCCAACCCCCATTGGCAAGCAAAAGTTCGTCAGACGCTGAACCAAAACCAGACCTGCTTTGCACCGTTGGCGCGGGGCGTCTGGTCCTTGGCGAGCTGATCGAGCCCCAGGTGGATTGCGTCGTCGGCCAACGGCCTCGCACCCACTGCACCTGTTCCTTTCAATGTCAACCCAGCCCCCTCCCGTCCTCGGACGGCTGGGGATAACCCATGACGGGCGCATCAGCCCTCTGGGTAGGTGCCCGTCTTTTTGTCTACAGGAGAAAAGAGAATGGAAAGCACCGTTTACCAGGCTACCGCCGCAGACCGCGCATTCGAGAACTACTACTTCGGCAACGGAGTTGAGGTTGCCGATGTCGCAGGCTGGGAATACACCACCCCCGGCTACGAGCGGACCCGCAAGGTCTACGTCGAAACCGAGATGGAGGATGACGGGCCCGCCCCGCGCTGCACCCTCAATTTCACAGTGCGCTTCGACCCTGCGACAGGGGCCCTGGTGGAAGCTACGGCCACCGACAGCAAAGGACAGACCTGGGGCACGCTGGCAGCAGTCGTGTTCCTGCAGCTGAAGGAGCTCGCAGCCCAGATCAATCCAGATACACGGGCGCCGGTTGTGCCCGCGCACCTCGATGGAGACAGGCTCAACTGCTTCGTCGTCGTCCAAGGGAACGCGTCTGATGCGGACGATGAAGGTCTTCCCGGCATCTACCTGATTGAGCTCCGCCTTGCACGCGCCGTCGCTCCTCTGGCTATGACTAAGCAGGAGTCCTCAGCGATTGCTGCGGCGGTGCTGACCGAGTTCCATGAGAACCAGGGTATCGCAGTCCTCGATGACTTCGAGATCTCGGTCTTCCTGGAAGACGGCACCATGCTTGAAGAAGAAGATTCCGGAACCTCGGGAGACGATCTTGTTGCTCACTCCGAATGCTCAGGCCAGTTGGCCTATGAGGAGATACCGGCCGCCCTCGTGCAGCACTACTTGTGCGCCAAAGCTGTCTACAACGCGTCGATTTACAAGGGCGTTCTCCGGCTGGCGAATGGTGTGCTCATCGACCTGTTGCAAGCTCAGGCGACCCTCAACGCGGGTTTTCAAGCGACAGGAGACCGCGAGATGATGGGCGCCTGCGACAACTTATCCCTTGCCACCGGCATGGTTTCAGGCGTCCATGGCTGCCTCGTTCCCAGCGGAAATGCGGATGCACAGCCGCTCCGTGCGGCAGAGCTCGCCGCCTGTAAAGCGGTTATCTGCGCGGAGCTAGCAGGCCAGTTCATGGTCGAACTGCTCAACAGCGTTGAGACACTATCAGGCATCGCCGAAGTGCATGGCACGTGCACTCTCGCGGATCTCATGTACCTCCATAGCGCCATCCTCTCGGATAGCTTTATTGAGCATCTCTCCGCCATGTCGAAGGTGGTGGATATCGCATCCGCGCTCCCATCCGGGGAACGTTGGGCGACGTACATCCACCCCCTGAAAGACTGCGAGTAGTCGCGCAACCATCGCCTCCCGTGCCGTTTGTGGCACGGGGGTATTGAAACCCATGGAGGGCACCTGATGCCCACTGGGCCGGAGCCTTCCGCATTTCTCAAGGAAATTACGATGACATGCACCGACCCGAAGTCCACAAAGGCCCTGCAGCTCCGCACGCAAGCGCTGGCCATGCTGCAGGAAGCTCAGCAGCTTGACGGGCTCAAGCCTTACACCGTCACGCATACCCACGACGCCGGCTGCTCGACCTACGTCATCTGGGCGGAGTCCATGCCCAGTGAGGAGCACGCGAAATCGGTGCTCGACTGCGAATTCGAACCTTGGCGAGACGAGTACCTCTCGGTTGAAGGCCACCACTTCTTGGACGACATGGCGGGGGCTTCCGTGACCTCACGGCTCCCTGACATCTTGGAGAGCCTCCCCGCGCTTGCTGGTTCGGAAGACACCCACTCCTCCTGATCTCGGCACCCCACCAAAGCCCCACGCCTGCTCTCTTGAGCATGCGTGGGGCTTTTTCTTTTCATCGTCCATCACTTGTCAGACTGGGCCGTACCCCCTAGAATCCTCCCCGCCACCTCCGGACGCAATCGGGGGGCCGACTAGGCAAGGCCTTTTTTGCACCAACTTCATCTTCCCTTTCGATCTCTGGATCACCGGGTTGTTGTATGCGTCCACGACTTCAGACCCGGTCAACTGGAGTACGAAATGGAGTTTCACTTTCGCGATGGCGAGGCTTTCGTCAGCAGCGTCCAAATCTCGCGCCTCGCGCGCAACATCAACAACCAGCTCCGTCCCGATGCCTCACACGATGAGTGCCTGGAGCTCGCGTCGCGGCTGCTTGGCTCTGCCAGCTACTACGACTTACGAAAGCGTGCCTCTGATCCTGACATTCGCGGCTGGCACCACCAAGACGCAGTTAAGCTCCTGCAGTCCGAGGCTATCAAGCGAGGCTCTCGGTTTCCGGGCAAGCTCCCTCCACGCTTTGACAAAAGCTGGCAGCGCCAGGCCTTCCGGCTCGTCGACGAGGCCTTGAGCAGTATCCGCCCTGGTGCTCTGGAGATTGTCGCCCTCATCGGCCCTCCCGGCAGCGGAAAAACGCTGCTCGCCGCGCACGTCGTGGACCGTAAGGGCGGGTTCATCGTGGACGTTGGACAAGCGTCGCTCATCGACATACAGCACATGAGCTTCAAGGACAGCGACAGAGTGCTCGTGTTTGACCAGTCGTCCGAACCTGCCCGCGAGTTCAATGAACGCCCCGCCTTTGGTGAACCAAGGCTTGCACCTCCGCCGCTCACCACACTGAGCGCTCTGGGGAAGTCTCGTCGGGTGCGCCACACCACACTTCCCCTCGACAGCATTTTTCATGTCGACCTGATCGGGACGGGGGCAACCACTCTGCGCAACAGGTTGGCCAAGCACCCGGGCCTCGTCGTGGTGGCCACGTACGCAAGCGAGGACGAGGCCGTGAACGCGGTCCGCAACACCGCTCGGATTGTCAGCACGGACCCTGCGCTCACGTATCAGCGCAACTGGCAACGCGTGCATGTGGTTTCGCTGGAGGAAATGCGCCGTACGACCATTGATCTCCCGCAGGAGCCGTCTTCTTTGTCGATCGGCGCCTAACACCCCTCGACTCAAGTGAAGCAAAAGCCCCGAGGTCATGGCCCCGGGGCTTTTTCATTGCTGCGCCACGGACTCTTCCCAACCTTGCCCACCTCGCCAACAAGCGTATGTATTCCGCGACCTTGCATGTCGTCTAGTCGCCGTCCAGCGCCAGCTACGGCGCCGGCGCGCATACCCAGGGACCTCCCGATACAGCTGGACGGGCCTCACTCACATTGCAGAGCGCATCCACGCACGCCGGACCCAGCGTGCCGGCGCCAGGCTCACTGGCTTGGCTGCTCGTTCTCCAGACGCTGACGATCCGCCTCGGCGGCCATTCCGTCCCTAACGGCCAACTCCACAATCTCCCAAGCCTCTTCCCTGGTGCGCAGACGACCGAACACCCGCTTCACTTTGACTTGGCGAGCTTTGCCACCCACCGTAACCATCCAGCTGCCCACGATGTACTGGGCATTGTTCCTTCGAGGGTCGGTGATCTCTTGGATGCTCAGAGGGCTCCCACGCTGCTGCTTGGTGTAGCGGTCCCGCACTCGCATGTAGGGGTCAAGCCCCTGCTTGGCATACGCCTCGTCGCGATGAAACTGGGCCTCAATCAACGCGGCCTCGGGCCCTCCGTAGTTACCGAAGCCGAAGAAGGTAATGCCCGACCCGCAGATCCCTGGCAACTGCACGCGCCATGCCCCCCAGGAAGGTTGGAAATCGATGTGCTTGAAACTCGGGTTGGGCGGCTGACGCCCTGACGCCTCCAGCTTGCGTCGGAGGCCTTCTAAGACGTTGGGGTCGTAGCGGCCGTTCATGATCCTCTTCGGTCCATGGCCATGATGGCGCTTTGCAGTCAACGTTCGCCCTTCCGACGAGGTTTCTGGGCCGTCGTCAGCTGAAGCACCCCCGCAACTGTTGTCGACGGCAACACCCTGTCTTGAATTGCCACGCTTCCGTGGAATCATTCGCTGTGCTCCTCCGTAGTCCCGTCGGTCACATGGACATTATTCTCCCCGCCTTCATTTTCAACAACAGCATCAAAGGTGCGCGCAATTGGATCGAATGTCAGACGCATGTGCGAGTCCCATGGCAAATTCAACTTGGCTACATCTGGAAGACAAAGCCGAGCATAAGCGGTTCTCCCATATGCGTGAATTTTCAGAACAACCCCCTCCACTACCATGTGCGCATAATGGCCCTCTAGCGAGAATGAGCCTGGGATATTCATATGGAATTTCCTCGTGCCATTCCACTCCTTCTCTCCACTCAAGGCGACGCTAAAGCTAAATTCCCTTGATAAATCCAAGTCCTCCCAAGACTCTACCTCCTCAATCCTATCAGTATAAATACTTCTCTGCCGCACCCTGCGCCTGATCAATAAACTTCTCTTCTGAGCGAGCCATTTTTTCTTCATTCCCGGACTAATCTCATCCGCAATCGTCGATGACTCGATTTTGCTAACCGGCGAATTAATATCCGACTTCTTATTAAACGATGGCTTTGGCGACTTCAATGCTTTCAGCTCGTTGCCACAAGCTCCTTGTGACAGTTCATTAATGCTCCCAGCCTCCACCAAACCACCCCTTCTTTCAGACCTCCTCCGAAGCCCTAGCTTCCTAGTAAGAGCATTTTGCAAAGCCCTTACTGCAACCATTCGCCCACGGATGCAATAGACGCCCTTTAATACACTCTTGAAGATTGCAGAATATATAATGGTCCCGCGACTTATCCCCGCATCACCGATCTCGGAATACAAGACAACCCCACCATTATTTTCCATGAGATCTACTAATTTAACTTCCTCTTCCGTGAGGCAGCTATCAATCTTGATAGTCTGAGCACTGTAAAAGTCTCCTTTTTCGTTGCGCTTCAGCCAATCCCTGCTAGCGAGCCACAGTTCCAGCACGTGAAGAGGGACAGGAAAACCAGGTCGATACCCATCATATTGTTTGTTGTATTTCTCATAATTGACAGTAATTCCATCCATCAATTCACTTACGGAAATCCCTTCTGGATTAAGCGCAAACATCTTGCGCAAAGCAAAATTAACCTTACGCTTTGATTCGTGATTTATACAGATCCAGCCATCTTTAACGTCAAGCTCCATGAATCCCGGAAGAGCTCGAAAAGCAGAGAATAACTGGTCACGAGTAACTTCTACGTTTGCTTCATCAGCCAAATAGCCTGATACGCGCGCATAAGAAGTGCAGCCGACCTCAACGCACTCGTCTATCAGGAACTTGGCGGCGGCTGCCACCCATGGTGGCGCGCCGCTATCTTTCAAGACCGCAATACGGTCATCTTTATTTTCGCGTCCGGCTATAGTTACATATTCAATTTGAGAATTAGAGGATGCAATGGACAATCCGATTGCATCACTCAGTTCCATCGCGCCGAGCAGTGAGTAATTCGGGCCGAGAAGGGGTCGCAATTTATTTTGCGCCTCAATAATAGACAATGGAGCCAGTCTTTTAGCTTTGTCTAGAATATTGCTAAGTCGCGGGGTTGCTACGCGGCGACTGTGTAATTCATACAAGACGGTGTCAAAGGCCTTCCGCCCCTCCAACTGAGGATCAAGTATTCTCTTTGTTTTATCTGCGGGATAACGGTAGAGCCCGTCCTGTGTAACTTGTACAAACCAGTCTATCCATTTTTTGGCCTTGTTCTCATCCTCAGGACCTTTACGAATATACTTTAAGGCTGCTTGAGCAATAGCTAAAACTTCTTGCTCGACAGTCATTGCATCCGCCTTAAGCAATCCATTAAGTTGCGCGACAGCGATACTAGGCAGTCGAGACTCGTGGAGATACGTCTTCACCCAATCATCAAGTGCGGCAAATACAAAACCCGGGAAACGTATATCTTGTCCGTCAAGGGATTGAACCCACTGCTGTTGCAGTACAGACTTGACACTGGATCTCCAAGCCTGGCTGACGTTTTGCAACTCGTAATCGCCTTGTTTATCCGATTCATTTTTCCAATAAAGCGCCTCAAACTTGGCCAGGATTTCAAGCGTCTTAACAATGCTGATCTTCAACGTCGAACGCACCTGAAAAGCGCTCAAAGTAGGAAATTCGTCCTCAGATGATAGACGATTGACGAATCCCTCCATTTTTGCAAATTCAGAAGGTCCTAAGACTTTCTGCCAACCTGGAGTGAGCCGTACGCGAGTTGGCACGCAACATATACCGCTGCCATACCCCTTTGATCCAACCCATGCTTGTGTCTTTACCAGACTTTCGCGAATTGCGTTCGCAACCAGTTGTGATGGGAGAGATCCGTTCCAGGCTAACAATGACTCACGTTTGAAATCACCAGCGGAGCATTTGATGACCGGGCTGAAACACTGAATTGCAAAGGATGGCACCACACCAGCATGCCGCCCCTCTTGGGTATCGGGAGCCGGAAGAGGTATTTTTGACTGCATTGATTTACTCATAACTTAGCAAGGACCAGCTTTCAGCAGCATTCGGGCTAAAAATCCGACCACGCTCCCCAATGGATTCTCTGTCCGAATCACTCAGAAGAAACTCTCTCCAGGAATATGCTATTGATTCAATTTTTAGTAACGATTTAACCAAAATAATTGCAATTTGTCAAATAATTCAACGCAATTTCTGAACCATTGTTGCAATTACTACGTATCGGATTGCCCGAAGCATCTGGGCCTCGGACCCTTGCTGCATTCCCGACGGCGCGCGTGATGCCGGATGCACATGTCTTCCCTGCAAGAATTCTTCAATCAATGCATCGGCATGGCTCTCAAGTCTTCCGACCATCTCTTCCAGGATGCGCTTCGCGGCAGGGACTCCGATACCGATGGCCTCTCCCGCCGCTAACATCTTGTCCTTTGAGACCTCGTCAAAAACAGAAGCTCCCGGGATGGGTGGGTGCAATGGCTCCCTAGGCCAGATAGCCTGAGAATCCGCATAGAGCGGCGTTACGTACACGGAAGTGGAAAGAAGGTCATAGAAAGGCGCCAGCGCTATGCCATCGCCCGTGACTAGGAAGCTCAAGTTCTTCAGATGGGCATCTGAGTTTCCAACGAGAGTGTTGAAAACCAGCCAGCGATACAGCAGCAACCTGGTGCTGGCCTTGCTTCGGCACATATCGCTCAGCTCTCGTAAGGTCTCCACATTCGCATCGTTGTACTTGTTGCCCGAAGACAAGGAAAGCAGCTGGCACGCATCGAGGACGTGTTTACGCTGCCACTCCACTTCGTGCTCGGTCCGGAAGCGGTCGAAGCGATCAATGATGTAGACGGGCTCTGGCGCGTAGATCATGTGCACCTCTGGTACCGGGAGCCTCAGGCGTGCCGCCAGCTTCATCGTGAAGGCTTCGTTTACCACTGAATGGGGATAAGCCTCGGCCTGGGAATCGGGCTTCAGGATGTGCGACGAAGCGCTGCCAGGCAGCGGCTCGGCCAGATCCCCTGTTTCCTTGTCGAAGAACACGACCATCTTGTGCTGCGCCCCGGCCAGAGACATGCGCTTGGGCGCCTCGCTGCTCAGGGACGCACGCGGCAGGCGCTGGATGCGCTCAGACAGCTGGTCGAGGGCGAGTGGCTTGCTGCCCAGAGCCAAGGGTTGAGCTCCCGACACTCTAAGCACCAGTGAACCTGCTGACTCTTGCCCAAGGGCGGCTAAAAGGCCAAAGGCATCTGCCTTGGGCACGTTCATCTCCTTGGAGAGAAGCGCGCGCATCCCCTCCTCCGGCAGCAGGTTGTCGAAAAACCACTGCACCGGCCGCGTCGTTGAGCCGTCCAGGTGCTGCTGTTGAAGCCTCCCGATAGCTGGGGAGAGGTCAAAGGACTTCGGATTCTCCAGCCACTCCCTCCGGTAATCGAACCCCCAGATGTCCGAGACTTCTTTTAGGTCGCCGATCACTTGGTCATTGAGCACCACTTCCAATTGCCGCTGGTTCATCCGTCAGCCCTTCTTGAATTTAGGGATTGGAATCAATTTCTGGTGAACGTTCTTGTTGACAACCGGCGTCATAGGCGCAATCGAACGAGTCGATGCGGCGTTCGGGATCTTGTGGACGACGTCTAAATTCTGAAATACCTCCTCAGGGATATCTAGGTAGATCTTGATCCCCAGCTCATCCAGCACCCTCAAGATCCGCCCGATTTGCGCGGTGGGCTTCCCGCGCTCTACATCGCGGAGGAACACGTGGCCCACCCCCGCCGCGCTCGCTGCGTCGTCTTGTCGCAGGCCGAGGGCCTTCCTGACGGCAAGGACTGCCTCGCCGAGTTCCGCCGTTGTGTGAATAGGATATTGCATAGCCAATCGATGAGTTCGCATCGATTTTAGCCGCGCGGCGCGCTAACCGGCAGGAAATCGAACCGATCCCATCGTTTTGGCCTACCCGTAGCCTAACCAGCCCAAAAAACGAACAGATCGAATCGTTTATGGGCTACGGAGCGGTCTCTTCCTTCGGAATCGATGAGCTCGGTTAGATTGAGCGCTTAGGGGCCTAGTGGCCTAGGGGATAAGCAGCACGCACCCCTTGTTTGCAGCCGTGCCACCTCAAGGGATGTGCCACCAGTAGGTGGCCAAGGCACAAACGTTGATCACCACGGCGCACCAGAACCATCCCTGGTAGGAGATCTTGCTGGTCTTGTGGCGCAGGAGCTGCTGGGCGATGACGCCGCCAGGCCAACCTCCAGCAACATCCAAAAGCAACAAGCTCCGCTCCCCCAGGCGCCGACGCCGCCCCGCAGCGGACCCCTTATCGATCGTATAGGCCACGAAAGACAGGATGCTGGCGCAGGCGTAGGCCTTGATCAAGATTCCAGGTAGAGCACCCGATCTCCAGCCCACCCACAGCGCCACCGCCAGCGCTGCAGCTGCCAGGTAGGAGAACAGTTTCAGGGTGATCGATGCGAATGGATTCATGTCTTGGTTTGCCATGTTCGGTTGGGGGTACCGCGCCGTGGAACGTCTGCGGCATCAGAGGAAAAAGGGGGCGCAGGTGGGATGGGGCTCCGTCATCGCGACCAAGGGGCCAACGAAGACCGAAGTGCGGCGGTGCGGCACGGCGCGCTCACGGACACACGCGCAAAGGGTCGAGGAAAAAAATAAAACCCAAAAATTCGATTTCAGAATGGCTGTCGAGCGCCCCCTAGACTACGCCAGCGCCAGCAACCAGCCTCGATATCGAGACACCTCGGGAAGAGAAGGAACGGGCAGGCAGGGCTGGCGGAAGCAGCAGATTCGCGCGTACGGCGCCGAAGGCGTGGCTCCTACCCAGCTCCTCCAACACCGTGCCAAGTGCCTGTATCTCGTCAAGCCGCTCCAGCCCGCCTGCCCTCGCTCCCGCATGCGTGAAGTAGTTGGACCAGGGGCCGCGCCAGGCCCTCAGGGTACTCACCAACGGCTGGAAGTGCGTTGCGCACAGACCGCCAAGCCCGCCTACGGCAGCGGCCAGCGCATCTGCAGCGTCCGAGCCGTCGCGTATCCCAGCGTCCGTGTCGTAGATGCGGCGCACGCCTTCGGCCGCTTCCAGTGCATCGGACAGTGCCGGGAAACTCGCGCGCCACATCTCCAAAGCTGAAAGATGCTCCCCCGGCAAATCGCGCAGTCGCCGCTCCAGGATCAGCCCGTCATCGAGCAGATGCTTGTCGCGCACTTGTCGAGTCACATCGCGGCGCACGGCACGGCGCACGCCCCGTACCGCTCTATCAACCATGCCCAGCACATGGGGCTTGTCCAGATATGGTACGGCGTCAGGCAGTACCAGCTCCACGGCTGCCAGGGCAGGGCCAGACGGGCCCAGAGAGACGAAGCCTACTTTGTGCCGATCATAGATCTCGGCAAGGTAGGCAGATAGCGCTGCAGCTTCGTCCTTGTCCACGAGACCGACCAACGTCCCAAGCTCTGCATTCACGGCCGCCACACGACAAGCCTGGTGTACTTGCACGTTCACAAGGGCAAGGACCGTGGGGGGCAGAATCCGCATCGCGCTCTCAATTTCGCGAATGCAGTCCCCGAAGACCTGTCGCACAGTGGCCTCCGCAATTTGCAGATCTCGCGCGATGGCCACGAACGTGCGAACGCGCCCTTGCTCTCCAATCCAGCGGCGAAGCCGCTTGGTCATATTGTGGTGTTCGCTCGTGTCGGGCAGGGGCTGCTGGAACAACTTGCCGCAGACCCCCTTGTTCTTGCATCGCAGTCGGCGGGCCGTGGCCACGATCTCGACGCGCTTTCCTCTTCGCGGCATGTCCAGAAGGGTCACGCTGCGCTGTCCCCAGGCGCCAACTTCGCGGGAGCGACAAAAAGGGCAGTCGTGGGTGCTAGTCAGCACCTCTGCGTGGAGTCGAATCACAGTGTCGGACTCTTCGCAAAAAGACACCTTGTACATCGGAGAAATGCCAGGAACATCGGAGCAGGTACGGAAACTCACATCGAGATCCTGTCATTCATCGAACGTTCGCCCGCGCACAAAGCGAGGCCTCGCAGCTGGGTGGCCAGCGCACCCAGCGCCAGCACGAAGGGGGCGCTCTTGTCGTCGCACATGGGTTTGCCTTCGGGCATTCCAATCCGCACTTCAGTGCTTCATGGCAGTGAGGTCGATGACTGGGCCTGTGAACTGCGCACCATCCGCCCGCGAGACCATCGCAGCCTTCGCATCTGCTAGGCTTTTCAGCACAAGCTGCCGGAATGCCATGGCGTTGGGCTGACTGGCTTTGAAGCGCGCGATCAATTCCTCGCGCGAGAAACCCATCATGCGTCCCGTGAGACTGGATGCCATCATGTCGGCCATGAGGCCATAGATGTCTGCACCCTCTAGGGCGGCCTCCCTTGCCACCTTGACGAGCCTAGACAGCTTGGCTGGGTCGATGTGGTACTCAGTACGACCGACACCTGTGGAAACGAAGACGTGCGTGAGGAAAGGTGCATAGGAGCCTACGTTCTCCGGCGTCATGCCGCTGGCAATGGCCAGCACCCCGGACCTACCCATTGAACGGATCTTCTCAATGTCTGGGGCGTGCCCCGTGGCGGCCCCGCTGGTGGTAGGAACAAAACCCGCCAAGCGTGCCTGATGAGCTGCCTCGACTGGATCCGGCTCTGGCTCCTGGTACTTGAACGCCACGCCGGCAAACAACGTCATCTGCGGATGCATCCGGGCAAAGTCTTGCAGCTGCTGCCCCATCTCATCCAAGCCGCGCGAGGTCACTCCCATCGCATCGGCCCACACCCAGCTCAACCCCAACTCCTGAGCGCGCTTCGCGGCATCTATCGCGGACATGGAAAGCAGATTCACCCCGACCGGGAAAAGGCGAGAAGCACGCTGGGCGGCGCCAGCAACTTCCAAAAGCTCTTCATCCTTGCCGGCGTGAGAGATGAGCATGACACCATCGGCATCACATTCGATCGCTAGTTTCGCTTCCGCCAGGGTCGTTTCACGGTCACGGTGATGAATCACGGGAATGATCAAGGGCTTGAGCATGGTTGTCTTCTGGCGTCAGCGGCTGGTAGCTGGCGCTGGCCACTCGCAGCGCCAGCCGCAGGATCAACCACAAAACGCGATATCAAAATTCTTTCTGCGTGAGTGTTTCAGGCTTGAAGGTGCCGGAACACGATGCGCGCACGATCTGGACTTCCTTCAGGGAACTCTACGGTCACGCGATCCCCAGCAACGATCGCTACCTGCCAACGACGCATCGCCTTATCTACACCGCTGGAAATATGCAGGCCGTTGTCCAGTCGGACTTCGAACCGGCCGCCCTCACCCACCGCCTCTACACGGCCTCTGTGTGAAGTGATGTCATCACGCAAACTCATGGATTCCTCGATTTCCAAAAATGAAGGGCCTGCCAGCGACAGCTCGCCGAATCCAGCCAGGGGCAGGCAAGATATCCAGGCCCGCTCCCTCCAGCTCAGTGTAGAACCTAAGACGAGCCATCTTGGGGCGAGTGGTACGGGCGCTGTCACATGCGCAAACGCAAGAGTGCGGCTTAAATAAAACTCGCAGACCAGCGCCAGCTTCGCGAGACTGCGACCGTAAAAGCCCGATGAAGGAGGTGCGGAGTTTGGTCAAACGCATAACCTTGGCGGTTCAAAAAAGCAGGGTAAGAAGCCGAGTCAGAGGACTTATTCGCACGGAATGATGAGCAGCCGCTCGACACCCTGCGGAGGCTGCGGCGCATCAGGCCTTTCGTGTGAGGGAACAAGCATGCTCCCGCGAGATGTCTCCGTTTGAGTCATCGCCGCGATAGCCTCCGTGCGGTTGAGGTATTCCGAGGTCGAGCTACTCATGCTGATGCCGATCTCCGGCCTAGGGCACTCAGGCAACTCGGAGTCAATCGGTGCCACATCGAGCCAACGTGCATACCGAGGAGCGGCCACCCCCTCATCTCGGCTATGCGAGGAATAAGTGACAAGCCTCGCATGAACGGGACAATAGCCCTGTGGTTGCTCGATGCCCAACATGGCGTCGATCAGGAGCTTTCCATTGGCGTCAACATAGGCTTCCGGGTGCCAGATCCTGCAGAAGCGTGACGCATCCTTGTGCCACCTCTCGTACCAGTCTGCCATGAGGGCGCTGAGCGGCGGACGAGCGGCTTGGGTTACCGATTTGATTGCCTGGGCCTTGATGTAGGGCGACTCTCCAGAAAACGCAGAGACCTCCAGTTCGATGAGCTGCCAGTCGCTGCGAATATCCGGTGCACGATTCCAGAAGTCTTGGAACCGCTCCTGCTCGGCGAACGATCTGGACATCAGTCGCTTGATATCCCGGATGTACCTGGCAGAAACGTCATCGTCTGGCGCCAGCGAAGCCAACAAGCGATAGCCGCGCCTGTTTGCAATGCATAGGTAGCCTATTTCTCCTGTGTTCTTGTGGCTCACCAGCGCGATGGGGAAAGCCAGAACGGGCAGCACTATCGATGTCTTGGACGTGTCCAGGGAGTCCCGCAGGGCAGCAATGTAGTCACCGGCCATCTGCCCAAACGTAGCTATGTCCGGCGTCGAAAGGAAAGGGGCAACCGCCTGCTCAAAACGCTCGCAGAGTCCCATGATTTCCTGCTTGCGCTCGAAGGAGCTGAAGTTCGAATCGCGTACCCACTCCTGCGCTCCTGGCCATTCGTGCTGCGTGGTCTCGGATGCTGCCTTGGACGGCAGCAGAGCCCACTTACGAGATACCTCGCTGAAGCGGGTCTTGGTTTGTGTCAGCGTGATCCGGTGCACCCACGCATGCGACATCAGGCGGTTGTCGCATTCGCCTTCCTTGGGTGCCGCGTACAGGACGTGCTTTGACGTGCCGGAAAGCACCAGGCGCAGCGGCGCGTATCCTTGGCGCTCCGCGAATTCTTGCACCCGAGCGACCAGATCCATGCCTTCGCGGGATAGCGAAAACATCTGGTCCAGCAGCCTCCGCCATTCGGCCGTCGCCTTCTGTTGGGGGTGCGGCAGCGGCTTGCCACGGTGTGCGGCCCGCCAGGCGATCACCGCCCGGTGGACCAATGCAGGACGCTCATGCTCCAGGCCCACGCAGCCATCATTCAAGGCTTGCAGCAAAGCCTGACGGGCAGGTTCTTCGGCGGCGCGCTCGGCCTCCACAAGCTTGAGCGCTCGTTTGAAAAACCTGATGTACGAGAGGTGATTGACGCGCGTATTCCGGTGATGGATATACCAACGCAGATCCTCAGGCTCCACCGCATCAAGCACCAGATACGGCATCTCTTCGTGGTCCCAATAGTTGGGGCGAAATTTCGAAACGCGCACTTTCGCGTTGAACTGGCGATCACTGCGGTATGAGTCGATCTGAACATGGACATCCACGCAAACATCGCAGCCGTCCTTGTAGGCCACAACGCACTCCATGGGAGACAGCGCATTTGCCGTCATAGTGAAACCGCGTCCATGGTCCCGATAGGTGCGTTTCGTAATTCCCGAGGCGGTGTCGGGATTGATGAGGTCGCGCCACTGGCACAGAACGCGAGAGCCGGGGCGTAGATATGCGTTCTTGGAGTCTATCCAGCTCTGATAGCTGGGACGCGCCACACCACCGTCAAGCATGCTGCTGGCGTCGTCGTCGTGAAGGAACCGGCACCAGCGGTCCTGGAAGCGCTGCGAAACGAAGGCCAGCGACTCTCCCTCATCATGGAAGTCGCCAAAGAGCTTGAGGCGATGATCGAGGCCTGCTGCCAGGATCAGAAATCGTTTGTAGTGCAGGGCGTGCTTTTCGTGAGCGTTGAGTGCATCGGAGTAGGCAACGTCCTCGAAGCGAATCTTGGTGCCGTCGATCCCTCGAAAGAACATACTCTGGTCATCAGCCTTGGTCGGGAAGAGCCTTGCGCTTCCCAGATGCGACTCAACAGGCGAGAACACACGATGGATGTTTTGGCCGTTGCGCACCAGCATGAATACCTTCGCGTTCTCCTCGTTGCGCACGGTGTTCGTCCACGTATCGCCGTAGTCGATATGGCGTCGGGACACGCACATGACCAGCACGCATCGCTGCGTGGGGAAAATCTGCTCGATGAGGGCTGGATGCGCCCGAAGCGCGTTGAAGAATCTCACTTCTGAGTCAAAGTCGAACCGCTGGTCCAGGTCTTCAAACACGGCCAGCTCCTCGTCCATCAGCTTTTTGGCCTGGACGAATGTCAGCGGCTCGGAGCGTGGAGCGCCGGCGCCTTCGCAGATGGTTTGCACCACCACGTCTTCTCCAACATAGAGATTCAGGGAGCCAATACCGTCGAGAAGTTCGCCCACATAGTTGCGAACCTCTTCCGTGTGGGCGAGCGCTGCATGGGCCTTTTCGTCAAAAAAGGGCGTGAGCTTGGCCAGCTCGGACGAGATCTCGCCCGCCTTGCCTTGGATCCAGCTGGCCTTGATGGTTGCGATCTGAAGTTCTTGCTGGGCGGCCGTTCGTAGAGCGCCAATCTTTTGGTCCGTGATGCCGGTTCCTAGGGCGTCGGAAAGCGTTCCCGTAGCAATAGCAACAATGCTCGGATCCACGGGCGGTTGCGACACAGGAACCGCTAGCTCATCAGAATGGGAAGCACGTTGTGGCTCGGCAGCGCCAGCCACGCACTCCTCACTATCCTCATCCTGATCTTGGTCCCGAGGCCTGGGGGTGTGGCCTAACGACTTCGCCCGAGCCTCACGAAGTCCCGCTTCCACGATGGCGTTCATCCGCCCCGGGTCGGCCTGGGCCTCCACCATCTCGGCCTGCAGCCGCGCCATGTTCGCTTGTATCTGCGCCACCTCTTTTGCACGCACAGCTTCGTGATCTGGCTCGAATTCGAAAAGGCTAAGGAAATCCAAGAGCAGAAACCGATGCTCTTTGAATCCGTGCCAGGCTTGCTGTGCCTGCCCCGATTTGTTGCGCCAGCGCAGCGTACGCCCGGTGCCGAATTGCAGTGGGTGAGGCCGCAGGATGACGGTGTGTGGCTTGTCGTCTACGAGTCGGACCGAGAGGATGAGCAGGACGGTGCCTGCTGAAATTCCTTCTTGAGGAATTTCCTCTAGCGCGCGCCAGTATTGACCTGCTTGGAGAGATTGAAAGCGAGCGATGGTCTGAGCCTCGCGCTCTCCATCGAAGTGTTGCACCGTGAGCGCCGAATTTTCTTGCATTTTTGCCACCGATGTTGGGCGAGCAGTACGCTCGCAGTGACGAACAACACAATTGTAATTTAATTGCAAGCAATTGCAATCCAATTAATGCAACACAAATTGCAATTGATGCTGGCGCTGCGGTCGTGGGCGACGAGGGAGTTTTCGGCCCATTGTCGAACCCAACCAATCGCCAAGATCGGCGACGAGAACACCAGCGGAGGCGAAGCCAAATACTTCTTGCGCGGGGCGGCAACAGCGCGGGGCTGGCAGTTGCCCCGTCTGCGTGGAGCACTGAAGGTTTGGATGTGCCGTGGCTTAGGCGCAGTGGCCGGGATTTCACCCTTCCGAAGAATCGGAACGACTTTGCAAGCGTGTCAGATGTTTGTTCGCATTTCTCACATGGCGCGCCTGAATGTCATCGTCAATGGCGAGGCCGTTGATGTCATGTCGAGCACAGCCGTCAGCGATTTTGCGAAGGTACCTTGGATCCTTGCAGTACCGCTCCAGATACAGGCTGATCTTGCGCTTTGAGAGACTGGACCCATTGGCCAAGGCCTCCTGATGGAGATCCTTGGTAATGCCTACCTTCAGAGGAAGATGTATCCCATGCCCGAACAAGTGCGGCCAGCGACTCTCCATCTCCTCGCTGACAGCTTCATAGTCGAAGGGCGCGCCGTGACTTGTCGCGAGTGCCGGGGTCTGGCTGGAGGAATCTTCAATCATGCTGCTCCTGTGATTTGACTCGAATAATTCGACAAATGTTTAACACACAATTGCAATTATAATTGACAATGTGTTTCACAGCAACGATTCGCTTCTACGGCCGAACGGCGAAACCTTAATGACGTACGTCGCCCAAGCACGCGGTGAAACCGGCTCTCTGGCAGCGACCGAACTTGTGGCCCCAATCGCTGAGCAACGTTCCTCCGAGTGCTTTTTCAACTTTGGAGCATCGCTGCCTCGAAACAGGCTGCAGCTGGCTGGCTTTCATCCGAGCCTTCGAGACTCTTGGCCAAAAAATTGAGAAAGGCCCTCCCATGAATGCCCCTGCCCTCGCCCGCCAATGTCTGGCGCACAGATACACACTCATCACACGTTCGGAGTGTGGATGCGCCGCATCAATACTCCACAACGCCCAGCAATTCCCGGAGGCTGCGACAAGGGTGATGATCGATGGGATACGACAAGGACGCCGCGTCGAATGCCTTCCCGCTCTGGTAGCCGCAGAGATCCCTTGGACCTGCACCATTCACCAGCTTGGAGGCGCGCAAGAAAGCGCCGCGTGACGCTACCGTGCAGTGGCCATCTACGCGCTCGCGTCTTCAGACCCTCAGAGATCGCTGGCGCTGACCAGGGAAACAGCACCGCCCTGGCGCATTCGCGCGGCGCAAGGGCACTGTTGCTACACCGCAGTCCCAGCTATCGCACGCCAATAGTCGCATCAGCAAACAAAAACCCGGCAGTGCCATGAGCACGGTGCCGGGTTTCGGTAAGCGGTAGGCTTTTTAGGCGTCGATCAGGAACTGATCGCGGTCCTTTCCATTGATCCAGTTCGGGGGCTTGCCCCGGCCCGTCCAAGTCGCGCCGGTGGCGGGGTCGCGGTACTTGGGGACGCCGACGCTACCTGCCCCAGTCGAGGCGGCGCGACCACGGCGACCAGAAGGGAAGATGTCTTGGGCGGTCAGGCCAAACTCGGCCACCAGGTCGCGAATTTCCTTAACCGCGCCGGACACTTCATTCTGGCGCGCGGCTGCGATCTGGGCTTCCAGCGCTTGGCGCTGTTGCAGCAGTTCCTTGTAGCTCATGCTCATGCTGTATTTCTCCTGACATCAAATCGGTTAGTAACCGTTGAATTATCACGCAAAAAATCAATCCGTGGGCGATGTATTTGCAAATTTCCTTATCGCCTCAATTGCAATTTCTTGCAAACCATCCTTGCCCAATCGCATCCGAGCCAAGGAAAACCCGATGCCCACACTTTCTCACACTCGCGAGCTGTGAGACTGAGTGGTCACATCCCGTGTCGCCGCCTGCAATCAGCATCCCTGCAACACGCGTAGCCTGTAATCGCCAAGAAGTCTTGATGGACCGCCAGCACCAAAGCGGTGCACAAACGACGGGGGCATCGTACCCCCGCCGTGAATCCGGCTGCTACTGTATCAACGCAAATTGGATCGCGAAGCCGTGCAGCAACTACTGCCAATTCTTGCCAATCAGTATTTAGTGGCAAATTGCGTAGCAAGAGATTGATTTCTCTTGAAATGCGGAAGGAAGGCCTCTGCTAGCGCCGGGTTGTCCCAGTTGACCATGACGTACTCGCTGTTGCGGGTCTCCGCCGACACCGTGTAGTTGAAGCTGCCGGTCTGTACATGTCTGCTATCCGACATGATCAGCTTGTCGTGGTGGATAGCAAACGCCGACACCACGCGTACATCAGCGCCAGCAGTGCTCAAGGCGCTCAAGGCGGCGCGGGCCCGTCCATCCGACTCACGAGACAGATTGTGGTTCTCATCCACCACCAACGCGACAGATACACCACGCTTTCTCGCGCGGAGCAGGGCTTGAGTCACTCGGGGCGAGGTGAATGCATATGCCAGCACCTTGATATCAACTTGGGCGGCATCGATCACCCGTACAACAAGACCTTCTGCGCCCCCCTTCGGGCTGAACGCTATTTCGACAGTCCCCGCAGAAGGGACCCTGACCGGCGCATCTACGATCGAGCGAGCCACCCGCCCTGCAGCACTGCGCAGATCTGCACCGTCGAAGCCCGCAGCCAATGTGACGAACGCGGTCGCGGTAATCGCGAGCGCAGCTTTGGAGACAATTCGATAATTGATCATAGAATTGGAATTAATTGACGCAATTATCTTAACTCAAATAATTGATGGTACAATTACACAAAGACACTTTTTGTTGGAGACCACATGCATCGCTTCCTCCTCCCCGCCATCGCCGCAGTCGCCCTGGCTGGTTGCGGCACAAAGGCAAGTCAGTCGGATTTGGCTCAGATCTACATTGGTTCGCCCCAAGTGACCGAGTGGCACGAAGGCGTACTAGTGCAGGCCGTCGAGTCGAAGACCACATCCGACGTTGTTGACCTTGCTGGTCAGGCGCTGCCGACGCATGGCGTTTTGGGCGGTGTGGGTGCTGTAATCAATGCAGCATCGCTTGTTAGCTCCGGCGCTGTGTACAGCTACCAATTTCATCTCAAGAAGCCTGATGGGAACGTCGCAGTGCTTCCCCCCATCGAATACACGAAGAAAATGAATTTCATCGTGGGCGACACGTACAGGGTCTTCTATGCAGACAGCCTCAAGATCAAGTGGCCCGCTAACCTGACAAAGTACCCCGAATTGACGGCCCGTACGGCGGCACGAGAAATCAAAACCGGCGCGCCTACACAGCCCTGATCGCGTAGCGGGTCTCAGCTAGAGATCGGCTGCGACACTGCGAGGGAGCAAACTTTGCGAGCCTAGCCCTGCTAGGGTAGCTGTGCTCTGCACCTCCGGTCGTGACCGTGTCGATAGGCGCAAGCGCAGCGCGGTGCGCCATGCACATCGACACCGATGAAGGATGGCCTAGAGAAATGGAATGCAATATGGCAATGGACACGTTGAGTGACGCGCGCAGACGGTGGTGGCAGGAAGCTCTTCAAGTGATGAGTTTTGCTGTCCCAGCACTGATTGTCGCGACGGCGCTTATGGCATGGCTGATCGGCCCATTGGGACACCTTCTGCTTGAGGCTTATACCGGTGAATATGACATCCATGCATGGCAAGTCACATTCATCGGGCTTCCATTTTGGATGCGAGCACTGTGCTTCTTACCGTTCGGAATCGTGCTCTTGGGAATAGCCATTGTTTGCTGCAATGGCTCGTACCCATCGGAAGAGTCTGTCGAGAGGCAGAACGAAATGCGCAGAGCGTATGGTGAACGAGAGTGACCGAGAGGAGAGAAGCCATCACCATGAAGAACCAGGCAAAGGCAATTTCTATCGGTGCACTTCTAATATGGGGTGCATGGACAATGCTCCCCGTCATAATGGCCGTACTCGCAGCAGTCGTGGCTATTGTGCACTACGGCATCAAGGCATTCGCGCTCCCGACGTGGGCCTTGGCATGCGGAGCAGCAGCAAGTATTTTAGCCGTCCTGCTGACCCTTCTCCTGCGAGAAGGGCCTAGAGAGCGTCTTCTGAAAACGTTCTTCGTTGCCTCCAAAATCGTAGGTCTGTTGCTTCTGACAGCCGGAGCAATGGCGATTGCCATTACTAGCTTGCCAGCGCTTCCGGACCAGGGACCCTCACGTCTCGCAGAAATGGATGCAAACCTGACCAGCGCCGCATTTGGTTTAGTAGAGGCGTTTGCATGGCTTGCGGTTGTCGTTCTTCCAATGATGCTCTGTGTCATCACACTACATCGTCTTTGGTTCGAGCTGCAATCAAATTGAAAGATACTTTTCTGACCTGTCCACAGCGGATGATATGCGCTTGGTAGGAAGCGTCTATGGGTTCAGCGGAAGTATTTGATAGCAAAGGCAATGTGAAATGATAGATGGTTCTGAGGGGCTCAAGAACGTTGAAGCTAAGACGACACCCGGAGCGCCCGCGACAGTTTCCGCGCTTTCCCAGAAGCTTCTGTTGGAGGCTGGCTATCAGCCCAAAGGAGAATGGGTCTACATTGAAGACTTGATACAGAAGTATCAGAATAGCCACAAAAGCAACCATGACCTGCTGCAAGAGGTCAAATCGTTTCTTTCAGACTCAATTATTCCTATCACCCGTGCTGAGTTTGTCAATTTCACTGCCACGCTTGCCAACAGAGAGAATGAAAAAAGGAAGACTGAATTACGCTCAACTCAGCTGCAGGAAATCCTCGCAACTGCAGGAGTGACGCATAAAGACGCTGGACACGAGGCACTGGCCTTACGCATACATGAACTTGAATGCGCGGTAGAGGCGTACGCGCAAAAGTTAAAGTCCTCAGACAGTGTGACATGTCATGGTCGCGCCAGCGGAGCTGTCCCCTTTCTCGCCGGTGTAATGATTGGCGGCATCCTATTCTAATCGTCGGAGTGTCACATCTTCGCATGAAGCATGAAATGAACTCCGCAAAACTAACCCCAAATGCAGAACGCTAGAATACGCCCTCCATTGCCTGCGAACGGGCTTATTGTCTTGGATCGAGTAGAAACACTGTCGGCGCTGGCTGGAGAAAACTACTGTGGCATTGACTAAATACCGGCGCGTCCAATTAATTCATGGATGCACGATCCTAGTATTGTTTGCCTGTGCATGCGCACTGAGCTGGATTATCTGGAGGTATCCGCCCGATGACCCGGTTGAAACTTGGCAAACTGCGTTGTATCCCCTTTATCGGTGGATCATTCCGTTATTCGCGTTCGCTTTGTGCGCGCATGCAGCCTTTGACCCATTGGTTCTTCGCCTACTGCGATCTATTAAACGCCAATCCAGATAGTCGATAATGACTTGGAGACTTTTGATGAAGAAGAAACTACTTTCTGCCGGAATTTCTTTCCTTGTATGGGCTGCTATATTCTTCACACAAGCTGCTCTCGATGTTTCATTTGGCTGGATAATGCTGACGATGTTCTTTGTCAGCTTGCCTCTCTCCACTTGGATCGCTCGCCGTGTTACGGGCGTTGATCCATTGAAGGAGCTTTTCAAGTAGCGCCATGCCATTGTGGAAATTTCGCTCCGTCTAGCGTTGAAGCAAATGGAGGCGTTTGGCTACACGCCGAATTCGCACGGCACATGGGCGAGGTGTACGCGCCGAAGGTCGCGCTAATTTTTTGAGCGCTGGCAAGCCATCCTTCATGACGCGCACTTGTACAAAGCTGGTCGTTATACGATAATCGCATTCATGATTCGGTTTCCTATGGTAAGGGTCTAGATCAAGAAGCTCGTGCGGTTGCCGCCGCAGGTGCTTCGCCGAAGGGCTGACGGTTGCCGCCGTTCAGCCCTTTTCTTTTCGCGAATCGGTGATGAGGGACGCGTCGCCCACGCGGACAGCGCCAGCTTTGTTCAGCAACCTAGGCCCCTCATGTCAGAGTTGGTCCCCGACGCCTCCGCACACCGGGTATGCCCCGGGCGCGCAGCGCCTGCAGGCTGGTCCAGGGCCAAAAATTGCACCAGGATCAGACTCATCGTTTGGCATCGGCGCTGGCTGGTGCGGTGTCCAGGCCCTCCGATACCGCGACGGCTTTGTTCGCCCGCTCCTTGAGCAGCCGCTTGACGTCGCCCCAGATTCCATCGGGGATACGACGCTCACCAGACAACCACTGGCGCACCCTGCGCGCGTCCGACAGACCAAGAGCGCCTGCCAGGGCCGTCTGCCACTGATGGCCAAAAAGCGCCTCACCAGCTTCGCGCAGGCCATGTATGTCCCTTTTGATGGGCCATGGCGGCGTGTGGTACCAGCCAAGCCAGAAAGGCCCTTGCTCCTCAAGCCGAACGGAGTCGGGCAACGATGCCGGCAAGCGGTCAACCAGCGACCGCAGGCGTTCGTCATACGCGTCCCGCCGCTCATCAAGTGCTGTGCGTGCCTCGGGTGATTGAAGCATCATGCCAAGCCCCACACTCGGCCGCGATAGCAACATGGTGAGGACGTTGGGGGGTACTCCGCGCTCATTGGCTGCGTACACGACTCGGGCTATTTGACCCAGTACGTACATGTCGCTCAGCTTGTCTGCAGTCTCAACTCTCACATGGTCTCCAATGCTGCCGTAGCCTGTGCGCAATCCAGGGCACGCGCAGCACTGCCAAGCGCAGCGTATGCGGCGCTCATTGCGCGCCAAACGTCGCCCATTGTGCGCGGCTGCAGCCCCACAGTGGCGAGGCCTCCGCCCGCATCCCCACCCATGTGGCGGTGCGCTGCCACATAGACAGCCTCAGCGCCGTACGTGCTAATTGCGTGGACGATCTGCATCTTAGGCAATCAGCTTTGCGGCATGAGCTTCCGCTTCAACGCGCGTGGGGAAAGTGCAGCCAGCGTCGCCCATAAACCATTCGTAATACTGGCTGTGCTTGCGACCAACTGTTTTGTTGCGCAAGAAGCCGATGTAGACACTGTGCACCTCGTAGGTGCCGCCCTTGTAGTCGGAGGCTCGGTGGACGCCGAGCAGCACGGCGGCTTGCGGGTTGGAGGCGCAGTGGCCCATGAGCTCGACGGGCTGAAGGTCGGCGGCATTGGTCTGGAGGAGGACCTGCATGAAGTTGCCCTTTCTTGGCATTTCGCCAGCCCGGTTGGCCCTGCGATGTACCTAACAATAGGTACAACATGGAAAACATGCAACCATCGACTCTACGCAAGGCTCGGCTTCTCCCCACAACGCTCGCGTAGGGTTTCCGTGGCTCACTTAGCCAACCTTGTGCAAGACCCGAATAGAAAAAGCACAACACGCGGCTGCGAGCCCTACCGTGGCCACACCCCTCCGCGCAGCGGAGCGCCCCGTACGGCCAGGGCTTCCCCAGAGAGACTTCGTACCTGGTCACGACGTGCATCGCGCGGAGGAGTTAGGAACAATGCGCAGCGCCAGCACGACACGCCCGATCGCATTGCCATGGCCGCTGCCTACCCAGGCCACAGTAGCTCCTCCCTAGACTGCCCAGTGGTAGAAAATGAGGCAACCCTCGGTCAGTTGCAGCAGTCCTAATGCCGCAAACAAATGCATCGATCCGCATCGGGCAACCCAGGGATCTCCTCCAGCGAGTGGGCAGCCATCCACGTGCCGCAACCAGTGCTTGCCTGGGGCGATCCCCCACGCCCTGGCCAGCGGCCGGGTACATCTATAGGTTCAGCGAATCAAAAACCATTGGCGCCGCTGCTACCCGGCCGGATGAAGCTATCAGCCTCCTATTCGCGCCAGCGCAAGCCTGGCCGTGCCCACGGTCATCCAGGCTAGCGCTGGCCGCGTGTCGGCCAGCTCAACGACGGGAGCACGTCACGTCCCTCTCTGCCCATAAAAGCAAAAAACCCGCCACCTCATCGACAGCGGGCTTATAGATAGCGCGATAAAGCAGCCTAATTGAGCCACTCTTGATGCTCTTGATCCAGCGTCACAGGTGTCGTTTTCAGAAGACGGCTGCACTGAACGTCAGAAGCCGACTGCACTATAG
>CAUQST010000043.1:0-32017 GCA_963520865.1 uncultured Comamonas sp.
CTCAGGCGGTGGCATTGACCAAGACTTGTTTGCGCAAGGTAATGCTGGCGTTTACAGTAGGGAGGTGTGAGGAATAGGACAGAGGAAACGGGGTGAAACTGCCAACAAACCCGCATGAACATTGAGAAATGTACACAACACAGATTTCCCTGATTTCTGGATAGTTCAGGTGTATTGCTGGGGGAAATCTACGGGGAATATGTGAGTAATTCTTCCGAAGGCTGCGGTATTTCTCACACTTTGGGCGCTTTAAATGATCAGCGAACTCGATTTAAAGTCAATTTAAGGTGGTCATCCACGACGCCTGCAACCAAACGGCGATCTGATTCTGGAAACCCCACCAGCTTGCGAGATGGAAGACCAGGGTGCTTCACGCGCTTTCTGAACATGCCGTTAAAAGATAGTGCACGTGCTTTCACCGCAGAAATGACGTATGGGCTGGTGCCGTAGTGATGCCATTTAGCCTTTTGGTCACTGAACCCGAGCTTTAGCTCACTCCCGCGCACTTGATAATTGAAGCTACTCAGCATGTCACCGTGCTGATAAAGCATGCGGCGCTTTTTTGCTTTAGTGGGCACCCAGCTACTGCCATCTGGGTTTTGCCCTTGGTCGTGACGCTCTGCGTTGACCCGGTGCAGTGATTCCCCGATGCTGCCCAACATCTCGGCAGGGGTTGCTATCTCTGAACTGAGTGCATCTAATGCCAGCCGATAGTTTTGGGCTTGCAATTCAACCGTGTAAAGCATATTCTTGGGGTGTGGTTAGGTCAGACTGCGTTTCGGCGCTACTGCACAGTATCCGAGCCACACAGCACGGCCCCTCTGGGGCCGTGTTTGTTTTTGGGGCTCGGAATAGCATCGTTGGTTCCGTCCACCTAGCTCTTCAACGTGAAGCGGCATTCAGTTGGGCGCATTTTTCATTCGCCTCTGCGTGTGTTTTGAACGGCGCATGTTCACCTTGCCAGCCTACTGGCTTGTAGTGTCGCGCTCCGGCCAGTCGCTCATCTAAGCCATGCCCTACGACCGGCGCTCCTGGCTTGCTGATGTCATTCCAAACATTCGGACGATATCGTGCGTCACGCATTGCCTCTGTTCGGTTTGGGATGCTTCCAGACATGATCACTCTCCTTTTTGCTTGCTATACACCAGTCGCCCCATGCGCTGGTTATCAAAATAAGCCTCGCGAGCAGCTTTGGTTTCCTGGCTGGCCATGAAAACCGTCGAGCCCGTCCAACCGCTGCTGCCCCACTCAAAAACACCCACGGCATACTCGCCGGTCTCCTGTATGTCGAAGGCCCGTAGATAGCGGCGCTTCAGCCGCCAACGGCCCGGCTCTTTGTGATCTTTGACCCACCCCCACCAAATTTCATCTGGCTCAATCAGAGCCATGGCCAGCAAGTTGATGTACTCCAAACGACCAGCCTTGCGGGGCTTGGCAATCCACTTGAGCTCTCCGCTGCCATCCTGAAATAGCGCTTTTGTTATTGCCAGCGTGCTTCCTGCCGCGTCGGTGAAAGCTGCCCCCTCCGTCATGGACGCGCCGAAAACGTCCAAAAAGTCGGACACGGCTACCTCTGGTGCAGTGTCGGCAGGCAGCATCACACTTGCTGGCACACTGGTGGGCTTGGGTAAGGCAGGGGGAGTGAACCCGGTAGGCCACGCTGCCCCGCGCTCTTTAAGTACTGCGTCATAGCCTGTCAGGGGGGGCACCGTGTGTGGCTCTAGCCAGGCCTTGCCGGGGTTGTAGGCAAAACCGGGGTCTATGCCTTTCGGCACACGCACCGTGCGCGGCGCGCTGCCGTTTTTGCCCACAATCCGCTCTTCCCACTCCACCACGGGCTCTTCATCCGGGCCAGTCTTTCCCTGCAGTTCCCACTCGCGCTGGGCTTCTACACGGCTGAGCGAATCCACCTTGCAGTTACAGCCCCACGCATTCAGCGGATAGTGGGTTTTCCACCATGGGCTATCAGCAGGAAGAATTTTTCCATTCCAGGACTTGTGCTCAATCCGTGGGTTTTCAAACGTGGTGTGGCGGTAGCGCCAATAAGGCCGCAAGTGCTTGACCATCTCCATCTGCTGATAGCGGCCCGCATGGTATGCCTGCTGCACGTTGGTGCGATACATGATCTTGCTGCGCCATCCCGGTGTGCCGTTGTACGCCCAACCGTGCTTGACCACGATCTCATCAAACTGTTTGCGAAATGCCGGGTAGCCCTGGCCCGAGTCCTTTGCCTGTTGGATCGCGTTATAGAAGTCCTCCACCAAGGCGTCTTGAGCAGCTCCTGCCACCACAAAGGCATGGCTATGCTGTTGCTGCCAAATGTCAGTCCAACCCGAAGACGGCAGACGAATTTTCCCCTTGTAGAAGTCGATGGCCTCTGCGAACTTCAGGCGTTCAAGCGATTCAGCCACGGTCAGCGCCTCCCACGTCCGCACGGCCTGCAAGATGGGCCGCCGCCATCCCTTGAGCTAGGTCTTGCGTCCATTTCGGGTCGGCCCTAAGTGCAGCAATTCCCTCTAGCGCCATATCAAAACTGCCGGCCTCTGCAACCACCGCTGCTATTTGCTGAATCAGCCCTTCTTCATGTGGGGCGCACAAGATTGCCAATTGCCCGGCATATGCAGCAGTCGCATCATCCGGGCCTCCGGCCTTGGCCAACGCGGCCACACGCGCCAGCGCAGCTTCTGCAGGTGTGGCCGCACTTTTGTCGAGTTTTAATACTTTTGCATCTTTACCGGCACGGGGAATTTGCATGGCTCGGTGCGCCCAGTCCACATCAATCTCCATTCCCACTGCT
Organism: uncultured Comamonas sp.; assembly: GCA_963520865.1. Lineage (GTDB taxonomy): Bacteria > Pseudomonadota > Gammaproteobacteria > Burkholderiales > Burkholderiaceae_C > Comamonas. The sequence continues at coordinate 2,798 of CAUQST010000043.1, forward strand.
ACAGCATCCGAAAGCACCTTGGCCATCTTGGCCTGGTCTACCGTTTCCTCAGTCAAGTATGAAAAGTTTGGGATGCGATCTTCAGCAAACATGCCATTGATTAGCGCGATAGGACGCACGAGCCCTTGATTCCAAGTTGGCTCAATCTGGCGGACATCGTGCAGCATGATCTCGCGACGTACTCGGTCGTGAATCTGGCCCAGTGCATTGGTGCTAGTCTTCCCATCAGCTTGGCTTGTCAGCGTGCCGCCCAAAATTGCTAGGCTCTGCTTGCGTTCCCAGTACTCAACCGCGCTCAAAAAGTCACTGACCGTGCCTGTCTTAGTCGCTTGTACAAAATCGATCTTCATGTTGTCCGCGATGACGCCAGCGCCATCGTGGCCAATATTGCGCACTGCCTTCAGCAGCTCATTGCGCTGCTGATCACTGATTCCTGACGGGTACTTTCCCAAGCGCAGTGGCAAACCATAGACCTCCAAAAAGCGTTGCATATCGCGCACGTTGTAGGCCTTGTATGCATAAGTCCACGCCAACACGCGAAACAACGCTGCCTGCTCGATGTAGCCAGAGCGCGCCCGGTGTTCATGCACCACCCAGCCACCAGGACGCAGTGGCTCAGGAACTCCATGTTTGAGCAAATTAATGCATGCTGTATCACGGTCAAATTGAAAGGCTCTTTGCGGCACCCACAGCAACCCTTTTGGCGTCCATTCGCTGCCGGTTTTCCAATCAATTTCAAGCGCGGCAAACCCCTTGCCGATTGCATCCGTAACGTCGTACTGCGAATCCTCAAATTTTGGAATACCGCGCAGCATGTCAGCCAGCTCTGCCGTCTTGTTCAGATCGGCCTGATTTGCATCTTCAGGAGGCTGTAACTGCCAGCCCAGCCCTGTTACAGCACGTCGACGCTTTCCTAGCTCCGCGAAAATGTGTGGGTCTTGCTCTTCCACAAGTTCGAACAGCGTGGCCTGCTCCATTACATGGCCTTGGTCTGCCGCATTGAATGCCGCCGCCAATCGGGACGGGTCAAGCGTATTGACTGACTGGTAGTTCACTGTATTGCCAATCGCCGTGCGTGCGACCGACTGCAAGCCGACAGACTGGAGCGCCTGTGCCAATTTGTTTTTAATCGTTTTAATCATCATCATCCCAATCGTGAAAGCTACCGGGAGCACTATTGGCCCCACGCCGACCATGCGGAGAAGCCGCAGAGGTGTAGCGCCACTCGCCCCCGTACTGGTTAGCTATGCGCCATAACTTTTCCAGCGCATCCGGGCCGTCGTCGTGGTCGGCTTCGGGCCAAAACTTCAGCTGTTCAATCAACACCGTTTGTGAGCGATGCACCCGAATTTTTCCGTTGGCAACGTGTGGCTGCAGGCTGACAATCCGTAGTTCCTTTTCCACGTTCTCCGGCATAGGCACGCCAGGAAATGCCATTCCCTTCTTGGCGGCACGCTTCAGCAGCTCGGTGTACATGAACTCCTGAAACTGCACAGTTTCAACACCCCAAGCCAAACACCGATATTCGGCCTGCAGGTCGATAGCGCGGCTGATGATCAAGTCGGGCACACGGCGGCAAATATCGGCTTCGACAACGTCCATAGTCATGGTCAGGCGGTTCAATCCACCGACAAGAACGGCGGACGGGTCACGCCTTCTGCCTTGCTTCCCCAGCGACGGATCAATCGAACCAAAAAACAGCCAATCCATGCGTTTATCAACCCAGAATTGCAACGACTTAAAAGGCGCCGTGTCGTCGTTACCTGCTTCGTTTTGCTGCTCCTGGCTGAATGCATCGTGGTCAGTAGCACGCATGCACATCAGGCGGTATAGCGGTCGCACATCCGGCCAAGACACCACGGCCCCGGCATTCATCAATGCTTTGTGCTCCTCATAGAAAGCCATCGCGGCGAGTTCGCTCGCTTCCTTGTCACCTTCATCGTCGCTACCCGATGTGTAGATGCCTTCCCATTTCTCCCACAAGTCAAGGCGGTCGGGCCATTTCATGATGGAGCGGAACACCTTGCGACGCCAACCAGGTTTGCGCGAAACGCGGTTGATTGCCGCGTCATAGTGCAAGCTGGTGCCCACCCAGAAAACGTCCATACCGCCACCAGGCCCGGCCAAACCGATTACGGCTGAGAGCACGTATTTTTCGACCTTATCGCGTTGGTTTTTGTCGCGAACGTTGTCGTCGTTCTCCAGATCGTCAAGCCAAATTAGGTCGGGCCGGTGCGGGCCATGTTTCATCCCGCGTATTTTCTTACCCGTACCCCCAATGCGCACCTTGCGATTGTTCGCGGTCACGATGGTGGTCGCTTGCCATACGCGGCCACGTCCGCAGGCTTCGGGAAAGTCCATGGCCAGCCGAGGATTGGTGTCCAGCTCTGCCTTGATGCTCTCCAGCATCTCAGCCGCCTGCTCCTCGGTGTTCATGATGATGCCGACCATGTGTTTCCGGCCGGTCGCTATGCACCACAGTGTGCCCAACTGGGTTTCATAAGTGGACTTGGCTTCGCCACGCGGCGCCATGTGCACTTCGCGGCCATCGGTGGGGCCGTCCACGATCTCGGGCAAACGCTTGAAAATGAACTGCTGGAACAACGAAAAATACTGCGTAGGCACGTAGTGCGGAAAGTACGTGCGGCAGAAGTACTCGTAGTCATTCCAGGCACGCTCGCGCCGTTCCTTGCTGGCCTGCGGGTCGGTATCAAAGGCCTCGCACTCCAGCTCAATCGTGTTACGCAGCTCTTCACCCAGCTTGGCTAACTCTGCTTCAAACTCGCGCAGATTGCGCACCTCTACATCAACCGCCATAGCGTTTCCCCAACGTGGCTCCTACCTCTTCCAGGTGGGGCTGCAAGTGCTTGAGTGCTGCAGGGTCGGTTTTGCGCAAATGATCAACGATTGTTTTAAGCGTATCCAAAGCCACGGATAAGCCGCTGAACTGCGGGTTGATGCGTGCAAAACTCTTGCTGAACTTTGAATATGCATCGGCTAACTGGGCCAACAACGTGGCTTTGTCAGCTGCGGGCAGTTTGGACTGCTCTAGCTCTCTGGTGGTTGTAATGACTTGACGCGCAAAGTCCTCAACCAGGGCTTTGTTCAAATCGTCCATTCCCTGGTCACTGATACGGTAAGCAGCACGCGCAGTGTCCCAATCATCACCATTTGCTTTGGCCTTGCCCTTCCAGTCGCGGGCCGTGTCATAGCTCACGCCACAAGACACCGCCGCACCATTGAGGGGCATGCCCTCAATGTAAATGCGGCGCACGTTGTCACGGGTTTCTTGAGAGTGCGCCATGGATTACGGCATCCGCTTAAAAATCTCGACAGCGGCCACAACTAGTGCCCCGCCAATGCCGCCACCGCCTGCTGAAATTTTGGCCAATTGGGTAATCGTGCGCTTGTCCTCTTCTTCTAGCTTTTCCACACGAGTGCTCATGCTTGCCATGCCTTCCTTGAACTCACGACGGACAGCGTCCAGCTGGTCGCTTACATGTTCTTCCATGCGGTTCATGCGGTCGCTTTGCGCTTGCTCCATACGGCGCATGTCTTGGCGAATTTCATCCATTCGCAACGTCATGCCCTGGTGCATGGTTTCCACCGCGCCAGTCAACTTGCCCAGACCGTGCAGTACCTGCGACATGTCCTTGTTGTTTTCCATCACTGCCCCTCTTGTTGTTTTCGGTCTGCTAACACCACTGCTTGGCATGCGCTCAATTGCCAGACAACGTCGTCGGCTTCGCTGGTGAGTCCGACAAGAAATTCAGCAGCCGCTCCAGAAAGTTCGGCACTCTCTTCTCCATCACGCTGGCCGGTGCCGGCGCCAGCTTCGCTGACGGCACCACTACCACTGCAGGTGGCGTTGGAGGCGGAGAAAGTGGGGATGCGCAGCCGCAAATTGCGAGCGCGCAGGTCAGCAATAACGCGGTCTTTTTCAGTGCGTACATGTTTCAAATCCTGTTGATGCTGAACAGCAATGCCGGCCATAGCTGTTCCGTGTACTTGTTCTTGCTCTCGGGCTTTCTGTTGCAGCTCGGCTATGAGGCCATTGGCAATTTGCAGCGCTTCGTTGTCACGGCCCAGCCAGGAATTGCGTTCGGTCTGCAGCCCAGCCTGGTATTGCTGCTCACCGTAGCCTTTAAAGGCCACCAGCGCAGTGCCCGCTAAAGCAATTACGGCCAGGAGTTTGGCTAGGGCAATCCATGCGGTTTTACTCATGGTTTCACCCCGCCGTTTGAATGGCGCCCATGCATTGCGCATGACGCTGTTGCTGGCGTGTCCATACACCGGCGCAACGTTTATTGCCCGGTGTACTGCAGTCATAGCCAGCAGAAAACTTGTACAGCAGCAGCGCTTTACAAGCCGACTCGTATCGGCCTGCCAGTAGGTGCGTGCGAATACTGCTTTTTGACCAGGCAGAAGTGCCGTACTGGTACACAAAGTCCATGTACAAGTCGTACTCAACCTGGCTCAACATCACGCCCGGCAAGCTGGCCCGAAACTTGTCTTCCTCTTGGGTTAAGTGGGCTTGCGCCTTGAGTAAGGCACGCACAGGGTTTGTAGCTTCGCCCAGTTTTACTGGCGATCCGTCTTCGTGAAAGGTACTTCCAAACCCCAAGGTTGGCCGGTCACCTTGTGTGGGAACGATTGCCTTATCGGTGTAGCCCTCTTGTGAAGTCAAGCCAACAAAGCCAGCAGCTGACAGGGCCAATACCGCCACTAAGTGGCGCGGTCTTGCCGCACCACGCATTCGCCACAAAGCAAGGGCGACACGCGGCAGGCGGTGATGCAAAAGCATAAAAAAACCTCCAGTTGATTGACAACCGAAGGTTACGTATGCACGCGCGCACGCGTAACGCTGGAAATGTTTCCAGCTTGCGGGTTAAAGCGGGCTCAAAGTGAAGTGATACACGTTGCGGTTGGTGGCAGAAACGCAAAGGCGCGAGGCTGATGCGGGGTCTTCCTTGCATGCCTCATTCCAGCCGTTTTTGCGAGACAACTCAAAAACATCTGTAGCCACTGCCAAGTGATTGCCATGCGCAGTGCCCCGCGCAGTTCGCACCAGTACACCACCAGCGCGAGTCACTTCTGCAGTGTTGGCTAGCTTCGTAGCATCCACAACAAGCCATACGCCGGATAGCTTGTTATTCATGCTGTCGAGCGAAAGCAAAGCATTTGGGGACTGCAGCTTGCACTCCGTTATTGCCTTGTCGGCGTTCACGCTTTTAGTTTCGCAACCTGTTGTTTGCAATTGCGGCAGCAAGTCTTTAGCGGCCTCGTTGTAGCGGTCTCGGAATGTTGGCTGTGCTGCGTGAGCGGCAACACACAAACCGGCCAAAAGCACTGACAGAACACGGCTATAGGTCATTGTGATTTCCCCTCATCAGCTAGACCAGACAACGCGGCTAAAGCGTTCAAAGCAGAGGTGCGCGCCGCATTGGTTTTAAAGGCCCGGCAATTTCTCAAAAACGCCAGCTCTGCAGGTGTGCTCGCCACATTCTCCAGACGCACGCCCGTGATCACATAAGCCACATCAACGCCCATTGCGGCGGCCTTGGCCAAGTACTGGGCCTTTGGCTGGGTGTGGTCTTTCTCGTAGTCGATCTGAGTTTTCTTGGTCGTACCCGCCGCTTCTGCTAGAGCGGTTTGGCTCAGCTTTAAGCGGTCGCGCTCTTCTTTTAAGCGTGCTCCGATGGTCACAAAATATTCCCTAAAAATGTATTGACTGGTCACAGTTTCGTAACCATAATCCGTGTCATTGCATGTCATTAACAGTCACTAACGGGAGTATGACGACATGAGTTCAGCCGTCAATAGAAATCAAGTTCTTCACGCTCTCCGGGCGTCGGGGAGCAATCTGCGGAAGTGGTGCGAAGAGAACGACTACGGGTATCGCAACGCATCCAACGTGCTGCGCGGTATCAGCAGAGCCCACTTCGGAGAAGGCAAAGAAATTGCCGACAAGCTCAACGAGTTGGCACGCAACTCGCGCATTAATTGAAGGAGCAAAAAGTGGCACCAAAGAAACCGGCACCTAGCGCACTTGCAGTGGCAACACAGGAAGTCGGGCACGCAATAAGCCCCGAGAAATTGTTTGCTGTTTCCTCGCACTTTGGGGTGAACACAGACAACCTAGACGAATTAGCGCGCATCGGTTCCGAGTCGATGAATCGTGCTCTGTATGAAATTGCTAAGGCAGGCGTCGCATTCATGCTTGTGCAACAGCAACTGTCCGAACATTCGGACACGGGCTTTACAGCATGGATTGAGCAGCACGGAATGGCTCGTCAACGGGTTTATGAAGCCATCAGAGTCGCAAAATTTGCGGCACAGCTGCCAGAGAGCGAGCTTGCGAAAGTTCTGCAGCTCGGCAAAGTCAAAGTCACCTTGCTGGCTTCGATTCCTCAAGATGTCATTGATAACGCGGCGGAGTCTGGAAGTAGTCTGATCGAAAAAGCCGACTTGATGACCGTGGCCGAGCTCAAGGCCGAAATCAAAGACTTGAAGAAGCGCGAAAACAATTACGAGGCCGAACTAGAACGCAAGGATTCGGTCATCAAGCGCCTGTCAGACGACAAAAAGCGGACGACTGAATTTCTCCTGCGTACAGAGGAAATCCGCGAGGAATGCATGGCCCATCAACTGGGCGTGGAGCTGCCTTTAAACAGCCTGCAAATGCTGTTTCAAGAGGTCTATGCGGAAGACGCGGCATTGCCCGAAAGGCGCCTTCAACTGGAGCAGATATGGGTTGCGGCCCACATCGCCGCATCGCGAGCCTTGGACGCCCTTGCGTTCATGAAAGATCTTGCTTCTGAAGATGAAATGCCAGCGCGAGTCATGGCCGACCATGTCCTCCAACCCGCAGAAGCAGAGCGCTGGCTGATGGACGCCAAAGTAATCGAAAACCGTAGCGCCGCAGAAGCAGCATTGCGCCAAGAGCAGCGTGAGGCATCCAAGCCTCGCGGGCCGGGTCGCCCCAAGGCATCCAGCAGCAAGGCAGGGAAATAAACCATGGCAGTCCCTCAATTTGCGCAACAACCAGTTGCAAGCGCAAGCAGAGCCATTAGGCCCATGGGCCAAGTTTTGGCACTGCGTGCCCGTGACCCATGGCGCGAGGCCACCGACCGCGCCCGTGAAACGGCCATTCAGCGCGAGACCGTTGTTGCATACGTCCGCACATTGGTTGATAGCGGTGTGACGCAGAACAATGCCGTTGGTCTGCTGCTGGCCCGCGCTGAGGATGGCCGTTTGCCCGCCCACTTTGCACACGCTTTGGCCGCAACGGCCAAAGCCGGACGGAAGGCGCCTTCACGCTCTGCAATTTGCGAGTGGTGCGCACAGTACCGCGAAAGCGGCGTCAACGCCCTGCTGCCTGAGCATAAGGGCCGCGTGGTCGAGGCTGCGGGCTGGTGGGGGCCAGCACTTGAGTACTTCAATTCGCCAAGCAAGCCAGACATGTCTGCCGTGCATCGCCGCCTCACAGAAGTTGACGGCTTTGTGGCAACTTATGACCAAGTGCGTGGGTACTTGGCCGGCATTCCAGCCATGCTTGGCCGTAACAGCCCTGCGCGAATCGGCAAGAACCTGTACCGCTTGACTGAGAAGGCATACATCCGCCGAAGTACAGAGAACGCACTGCCAGGCGACGTATATGTTGCCGACGGCTACCGAGCCGACGTCTACCTTGCTCATCCAGTTACAGGTGGCATCTGGCGGCCCGAGTTGACTGTCGCTATTGATATGCGCAGTCGCGTTTGCGTTGGCTGGCGCGCAGATGAACATGAAGGCGCGTATGCGGTGCAGAACATGTGGGCCGAGTGCTTTGCACGCTGGGGCCATGTGCCGCCGATGATCTACGTGGACAACGGCAGCGGCTACAAAAACCAGATCATGAGTGATGAGCTGACCGGCTTCTATGCACGTGCCGGAGTACAGCAGGTTATCCACGCCATTCCTGGCAATCCTCACGGTAAGGGCTGGGTCGAACGGTTCTTCCGACAAGTCAAAGATGACTTCTTGAAGCTGTGGCACGGCGGCACTTTTTACTGCGGCACAGACATGGCGCCCGAAGCGTTGAGCAAACTTGTACGGGATGTGAAGTCTGGACAAATCACCTTGCCTTCATTGGCCCAGTTTTCAGAGGCCTTTAACGAATGGCTGAACCGCTACGCCCAGCGCGCACATCCAGAGGACAAGAACACTACACGCGCTGCACTGTGGTCGCAACTGGTGGCCATTCCGCCGCACGCCACCGTGACCGAACTTAAACGCCAAGCAGTTCTTCTGACCGTTCACCGTGCGGCCATCAAGCACGGGCGACGTGCTTACGGGCATGCCGACTTGCACGCATTCAACGGGCAAAAGCTGATGCTTGAGTACGACCTTATGGACGACCGTGTAGCCGTCATTCGCACACAGGAAGGCCGCTGGGTTTGCGATGCATATCTGGTCACTTCCATTGACGCTATTGCCCCCAATCGCTTGGAAGAAAAGCGCCAAGACAGAGCAGCCGACGCTATGGCACGCCTGCAGAAAAAGATGGACGAGCAGAAGGCCCGTGCGGGCTTGCTAATCGACGTCGACGCTGTGGTCGACGCCACCGCGATAGAGGCACCCACGCGCCTGTTAGACGGCCCAGAAGTAGGCGCTGAAGAAATCCGCCTGTTTGATCTTTGACAAAGGAATCACATGTCTGCAGAACAAATCACGTGGCCTGACCACTACACAATCACCGACCGCAAGATTGCGCAACAGGCAATCACTTGGATTGCCGAGCGCAACTACACGCAGGCCGCACTGGCCCGCCTGAGTCGCACCAACCCCAGCACCCTGAATCAAATACTCAAGGGCAAGTACGCCACCAGCCCAACGAAACAGTTGCAAGCCGTCGAGTCCGCCATGCTGAACGCGGATGAAAAGACAGGGCTGGCCATCGCGCCGGTGGAGACCTCTGTCTACCGCCTGGCACACCGCGCTTGCGACATGGCCCGCCGGTATCACAATTTCGCTGTGCTTTCTGCGTGGGTAGGCACAGGCAAGACCTTTGCCCTCAAGCGCTACGCCGCTTGCCATCCCAACACCTACATCGTTGAGGCCACGCCCACGATGACGCCTCAAAGCCTAACCAAGCAGTTGGCGCGCATGGTTGTAGGCCTCGAAAAAGGCTCCATCGCAGACAAGTTCGATGCTGTCGTTTCCAGCCTTAAAGGCACTGACAGCCTGATCATCGTGGACGAGGCCGAAACCCTGACTCACAACCAGCTGGAAACCATCCGCCGTATTCGTGACTTGGCCGGTGTGGGCATCGTACTGGCCGGCACCGAGCACCTAGCCGGCCTGATCAAGCCACAACACGGCCAGTTTGGACAAATTCGCAGCCGAACAGGCTTTTGGCCCGAAGTCGTGCAAGCCATCACAGCCGACGACGCCGCTGCTCTGACCCAGTCGGCCTTTGGCGCAGAAGAAGTAGCCGAAGACGTCATTGCTCGCCTTTACGCATACAGCAAAGGAAGCGCCCGAATGTTGGTCGAAGGACTGATAGCAGGCATTAAGGAATTTCGCAACGACCGTGCACTGAATGTGCAACTCGTTGACGCAGTGGCTAAGCAGGCACTGTGCCTGCAATCGATGGCTTGAAGGAGGTGCCCCGTGCCAGTAAATCCGACCTCACAAATGTTGACCTACGAGCAGTTCCAAGCCGAGGCTGACGCTTTGGCCGATGAATTTATTGCGGTGCTTAACGGGCGAACTCTTCGCACCACTGTAGTTCTGCAGGCGCTCCTGCAGGTGCACCGCGAATCTGCAGATCAACTGCCACCAGACATGCGCGCAAACGTCTATGCGGCCTTAGCTGACCACGCCATAGAACAGGCATTCACAGCGGCCTCCACCCCTACCACCCATTAATTTAGGAAGCAACATGAAAGCGAACACCATTCCAGAAGGCTACCGTGAAGACGCTCGGGGCTCACTGATTCCTCTGGCCATGATCAAGCCAATAGACCTCGCCCGCGATGAGCTGGTCAGTGAACTGGCCACCATGGCCTTGGCCCAGAGCGCCTCATTGCTGGCGCTTAAGAAACGTGTCTTCTCGGACATTCGTGCATTTGTAGAACTATCTGCCGAGAAGTACGACGCAAAACTCGGCGGTAAGAAAGGCAACCTGACCCTCTACACCTTTGACGGAAAGTACAAGGTGCAGGTCGCGATATCAGAACGCATGGTGTTTGACGAACGCTTGCAGGCCGCGAAGGCCTTGATCGACGAATGCATCACGGCATGGTCAGAGGGCAGCCGTGACGAAATCAAAGTTTTGGTGCAGTCGGCTTTCCAAACCGACCAAGAAGGCCGCATCAACACTGGCCGTGTCTTATCTCTGCGGCGCATGGAAATACGTGATGAAAAGTGGCTCAAGGCCATGGCCGCCATTGGAGAAAGTTTGCAGGTCGTTGGCAGCAAGGAATACGTGCGTTTCTATGTGCGTGTCAGCGAAGACAAGTACGAACCCATTAGCTTGGACTTGGCGGCCGTATGACACGCGATGAAGCGCTGAAAAAGATACAGAAATGTTTGGCCCTTGCCGCCAGTCCTGAGCAGCATGAAGCAGCTGCTGCACTCCGACAGGCACAGAAGTTAATGGAGCAATTCGGCCTTTCCGAATGCGACGTGAGCTTGGCCGACGTTCATGAACATAAGCAAAAGGCCCCTAGTGCCCCACTAGTGCGTTGGGAGTCAGCTTTGGCAAGCCTAGTTGCAGAAGCATTCGGGTGCGAGTTCTTCACAACAACTGGGAAGGTGTTAGTTCAACACTTATTTGCCTACCGTAACACCCGTGACTTTGTATTTGTCGGCTTAGGCGTTGCACCAGAAATTGCCGGATATGCGTTTGACGTCCTATCGCGGCAGTGCTCGAAAGACCGCCGCTCTTACATAGGCCGACAGTCCAAAAACTGCAAGCCTAAAACGAAGGTGGCGCGAGGTGACCTCTACGCTGAAGGCTGGGTGTCTGGTGTGCGGGGAAAACTGCAAGCATTTGCGGGCACTCCAAGTAACGAAGCCCTGATTCGTCAGTACATGAGCACTAAGTATTCAGAAATGAGCGACGAAAAAACCAAGGATCGCACCACTGGAAAAAACGTGACACCGACTGACTTCGGCCATGGATATCAGGCGGGCCGAGCCGCCGACATTCACCACGGCCTTGATACCCCAATTCATCAAGCAAAGTTAGGAGCACCAAAGCCATGAGTATTCAATCGTTATTTCATGCTGATGAATGGCTCGAAATGAAGGTTTCGGAAGTCATCCAAGCAATGGCAAAAGGCAATGTTGGGAAGCTTCAAATTTCAGCAGGCGACGATGACACAGCCGTCTTTGCCTTGGTACTAATCCGTGGCGAAAACACGCCCGCTCTGCTTGCTGCCATGGACGCTAAGAGCGACGAGTTGAGCGCAGTTGCCCCAATTGCGGCGGGTGAGGAGTAGCTATGGCCACGTTGCTGAATCATTACTGCAAGCTGGCCGGTATGGCAAAAAGCTGGGCACTCAAGTCCTTGGCCGGGTGGAGCGACGAGACCCACCGCGATCTGCTGTCACGCCATGGTGCTGGCCAGATTGATGGCCGTACTTCCGCTCTCACCATGTCGGCCCCTCAACTGCGCGCACTGCTGGAAGACTATGGCCAGCGCGGCTGGCCCGGCCCGGCCAACAAGCAAGTGCGTTCAGTGCCGCCCCACATTGCACACATGGTGCGCCTGTGGAGCCGCTTGGGCCAGGCCGGAAAATTGGAGCAGGACACCAGAGCTGCCTTGCTTACCTGGTGCAGCCGCCAAACCGGAATGGCCGTCACTGACCTTGATAGCCTGACAACGGCCCAATGTCAAAGCCTTACAGAGGCTTTGAAAGCCTGGCTGGCCAGAGGGTAGCCATATGGGAATCTCTCGCAAAGCCCACCCAGACGTTGAGCCGCTTCTCATCAAGCACCAATGGCCGTATGTGGACGACGAGCTGCTGAAAACACTGCCGCCACTTCTGCGCGCCGTAGTCAAAGCGCTGGGCTTTGGACGCGCTACACAGTGGCTGCGAGATTACGGCGGGGTCAACGTCTACATTCCTCAAGTGCGTGAGCAAGCCATGGACTTAGAGCCGGAGGAGCTTGCGCGTCTCCGAAGTCTGCTGGAGCCACACATGGACGTGAAGGGGCGGGTATCCATGCCCAAGGCAGATAAGCTGTTCATTCGCCGACGTGATGAGCAGATTCGCAAAGACCGTCCAACTAAAAGCATCAGCGCTTTGGCACGTAGCAACAATCTATCGTCACGGCAGATCATCAACATCTGCCGAGAAGTCGATGAAAGACAGTACGACTTGTTTTCAAGGTAACGATTCAGTTACCATGCCTTGCACCGCATTTAAAAGCCCTTTAAATGCGGCCGCAAGCACTCTTAACGCCTTGGCCTATGGGGTTGCCTAGGTAGACAGCAAAAACGCCTCAAATCGCCAGCCTCGCTTGGCCCGCCGATAGTCACGCTGGAAATGTTTCCAGCGGTGACCAAATAGCCCGTAAGAAAAACAATGCTCCTGAACACCAACAGGAGCAAACGTGCCTCACCAATCCGCCACCAAGATCGAAGTTGCCGCGCTCTCTTTTGAGCTGGCCCTCGATGGCGCCGCCATTCCGACAGAAGCACATCTTCTGCCTCCAGGGCCATTTCGCGCATTGGATGGTCGTCCCCTCGAATGCCCGGGGTGGCTGTTAGATGCAGTTATTGCAAGCGCACTGATTGCACTTGCTGCCGCCCGCAAAAACGACATCCTCATCGACTTTGAGCACCAAAGCCTTCGAAGCGTTGATAACGGCAAGCGCGTTGAAGCGGCTGGCTGGATTCCTCGCACTCTGGAATGGCGTGAAGGCAAAGGCCTGTACGCAACAAACATCAACTGGGTGGGAGACACCGCCCAGCTCATCAATGACAAGAAGTACCGCTACATCAGCGCGCTCTTTTCATACGACAGCCGCACTGGGGCAGTGCTGGAAATCCTGTCGGTCGGTTTGACCAACACCCCCGCATTGGACGGCTTGGATTCCCTGGCCGCCTTAGCCCGCGCCCAATTCATCAAAAAGGAGGAACCAGATATGCCTGGTACTGAGCAAGTGGCGGCCCTGACGCAAGAGCGTGACGGCCTCAAAACCAACGTGGCTGCGCTGACACAAGAACGCGATGGCCTCAAAACCCAAGTGGTGGCCCTGTCGCAAGAGCGCGATCAGCTGAAAGCCAAAGATGCAGCCGCAGTGGCCGAAAAGGAAAAGGCCGACCACGCTGACCTGCTCACAGCCGCATTGAGTGACGGTCGCCTGGCCCCTGCCCAAAAGCCTTGGGCTGAAAAGCAGTCATTGGCAGCGCTGACCGAGTACCTAGCGGCCACGGCTCCGATTGCAGCGCTGGGCAGGCAAACAGAAGGCCTCCAGCAGCAGAGCGCAAGCCATGGCCTCACCGACGTGGAAATTGCAACCTGCACCCGCATGGGCGTTTCTTTCGAAGCGTTCAAGGCCGCCAAGGCCGCCTAACCGCCCCTATCAGAGAGAGAAAGCACTATGTCCAAAGTTATGACGCAGGCGGAATTTGACGCCCTCAAAACCACGCTCAAAGCCCGCTGGAACGCAGGCCTGGTTCTGTCCAAAGAAGACTGGAAACTCGTGGCAAAGCTGGTCACCAGCTCCAGCGCTGCCAACACCTATGCTTGGCTGAGCCATTTTCCGGCCTTCCGCGAATGGGTAGGCCCGCGCCAGCACAAGAAGGTGCAAGAGCAGGCCTATACCGTCAAGAACCGCAAGTTTGAAACCACGGTAGACGTACAGCGCACCGACGTGGAAGACGACAACTGCGGCCACTACGCCACGCTGGCCGAGAGCGCAGGCCAGTCCGCTACCGACCTGAAAAACGACCTGATCTTTCAAGCGCTGGGCGGGGGCTTTTCCGGCGTCTGCTACGACGGCCAGTACTTCTTTGACACCGACCACCCAGTGTTTCCCAATGCCGATGGCTCGGGTGATGTCGTGGGCGTTAGCAACATGCAGGCGGGCACAGGCGCCCCATGGATTTTGCTGTGCACCAAGCGCGCACCAGCCCCCATTTACTTGCAAGAACGTGTTGCTGCCCAGTTTGACAGCCTGACATCGCCTCAAAGCGGAAAGGTTTTCGAAGAAGACGTCTACAGCTTCGGCGGCCGCTGGCGTGGTGACGCTGCCTATGGCTTCTGGCAATGCGCCTTTGGCTCCAAGGCAACTTTGAATGCGGAAAACTTCGAAGCTGCCTACACGGCCATGATGAAGTTCACAGGTGACGGCGGCAAGCGTCTGGGCATTGTTCCTGACACGCTGGTGGTGGGCCCTGAAAACCTTGCCGCTGCCGAGAAGCTGCTCAAGGCCGCGCAAAACGCCAATGGCTCCAGCAACACCAACTACCAAAAGGTAGGGCTGGTGGCAACGGCTTGGATGTAAGCCGTACAGCACACATAGGAGACCCCCATGAACACACTGTATGTACGCATCCAACCAAAGCGCAACGTGGGCCGCTTCTTTCGCTGCGGCTTTGCCTTTTCGCAGGCATGGCTGAAGCTGGAGAACGTCGATTCAGCAACCGCCAAACGCTTACGCGCAGAGCAGATGCTGGAAGTGACCGACTCCAAGCCCGCAGACTGGGAGGAACCCGCGACCTTGTCCGGCGATGACAAAGCTACGCCTGATAGCAAGACTGCAGGAGTCTCGACCGAAGAAATGGCTAAACGCATGCAAGACATCCGTGATGCGGTGGCTAAGTTAGACCCCGCCGACCAGGCCTTGTGGACAGGCAGTGGCAAGCCTAAAACTGAAGCCATCTCTGGAATTCTGGGATGGAATGTTTCAGCGACAGAGCGTGACTCTGCATTGGAACTGGGCGGTAAGTCGTAATGGCCTTCGCCACCCGCGCTGACCTGCTGGCACGAAGCAACGTCCTACGCCTTGCAAAACTGGCCGTCCCAGCAGACATGGACATGGTGCCGGACGACGCCTTGCGTGCCGCTATCGTGGGTGGCGACCTGAGTAGATTTAGCGACGCCGAGCGTGCCGCGCTTGAACTGGCCTTAGACGCAATCGATAAGGCATTGGACGATGCTGACGCCTTGTTGCTGTCCTACGGCATCCCCAGCAATGTGCAAACCACATTGCTGGCCAGACTGGCATCGACTGTGGCTCTGTATTACCTGCAGGGCGCCGAACGAATGTCAGATGACGTTCAAAAGGCGTATGAAGCTGCTTTAAAGAACCTGAGCGACCACAGCAAGGGGACGCTGAATCTACTTCCGCTGGACGCATCGCAAGAACCCGCACCACAGGCAGTCGCAGCATTCATCGTCAGTGGGCGTACCCGGTACGGCTCTCGGCGTAGCGACCTTGGCGGCGAAGAGGTGGGCCTGTGATCTCGCTGCAGCCCATAGTGAACCGTCTGGTCAAAGCACCAGAAGGTTTTAAGCCTGTTTGGCCGCGTGCAGTAGACGGCGCAGCTGAATTTGCTCGCAGCCGCCTGAAAGAGTTGCCGCTGCCCGCCATTTGGGTAATACGCAGTTCCGATAAGGCCCACGATAAAGGCGAGCGCGCCATCTGGGCCGGGCCTGAATTCGATGTGGTCATTGCCATTGAGAACGCACGCCAGCATGCCCGAGGCGAAACCGACGAGATCCTGCTCGCCTATCGCCGGGCGGTTTTCCACCTGCTTGAGGGCTGGGAATCTGGCCCCGGCCAAGACCCCATCAAGTACCAGGGCGGGAAGGTTATTGAGTACACCGAGGGCGACTTGTATTGGTCAGACCGCTACAGGTTTGGTGGACTGGTAACCAACTACTTAGGCGACCCGCCTGCATTTGATCAACTTGTTTACATGGGAGAGAAGCTATGAATTTTTCCGAAGTACCGGAAGCCCTGCGCTACCCCGGCGGCTATATTGAAATTGATGGTAGCCAGGCCGGCCTCGGCGGTGACTTGCCGCAAGTACTCCTGGTCGGCCAAAAATTGCCCACCGGATCTGCCCCCGTAGGTGAGCCGGTGCGTATCTCAGGCGTAGAAGACGCCAAGAAGAAGGCCGGCCCAGGCTCCATGCTGGCTCAGATGGCCGCACGCTACCGCAAGATTGACCGCACCTTCGACATCTGGCTGCTGCCCTATGCCGACAATGCGGCCGGTGTTGCTGCCACGGGCACCATTACCGTGTCGTCGCCCGCCACCGCCAATGGCACGCTGGCGCTCTATATCGCCCAGCGCGCCATCAGCGTTGGGGTGGATAAGGCCCACACAGCCGCCCAACTAGCTGCGGCCATCGCCCAGGCGGTGACTGCAGCCGGCATCGACGTGCCTGTGTTGGCCGAAGCCGAAGGCCCAGTAGTGACATTGACGGCGCGTCACAAAGGCAGCTGCGGCAACAGCATTGACATCAGCCTGAGCCTGTACGGCGAGGACATACCTGACAACTTGGTACTGGACGTTGCCGCCATGGCAAATGGCACGGGCGACCCGCTGCCAGGCAACCTGGAACAAATGGTGGGCCAGCGCTGGTACCGCTACATGGCCATCGGTATCAACGACGCCGCCACGCTAGCTGCATGGCACGCGGAAAGCCAGCGCCGCTACAAGGTGCCGGTGCAGGCCGGTTTCCGTGCTTTCACGGCATTCCGGGGTGACTACGGCGTTGCGGCCGAATTTGGCGAGACTAAGAACTACGAGCACATTTGTACGCTGTGGCTTGGCCTGACGCCTAACACCAGCTGGGAAGCTGCTGCCACCGTGGCCGCCGCAGCGGCATCTCCCATGTACAACAACCCGGTCAAGTCTCTGGAAGGCATCGCGCTGCCTGGCATGGTGGGCCATGTGGGCTACAACGACTTCACACTTGGCAATAGCCTGCTCTACAAGGGCATGTCGTTGATGGAAGTTGGCACTGACGGAAGCTGCTACATCAAGCGTCTGATCTCCATGTACCAAACCCGCAGCGACGGTAGCGCAGACGATGCCTACCTCGACATCAACACGGCCGAGGTGATGGAGCGCATCCGCTATGAGCAGCGTATGGCCGCAATCAAGCGCTTCCGTGGAACTGTTGCGGCCAAGTCCAACGAGGGCTTTCGCCCCGGCCTGCCAATCACGACCGAGGACAGTGTCAAAGCATTGCTGCTGAGTCTCTATCAAAACGTACTGATGGCCCAGTATGGCTGGGTGCAGGAATATGCGTACTACAAGAGCACTTTGATTGTGGAGCAGGACGCAAAGAACCCAAGTCGCTTCAACTTCAAGGATGACCCGGTGGTGAATTCGCCGTTCTACATCCTGGCCGGGCGCTCCAGCTTCCGCAAGGCAGTGCCCGCGTACTAATTCACTTTAAAGGCGTTCCAAATGCAACTCGACAACATCAAGACGGTGTCGGTTCCCTCCATCGGTAAGCTGCCGCTGGCGGCCAACCCCGGCACCTTCACCCCTAGCGGCTACAAGCGTGAGCACAAACCGGGCCGATTAGCCGCTGACGGCGGTTACTCGGAGACCAGCACCGGCGCACGCTTGGAACTGAATCTGAATCTGTTCGGTATTGACATCACGGCACTGGGCGACATCAAGGACGAGGACGTGACCGTCCGCTTGGCCAGCGGCGCGGTGCACATGATGCCCCAGGCCTTTGCAGGTGAAGTGGTTCCCGTGGGCGATGGCGAAGGCAAGCTGACTCTGCTAGCCAACACCTCTGAAAAAATCTCTTGAGGCGACTATGAAACTCCAACTAAAGCACCCAATCAAGATTGGTAATACTGAAATTACTAGCCTTACCTTTCGTGACTTCACGACCGCAGCTGACTACCTGGCTTTTGATCAAAAAGGCGGCGTAGCACAGACAATTGCCTTGATTGCAAGCCTTGCCGGTACTGACGAGAATGTGGTCAAGTTGATGCGTGGCGCTGACTACAAACGCGCTAAAACCTATGCTGATGATCTTCTGGATAAAGACGAAAAAGACGCCGAAGATTCCGAAGGTGGCGAAAAAAAGTAGCCAGAATCCTGATCGCGGTAGGCTTGGTGGCGCATGTTCTTCACCAGCCCATGCCTGTGATTGAAGCCTGGCCACTTCGCAAACTATTTGTGATGGAAGAAATGGCAAGAATCATCAGCGGCAGGAAACCACGGGCGTAGCCGGGAAGCATTTCCAGCGTACCCATTTAAAGCATCAAAAACTAAGCTCCTGTGACCGATTGGCACAGGAGCTTTTTTTATGGACGTGGAAGTCCGCCTCAAATTACGGGACGCGGCGACCCCGGGCTTAAAGGCCGCATCACGCGAGGCCCAACAAGAAGCCAAAAAAAGCGCGGATGCCACTGCGAAAGCTGCTGCCGTAGCTGCTGCAGCAGCAGAACGCGGGGCCACCCAACAACGCAACAGTTTCCAGCGCATGGCGCAGGCGCGTGAAACGCTGGGCATCCGCTCAGAGCATGCCATTCAGCGCGAAATCACGCGCACCCAAGCAGCGTACCAACGCCTACGTGACACAGGAACCTTGTCATTTCGCCAGCAAATGCAAGCCGCAGATGCCATGCGCAAAAAGGTGTCAGACCTCACCAACGAGATGGGCCGTTTGACGAGTGCGCAAAAGGTGGCTGCCGGCATTAAGTTCACGGCAGGCGCTGCCGCAGGTGTGGCAGCTGCTGCCTACACACTTAAGGCACCTGCACAAAATGCAATGTCCTACGATGAGCGCCTCGCTCACATGGCCAATACTGCTTATGCGGAAAGGGACACCTCAGGCCGCAAAGTAGGCATGAAAGAACTTGAAGCGGCCGTAAACAAAGCCGTTGGAAAAGGCGGCGGCGGCACGCGAGAGCAAGCGGCCGAGACACTGGACACATTGATTGCTTCGGGCGCTGTCAGCAAAAATGACGCTATCAGCATGCTGCCGCAGTTGATGCGCTATTCCACCGCCTCTGGTGCCGATGCCAATATGCTGGCCCAAATCGGTATTCGGGGCATGCAAACTTTCAAGATTGACGCCAAAGACCTGCCCAACGTGCTGAACATGGCCATGGCCGCTGGGCAGGAAGGCGGCTTTGAATTGAGGGACATGGCCAAGTGGCTACCTCAACAGATGGCCGCCGCCACGATGTCGGGCATGTCGGGGCGCTCTGGATTCGCCAAGCTAGCCGCTTTAAATCAAGCTGCCGCAATCACTGCAGGAACCAAAGACGAAGCCGGTAACAACGTGGTCAACTTGCTGGCCAAAATTAATGGTAGCGATACAGCACAGGACGCTAAGAAACTTGGCATCAATTTACCGAAATACCTTCAAGCTCAACGCAGCAAAGGGGTTGACTCGGTAGACGCTTTTGCGGCCTTGATTGACAGTACCGTGTCCAAACGCTCGGACTACCAAGCTTTGCAAAAGCAGCTGAAGTCGGCTAAGACGGACGATGAAAAGCGAGAGACACTCGAGAGCATGTCGATGGTTGCCCAGGGCGCCGGCATCGGCAAAGTCATTCAAGACCGCCAAGCGCTGATGGCCCTGCTGGGCATGATGAATAACCGTGAGTACATGCAGAACGTGCTTAAGACGGTGCGTGAAAACGATGTTTCAAGCGGCGGGGCCGGCGATAAAAATTACGACTTAATTGCTGATACAAGTGCATTCAAGTTGCGCCAGGCTCAGCAGCAGAAAGACATAGGCCAAAAAGCGGCTTTAGACAGCCTTACTCCGGCTATTGGGCGCGCAAGCGAAGCCTTTGCTGACCTGGCTAACCAGCATCCCTTGCTGGTAGGAGCCATCACCTTGACTACGACGGCTTTGGGCGCATTGGCTGGCGCGGCGGGCCTTGCAGCGGTTGCTATGGGCGGCGGCAAGGCCGCCGGGGTTGGCGGCGCTGTTGGCAAAGCGGCGACTTGGGCAGGCGCCAGCAAAGCCGGACAACTTGCGCTCAAAGTCGGCAAAGTGGGCAGCGTCGGTGGCTTGGCGGCCACCGCAGGCGGTTATGCCCTTGACGCTGCGGCCGGAGAAGGTAGCGCCGTGTCCCGCTATGGTTCAAGCGCTTTGAACGGCGCGGCCTTCGGCGCCACTGTGGGCAGCGTGATTCCAGTGCTTGGGACTGGCGTCGGCGCGGCCATCGGCGGCGGACTGGGCCTTGCATGGGAGGGCATTAAAGACTTGCTCAAGCCTGCAGAGCAGCCGCCAGTGGACGTATCCACCAAGATTGAAGTCAGTCTTGACCAAGGCCTGCTACTACGCAAACAAATCATGGACGTTACCGGCCCCGGCGAGGTGAAGATGTACACCAACACCGGCAATGTTTGGAACGGAGCGCCATGATGTCTTGGCTTGACCGTATGTCCACGGCCTCTTTCAGGGGCTTTGAGTTTCTGACCGAGAGTCACAACTCCGGCTTTGGCCGCCGACTGGCTGTCCATGAGTTTCCAGGTGCCGAAGTTCCAGAAGTCCAAGACCTTGGCGCGAAGTCACCGGGTTGGAAACTGAACGCCTACTTCATCGGCCCAGACTACGACCTTGAGCGCAATGCCCTCATGGCAAAGTTGGCAGAGCCTGGCCCCGACTGGCTGACACATCCTTGGCTTGGGATGCTCTGGGTGCGCGCCCACAAATGGGACTTGAGCGAAAGCAATAAGGAAGGCGGCTACTGCACACTGACCATTGAGTTTGTTGAAGGCGGAGCCACCCGGCAACCCGTACAGGACATGGTCGACGAGGCAATAAACCGCACTCGCGAGCTGCAAACCGTGGTCGTGGATGAATTTGAGCTGGGAAGTATGCAAGCAGGGGGCATGGCCTCTTTCTTGGCAAGCGTGCATGCCAAGCTGGACGTTCTGCGAAACGTACTGGCCCTGGCAACGCTCCCACTTACGTGGGCCGGGCAGATTCAAGGACTGATTGCGGGCATAAAAGGCGACCTGGCAGAGCTCATGGCGTTACCTGGCGCATACGCCAACGCATTGCGTGGTCTTTCCAATGCGCTCGGCGGCGGTGCCGATTCGCATGGAATGGACGACACGGAGCGCCCGCGTGTGGTGGCCCGGCTGACAACCGCCGCCACTGCGTTATCGCCAGCACCAGATGTGGCCGATGCGGCTGTCTTGCACAACTTACGCAAGGAGGACGCTCTGCGCTCCTGGCTGCTGGTGACAGCCGCAACTGAGATCGCACTGACGGACTACCGCGCCGAGACAGACCGCGATGCTGCACTGGAGGCCGTGGCTAAGGCGATAGAAACAATGTTGCCGGGCTTGCCCGACCCCGTATTCCATGCGGCCGTGGCCACGCGTGCAGCACTGATCAATGCGCTAGCGGCACAAGACCTCAAGCCCGCCCTTGAACGCGATGTAGTAATCCCACTGCCAGCCGTGGTGCTGGCCCACCGCATGGGAGTGGATGAAGACGTTTTTGTGGCGCGCAATGCCGTGCGCCATCCACTGTTTGTAAGAGGTCGGGTATATGGATGAAGCAATAGCAGAGCTGCGCTTTGACGGCTACCGCCATGGCGGGTGGCAGAAGGTGGATATTCGCGAAGCGGTTGACGATTTATGCGCTACCGTGAATCTATCCCTGGCCGGACAAGGGCCGGGGGACTCAAAAGGTGCGACCGCTAACACTGTGGCCGACGTACTTATTGGCGGCCTGTTGGTGACCACAATTCGGCCGGATACCTTGCGCCGCTCAGTCACGCCTGACAGCCATACTATTCAGATGGCCGCCCGTTCATTGGGCCGCGAACTGGTGGACTGCCAGTACTCCATAACACTGTCTGGCCTGAAACTGGGCGAGATTGTTCAACGCATTTGCGGCACGTTTAAAGTGCCTGTGAAGATCGCGGCGACGACCACTGTGGTACCCGAATTCTCCATGCAGTGCGAAGTGCCATCGAATGCATTGATCAACGCTGTGCGTGCGGCCAACCTGCTGCTGTACGCAACGCCAGACGGCGGTCTGATCCTGACTGAGCCCACCTCCGCGCCGCCAGTGATGACGCTGGAGTATGGAAGGCACTTCACGCGCTACGAAAAAATAGACGAGTTCAAGCTGCGATTCAGCGACTACGTGGTCAAAAGTTTTGACTACTCCAGCGATCAAGCTCTCAAGGGCGGCGCTAAAGACCCCGGCATTACATACTTTCGGCCCATGCACATCGTTGCAGACAAGGCCAGCCATGGCCTAGGCGGGTGCGAACGACGCGCCACGTTAGAGCGCAATCGCCGTTTGGCACGTGCGCACCGCATAGAGCTAGAAGTGCCAGGCTGGCGCTATCTAGATCAACAGGGCAAGTGGCAGCTGTGGGCCATCAACACTAGGGTGCGGGTGGTGATTCCTGATGAAGGTATTGATGACGTTTTTTTGATTGGCGAGCGCGGTTTTGTGCAGGACGGAACGGGGGGCAGCATCACTAACCTGCAGGTCATGCACCGCTCGGCCTTTGTTGGCCAAGAGCCCAGCAAGAAAGGCAAACGTGGCGGCAAAAAAATGAAAGGGGCCGACGAATGATGAGCCAGATTTACCGCCGCCTGCAGCTACTGGTGGCGCAAGGCACTGCCTCCATGGTGGGCCACGACAAGCTGCAGGCAAAAGTTTTGGACGGCGAGGTACTGGGCAATATCAAGCGTGTGGAGCCCTACGGCTTTTCGCACCGGCCGCACGCTAGCGCACAGGCCTATTTGGTGTTCCCCGGCGGTGACCGCTCCTTTGGCATTGCACTGGTCGTGGGCGACGCACAGTACAACCTGGAATTGAAGTCTGGCGAAGTGGCACTACACGACGATCTCGGCCAGAAGGTGCATTTGACACGCACCGGCATTGTTGTGGACGGCGCTGGTAAGCCCATCACTCTGACCAATGCCCCCGAGGTCTTTGCCGATGTGCCCTTGCTCAAGTGCGCGGGGGACATCATCGACAACGCTGATAAGGGAGGCATTTCCATGGCCGACATGCGGACTGCTCACAACGACCACGGGCACAGGGAAAATGGTCTGGGCAATATCACCGATACGCCCGACAAAGTCATGAAGTGAATATGTTGCAATTGATACAGACCGATTGGGGCCAGTTCGACCTAGCCATTGATGACCAAGGCGACAGCGATGCCAACGCGGCCGCCGCCACTCTGGTCTACGCCGCACTTTTCACCGATGCCGAGGCACCA
Organism: uncultured Comamonas sp.; assembly: GCA_963520865.1. GTDB lineage: Bacteria > Pseudomonadota > Gammaproteobacteria > Burkholderiales > Burkholderiaceae_C > Comamonas. The sequence continues at coordinate 26,002 of CAUQST010000043.1, forward strand.
GAAAGTCGCGCTGCGCGCTACGACCGTCGGGGCTGGTACGCTGACCCAACTGCCGGCAGCGGGCTGTGGCACCTACGCCGCCAGCCGTTGAACAGCGATGCCCGCCGTGAAGCCTTGGCCATGGTGCGCACCGCACTCACGCAGCGCGCTCCTGGCCTGATCGATGTGGCGGTTCAAGAGGCGCCCGCAGATACGCCAGCGGGAAACATTTCCAGCGTTTCCCTCTCCGTTTCGGGATTCCACAATGGACGTAAGTTCATTGTGCGAATCCCCTTGTGACCTATACCCGACCTACTTACTCCGAGCTAAAAGACCGTATTGCTGCCGACTTGGCAGCAATGCCGTTAGTGCTGAGCGGGCCGCTATCCGTCATGTGGGCGCAGGCGGCTCACGGCCAGCATGGCCATCTTGATTGGATCGCCAAGCAGTGTTCGCCGCTCACCTGCGAATTGGAGCGCTTGCACGACTGGGCATCTCTCTACAGCGTGCCACGTTTAATGGCCACGGCCGCCACGGGCAGCGTGCTGGCCACCGGCAATATTGGCAGCCAACTGCTGGCCGACCACCCACTGCGGGCTAGCAGTGGGCTTGACTACACAGTCACAAATGCCGTCGAGCTGAGTGCAGGCCCAACACCCGTGCGGGTGCGCTGTACAGCCGCTGGCAGCGCGGGTAACCTGGCAAGCGGCCAAGTTCTGACCCTCGTTGACCCAGCGTTGGGCGTAAATAACTCGCTTACTGTGGATGCCGTCGGCATTGCCGGTGGTGCCGAAGATGAAGACGTTGAAGCATGGCGTCTGCGCGTGGCCGAAGAATGGCAGACCGTGACCTCACGCGGTGCCCGTAGCGGCAAGCCAGAGGACTACATTGCGTGGGCCAAACGCGCCCACCCCAGTGTGACTGGCGCCCTAGTGCAGCCTCATGTGCTGGGCATAGGTAGCGTGCTAGTGCGCCCCATTTGCGACAGTTTGGCCGGGCGCGCACCAACGCCTGCTGTACAGGCGGACGTTGACACTTTCTTTCGCAATATTGCCCCAGCTACGGCCGACTGGCGCTTGGCCACACCATTACAGCGTCAGGTTCAGCCAGTAATCCATCTGCAAGACGCGGTGGACAACCAATCGAACAGAGACAGTATCTCGGCGGCATTGCAGGCCTTGGTGCTTTCCAAAGTAGAGAACAACGCCCGACTGTTGCGTGCTGAAGTCGACGGCGCGATTGGCCGTGTGACCAACCAGTATGAGCTGACCTCACCTACCGAGACCATACAAGCGGCGCCTGGTGAAATCTTGGTGTTTGCACAGGTGGTCTGGCAATGAAGCTGCCCCAGCACGATGCGGGCCAGTACGCGGCGGCATTGCGGGCACTGCTGCCACCCGGGCAAGCTTGGCAGTGGCCAACAGGCGGTCTTGGCGATTCCATGCTGCAAGGCACTGCGCAAGAACTGGCACGCGTAGGCGCCCATGGCCAGGAGGTTTTGGACGCGGCAATTGAAGCTCACCGGCCCAAAGCTGGTAGCTGGCACATCGACGAATACCGCCGCGTTGCCAATAAGGCCTTGGACGGATTGCAAGAGCCTACCCGTCGCGCTTTCACCGTGGGCAGCAAGACTGGCCAGCGGCTTTGGAGCGGAGCAAGCGCCACCCTGAATTTCCCGATTGATCTCGTGCAGGTTTCTCACCTAGTTGGCCCTATGCGCGTCGGTAGCAAGGCAGGCGACCGTCTCTGGGGGGCAAGGGGCCGCTATGTGCTGCTTGTTCGTTACTACCGCACTGTGGCCGACCCCAAAGCCATATGGGCCGCACTCGACGCCTTCAAGCAGGCGCATGTTTATTTATGGTTCGAAGATATTTCAGGAGTGGGAGGCAGCTATGCACCTAATTGATGCGGCCGGGCATGTGGACAACCAGTTCGTTCACGAAGACCCAAATACCAATCGTCCACCCACGGAAATCGATGCCGCCTGGCTGAACTCTGTACAGAACGAAATCGCTAGTGTCGTTCGTGGTGCGGGCGCCGGACTGGACAAGGACGCCTCCGATCAACTTGTAAAGGCTGTCAAAAAATTAGCTAAAGATGCGATGCCTGGCTCCGCTAGCACTGAAGCTAGCGGTGTGGTTGTGCTTTCTACGGAGGAAGACGCAAAAGCTGGCGTGCGTGACGATGTTGTCGTTACCCCCAAAGGCCTCAGCGCGGCTATTGAAGGACTGAACGGCCTGCCGGTCTTCTTCAATGGTCATCATGACGGCGACCGCGCCAGTCTGATTCGCGTTTTCAACGGCATGGCCACGCCAGATGACGGCGAGCCACTGACCGCCCTGACGCACCCCGGCATCGTACTGGGCGTGCTGCACGGGGATGTGAAAAGCTGCACAGATGCCGAATGGCTGGCTGACCCCTACAAGCGCGGCATGTGGTCAAAGGGCAATGCCTACCTTGATGCACAAGGCAAGCCCCAAGGCTGGGTGCGCATGAGCGACCGCAACGGCGTCAAGGACGGCAGCTTGCCTGCGCCGTTCTGGCGCGGCGGTGTGGATGCCAAGGTGGGCAGCATCGGTAAAGACATGATGCGCGACTGGCATGCGACGTTCAACGCATTGCGCGAAGGTGCTGAAACAACTGCGACAGGTGCTGCAACCCGCGAAGGGAGCCCCGGTACCGGTGGGACGGGTAGCACGAACCCCCCGCAAGGCCGCATTGTGCGCATTGACCCCGCTTCAATGCTGCCGGGGCACACGGGTACTGAAACAGTGCCGTGGAACATCACAGGCGTCAGCTACACAATTACAGCAAATGGCATCGTGAATGAGGCCGCGCTGGATGCCGCTGGGGTAATGGCGCAGGTGCTGCTGCTGCAAGGGCGCGTCACAGCTTTGGAGAGCCATGATTTCGGCGTAACAACGCAAGACTGGGTCACAACCACCGCCACGCGGCTGCAAGGCGTTACCTACGTTGCCGATCAGACGTTCTGGCTTCGTCTTGAAGCGAATGTGGCCGCAGTCACTGCCGGATCACTGTTGAGCACGTACACGATAAACGGTGAAGATTTTCTTGGCGCCACCCAGCCTTACGGCTCTAGCGCTCAATATGTGAGCCACATGCTGATCAAAAAAGGTAGCACCTTTTCATATCGGCTATCAGGCAGTTACAACGCATCAACGCTGAAAGTACGGGAGTTCCGCCGTGGAGCATAAATATTTTCGCAGCCCCGAATCGGCCCAAGCGCGTGGGTTCTTGCAAGGCGGCAGTCAAGATCATTTGATCCCGGCTGGCTGGATGGAATGCACCCCAGAGCAAGCCGCAGACATCGTGGCACCAAAAGACGCACCAATTACCGCAACCAGCCTCAAGGCAATCGTGACGGCCTACCGCTGGGAAGTGGAGACTGGCGGCATTACGTTGCCTACTGGCGTGCGTGTGGCCACAGGCATTGATGACCAAAACCGCATCACTTCAGTTGTCGCAAATGCCGAGCGTGCGGGACTAGATGAAGTGGACTTCAAAGCCGCAGAAGGCTGGGCCAAAGTCACATTGGCCGAGTTGCAGGCCATCGCGACAGCGGTCGCTCGGCATGTGCAAGCATGTTTCAGTGCCGAACGTGCCCACCACGATGCTATCGATGCCCTGACTGCGCAGCACAAAGAAGGCCCAGAAGCGCTGCAAGCCGCCCTGGATGACTTCGACGAGTCGCAAGGCTGGCCATAAAACCCAAAAAAAAGACGGGCGACCTGGCCAAGTGCTGTAACACCTGACCAAGCCCCAACCTGCAGAACACGCCTGCATGCCGGCAAGGCCCGCCACTCTCGCGAGAGCGCGCCGAGCCTAACAGAGAAATAGGCGTGCAAATGGAAGAAATCCGCTGCGGAAGCTGCAACCGCAAATTAGCCGAGGGGGAATACACCCGCTTGGCAATCAAGTGCCCCCGCTGTGGGGCACTCAACCAATTGAGCGCCCCGAGCGCCTACTCTAAGAAAGAGAACGCTCGTGGACACAATTCCAACGCTGCCCCCAAAACGTCTGGGGAAGAACGGCTTTAAATACAAACCTAAATACGGCCTGGTGCTGGTCTGTAAGGATGAGGCAGACCAGCAGCGCCAGTTTGCGAAGTTGTGCAAACTTGGCTATTCGCTCAAGGTGGTGTGTGTATGAAAGTTTCCGTACATAACACTTGCAGCGACTTCAAAAGCTACCGCGCAGAACGCGTTAAATCACTGTTCAATGTTGAATCAGGCGCTGATTTTCGTTTGGATGCAGAGTTAGATTTGGAGAGCGCGCCTTGGCAGATTGGTGTGATTGTTGGCCCAAGTGGCTCAGGAAAAACCAGCATTGGCCGCCAGCTCTGGGGCGGCGAGGCCCTGTATTCACCGCCATGGCCAGCCAACCAGCCCATCATTGACGCTATCGACGCACAGGGCAGTTTTGACGCCGCAACTGCCGCTCTGTCTAGCGTAGGCTTGGGCAGCGTTCCATCATGGCTGCGGCCCTACCACGTGCTCTCCAACGGTGAACAATTCCGAGCCAACTTGGCCAGATTGATCGCGGAGGCTCCTGCTCAAGCCATCGTGGACGAGTTTTCAAGTGTGGTCGACCGCCAGATTGCCCGCATTGGTGCTGGAGCTTTTGCCAAGGCCTGGCGACGCACTGGAGGCCAAGCAGTGCTCTTGAGCTGCCATTACGACATCCTTGACTGGGTGCAGCCTGACTGGGTGTTTAACACCGCCACGGGCAAGTTCACACGGGGGTGGCTTCGGCATCGCCCCCGGATTGATGTCGACATCTGGCAGTGTGGCTGGGAGCACTGGGGCGCCTTTGAGCCGCATCACTATCTGAAACTGCCCCGCATGATCGCCGCAACAAACTACGTGGCCACGGTCGATGGCCAACTGGTGGCCCACATGGCAGTCAGTACACGAAGCCGCACCGAGGCCCGCGCTTGCCGTCTGGTGGTTATGCCCGAGTGGCAAGGTGCCGGGGTGGGCTTGCGCTTCTTAGACGCTGTCTGTGAACGTTGGCTTCAGGGCCAAAACCGCTATGCACGGCCAATGCCCACGCTGTTCCACACAAGCCACCCGGGCCTATCCAGTGCCTTGCGCCGCTCCAGCCGTTGGACACAGGTCTCCGCCAAGTTGATTGGGGAAAGTAAGTTGCGCAGCCAAGAAAGCATGCGCCGCTCGTTTGAACGCGGCAGCGCAACCTCAACAGGTGCGGGATATGGCGGCCACTTCAGAGCCGTGCAAGGCTTCCGCTACTTAGGATCGCCCACATGCGAGTAATGATCATTGGACAGAAGTGGCTAGGAGCTGAAGCGCTACGCCTTTGTCTGCAGCGTGGCTATGACGTGGCGGCCGTCAGTGTCCCACGTATGGACGACCGTCTGGCCGCGTTGGCCACAAATGAAGGCATAGCCGTTTGCCAGGTTTCCGGCAAGCTAGACGCTGGCTGGGTGCCCGAAGGGGTTGACCTGCTGATATGTGCCCACGCCCATGTTTTTATTACTGCGTCGGCAAGACAGAAAACACGGCTAGGCGCGCTTGGCTATCACCCCAGCCTGCTGCCCCGGCACCGTGGGCGTGACGCCGTCCACTGGGCCATTCACATGGGGGATAAGTTCACGGGCGGGTCGATGTACTGGATGGACGACGGAGCAGACACTGGCCCTATTGCTGCACAGGATTGGTGCTGGATACGACCAGGCGACACCCCAGACTTGCTCTGGCGCCGTGACCTTGCACCGATGGGGCTACGTTTGCTGGGCCAAGTCTTGGGAAATATTGAGGGTGGCGATGTAGCCAAGGTTTGCCAAGACGAAGAATTGGCTACTTGGGAGCCGGCCATGGCCAAGGGGAAAAACTTAGCCACTATCTAAAGGAAAAGCGGCTATCCGAAATTCAAGATAAATCGATCAAAATTGCCCATCCGGCTTTCAAACTCAATTTATCCGGGATTCAAAGCCGCTTTACTTTTACCTCAACGATGCAGCCTTGTTGAGACAACTGGCGCAAGACAAGCTGGCAGG
>CAUQST010000044.1:0-31571 GCA_963520865.1 uncultured Comamonas sp.
GAGTACTTGGCTACGAACCAAGGGGTCGTGGGTTCAATTCCTGCCAGCCGCACCAGATTCAAACCCCAGAAATGAAAGTTTCTGGGGTTTTTGTCTATTTATGAAAGCTTTGTTTTTTCAGCGTCATGAAACAACAAACTTTTAGCTAAAGAAATTTAGCAAACTTCGATCCTAGGGTAATTACTTATCTTATAATCGGAAGCTTAGCGGCTGTAGCTCAGTTGGATAGAGTACTTGGCTACGAACCAAGGGGTCGTGGGTTCAATTCCTGCCAGCCGCACCAATTTAAAGTCCTGATACCGAAAGGTGTCAGGACTTTTTGGTTTCTGCATTGCAAATTTTTGCAGCGCTGCTTTTGTGTGAAGATTCAGTCTATGAACAAGGCTTTCACCAAGGAAACCGATGGGCAGGACGATGATGACGAGCTGCCCAGCTTGCCAGCCCTTCCCAAGGGCAGCAAAAACTATATGACGCCGCAGGGCTACCAGACGCTCAAGGCAGAGCTGCTGGAGCTGATTGATAACGAGCGGCCCAAGATTGTCGAGATCGTGCACTGGGCGGCCAGCAACGGCGATCGCTCGGAAAACGGGGATTACCTGTACGGCAAGAAACGTCTGCGTGAAATTGACCGCCGCATTCGCTTTTTGACCAAGCGTCTGGAGATTGCCGAGGTGGTCAACCCTTCGGTGCACTACGGCAGTGAGCAGGTGTTTTTTGGTGCCACCGTCACCTACGCCGATGATGAAGGCGTAGAGCGCACCATCACCATCAAGGGGATTGATGAGGCAGACAGCAGCAAAGCCGAGGTCAGCTGGATTGCCCCGGTAGCGCGTGTGCTGCTGAAATCAAAAATTGGCGATGAGGTGCCACTGCCAACCCCTGCAGGCGTGCGCACGCTGGAAGTGCTGGATGTCAGTTACCCGGCACCTCAAGCAGAGAATCAATAAAAAATGAGCTACTAGCGCTGACTCAATAATGGTTTCAAATTTAAAACGCATTGAAACTGTTGATTCATAAGCGCAAGCAGCTCACTTTTATAAACAGTACAAACAAAAAAATGCGGCTGATAGGCCGCATTTTTTTGTGAGAAAACGTCCTTATTCCTGCGGCAGTATGCGCGCAGCGCGCACCACTGTGGGTACACGGCGCAGGCTGCGCAAGGCGGCGTCCAGTTGCTGCTGGTCGTGCACGGACAGTACAAAGCGCAGCTCGGTGGTCTGCATGGCGGCTTCGTCGTCCATCTCCAGGCGGCGGATGTCCACATTGGCTTCTGCCAGCTCGCTGGCCACGCGTGCCAGCACACCTTTTTGGTTGTGGATGGTCACGCTGATGCCGCTGTCGTATAGCTTCTGGTTGCTGTCTTCCGCCCATTCCACGGGCACGATGCGTTCGCTGTCGGTGGCCTGCAAGCGCTTGGCGTTGACGCACTGGGCGCGGTGCACATGCAGGCCATCACCACGGCCAAGGTAGGCCACCACGGCGTCACCAGGCACGGGACGACAGCACGGCGCATAGCGCACAGATGCGTTGCTGCTGCCATCCAGCGCAACGGTGCTTTGCGTCTGTTTGTTCTTGCTGGCAAAGCGCTCTTGGGTCAGCAGCACAGCGTCAGGGCGCTGGCCCTGACTGGATAGCAGCGTCATGAAGTGGCGTGCAACCCAGCTTGCGGCTTGGCGGCCCATTCCGATGTCGGTGAGTAAATCTTCGCGGCTAGGGCTGCTGGTTTTACGCAGCACTTCATCCCAAAGGGCTTGGTTGGCTTCGTCGTTCTCTGGAATGGAGGCAATGCCTTCTTCGCGCAATGCTTGCGTGAGCAGGGTAGCGCCCAGTTCTGTGGACTCGCTGTGCGCCGCAGTTTTGAGGTAGTTGCGGATTTTGGAGCGAGCCCGTCCCGTTTTGACAAAACTCAGCCACACAGGGTTAGGGTTGGCGTTGTCGTCCGTGATGATTTGCACCACATCGCCGCTCTTGAGCTCGGTGCGCAGCGAGGCGGCTTCACCATTGATCAAGGCCGAAACGGTGTGGTGGCCAACATTGCTGTGGATCGCGTAAGCGAAGTCCACCACGGTGGCTCCACGTGGCATGGCCATGATCTTGCTCTTGGGCGTGAACACGTAGATGGAGTCCGGGAACAGATCCACCTTGACGTTGTCCCAGAACTCGGTGGCGTCGTTGGTTTCGGTTTGAATGTCCAGCAACGACTGCAGCCATTTGGTGTTGAGCGCGTCTTGCTTGCCCTGCGACTTGTATAGCCAGTGTGCGGCAATGCCTGCTTCGGCCACGATGTGCATGGGCTCGGTGCGAATCTGGAACTCGATGTTCACGCCCGAGGGGCCCACCAGCATGGTGTGCAGCGATTGGTAGCCATTGCTCTTGGCAATCGCGATGTGGTCCTTGAACTTGCCCGGTACTGGCTTGTACATCTGGTGCAGGATGCCCAGAGCGGTATAGCAGTCTGTGACGGTGGGCACAATGATGCGAAAGCCGTAGATGTCGGTGACCTGCGCAAATGTCAGGTGGTGGCGAATCATCTTTTGGTAGAGCGAGTACAGCGTGCTTTCACGGCCTGCCAGGCGGGCGGACATGCTGACGCGGTCAAACTCTGCGGCAATTTCGTTTTGCACGCGTTGCACCAGATCGTGGCGGCGAGCGCGCGATTTGGTGATGGCCTTTTCCAGCGTGCTGTAGCGCCAGGGGTTCTGGTAGCGGAACGAAAGATCCTGCAGCTCGCGGTAGGTCTGGTTCAAGCCCAGGCGGTGTGCAATCGGTGCAAAGATTTCCTGAGTTTCCGAAGCAATGCGCCCCCACTTGCTGCGCGGCATATCACCCATGGTGCGCATGTTGTGGGTGCGGTCTGCCAGCTTGATCAGGATGACGCGTACATCCTTGGCCATGGCCAGCAGCATTTTTCGGAAAGACTCCGCCTGATTTTCTTCGCGGGTATTGAAGTGCAGCTTGTCCAGTTTGGTCAGTCCATCGACCAAATCTGCCACGACTGGGCTGAATCGCTCGGCCAAATCCTGTTTGGTGATGCCACAGTCCTCCATGGCATCGTGCAGCAAAGCAGCCATCAGAGCGGGGGCATCCAGCTTCCAGTGTGCGCAAATGGTCGTGACGGCAATTGGGTGGGTGATGTAGGGGTCACCGCTGCTGCGCCACTGGTTGGTGTGGGCCTTGTCAGCGTATTGCCAAGCTTGTCTTACCTGCTCAATGTCTGCAGCTGGCAAGTAAGAGAGATAGTCCAGCATGCGCTCAAAGTGCGCAGCAGAAATGCGAGCAGCAGCTTCCAGACGCGCATCTAGCGAGGCGTCTGGCGAAATTCGGGGGGTGTCGTCTGTTTTGGAAGTGAAAGCCGCGTTCATACCCTAAATGTATCGCGGGAAAGCGGGGATGGACATAGTAAAAAAAAAGCACCGCGATACGGTGCTTCTATTGTCTGCCTAGTTAGGCAGATTTTTGAAATAAGCCAGAACTTAACCTGGAACTTTTTTCAGCATTTCTAGGCCCACTTTGCCTTCTGCGATTTCACGCAGTGCAGTCACAGCTGGCTTGTTGTTGCATTCCACCTTGGGGGTGTGGCCTTGGCTCAGCATGCGTGCGCGGTAAGTTGCCGCCAGCACAAGCTGGAAGCGGTTAGGGATTTGCTCCAGGCAATCTTCAACAGTGATGCGTGCCATTAGGTACTCCGGGGGAATTCAGGAAAGGTTGAGCGATTCGAACACGTCGGCGCGCAAGCGGCGCTGTGATACGTACTTCAGACGCTGGGCATGGATGATTGCCTTCAGGTCAAACAGTGCGCTCTCAAATAACTCGTTGATTATAACGAAGTCGAATTTACCTACTTGCGCCATCTCTACTTCTGCATTTTTCATGCGCAGCGCAATCACGTCAGGCGCATCTTCGCCCCGGTTTTCCAGGCGAGCACGCAGCTCATCCCAGCTAGGGGGCAAGACGAAAATCAGTACCGCTTGTGGGAATGACTCGCGCACTTGCAGTGCACCTTGGTAGTCAATTTCCAGCAGCACGTCCTCGCCAGTGCTCAGGCGGTCTTGAATGCCTTTTTTGGATGTGCCATAGCGCTTGCCGTGGACATTGGCCCATTCGACAAAAGCATTGTTGGCCACCATGGCGTCAAATTCTTGCTCGGAGGCGAAGAAATATTCCCGACCATGCTTTTCTTGACCACGGGGCGCGCGGGTAGTGTGAGAGACAGACGGATAGACGCGCGCATCGAATGAGCGCAGGGCCTTGACCAGGCTGGATTTACCGGCTCCGCTGGGAGCTGCGACGACAAAGAGGTTTCCAGGATGTTGCATAAGAAAAACTCGGGTGCTTGTGGCGACCTTGCAAAAAGGGCGCTTGCGCGCCCTGTGGTTTTAACGGTGGTTATTCGATATTTTGAACTTGCTCGCGCATTTGCTCGATCAGTACCTTCATGTCCACGCTGATGCGTGTCAGGTCCAGGGCGGCAGATTTCGAGCCCAGGGTATTGGCTTCGCGGTGCATTTCCTGGATCAAGAAGTCCAGGCGCTTGCCGATCTCACCACCTTTTTTGAGCAGGCGTTCCACCTCGTCAAGGTGGGAGTCAAGGCGTGTGACTTCTTCGGCAACGTCGATGCGAATGGCAAATGCTGTGGCTTCTGACAGCGCACGGTCACGGGCTGCCTCGGGCGTAACTTGGCCTTCTGTCAAGCCCATGGCCTCTTGCCAGCGCTCCAGAAAACGCTGGCGCTGCTGCTCAACCAGCTGGGGTACCAAAGGCGTTGCCTGCGCAGCCAGTTCACGCAGCTGATGCAAACGGTCTTTGAGCATGTCTGCCAGCCGCTTGCCTTCACGGGCACGCGCATCCATCAACTCAGTGACGGCGGCATCGGCCAGATTGGGGACGACCTCGTGCCAGTCCACCTGAACGGCGTTGCCGCTGCCTGCCAGACGCAACGCGTCGGAGACAGACAAGCCTCTGGCATCGGGCAGCCATGCCTGCACCATGTCTTGCACGGACTGCATGCGTTGCAGCAATGCAGGTGTGGGCTGGGGCAAGGAAGCTGACGCATCCACATCAATAGCGGCGCGCACTTCGACTTTGCCGCGTTTGAGGCGGTTGCTCAACAAGGCGCGCAGGGCGGGCTCTTGGCTGCGCAGTTCATCAGGCAGGCGAAAGGTGAGGTCCAAAAAACGGCTGTTAACTGCGCGGATTTCAAGCCCCAAACGCACGTTTTGTGCAGAGGCGTTGTTCTCAGCAGATGCCGGTGCGTGCTGCACACTGGCGTATCCGGTCATGCTGTAAACTGGCATTGGACTTATCTTTGGTTACTTGCAATTTGGTGATTATCCAGTTTCCGCTTCGACCTTGAGGTTTACCTGAACAAAATGTCTCCCAGGATCAAGCCAGCCCCCCTGCCTCCCGATACGCTAATTGGCGATTACCGCGTGGTGCGCAAGCTCGCATCCGGAGGGTTCGGGGTGGTCTATCTGGCCAAAGATGGGCAAGGGCAAGAGGTTGCCATCAAGGAGTATCTGCCCGCAGCGCTGGTCACTCGCACTGCCGGTGAGCTGGTTCCCAAAGTCTCGCAAGAAAAGCTGTCGCTCTATCGGCTGGGGTTGAAAAGTTTTTTTGAAGAAGGGCGAGCCCTGACGCAAATCTCCCACGCTTCTGTGGTGAGTGTGCTCAATTTCTTTCGTGAAAACGAAACGGTTTACATGGTCATGAATTTCCTGCGCGGTGCTTCGTTGCAGGAATTCGTGGTGATTGCGCGTGGGCAGCGTCATGCCAAGGTGCTGCGCGAATCCTCGATTCGCTCGCTGTTTGATGAAGTGCTGCGCGGGCTGCGCATCGTGCATCAGCACAAGATGCTGCATCTGGACATCAAGCCCGCCAATATTTTTATCACCGACGAAGACCGTGCGGTCATGATCGATTTTGGCGCTGCGCGAGAAGTGCTCAATAAAGAGGGCAACTTCATCCGTCCAATGTACACACCGGGCTTTGCAGCGCCTGAGATGTACAAGCGCAACGGCAGCATGGGCCCCTGGACCGATATTTACGCAGTCGGTGCCTGCATGTTTGCCTGCATGACAGGCCAGCCCCCTGCTGACGTACCCAGCCGCCGTGACAAAGACCGGCTGGCCGTGGCGCTGGCGCGTTTGCGCGGCGTGTACTCCGATAACTTGCTGGAGCTGGTGCAATGGGCCATGGAACTGGACCCCTTGGCGCGTCCGCAGTCGGTGTTTGCTTTCCACAAAGCCTTAAGCCATGAGCCTGAACGCCGCTACACGCCTCTTAGCGTGTCTGAAAGGGTGCGCTTGCAACTGGATGCCTTGATTGGTGAAGGCCGCAAAACCCAGTTGGCAGCTGAAACCTCCGTCCGTGTGAAGGCACCATGAAGTTTTCTGTTTTTCAGCTCAGCCGCCGGGGGGGGCGTGCCGTCAATGAAGACCGCATGGGCTACTGCTACACCCGAGAAGCGGCTTTGTTCCTGCTGGCCGATGGCATGGGCGGCCATGCCGAAGGTGAGGTGGCGGCGCAACTGGCGCTGCAAAGCATTGCGGCGCAATTTCAGCGCGAGGCAACCTCCGCGTTGGCCGACCCTTCAGATTTCCTCAGCCGCGCTGTGCTGACGGCGCACCAGCATATCCAGCGCTATGCCAAGCTTAAGCGCATGCCTGATGCACCCCGCACGACGGTGGTGGCCTGCGTAGTGCAAAACGGCGCTGCCACGTGGCTGCATTGCGGCGACTCCCGTCTGTACTGGGTGCGCGAGGGTAAATTGCTGGCGCGCACACGCGATCATTCCTATATGGAGATGGAGCGCAATGCGACCATGCCGGTGCGGCTGGCGCAGAAACTGCTCAACCGCAATGTGCTGTTCACATGCCTGGGGGCGAGTGGCAAACCCATTTTTGATGTGAGTGGCCCCCATACCTTGCACAGCGGTGACCGGTTGCTGCTGTGCTCGGATGGTTTGTGGGGTGCACTGAAAGAACCGGCACTGCTGCACGGGCTTGCTGAGCTACCTGTGGCGCAGGCAATTCCCGCCTTGGTGGAGTCGGCTTTGCAAATTACCGGCGAAAAGAGCGACAACGTCACCGCCCTGGCGTTGGAGTGGGAGATGCCGGAGCACGTGCAAAGTGCCGGTGATGTGCGCACCGATACGGCGTCGATCAGTGAATTGTTTGCGTCAACCATTCAGTCCTCGCATGAGCTGGATGTCCTGGATGACCCGCTGGACGAAGACGAAATCGAGCGCAATATTGCCGAGATCAACGCCGCTATTCGCCGCTCTGCTGCCAGCAAAACCTGAGCTGCTTGCACTGCAGCAGCCTATGTGGGCTTGCGCTTTGGCGCACACTTGGCCCCTGTTTTGCGCCACCCAAGGCGGTCTGGTCTTTGCGTAATCATCTAAATAAATAGCTATTAACGTTTGATGCATCAGCGTTATTGCCTGATTTCACCCATGAAAATTGTTCTCGCTTCTAACAACCGCGGCAAGCTGGCCGAATTGCAATCCATGTTCGCTCCTCTGGGCGTGGAGCTGATCTGCCAAGCAGACTTGTTTGAGGGCGAAGCACCTGAGCCGTATGGCACTTTTGTAGAAAACGCCCTGAGCAAGGCGCGGTTTGCAGCTGAGAAAACCGGCCTGCCAGCGATTGCCGACGATGCAGGCCTGTGCGTGGATGCCTTTGGAGGGCTGCCGGGCGTGGATACCGCTTACTACTGCACGCACTACGGCTACGAAAAAAGCGATGACAACAATGTCACCTGCCTGCTGGAGAATCTGGCCCCCCATGCCAATCGCAAAGCGGCGATGGTGAGCACCTTGGTGGGTGTGCGTTCACCCAAGGACCCCGAGCCCTTGATTGCCGTGGGCCGCGTGAGCGTAGAAATTGCCACAGAGCGCCGTGGCAGCAATGGCTTTGGCTTTGACCCCGTGCTGATCATTCCTGAGCTGGGTAAAACCTTTGCAGAAATGGCGCCCGAGTTCAAAAACGACCACAGCCACCGTGGCCGCAGCACGCGCGCCATGATGGAGTTGCTGCGCACCACCTGGTTGAGTGCCTCCTGAGGCGTTGTGCACCTTTTTGCTCTGGCTGAACCGGATAGGTGCAGCCCTTGCTCGGCATCCACTGGTTGTCACAGGTGAGGCTGGAGCAAGCTTCGATTTTTGAATGTCATGACTATTCCTATTGTTTCTGCGGGTGCTGAGCCGCAACTGGGCCAAGCCCCCAAAGACGTGCAGCACTACATGCGCGCGGGCACGCTGGGGCTGCCTGCGCTGCCGCCGCTGTCGCTGTATGTGCACCTGCCCTGGTGCTTGAAAAAGTGCCCGTACTGTGATTTCAACTCGCACGAGCAGCGCGCGGGCAGCGAAGGTGGCGTGCCCGAGCAGCGCTACATTGACGCGCTGATGGCGGATCTGGAAGCCAGCCTGCCCCTGATCTGGGGGCGCACCGTGCACAGTGTGTTTATTGGTGGTGGTACGCCAAGTTTGTTCAACCCTGAGAGTATTGACCGCCTGATCAGCGGTCTGCGCGCGCGCCTGCGCATGGAGCCTGATTGCGAAATCACCATGGAGGCCAACCCGGGCACGTTTGAGAAAGACCGTTTCAGGGCTTTTCGGCATGCGGGGGTGACGCGCCTGTCGATTGGTGTGCAAAGCTTTGATGACCGTTTTCTGTCCGCCCTGGGGCGTGTGCACAACGGTGAGCAGGCGCGGGCTGCCGTGCAAGAGGCCGCCGCATCGTTTGAGACCTTCAACCTCGACATCATGTATGCCCTGCCGGGGCAAACGCAGGCGGATCTGGTCAAGGATCTGGAGACGGCGCTGAGCTTCAAGCCTCCGCACATCTCGATTTACCATCTGACGATTGAGCCCAATACCTACTTTGCCAAGTTTCCGCCGGTCATCCCGCAAGACGATGAGGCCTACGACATGCTGGACCGTATCACCGCCATGACGGGCGCACATGGCATGCAGCGTTATGAAATCTCGGCCTATGCGCGCGACGGCCACCAGTGCTTTCACAACACCAACTACTGGCAGTTTGGTGACTATCTGGGCATTGGCGCAGGGGCGCATGGCAAGCTGAGTTTTGCGCACCGTGTGGTGCGGCAGGTGAAGCTGCGTGATCCGCAGCGTTACATGGACGCTGCCTTGGCGGGCCATGCGCTGGCCAGCGATGAAGATGTGCGCCGCAAGGACTTGCCGTTTGAATACATGCTCAACGCGCTGCGCCTGCGCGGGGGCTTTGCCATTCAAGACTATCTGGATCGCACGGGCCTGCCGATCAGCTCCATTCGTGCGGCGCTCGATGAAGCCGAGAAAAAGGGGCTCATCGCTCGCAGTGCAACGCATGTCACTCCCACGGAGCGGGGCTTTGACTTTCTCAATGACTTGCAGGAGCTGTTTCTCGGCGAGGCGTAATTCCTTTACGTTGCTGCAAAAAAGAAAGCACCCTGCGCGGGTGCTTTCTAGTTTTTAGCTATGTTTGATAGCCAAGTGCCTGTTAATCAAGCGCAGGCAGCTATCAAAGAAAAAGACTGCTTACCCGCAGCGTGCGGCAATGATGCGGCCTGTGGCATCGACTTCAAGGTTCAGGCGCTCTGCATTGAACTCACGTGTGGTCACCTGTCCGGGGCGCAGCACGCGGGCCATATAGGCACCTGAACGCTTGCGTGCTTCATTGACGTTGTGCTCCGTGTTCGTCTTGCCAACGGCCCATTGCGCGCCAGCTTGGTCGCAGCGTTGTACGGGGCGTGGGGCAGGGCTGCTGCCAGAGTCAGTGCCAGACGGTGTGGTGGTGCAGCCTGCTGCCAGCGCAGCGACGGCAGCCAGGGTCAAGGTTGGCAGTGAAAAACGCATGGGTTGAACTCCTGATTTTCAGATGTGTAACTGCCAGCCACCTTAACAGCAGCGATTGTGATTAATGCGACAGAGATGTGACGTTTTGTTTCTCTATTTTGCCGGGCTTATTTTTTGGGTTGCTGAAAAACACTGCTATCAATGCGCAGACGTTTGGCCTTGATGGCCGCTTGTTCGGCCTGCTGGCGCGTATCAAAAGGGCCAATGCGCAGGCGAGTGAGCTCGCCTTTGTTGCTGCTCACGGTCTGGCGCACCGCATTCAGCTTGGCCGCTTGCAGGCTTTTGACGGCTTTGTCGACATTCGCCGTTTGCGCATAGACACCAGCGTTGAGGTAGTACTTGCCTGCAATCAACTGGCCAGAGGCTGCAGGTGGGGGGGCAGGTTTGGGCGTGGGCTTTGCCGCGGGTTTGGGCTGTGGTTTGGCAGCAGGGGGGGGCGCTGCGAGTTTTTTGGCTGGCGACGGCGCGACGGGTTCTGGCGTGGCGGCAACTGGAGCAGGCGTTATTGCAGCAGCAGGTGCTGCTGCTGGTGGGGGGGCAGCGGTGCTGGGCTGTGTCGTGACCGGCACAGATGGCGCAAGGGCCAGAGTTGATGATGCGGCACTGTCTTGTGCAGGCGCGGCTTCTATGGCCGCTGTAATGGGCTCTGGCAAGGCAGACTGCGGCAAGGGCTGGTCTGGCGTGAACGCTACGGGTTCGAGCGGGGGCAGCGGGCTGGCTGATGGAATGACAAGGTCTGGCGGGCCAGAGGGCGCATCGCTTGCAGGGCGCTGGGGTGCTGCACCCAAGGCGTAATAGAGCACAGCAGCCACTGCCAGCATGGCCAGCACCTGAATGGTTGTCGCCAGTTGAAAGCGCTCTTTGGTGATGGCCTGCTGGGCCAGTTGTGCACGGGCTTGCCCAATGGAGCTGGCACGTGTCAACGTCTTCAAAGTCTGATTACGCACATGCTGGTAGTACAGGCCATTGCCCATAAAGCCTGGGACCGCGCACAGCAGCAGTATGGCTAGCAAGCACACCGTGACTTCCAGCTGCAAAGGCACACGGCCGTGTAAACCCAGCCACCACAGCAGTAACAGCGCACCAAGCAGGCCTGCGTAAATGCCCGCTGGCCGCCATAGTTTGCGCATCAGCAGCCACGTCAGCGTGAAGAATGCTGCGCCGTGGTTCCAGGTGGGAATGACTTTGCCCAGGGCTTCAAACCGGTTGAACTGCTGCTGGTAGTAGTCAGCGTTAACGGGGCCCACGCTCAAGCGATACAGGTCCGGCATGATGCCGGTTTGCCCGGAGCTGGGTGGGGGGGTAAAGGCGTTAGAGCGTGAAGGCAGCGCAGGCATGCGGGGCATTGTGGCATGGGCGTGGGTGGTCAAACCGTGGATGTAACGTCTTGTGCACACTCAAGGCTGCCAAGGAGGGCAGTGAAGGCTTGTTGCGCTCATACACTCTAGGGTTTACATGGGCGCTGCCTGTTGATCGGGCGGCGGCTCACGCGTTTTCACATACCTAGTCAGTGCGGCATGCAACAACAACACGAGTGGCAGTTTTACCAAGCAGGGGGAGTGGATCAGGTTTCGATTCGCACCGGCGCAGATATCGCCAACATTGGCCAGTTGGACCAAAAGCTGTGGGTGGCGCTGGCCTGCCCCACACGCGGCATTGAATTTGACAGCGCGACGCTGGATTTGATCGACCAGGACTCTGACGGCCGCATTCGCGCGCCGGAGCTGGTGCAAGCCTGTGAATGGGCTGCTTCCATGGTCAAGGACCCAGAGGTTCTGACCCAAGGCTCTGACGTGCTGGCGCTGGACAGCATCCGCCCGGAGACCGAGGCCGGCCAGGCGCTGATCGATGAGGCGCGGCGCATTCTGAAGCTGTCTGGCAAAGAGGGCGCAGACAGCGTAACGCTGGCGGATGTGCAAGAGCGTCTGGCATCGCTGAACGCCATGCCTTTCAACGGCGACGGTATCTTGAACCCAGCCACCATGACCGAGTACCCGGAGCAGGCGGCGCTGGTCTCGCGCATCATGGACGCTTATGGCGCTGCCAACGGCTGTGATGGGCAGCCGGGTCTGGGCCGTGCGCAACTGGACAATTTCTTTACCGATGTGCAGGCGATGGCTGACTGGCACGCCCGTGCGCAAACCAATACCTGTGCCTTGCCCACGCAAGAGCAGGCCATGGCTGCGGCCAAGGCTCTCAATGCGGTGCAGGCCAAGGTGGAAGACTTTTTTGCCCGCACCCGGCTGGTCGCGTTTGATGGCAATGCCCTGGAGCCACTGAGCCCGTCCAAGGAAGGCTACGCCGCGCTGAGCCAGCAGGTGCTGAGCCAGCAGGACGCAGCAATTGCTGCGCTGCCAATTGCCACAGTGGTGGCGAACGGTGATTTGCCCTTGCTGCATGGCATCAACCCGGCGTGGGCAGACGCCATCGGCAATTTGCGCACCACCGCAGTGCTGCCATTACTGGGTGAGCACAGCAGCCTGAGCGCAGCGCAATGGGCGCAGCTTAAAGAGCAACTGGCCGTTTGCCAGACCTGGCTGGCCGCTCACCCCTGCACGCCCTTGGGCGAGATGGGGCAGCAAGAAGCGCAGGCCTTGCTTGCCGGCGGCATGCAAGCGCATTTGCAGGCCCTGATTGAACATGACGCGGACGAAAAACAGCACAGCGCCCATGTGCTCACGCTGGAAAAGCTCATCCGCTTTCAGCGCGATTTGCTGGCACTGCTCAATAACTTTGTCTCGTTCTCGCAGTTTTACAGCCGCCAGGGCGCAGCTTTTCAGGCAGGCACCTTGTACCTTGATGGCCGCAGCTGCGATCTGACGGTGGATGTGGCCGATGCGGCCTCACACGCCACCCTGGCTGGCATGGCCAAGGTATTTTTGGCGTATTGCGAATGCCGGCGCAACGGCGTCAAGCGCCATATCGTGGCGGCTTTCACGGCAGGCGATGTGGACTTTCTGTTCGTGGGCCGCAACGGCATTTTCTATGACCGCGAGGGCAAGGACTGGGATGCCACGATCACCAAATTGATTGAGAACCCCACCAGCATTGGTCAGGCCTTCTTTTCGCCGTACAAGAAGTTTGTGCGCATGATTGAAGAGCAGGTGGCCAAGCGCGCAGCAGCCAAAGATGCCACCGTGACGGCCAATCTGGATGCGCAAGCCGCCAAGCTGGCCGACATAGCCAAACCTGTGGCACCTGCGCCTGCTGCCGCTGGCAAGAAGACCGATGTAGGCACCGTGGCTGCGATTGGTGTGGCCTTGGGCTCGATCAGTGCGGTGCTGGTAGGTATCTTTGGCAAGTTCATTGAACTGGGCCCCTGGATTCCAGTGGCCTTGCTGGGCATCATCCTGGCCATCTCTGGCCCCAGCATGCTGATTGCCTGGCTCAAGTTGCGTGAACGCAGTCTGGGCCCCATTCTGGATGCCAGTGGCTGGGCCATCAATGGACGCATGAAGATCAACCTGCAACTGGGCAACTCGCTGTCACAGGCCGCCAAAGTGCCGTTGAGTGCCAAGCGCATCACCCGTGACCCGTTTGCAGACAAGCACACAGCACGCTGGGTGTGGGCAGCAGTGGCCTTGCTGGTGCTGGCTGCTCTGGCCTGGCGCTTCGGCTGGCTGAACAGCGTGTTGCCGCAGTCTTGGCAGTACGGCACTGCTGAAACGGTGGTTGCGCAGCCTGCTGCGGCATTGCCAGCGCCGGCGGCTGCCCCCGCCCCTTAAGCACAACAAGCCCGTCACCACGGGCTTGTTTTTTAAGTATTTCAAATATTTGTCGCCTGACTAGGTACACGCTTCAGATCAAGGCGCAGCGCTGGTGCCACCACAGACCTGCCGCAGCAACGCTGCGAGACAGGGCTGCTTGGTTCATCTGGCTTGCCGTGGCTGTTTGAGCGGCGCGCTGGTACAGCGCACAGCCGAGTTCCACGGCCGGTATTCAAAAGCGCATCTTTGGTTACTTTCTGGGCGCACCCAGAAAGTAACTCGGCTGCCGGGACGAATTCCCGGCCTCTGGCCATCAAGTCCCAGCTATATCTGAGACAAGTCGTTCATCAGAACTTTTCGTATTGAAATGCCTTGGCTGTTGCACAGCTTGCTGTTCTTTATAGTTTTTTAACAGCGATCTATCAGCCCGGCCTTGTGTGCATCAAACACAAAATCCAGAAAAGCCTTGGCGCGGATGGGCAGGTGCTTGCGGCTGGGCATGGCCGCAAGCACGCTGTAGCGGCCTGTGATCCAGCCGGGCAGCACGTGCTGCAAAACACCTTGCTCCAGAAAGGGGCGGGCCGAGTCCAGCGTGAAGGTGGCAATGCCCGCGCCATCCAGCACCATCTGCAGGATGCTGGCAGTTTGATTGATGGTGACGGCGGCCTGCACCTCAATGATGTGCACCGGCGGCTCTGTCATGCGCTGGCCGCTGTGCCACAGGTTAAAGCTGTCGTGGTGCTGCCCGGCAGGGCGACGCAGCACGCACACGTGCTGTGCCAGCTCCTGCACGGTCTGGGGTGCACCATGGCGGGCGATGTAGGCGGGGGCGGCACACAAAATGGATTCAGAGGTGGACAGCGTGCGCGCCACAATGTCGGCATCAAAGCCTTCGGCCACCTGCAGCAAACCCAGGTCGTAGCGGGTCAACTCGGGCACTGGTTGCGGGTCGACATAGACATCCAGCGAAATGCCCGGGTACTGCGCTCTAAAGGCTGCAGCCAGTGGAGAGATCAGGGCATCGGTCAGTGCAGGGGCCGCCACAATGCGCAGCACACCCTTCAGAGCGCTGGTGTTGCTCTGTGCTTCCATGAATGCGCTCTCGACGGCTTGCAAAATATCGCGCACGCTTTCTGCATAGCGCTCGCCTGCCGCGGTCAGGCTGGTACGGCGTGTGGTGCGCTGTAGCAAGCGGGTGCCCAATTGCGTTTCCAGCGCAGCAATGTGGCGTGTCACGTGGGGCACGGTCATGCCAAGGTGGCGTGCAGCTGCTGTAAAGCTGCCGTCATCGGCAACGGCCAAAAACACCTTCATGGTCTGCAAACGATCCAGCACAAACACCTCTTGTTATGCCCGCGCAGCAGGGCTTATGGCGTTGGATTATTACGGCAGCGGTAAAAGTCCATTGCTTGCAGCGTCATTTTTTAATGGTCTGACAAGGCATACAGTGTGAGCAAGTACCAACACTGGCTGGTTGGCATGCATAGTTTCTGTATTTCTTAGCGAGTGACAGCTGCAAGCGCGACCCTTGATGCGTTGCCGCTTTGCGCCTCGTGGCCACCCCCCATCTTTGACGGGCTGGGTGGCACTCGCCGCTCTTGACACCTCCGGCACCTCAGTGCACCTCAGGCATCTTGTGCCTTGATGGTGCTTGCTGCGTTGGTTTTGCGGCTTTGCGCTGCAACGACATGCTGGATGTGTGCACAAGGCTGAAGTACACCCACGAACGCCATGGCGCGCACTGCACAGACAGGGGCCCAGAGGTTTGAGCTGTTCAGTGTGACCGCGGCAACGGTGACACAGGGCACGGGACAACGCTTGCTGGCAGCTTGGTTGGTGCGGATTCACATCAAGCGAAACGTCCCACCATGACATCCCATTTCAATATTCCATCTTTTGGCCTGCAGCGCCGCCACTTGCTGGGCGGCGCTTTGGCTGCCAGCGTGGTGCAGCTTGCGCCGCTGAGCTGGGCAGCCCAGCCAGTCAGTCCTGCAGCAACCGGTGCGTTCATGGCCTTGTCTCAGTACCTGACTGAGCGCAACCACCTGAGCCCCAAGCTGGCAGGGCGCATGCAAGCCGGTCTGCAAAGCCTGGACAGCCACTTCACCGCACATGCCGATGCCCTGTGGCAATGGGTGCAGGCCCAGCAGGTAACGCTGGCGCAATTGAACGAGCGGCTGAAGGCGGAAAAGCCGGAGCTGCTCGCCATTCCCGGTCAGATCATGCAGGCCTGGTATCTGGGCATTGTGGGTGCAGGCACCCAGGCCAGGGTGGTGACTTATGAGTTCGCACTGAACGCGCAGACCGTGGCCGACAAGCTGCGTCCTCCCAGCTATTCCTATGGCGTGTACGGCAGCTGGACCAGCAATCCCACCACGTTCAATTTGCAGCGCATTGCACGGCCCGCCTGAGGCTGTGCGCACTGATTGCCCCAACGTTCTCAAAAAATATTCCCCATGGCTGATACCACTCCCAACTCTGCCGATTACGTGATCATCGGCTCCGGCATCATTGGTGCCATGCTGGCTGCCAAGCTGGCGAAAACCGGCGCATCGGTGCTGATGCTCGAGGCCGGTCCCAACATTCCACGCGGTGAAATCGTCGCTCGCTTTCGCAACTCACCCCGCCGCAGCGACTGGATGTCGCCTTACCCGTCGGTAGACAGTGCCCCGCACCCCATCTACCGCCCAGAAGACAACCACCACCTGGTGCAGGCCGGCCCTTACCCCTACAAGGCCGAATACATGCGCATGGTTGGCGGCACCAGCTGGCACTGGGCCGCACATGCCTGGCGCAATGTGCCCGGGGACTTCAAGATCAAGTCGCTGTATGGCGTGGGCGTGGACTGGCCCTTTGACTATGACGAGCTGGAGCCTTACTACCAAGAGGCTGAAGCCATCATGGGGGTGGGCGGCTCAACAGCCACGGGTTCGCCGCGCAGCCAGCCTTTTCCCATGGGTGAAGTAGCCATTCCCTATGCCATGCAGCGCGTGCGCGACCGTCTGGCGGGCAGTTTTGATGTGGTCAACAACACGGTAGCGCGCAACAGCCGCACGTTTGATGGCCGCCCCCCTTGCTGCGGCAACAACAGCTGCCAGCCTATTTGCCCCATTGATGCGCAATACCACGGCGGCATTGCAGTGCAGCAAGCGCTGGCTGTGGGCGTGAAGATGACGTACCTGGCCAACGTGTTCCAGCTGGAGCACGATGCGCAGGGCCGCATCGTGGCTGCCAACTACTACGACCCCGATAAGAACGTGCACCGCGTAACGGGCAAGACCTTCATCGTGGCGGCCAACGGCATTGAGTCGCCGCGCCTGCTGCTGCTGTCCAAGAGCGAGAAGTTCAAGCAAGGTATTGCCAACGACAACGACATGGTGGGCCGCCATTTGATGGACCACCCCAGCACCTCGCTGACCTTTGATGCTGACGAAGACGTGTGGCTGGGCCGTGGCCCGCAAAGCCCGGTGTCCATCAACGCCATGCGCGACGGTGATTTCCGCGGTGAGTACTCTCCGTACCGCCTGGACTTCACCAACATCTCACGCGTTGACGGTGCCACCAACTCGCTGCTCAAGGCAGGCATTTATGGCAAGGAGTTTGCCGAGAAGCTGCGCCATGCATCGGCCCGTGAAATGAACGTGAAAAGTGTGCTGGAAGTGCTGCCCGATCCCGAGCGCCGCATTGATCTGGCCGATGAAAAAGACGCCATGGGCCTGCAAAAGCCCCGTGCCCACTACAGCATTGACGACTACACCTTCAAGGGCCACAAGCGTGCGCAAAAGGATTTCGCCAAGATTGCTCAACTGATGGGTGGCACCAACCTGCGCTACACCAAGGACGACGACTTTGCCAACAACCAGCACATCTGCGGCACATTGAGCATGGGAGCAGATCGTGCGGTGTCGGTGTGCGATGAATTTGGTCGCGCCTGGAACCACTCCAACCTGTACTTTGCCTCGACTGGCGTGTTGCCTACCTCGTCAACCTGCAACTCCACGCTTAACGGCATTGCCGTGGCTTTGCGCACAGGTGCACACCTGATCGCAGAGAACGGCGGCGCAGCCATGCTGCCGCGAAGCAACACGCTGGCCACATGGAAGCGCCTGAACCCCCTCTGGAAGCCTGCGGCTTAAGGCTGGAGGACGCAAGCATGAACGAGACAATGATGAAATCTTCCTGGCTGGCTGCAGTGCTGCTGGCCGCTGCACCGGCTTTTGCCAACGACGCCACCGACATTGAGCGTGGCCGCTACCTGGCCACGGCGGGTGACTGTATCGCCTGCCACACGGCAGCCGGCGGCAAAGCCATGGCTGGTGGACTGGCGCTGGCCAGCCCCTTGGGGCCGATTATTTCGACCAACATCACGCCCTCCAAAACCCACGGTATTGGCAACTATTCGCTGGAGCAATTTAGCGATGCGCTGCGCCATGGCAAGCGTGCAGATGGTGCCAACCTCTACCCCGCCATGCCGTACACCGCGTACGCCAAGACGACGGATGAGGACATTGCCGCCATGTATGCCTACTTCATGCAAGGCGTGCCTGCGGTGGATGCGGCCCCTGCCCAGCAAACGGACCTGCCATTTCCCTTCAGCATTCGCGCCTCGCTGGGTGTGTGGAATGCGCTGTTCCACGATGCCACGCCTTACCAGCCGGTTGCCTCGCAGACGCCAGAGTGGAACCGTGGCGCCTACCTGTCGCAAGGGCTGGCGCACTGCACCACCTGCCATACCCCGCGCACCACGCTGATGGCTGAAGACAATCTGCGCGCGTTAAGCGGTGCAGACGTGGGCGGCTGGTACGCGCCCAACATCACCTCTGATGCGGTCAGCGGCATTGGTGGATGGAGCGTGCAAGAGCTGGTCACTTACATGCAAGGCAAGCCCGTACCCGGCAAGGGTCCGGCTGCTGGCCCCATGGCCGAGGCGATTGACCACAGCTTGAAGCACCTGACAGCGCAAGACCTGCAAGCCATTGCGGTCTACATCAAGTCGGTGCCCGCCATCACGGATGCCAGCGTCAAGCAAGCTGCCGACAGCTTTGGCCAGCAGACCGATGCACTGGAGAGCGTGCGCGGAACGACATGGCCCAAGGAGCACGACGCCCTGACGGGTGCGCAAATCTATGACGGTTATTGCGCCAGCTGCCACCAGGTGCAAGGGCAGGGCACAGAAGGTGATGGCCTGCCTGCGCTGTTCAAGAACACCTCGCTGGGCCACAACAACACCAACAACCTGGTGCAAGTGGTGCTGCACGGCATTCACCGTGTGGGGGTGGATTCGGTCATGCCTGCTTTCGCCCACGAGCTGAGCGACAAGCAGATCACCAGCTTGAGCAACTACATGCTGACCAGCTATGGCAACCCTCAAGCCAAAGTGACCGAAGCACAGGTGGCCAAGTTGCGCGATCCTGCCACCAGCTCAGACTCTGGTCTGGTGACGCTGGTGCGCACTGGCATGGTGCTGGGTGCGCTGGTGGTGCTGTCACTCATCAGCTGGCTGCTGGTGCGCCGGCGCAAAGGCTAAGAGTCGCTAACGCAAGCCTTGATACGTCGTTGCTGCGCCTCGTCTCCACCGTAAACCTGCGGTTTACTGGATTGCGTTAGCCGCTCTAGATATCTGGCTGTTGCCCGCTGCACGCCGTGCATATGCACTGTGTTTGCAGCGCATATAAAAACAAAGCCCTGTGATGTGTTGCATCGCAGGGCTTTGTTTTGTGAGCTACTAGCGCTTATGGGTAGGAGTTTTTAGATACTTTTGTATCTGAAAGTACCGTAAATAAAGCGCTGATAGCTATGAAAACTAAGGTTGTGCAGCGCTGGGTGCGTACAGCTGCATGAAGGCGGCAATCGCCCGCTGTGTGCAGTCTGCAATTTCTTGTGGGGTTGGCAGGGGCAGGTGCTGGAACACAAAGCGGTCCAGCAGCTCGGCCTCCAGCAGTGCTTGCAACTGCCGCGCGGCCAAAGCCGTGGGCGCAGTGCGCAGCAGGCCACGCTGCATGGCACTGTCCAAGAATGCACTGACCGCCATGCTGCCGCGCCCCGGCCCCATGGCATGGCAGCGCTGGCCCAGACCTGAACGCCCGCCTTCGGCCACCACCAGACGGCGCACCGAAGCCACATTCGGTGAATACAGCAGTCCCAGAAAGCGTTCCCCAAAGTGGCGCAAGGTGGTCGCAATGTCTGGGCCATCCAGATTCAAGGCTTCCATGGTGCGGCGAAAGTCCGCTTCAGAAGCTTGAAACATCACTTCCAGGAACAGGGCTTCTTTGGAGGGAAAGTAGTTGTAGAGCGTTGCTTTTGAGCCACCCAGGCGCATGCAAATTTCGGACATGGAGCTGCGCTCAAATCCCAGTTCTCCGAATGTAGCTGCTGCCACATTCAGGATGGCTTGTCGCTTTTCTTCCGTTTTAGTTCGCATGTGGGGCTTGTCGTGTGAAGGAGTTGAAGACTTTTTGAGTGTAGCGGTGCTGTGCGGAGTATTAGAATTTAAACCGTACCGTACAGTTCATTAATAAAGTATTCCATGAAAACTTGTCACGAAACTGCGCCAGCGCAAAGGCCGCTTGTGCGCGCTGTCTGGCTGGCGCTGGGTGCGCCGCTGCTGCTGGCCGCGTGTGCCCAATTGCCCGACTGGCAGGGCAAAGCACCTTTGCAGGGCCACGTGCCCGCCGCTTTGGGCGACACCGCTTCTGCCGCTGCCATGGACTGGCCCCAGGACCATTGGTGGCAGCGCTACGGCGATGCACAGCTCAATGCGCTGATTGACGAAGCCTTGCAGGGCGCACCTGACATGGCCGCTGCCGCTGCCCGGGTGCGCCAGGCACAGGCCATGCTGGGCGTCAGCGAGTCGGCCACTGCGCCGCAGCTGTCAGCCCATGCCAGTGCCACGTCCGACAAGCTCAGCTACAACCACCTGACGCCCGCAGAAATCACACCGCGCGGCATGAACGGCTATGGCCGCGCAACGCTGGACTTGAGCTGGTCGCTGGACCTGTGGGGCAAACACCGTGCCGCCATTGCCGCCGCCAACGGTGAGCTGCAAGCGCGGCAGGCCGATGCAGCCCAGTCGCGCCTGCTGCTGGCCAGCAGCGTGGCAACGGCCTATGCCGATCTGGTGCGCCTGGGGGCTACTGAGCGCACCCTGGCGCAGTCTGTACAGGTGCGCAGCACCACTGCCCAGTTGTTTGCCCAGCGGTTTGAGCATGGGCTGGAGAACAAGGGTAGCGTGCACAGCGCCAGCGCCCGTCTGGCTGCTGCACGGGCCGAGTGGCTGCAGGCCCAAGAGCAGGTGGCTTTGCAACGCCACCGCATTGCCGCCCTGATGGGCGCGACACCTGATAGGGGCAACCAGATTGCCCTGCCCGAATCCACGGTGCAGCAACCCTGGCAGCAGCAGTGGGCTGTGCCCGCCAATTTGCCTGCCAACTTGCTGGGCCGCCGCCCCGACGTGGTGGCCGCGCGTTTGCAGGCGCAGGCGCTGGAGTCGCGCGTGGCCGCCAAGCAGGCCGAGTTTTACCCGGACGTGAATCTGAGCGCCATGGTGGGTGCGCAGTCACTGGGGCTGGACATGCTGACCAAGGGCGGCTCGGGCATTGCCAGCGTGGGCCCGGCCATCAGCCTGCCTATTTTTAACGGGGAGCGCTTGCGCTCTGAGCTGGGTGCGGCCCGCGCCCGCTATGACGAGGCGGTGGCGCTGTACCGCAACACCCTCAACCGTGCCCTGCAAGAGGTGGCCGACAACGCAGTCAGCCAGCGTGCATTGCAGCAGCAACTGCAGGCCATGCAGCAGGCAGTAGAGGCCGCCACCGAGGCGCACCGCGTAGCCCGCAACCGCTACGAAGGCGGGCTGGCCAACCATCTGGAGGTGCTGTCTGCCGAAGACCAGCTGCTGGCCAACGTGCGGCAACTGGTGGATGTGCAGTCACGGGCGCTGGCACTGGACATTGGCTTGCACCGCGCTCTGGGCGGTGGCTGGCAAGCCCCGCAGGCGTTGCCCGCACCACAGGCTGCACAGGCCTGAGGGCCTTGAGCGCCTGACCACCCAGACAAGAACATCTC
Organism: uncultured Comamonas sp.; assembly: GCA_963520865.1. Taxonomy (GTDB): domain Bacteria; phylum Pseudomonadota; class Gammaproteobacteria; order Burkholderiales; family Burkholderiaceae_C; genus Comamonas. The sequence goes on from CAUQST010000044.1 coordinate 21,629, forward strand.
CCCCTATTTCTGATCCGATTTCTGCAAGGTTTTTATGACTGAAAACGCTTCTTCCGTGAGCGCCAATCCTGTGGCGCGCCAACAGCGCCGCAACAAAATGCTGCTGGCCCTGGCCGGTGTGACCGTGGTGGCTGCGGCCATTGCGGGTGGCTACTGGTGGCTGCATGCTTCCAACTTCGTCTCTACCGACAACGCCTACGCGGCGGTGGAGGTGGCACAGGTCACCCCCTCGGTGGGTGGCACGGTGCTGGAGGTGCTGGTGAAAGACACGCAAGCCGTACGGCAAGGCGATGTGCTGGTGCGTATTGATCCAACCGACGTCAAGCTCAGCCTGGCGCAAGCAGAGGCCGAGTTGGCCCGCGCAGTGCGCCGTGTGAAAGGCTATGTGGCCAATGACGGTGGCCTGAAAGCGCAGATTGCCGCCCGTGCGGCCGACCAAAAAAGCGCTGCCGCAAAGCAGACCGCAGCCCAGGCTGACATGGCCCGTGCCACGGTCGATTTGCAGCGCCGCCAGGCTTTGGCGCAAAGCGGATCGGTCTCGGGTGATGAGCTGACACATGCACAAAACGCGTTCGCAGCGGCCCAGTCGCAACTGGCTGCTGCGCTGGCTGCACAGGCGCAGGCCCTGGCCAACCACGAAGCCGCCATTGGTGCCAAGCAAGTGAACGCCACGCTGATTGAAGGCACCACCGCCGAAGACAACCCCGAGGTATTGCTGGCACTGGCCCGCCGTGACCAGGCCCAGGTTGATCTGGCCCGCACCACCGTGCGCGCCCCGGTCGATGGGGTGGTTGCCAAGCGCAGCGTGCAAATTGGCCAGCGCGTGCAGGCCGGTACGCCGCTGATGTCGGTGGTGCCGCTGCAGGATATGTATGTCGATGCCAACTTCAAGGAAGTGCAGCTGCCCAAGGTGCGCACCGGCCAGACCGTGCAACTGCATGCAGACCTGTACGGCAAAGATGTGACCTATACCGGAACGGTGGTGGGCTTTAGCGGTGGCTCAGGTGCTGCGTTTGCCGCCATTCCTGCGCAAAACGCAACCGGCAACTGGATCAAAGTGGTGCAGCGCCTGCCTGTGCGCATTCAACTCAATGCGCAAGAGCTGGCAGAGCACCCTTTGCGGGTGGGTCTGTCGATGACGGCCACGGTTGACACCCGCAGCGGCCCTGCCGTGCAGTGAGCACCAGCATGAGTGACCGTAATAACGGGGCGATCACCATCGGTGGTCAGCCACTGACGGGGGGCATGCTGTGGCTGGCGGCCATTGTGCTGGCGGCGGCCAATTTTGTGGCCGTGCTGGACATGACGATTGCCAACGTCTCAGTGCCCAGCATTGCTGGCAATCTGGGCGCAACCACCAGCCAGGGCACCTGGGTGATTACCAGCTATGCCGTGGCCGAGGCCGTAACCGTGCCACTGACCGGCTGGCTGGCTGCACGCTTTGGTGCCGTGCGGGTGTTTGCCACCGCCATGGGCTTGTTTGGCGTGGCCTCGCTGCTGTGCGGGCTGGCCAACTCTCTGGGCTTTTTGGTGTTTGCGCGCATCTTGCAAGGTTTTGCAGGCGGGCCGCTGATGCCTTTGTCGCAAACGCTGCTGCTGCGCATTTTTCCTCCACGCATGGCACCTGCCGCCGTGGGCCTGTGGGCCATGACCACGTTGATCGCCCCTGTGCTGGGCCCCATTGTGGGGGGCTGGATTTGCGACCAGTACAGCTGGCACTGGATCTTTCTGATCAACATTCCCGTGGCCATTGGCTGTGCGTTTGCGGCATGGAACCTGCTCAAACGCTATGAGCTGCCCAAGCTTAAAAACCCCATCGACACGGTGGGGCTGGTGCTGCTGTTTACCTGGGTGGGCGCGCTGCAGCTGATGCTGGACGAGGGCAAAAATCTGGACTGGTTTGCCTCCGGAACCATCGTGACGCTGGCGATTGTGGCTGTGGTGGGCTTTGTGGCCTTCCTGATCTGGGAGCTGCATGAAGAACACCCGGTGGTGGATTTGCGGGTGTTCCGGCACCGGGGCTTCAGCATGAGCGTGCTCACCATCAGTCTGGCATTTGCTGCATTTTTTGCCGCCAACGTGCTCACGCCGCTGTGGCTGCAAAGCTTTATGGGTTACACGGCCACGCAGTCGGGCAAGGTAACGGCGTGGACCGGCCTGTTCGCGCTGATGGTGGCACCCATGGCGGCGGGGCTGTCTGCCAAGGTGGACCCGCGCAAGCTGATCTTTGGCGGGGTGTTCTGGCTGGGTGTCATCACGATGTGGCGCACGGTGGCCACCACCGAGATGAGTTACTGGGACATCGCCATGCCGCTGATGCTGATGGGCTGGGGTTTGCCGTTCTTCTTTATCCCCACCACGGGTCTGGCTCTGGCCAGTGTGGAGCCGCACGAGATGGACAACGCCGCAGGCTTGATGAACTTCTTGCGCACGCTCTCAGGCGCGGCGGCGGTGTCGATGGTCAATACCGAGTGGGAGAACGAAACCACGCGCCAGCACGCTGAACTGGTTGGGCTGACGGATCGCTCCGGCGAGGTGCTGCAGGGCTTGCAGCAATCAGGACTGACGCCGCAGGCGGCCTTGCAGACGCTGGATCATCTGGTCACCAACCAAAGCGTGATGCTGGCCACCAACAACATCATGACGGTGATTGCCATCTGCTTTGTGCTGGCGGCCAGCGTGATCTGGCTGGCTCCCAAGCCGCAGCGCGTGGTGGCGCCGGGCGCTGGCGGGCATTGACGCGCTGCAGCGCTGCCCTGAAAACAAAGCCCGCAATTGCGGGCTTTGTTGTGTGTGGCTGCATGCAGCAGTAATGTGTTTTTTTAATTTTATAGCTGCCAGCGCTTGCTAGGTATGGTTTTCAGATAGTTTCCTATCTGAAAAGCCCAATTGGTAAGCATTAGAAGCTATGTTTTTGTTGTTTGTTGTTTGTTGTTTATTGTTTGACTGCCAATGCCTTGGCGATCTTGTTGCGTGGCACGGTGGGCTTGGGTACCTTGAAGTCAAACCAGTTGCGCACGTCGTCTTCCACACCAATGCCGTGCATGTAGTTGTAGATGGCTTTTTTGAGCACTACGCCCAGCTTGTCGTGGTCTACGTCGGTGGCGTCAATGAACGGAATGTCATTGCGCGCAAACGTGGCCTTGGGCTGGGGCGGCAGCGTGACGCCGTAGTCCTGCGGGTTCTGGCCCACGGGTGAGTGCACGGTGCAGGCAAAGCGGTGGAAGAAGCCGCTTTGAATGCAGCCGTTTTCAAACAGCTGGCGCACGTATTCCAGCGCGTCCACCGTGTCTTGCACGGTTTGCGTGGGAAAGCCGTACATCAGATAGGCGTGCACCAAAATACCGGCGTCGGTCAGCGCCTTGGTCACACGCGCTACCTGCTCCACGCTCACGCCTTTTTTCATCAGCTCCAGCAAGCGGTCAGAGGCCACTTCCAGTCCGCCCGAAACGGCAATGCAGCCGCTGTCGGCCATCAGCTCTGCCAGCTCAGGTGTAAAGGTTTTTTCAAAGCGGATATTGCCCCACCAGCTGATCTCGGTGCCCCGCTCGATCAGCTCTTTGGACAGCGCCTTGAGGGCCTTGGGCGGTGCGGCTTCATCCACAAAGTGAAAGCCGGTCTGGCCGGTTTCTGCCACGATGGCGTCAATGCGGTTGGCCAGCTCGGCAGCGCTGGCGCCTTCGTAGCGGCTGATGTAGTCCAGGCTGACGTCGCAAAAACTGCACTTTTTCCAGTAACAGCCGTGGGCAATGGTCAGCTTGTTCCAGCGGCCATCGCTCCACATGCGGTGCATGGGGTTGAGCATGTCCAGCAGCGACAGGTAGTCGTGCAGCGGCAGCCCGTCCCACGTGGGCGTGCCCACTTCAGCAAAGGCAATGTCGGCTTCCATCATGTTGATGTATTTGACCTTGCCGGTCTCGGCATCGCGCACAAAGGTGCGCACCAGACGCGACTGGCCCCGCTCGCCTTGCAGGTGCTCCAGCAGCGCCAGCAGGGGGCGCTCGCCCGCGTCCAGCGTGACAAAGTCAAAGTAGTCAAACACGCGCGGCTCGTCCAGCTCGCGCAGCTCGGTGTTCACAAAGCCGCCACCCAGTATGAGCTTGATGTGGGGAAACTCTGCCTTGATGGTTTGCGCAATGCGAAACGCCGCGTAGACCGAACCGGGGAAGGGCGTGGACAGCAATACCACCGTAGGGCGGTGGCGCCAGATGGCCTTGCGCGTGAGGTCAATCAAGGCCTCGTCGACCAGCGTGGGCGCGGCGGCCAGGGCGCTGGCCAGTGGGTCAAACGTGGGCTGGTTGCCCGACAGTGACTCGGCGTAGCGCACAAATTCAAAGCGTGGGTCAGCCGCATCGCGGATCACGTCGGCCAGATCGTTCAGATACAGCGTGGCGTAGTGCTTGGCGCGGTCTTGCTGGCCCAAAGCGCCAAAGGCCCAGCCAATGGGGTCGCCCGAGCCATCGTCCATGTAATGCTCCAGCGCATCAAAGCGCGGGCCTTCAGGCAGCCAGCTGCGGCTGACAATGCGGTGGCTCACCGTGCTGTCTTTGCCCTGCAAAAACGCAATCACCCGGTTGATGGTGGCGGTGTAGCGGTCGCGCTGGCCCATGAAGCTTTGCACAGCGGGGCTGAACATGCGTTCGGGGTTCTCGTCGAACTGAGCTTGCACCAGATCGATGATGCGCTCCAGCCCCTCTTTGGACAGCAGCTTGAGCACCAGCGCCAGCGCCAGGTCTTCCTGCACCGCATTCACCTCGCGCGAGCGCAAAAAACCTGTGATGTAGGCGGTGGATGGGTAAGGCGTGTTGAGCTGCGTCATCGGCGGGATGAACGAGAGCACGCGAGGGGCAGTAGCAGTCATGAACAGTCAAGCAGGCCAGAAGCGCGGCAGTGCCGCAAAACCAAAACAAAAGCCCGGCTGGTCAGCAGGGCAAGGTGCTATTGTCGCTGGCTTGGCATAAAGCTGCCGGGGCGAGGTTTTGCGTGCTTTTGCAAAGCGTTGGTGGGCGGTGTCCTCAAGGTGCAGCGCTTTGGGCCGCAGCGCTCAGCCGCAGCGCATGGATGTGATCGCCAAAGAAGCTGCGGCGGATGGATAGCTGTGCAGGCACAGGGCCCTTGGGGAGCGTGTCAAAGTTGTCTGCATTCACACAGAATTCAAAGAAAAGATAGCGCACGTCGGGAATCTCGATCTGGTGCTTGCAAGAGCGCCCTGAGCCACGCTTTTTCTCCACGGAGGCCGAGCGTGTGACTTTGGCATGCACCAAGCTGGTATAGCCCAGTGGCAACGTGACGGCCACATTCAGCCACACCACGACCACAAAAAAAGCCATGCACAGCGGCGCCATGAGCAAGCGTTTGAAAGGCCCGTAAGTCAGCCAAGGGCCAGAAGGACGCCAGAGGTTCTTTCGGTACAAGGTCCTGAGCCAGATTGCGCTGACAGCGGTCAGCAGCAAAGAGATGCCCCACGCCATCTTTTGCCACTGCTGCGTAGGGACAAAACTGCGAAAAAAGATGGGCACCAAAGCGCCCAGCATCCATAGCATGAAGGTGCTGATGAGTATCTTCTGTGCGCCAGGGATGTCTTTTTTCCACAGCAAATTCATGGCGTTGGCTCTTTGTTGGCACGGGATTTAGGGGCGGATTCTAAGTTGAACGCACAAAAAAAGGGATGCCGTGGCATCCCCCTTTGCAAACAGCTCGCCCGTACGCTCAGGACGAGTGGTGCGAGGCTTCGTGCATGCGTGGATCTCGGCGCTCACGCTGTGGGCGTGGAGCGTTGGCCACGGGTTTGCGACCATCGCGGTAACGCATGGCCCAGCGCTCAATCGTATAGAAAGACAGGGCAGACAGCGCTGCAGAGATCACCAGTGCGCCGATGACGGTCACTGGCCAGGAATAGTCCGCGCGCAGATAGCGCACCACAGGGTAGTGCCACAGATAAACACCGTAAGACAGTTTGCCCAGTTGCAGCAGCGTGGGGGCGGTGAGCATTTCATACACCAAGCCCTCGGGCTTTTGTACTGCCAGCAGCAATACGATGGCAGCGCACTCGACCACAGTGATGCCCCACAGCATGGCGTGTTGGTCGTCCCATTTCAGCTCCATGATCAGTGGCACAGCCAGTACCAGCCACATGGTATAGCCACGCAAGGACTGCAGGTACGCGATCCACTTGGGCTTTTCCACCATCAGCGCAGCCAGCAGTGCCCCGGCAATCAGGCCCGAAACGCGTGTGTCAAAGCGGAAGAAAATTTCATAGAACGCCTGCTCTTGGAACACCCAGAACACGCGCCACAGCGTGCCCAGCACCCACAGCGCCAGCAGCGGTGCCCATACGCGACCCGGTGAAGTCTTGCGCAGCAGCCATACCAGCAGTGGTGGCCAGATCAGGTAGAAATGCTCCTCGACCGAGAGCGACCACATGTGCAGCAATGTATCGGGGCTGTCAAAGAAGGCAATCCCGTAATCGGCCAGATAGAGCAGGGACACCAGCGCATCGGAGTAGATGTCATTGAGCTCAGGCCACAGGAATGGTGCAACGACACAATATGTGGCCAAAAACAATGCCAGTGCGGGCATCAGCCTAAAGAAGCGGCGGCGGTAAAAGCGCCAGTAATCCAGTCGCTCATTGGTGTGAAACTCTTGCAGCAAGAGCGAGGTAATCAAAAAGCCGCTGAGCACAAAAAACAGATCGACCCCAAAAAAAGCGCCGTCAAACAGGGGCGCGTGCGCATGCGACAAGACCACCAAAATGATGGCTACGCCGCGCAATCCATCCAGCGCAGGGTTGTAGCGCAGTTTGAATACTGACTCTGTCAAAACTAAACACCTTTCATTTGGCCCGGCCAGAGGAGACATGGCCGCGGTCGTTTTTGTTATTTCTTGCAATCAGGGGAAACCTTGCTGCGAAAGTATGAAGAAAACGCGGCAAGTGCTCCGTAACAAGGCTATTTTTTCTGTAATCAGGCGTTGAACGGTGTGGCTCCCATTGCGAAAAACTGCGTGCGCAACCGGTGCATGGTTTGTTGCGTTGTTAGCCAATGAGATGATTTGTTTGAGCGGTTAGTTTTGAAAGCGCATGCTTACTTTTAACAAGGCTGATGGCATAAAAAAAGCCACCCTGGGGTGGCTGTTAAAGAAGGAAAACTTCGGGGTATTTTTTAGTTGTCAGCCAGCTTTCGCTCTTTGACTACACGGCCCCACTGGTCATATTCTTTCTTGATGAAGGTTGCCAGTTCCTTGCGTGTGGTGGGCTGGGGTGTCAGGCCATGGTCGTTCAGGGCTTTTTTCACGCCTTCGTCGTTCAAGGCTTTGACGATCTCCACATTCCAGCGCTCCAGGATGGGCTCAGGGGTCTTGCTGGGCGCGACAAAGGCGTACCAGTTCAGTGCTTCAAAACCGGGGTAGCCGGCTTCAGCAACGGTAGGAATGTCGGGCATGTAGGCCGGGCGCGTCAGGCCTGTGGTGGCCAGCGGAATCAGCTTGCCGGTCTGCACGTGGGGCAGGGCGGTGGGGGGCGCTGCAAAGTAGCTGGTGACGCGCTCACCCAGCAGGTCTTGCAAAGCCGGGGCGCCGCCCTTGTAGGGAACGTGCACCATCTCAACGCCAGCGCGCTGGTTGAACAGCTCGCCTGCCAGGTGCGATGCCGAGCCAGCACCCGTGGATGCGTAATCCACCTTGCCGGGAGACTTTTTGGCCAGCGCCACGAACTCCTGCAGATTCTTCACACCTGCACCTTTGTGCGCCACCAGCACGTTGGGGAAGTTCACGCCCCCGGACAGCGGAGCCAGATCCTTGAAGGGGTCGTAGTTGAGCTTCATCAGGTGCGGGGCAATCGCCAGCGGGCCCACGGAGCCAAACAAAATCACTGAGCCATCGGCCACCGCGTTGGCCACCTGCCCATGGGCAATGTTGCCGCCAGCACCGCCCTTGTTTTCCACCACCACCGACTGGCCAATGTTTTCTCCCAGCTTCTTGGCAATCAGGCGGGCTGCAGCATCGGCAGCACCGCCTGGTGCAAAGCCGACCACCATGGTGACGGGCTTTTTGGGCGGGAAGTCCTGGGCCAGAACATGGCCTGTGAATGCCAGTGATGTCGCAGCCAGTGCGGCTGCTTGGGTCAATGTGCGCTTTTTCATGGTGGGTCTCCTTGTGTTGTCTTATGAATATGAAAGTGGCAGAGGGAAGTCGGGTAAAGCAAAGAGAAAACGGATGGCTAATCGGCCCCCAGTCCGATAGGGTTGGGCTGGCGCTTTTCGGTGTTGTGGCGCAGCAAGGCGGCGGTGCGAAATACCCCGTGGGCAAACTTGCCATAGGGCAGAGTGACAAACAGAGCCATGACGGCACCCAGGTGCAGGCACAGCAGCAGCGCCAGTGCAGGGGTTGCACGCCCCCACCACAGAGCAAGGCCGCTGGTGGCAACGAGAAACAGCAGGGCAATAAACCCAAGATCCATCGGCTTTTGCTTGGCATCGCCGTGCATGGGGTGGCGGCTGCGGTTGAGCATCCACAAGCCCGCAGTGCCCAGTGTCAGCATCACACCTCCCACGCCACCCAGGAGTTTGGGCACGCTGGGCAGGTCATAGGGGGCGGCCCAGCCGAACACGTAGTGGTAGAGCGTGGCCACCGAGGTGGCTGCAAAGCACAGCATGAAGCCGTAGAACGTCAGGTGGTGGCAGCGGCGGCGGCGCAGCGTGTAGGCATCGTCTTCGTTGTGGCAGCCCTCACCGTGCCCGCCATCCAGGTATTTGAGGCGCAGCACATCGCTGGTGGCTTCAGTGGCCGCCGCGCTGCTGACATTGGCCCCGCTGGTGGCCGGCTTGATGTCTTTCCAGAAGCGGCGCACCCCCATGGACAGGGCAAACACAACAAACACAAAGACCGGTGCAAACATGCCCACCAGCAGGTTGTGCGGGAACAGGTTGTAGAAGTTGGCACCCAGATCAGCACCCCACAGCGCGCTCAGGCCGCCGCCTTGCAGTACCGCACCCAGTACCAGAAACAGTGTCAGGGCAGCAACCAAGGCCAGCGACAGCGTCAAGCCATTGCGCTTGTACAGCTGGCCTAGCGCTGGAGGCCAGGCGTAGTCGATGTAAGTTTGCCCCCGCACTTCGGCCATGGCCTTGGGGATGTTGATGGCAAATTCATGCGGCGGTGCGTACTGGCAGGCGTGCAAGCAGGCACCGCAGTTGTGGCACAGGTTGGCCAGGTAATTGACATCGGCCTTGAGAAACTCCAGGCGGCGTGTCATGGCTGGGAACACCGCACAAAAGCCTTCGCAATAACGGCATGCGTTGCAAATTTGCATGACGCGCGCCACTTCATCTTCGGCGGCGGACATGGGCAGGATGGGGATGACTTTGCCGCCAGAGCCACCAGCCAAGGCTTGCGCTTCTTGGCCCAGTGCTTGCAGGGATTCGATGCTCATGGCTTAACCTCGTCTTTCACAGCGCCGTGTGCGGCGTCTTTTCCAGCAGCAGCCAGCGCTGCATTGCGCCCGGCAATGCGCCCAAAGGCAGTGCCAATCGACATGCCTACACCTGCGGTGTATCCCTTACCCAGCACGTTGCCAGCCATCATCTCGCCCGCTACAAACAAGTTGCGGCTGGGCTGGTTGCTAAAGCGCACTGCGGCGGTGTCGTCCACCTTCAGGCCCAGATACGTAAACGTCACGCCAGGGCGCAGCGCGTAGCCGTAAAACGGACCGGTATCAATCGGGCGTGCCCAGTGGGTTTTGGCCGGTGTCAGGGCTTGGGTGTGGCAATCGTCCAGTGCGGTGTGGTCAAACTTGCCAACTTTGCAGGCACTGTTGTAGGCATTCAGGGTGTGCATGAAGGTATCGACATGCAGCCCCAGCTTGTGGGCCAGCTCGGGCAGGCTGTCTGCCTTCACGCCCGGAAACACCGGCGGCATGAAGCGGCCAATGGCTTTGCTGTCGATGATG
>CAUQST010000045.1:0-31256 GCA_963520865.1 uncultured Comamonas sp.
TGGGTTTTAAGAAGCCTCACAGAACCCGTGAGGCAACAGATCAACGTTAGACGTTAAACAGGAAGAACAAGGGTTTAGCCCGCGCCAATACTAGCTTTTCAGTCATATTACCCCTATCCGTACCCGCTTTCATACCCACTAAAAAACAGGTGCCTAAAGTCGGCCGAAGCACGCTTGCCGCGCCACACCAACGAGTCAGCAGGCTAAGCTCACCCCACCTGCTACATGCACCCATCAATAAGCTTTGATTATCACCGTTGCGCACCACTTGATGCATCAACAACCTACTCAAACTTATCCCACAACGCCGCCTTGAACCAAGCAGGCATTTCATCAGTTTTCATTTCGATTTCCAGGCCATCCGTCACTTCGGCCACCCACACCCGCTCAGCCCCCGAGTTGTCGAAAATATAAGCTCGGTCAGCGTATGTCACGGCCTGCGGCAACAGCTCCAACGAGCGCACATAGCGGCTACGGATCTTGTCTTCCGCCACAGGGTGGCCACCAACTTGCACGCGGTACTTCACTCGCGAAACATTGATGTCGGCATCTTCCGTCGCCACAAAGTACAAGTAGGTGCGATAGCCCACCTGCTGCGCCTTCTGCAAAAACGCCACTTTGTCAGGCGATGACATCACCGTCTCAAAGGTGAAAGATGCCTTCGATGCCAACAGCTTGTGGCGAATAAAGTCGGCCAGTACCGATGCCCAGTATGAGTTGACCGCCACTGGGCCAAACACCACACGCCCGTCAACCAAGGCCAGCTGTGAGGCTTGTAGCGCAAGCCCAGCTTTTTCCAACAGCGTAGACGCCTGCAAGAACGCTTGCAATTCTTGCGCAGTAGCCTCGACTGCAAACTCAGCCAAACTCAAGTAGCCATCGACGCGGATGGACTTCTCGATTTCGTCTGCATTAACGTAGATACCAAGCCATTGCTGCGGAAGCATGTCCTTGATCGTGCTTTTGCCGGAGCCATTTGGCCCTGCGAACATTCGCAGGCGAGGAATGGGTGCACTCATGCCTTAGATGCCCGCACACGCTTCTCGCCCACACGCACGGGTATTGGCTTGGCGATATTGCGAATGACACGCACACCACCTTCAGCAGTGGTTTCAACTAACTGGCCGTGACGCGCCTCCATCACCTTGCCGTTGGTCGTCAGTGCTTGCAAATAAGCCAGCTTTAACGCGCTCCCAGCCAACTCGGGAATGCGTGCTTCCATGCGCTGCATGGACTCTTCGCTCATTCGAGAGTGGTTCATTGTTCATGATCCTCCATGGTTCATCTCTACTTATACCAGTCAAAACCTTACAGCGCTCTAGCAGGCCATTGCTCACGCCACACTTTCACAGTTCAGCATGCCTTTCAGCACTAGCACATATTCCAACACCTGCAGCGCTGTATCCGTAGCCCAGTCATTCACATCAGCTAAGTTCATGCTGCAGGGCTTCCACAGCCCATCGCACCAACAACAGCTGATTTCCCACTTGGTGGCACTGATGCGCTCAAACACTGGTGGCTGCAGCTGCGTTGCTTTCCAGCGTTTGGCAATGTCCAGCTGTAGCTGAGCTGGCAACACGCCTTCGCCTTGCAGCAGCAAATGCAGCCCCAGCCCTGATCCCCAGCCTTCTTGCCTTAGCTGCACCATGGTCAGGTTGGGCCACGCAGGTGCTGCACCAAACGCACGGGGCAGCTGAATCGTCAGCATGGGTTGCCCCTGGCGCAGGTGCACTGCCAGTGACAGCGGCAAAGGCTCTTTGACTCCCTGCACTTGCAATTTGACCGCTGTAGCGTTGGTCAGCTGGGCTTGCAAAGTGCGCTTCATGCACCGCCACCACGCCAGCCGTAGCTCAGGCACATCGCCCAATGCCTGAAACAGCCGCTCATGCCACGCTATGCGCCTGGCTAAAGCCTTCGCACTCATCAGGTTCATGGCTTCGGCAATTTCTTGAATAGCCAACATGACGTGACCATGCGCAGGAGCCTGCCCCAACACACGTTTGGCAAACATCAGCACCCAGGGCACATCACAGCGCCCGCTGTCCAAGTGCCACAGCAAAGCGTGAACCGTGTCTGGTGACTGATGCGGCGCACTGTGCACAACCGCTTGCGCATCTGCCGAATCCCGCCACTGCAACCAACTGGCTGCATCCGTGATGCCCTGGCTTTGCAAGAATGCGACCAGGCGGCGAAAACGCTGCACGGCCTTGAGTTCAGCTACAGGTTGGGAGATTTCACCTTGCCACAGCAAAAGGGCCAATTCAGCATCTTCAGCAGGCCCGTATTGCTGCAGCAGTGCCACCAGCCGTGCCAAGCTGCCCAAAGCCAACTGGGGCACCGCACACCGTGCAAATGCCTGCCATGCAGCGGTGCGCTGACTGATTGGCTCAACCGCCTGCAAAGCCGCATCAGCCAGTTCCAGCACCATGGCCGATTGCGGCTCCATGCATGGCCTTGAAGCATGCACATAACGCCCAGCTTCGGCGCAGCCATTGAAGCAGCACGGCCACTGGCCGCTGAATTCATGCGGAACAGGGGTTGAGGTATCCAGCGCAGGCAATGTCATCACCGCAGCCAACAAACGCCGGTAGCGGTACCACCTCAAGTGATAAGGGTGCATGGTCAAACTTTCAAAACAGGCACGCCGCAACGGCACCTGGGTGCAGCCTCCAAAGCTAAGCACCAGGCACACAGCGTGCACAAGGGAAATCAGAAGAAAGAGAGCGAGAAACTGAAACTCAAGCCAGCGCGATGGTCGTGCCACGGCGGCTACGCAAACCGACTTGCACCACCTTGTCCAAGGTGGCTTTTTCTGACCAGCGGGCGTTGGTGTTGCGCAGCTTTTTACTACCCCAATGCTCCAGCAAGGCATTCCAGGGGGTGAGCGGCACACCGTCCATCAAAGGGTCGAGCACCAGCAAGGACTGTGGCTTGCCATCGGCATACATCACACCCACTGCCAGCACCCAATGGCTGTAGCTGGGCGAGGTGAAACGCACCAGGCACACATGGTCTGATTCCAGTGCGGCCACCGTGCGGGCCTCGACATTGCGGCGCAGTTGGCGGCACTGCAGTTGCTCAGAAAACGGCGCAAACTGCTCTCTGATGGCTGCGCTGCTACAGCCGCTGAAGTACAGAGCTTGGCCCATGGCGCTCACTTCCATCAGGCGTGCGTCAAGGTCGCTTTCATACAGGGCATCGCGTGACACCTGGCCCAACAGCATCAAAGCCATCAACACGCAGTGGTGCCCACAAGCCATGTCGTTCTCGCCCTGGCGCAGCAGCAGCTTGTTTTGATAGGCGATTGCACCTGAGCGACCCACACTCAGCTGCGAGTGCACCACAAAGTGCCGCCCTAGCATCAGTACTCCTCGGGCAACAACAGCGTGGTGCTACTACGGTCAGCTTCTGTGATGATCCACAGGCGTTCTGTCTTGGAAAGCTCATACACCGACATCAGCCTGTAACCGTACTGCAAAGCGTCAGCATTACTTTGCCTGTCTTCGGCACAGATATCGCCCCAATCGCCCGACACATGGCGCAGCACAAACGGCAGTGCTGTCAGTTGATGGGTTTCCAGAAGCTCCAATGCCCCAGGTGTCGCTAATAACTGGCCCAAGGCAAACAAGGGCGTACCAGCAACGGCCTTGTGATGAGAAGCAAGAGAAGAATCGTTCGGGTATGCGGCAGCCTGACCTGTATCAGTCATAGAAAACTCCAAAAGGGAAAGTGGGAAAGAAGTGCCCTGTGCTGCCCAATACTTCCCCAAGGCTCACGACCTTAAATTGACAGGCATGGCTACGCTGCACAAGCGTTCAAAACGCATGCGCGAGCAAACTACCTGATCAAATCAGGCGCACAAAACGGAGGGAGGGAAGCTCAGGACGTCGAGCGAGCGAGAGAAGCAGCCGATCAATGATCGGGTGACCGGTTGCGCTGTAAAACACAAGGCATACCCATTGTAAACAATGCCAATATTTGGCATATCAAATATATTTGATATATTTAAATGGATATTTAAAAACTAAGTTGTACTAGCGGGAAACAGGCCAAATAGCCGCTTCGGGCTAGCTGCCGTCATCCCGTTTTGATGGACCGGTGAGCGCTGTTACCTGGGAGCAGCTAGTCTTCCACACTTTGCTGAACGACTGCTGCGAGGAAGAGCGGACAGAGGAGACTTCCTGCGTTTTCTTTCCCTAACGACATGACACAGCCTGGGTGTGCACTCGTGGACAGCTAGGCATCTCATCGACTCTACAAACAATGAGCAGCCACGGTGTCCCACTCCGTTGGGGGGAGCCGCATTCTTTCGGCAGTTGTCGAATACCGTGGCCTCAGACCAAAGCCGGCCCGCCATCCGTAAGCATTCTCAGCACAGCCTGCACCTCCTGGCTGCTTAGGCGGGCGAACATTGCCATGTGCGGGTTCATAGCGTAGTGAATGTTGGCTCCATCCCTGCGATGACTGTGCGTCTGCATGCCGACCCAGTACAGCGCCAGTGCTCGGTCTTCTGTCAGAAGTGCTACCCGTTTGTCTGGAAAATCTGTCCCTGCAGCGATCAATAAGTCCAAGGCTCGAAGATCCACCAATGCATTGAAGGCATTCTTTTCCGTGTACTGGCGGCGTGGCTTCAAGACCCCCATGGCCGGATTCATCGCGGGATGTGCGGCGCTGGCACTAATAAGCGCGCATACCAACATCGACGCACGCGCGACGCCATTCCGTTCGGCGAGTTCCAGCAGTTGTTGCCATAGGTTAGGGAGTCTCTTGCGACCGACGGGGGTGGCAAGCAGAGGAGCAGCCTTTGTAAGGAAGCGCTGCCGCGCGGCAAACCCTTGCGCCTGATCTCGCAGCAATCCAAGGACACCCCGCAACGCATCTTCCTTACCCGGAAACATCACAGCCTTGGGCAGGGCCTCCCCAATTTTCAATGCCGCTCGGTCGTACAACGCCGCCAGTTCTGCAGCGTCGGGGTTACGGCTACCCGAGGTACCTTCCATGGCATACAGCATGGGATTGACTTTAAGAGCCTTGTCATGGGCAAAGTCGAGGAAATCCGGCGGCACGCCCCTCTTCGGCTCCCCCCCGACAAACCGGCTGCGCAGCGCCGCCACCGTGCACCGATCCGGCAACAGGAGCGTGTCTTCATCCAAGATCAATCCTGAGGGTAACCATCCGCCCTTGACTAGGCCCAGCACCGTAGATCCAAGGTGGCTTTGCAGCTCCGCCTTCACGTTGAGCTTCTCAGCGGTGTGTAGGTGCTCGAATTCCGTCAAAGCAACTCGAGCACCCCGGATTCGCAGTGGGAACGCGATGGGCTCACGCAGTTTTCCATGCAGGGCCACTAGGTCATCAAAGCCGAGGGGGACGAGTTCCCCCTCACTGAGCGCCAGGCGCTTCTGCGTCGCTTCTTCGACATACTCCAGAGTGAAGGTCATGGTGTCTAGCTACTTCTTCAGCGCCAGACGAGCGCGGCCGCCTCTTGTGGGCCCACCAGCGTCCACTTCACGTGGTGGTGTCAGGCGTTCCACCAATTGCGCCAGACCTTCGATCAGTGCTGCACCGCCCTCCTCGCGCGCCGCAGTGACACCGTCCGAGCGGCCTCGCATTCGTGCTGAAACCAGCGCCCCCGCGGATGCAATGTGCTCAGGAGCGGACGACATGAAGCCGATTGGCACGGCCGTCGCGTTGTGAGCCAAGTTGAAGTGAAACATGGCACAAACCAAAGCGTCCGGCACGATCAAAAGTTCTAAGCTCCCATCCATCAACACTACATCCGCCGCCAGCAGGCGGCTGAATTGGTCCTGGTAGACGGCCAAGCGCTCTCGTGGCGAGCGGCGTGCCGTCGGTACCACGACCTGCAGCCCCATCGACACGCGCTCGCCGCCTTGGGGAACCAGCAACCGGTCGATCTTCTGCGCCAAGTCGCGCGCACTGCGTGTGCGCGCCCAGAGCGGCGACTGGGGCGCCCACCATAGAGCCTCCCACTGCGCGGGCTGCGGTGTTTCTGTAGTCTCTTTGATGTCTGCTTTATTTCCTTCGGCGAAGGGCGGCTCAGTCTCTATCCGTGCGCTCGACTGCATCATTACTGCCTGGATACGTTCTAGCAGCAAGGCAGCGTTGCGTGGGAGGTACAGCGCGCCCAGCATCGGCGTGACGCGGTCGTCGTCAGGACGTACGAACCGGGTCAAATGCACCTCCTCGGCATAGCGACGCAGATCGAAAGCCTCTCCAGTAACGTAGCGCTGCAGCAGCGTGTCACCAAACGTCTGGATGAAGTCCCGCAAGCGCTCGTTGTCGGACCGCTCCTGGCTGGCCAGAGCGTCGGTGATCGCCTCGGAGATTTCTAGTCGGCTGCCGAAACTCTCGTCGTCAATATCGCGGCGGATGCTCGTCTGCCCACTCAGATCGAGGTGGAACTTGCACTGCAGGGGTATGCTGAAGCGCTCGCCAGCATCGATGGCACTGATCTTGTAGATCTCTGCCTTCTCCTTAGTGCATATCTGGCGGAAGTTCTGCTGGAAGGATTGCTCTGCGTACTGCCGCGTGCGCGACTGCTTATCCAGGTTGCGCGTCGCCAGTTCGATCTGGGAGCGCACCCGCTTGAGGCGACTCGGTCGCCCTGCCGGGCTGAAGCTGATCAGGTCGAAGACGACCTCAGCGCTCCAGTCCTGGATCTTGAAGAAGCGCGGCAGGTTGTCCGAGCTATCCTGGAAGCGCGCCAGCGCGTAGGTGGTGAGTTCCAGGTGCTCGTCATTCCATTGCAGTAGTCGTTCGTCCAGCAGGGATTTGAGAACGGCATCGGTCTCCTTCTTCGAGAAACCAAAGAAATCCTGGATCTGCGCGGGGCTGAGCGTGCCACAGACATAGGCAATGCGCAGCGCAAACTCCGTGACCACCGGCAGCGCTTCTTCGGCACTGATGGCGCACGAGATCGCGAAGCTCTGCGCAGGGATAGCGAACGTAATCTCGTCAACCGCGAGCTGTTCGCGCAACTGTTGCTCCTCAAGCGTGATCATGTCGACCGTCCTCCCATCGCAGAAGCCTGAACCATCGTAAACGCCTTGTCGTCCCGGTGTGCCTCAATATGCGCGAGCACCCTCCCCATCGGCGAATGCTGATGACGTTCGCGCCACATGCGGGCGGCGCCAACAATCACCAGGCGATCCATGGCACGCGAGATCGCCACGTTCACCCGCTCGTTGCTGCTCAAGAACCCCTGCTCAAAGCGGCCGTTGTTGCGGGTGGTGGATACGATGATGATCCGGTTTTCCTTCCCCTGATAGCTATCGACGGTATCTATCTTGATCAATCGCCGATAGCCCGTGGCCCAGTCCTGTTCGCTGAGCATGCGCTGCAGCAGGCGCTCCTGTGCGGCGTACATGCAAATAACCCCGATGGGCTTCTCGTCCTCGGCGCAGTGGTCCATTAGCGACTGGATAAACGAGCCGCCGGTGCAGATCGAGCGCAGCAGGTCCAGTATCTCGCGCGCCTCATAGAGGTTGTCAAAGCCGGGCGTCTTGGGCCTGTCGTGGGATTCACGCCCGGCGTCCGAAGTATCAACCCAGGTCACCACCGCGCGGATACGATCGGGCAGTTGATCGAACCACGGCGGTGGATCACCGCGCCCGGGCTGTAACGGCACAGGGTAAAAGCAAGCAGACACCAGCTCACCGATCGGTGGCGCCATCCGGTACTGGGTCTGCAGGGTGGCACCGACTTGCCGCCCATAGTCGGATTCAAAGGCACGCTCAAAGTCGCTGCGAGTGAGCACCGAGCGATCTGGCCATTGCAGGTCCGCGGCGATACGACGCACCTGCGGCTCGGTATAGAGAGGCGGTAGTTGGCGATGGTCCCCAACCAGCAACACACGGCGACCCGACTGGATCGCAACGGCCAGCTCGCCCGGTGTAGCCCGAGCCGCCTCATCGACGATCACCCAGTCGTAGCGGTTGCGGGCCACACCAAACTGTGAACGCCCCAAACCCACGCAAGTGCCACACACCAGGGAGCGAGTCTTGGCGAGGAATTCCTCAAAATTGCCGCGCAGCGTCCCCAGTCTATCCACCCATTCCTGTGCCATCGCCATGACCTGATCGAGTTTGGCCACTGCATCAACCGAGGTCACGCCATGACTCTCCATCGCTGCGCGCCGCAGTTGCGCAATCGTCTCCGCAGGGTCAGCCACATCCTGCACGCCGAATTTCTCCCGCGCCAACGTACGCAGACGCTCAGTGCGTTGCCCGATGCGCGCAGCCACAGACGCGAGGTCATCACCTGTCGCATTCGCTTCCGAACGCTTGCGCGTAAGTCGCTCGATGTCTCTCAACAGGCGTCCAAGGTAGAAATCGATGTCGAACCATGTCTCTACGAAGGTATTCGGCAGGCCCAGGTTGCGATTGAGCGCCGCGACACGTTGGCGCATCTCGGATCGGAACAGATCGCGATACGCTTGCAGAATCGAAGCCGAGTGGTACGGCCGCAATTGTTCAGACACCATACCCTCGGCCCCGAAGCGCACCACGTCCAGCGGCAGGTCCGTGCGCTGGCACAGTTCGATGACCTTCTCCGCGGCATTGTTCACCGCTTCGTGAGACTGGCTTGCCAGCAGAATGCTCTGCGCGCCATGGGACATCGCGTAGTGGATGAAAGAGGCGATGAAGGACGTCTTGCCCGTTCCCGGCGGCCCCTGCAACAGGCTCAGCGGTCCCTGGGACCACAACCTAGCAAAGGCGTCGCGCTGTTGCCGGTTGAGAGAGAACACCAACTGCCCCTCGTCATTGTGACGGTTGTAGGCATCCAGCTCTGCATCGGTGGGCAGGGACTGCAGAGCTTGTGGTGGCGGGGATTGCACCGGATCGAAGTAGTCGATCAGGTCAGGTAGCACCGATTCGCGCCCTAGGATCCGGGTAACGGCAAGGTGCCGACGGCGAAATGAGGACAGATCCTGCTGGCTGCGCAGCTTGATGCGATCCCCCACGCCCGTCTGCATGCGGATGCGTGAGTTGTCGATCACCAGGATGGCCTGGGTGGTCTCCCGCATGTCGATATCGCCAACCTTCACCAATTCGCCATTAATCTCCTGCAGGGCTTCGACTTTCGCGTCAGACTCGTAGTCGAGCGCCTCACCGTCCTTGCGATATGGAATGCGCAGTTTGTCGCGGCGCCCCATCTCGCGCGTCACCGGTGCTGCAATCTCCACCTCCGGAAGCGTAGCTTCCTCCGCATCGAGGATAGCCCGCCACAGCGCATCAGTCCGCGGTGCGGCGCGCAGCATTCCCGCCATGTCTTCGTCACCAGCATCCACAACCTCTTCCTCGAGGGCGTCAAGGCCGAGAATCTGGGCTCGGATTGCGTCGATGGCTTGGCGAACTTCAGTGATCGCATCCAGTGACACCAGCAGATCATTGGCATCGTCACATGGCGCGGGTTCGAGCTGGATTTCCGCCTTCAGTGTTGCGACCGCCTGAGTGGCCATCCGCACAAATTGGCTGTGTGGCATGTCACGCACGCGCAGTGACGCAAAGTCGAGGGTCGTGGGCTTGAGCAGAATCAGTAGGCGTCGGCGCACCCCGGACAGCGATACCTCCACGTGAGGCTGTTGCCGGCCATTGCGCACTCGTTCGATGGCCACCCCCACGTGGAATTGACCGTTATCGCCCGCCAGTGGCGTGCGCGAGGTGAGCTGGCGCATTTGCACGGCCAGCTGTGGTCCAGTATCGGGCAATGGCGGATGCAATAGCCGTGCAAGCGCATCATCAATACGGTCAAGCGCGTGCACGCGTAGTTCGCGGCTCAGGCATCGCTGGATCTCCTCACGCAAGGAGCCGACATCAGTGCCCTCCCATGTCGGAACGCAGTCCAGCAGCCCCGCGCACATCTTCGCCACGGCATAGCAGTCGCGCTGTTCAGGCGAAACTGACTCGTGGTCTGCCGGAGCGTAGGCCAGGTTGTGAGGCTCAGCAGCGCCACCTGGCACCATGTCGATGGCATCAATGAAGCGTACGTCGCCGCCTTCGACCAGGACATTGCCAGGGTGCAAATCACCATGCTGCAGGTCAAGACCATGCAAATGCAGCGTGGCCTTCACTAACTGATGGCACAGAGCAAGAGTGCCGGCCGCAGTAGCCCGTGTCACACCGGCTTCCAACAGGTCCTGCCCTTGCACCCACTGCTGGACCAGGAAGGTGCCCGCATCTGAGATTCCAAAATCTAGCACCGGCGCCAGCGATGCGCAGGGCTGGGTCTGCACCATGCGCGCTTTGTCCAGAAACATCTTCAGCGCATAGGTTTCCTCGGGACGCTTTGGATCGGGCCTGCGCCCATACCAGACCTTGACCGACACGGGGCGCCCGCCCACGGTTGAGCGATAGAGATGGCTGTGGCCCTGCTTGATGTTCTCCTCGAGCGGATAGGCCACCATCGGCATGACGTCGCTGCGGTAGGGCTCGAAGTCACGTAGATCAACCTCGGCCCGAGAAGGTCGGCCGACAGACAGCGCGTTCAAAGCGTCCAGCATGGCGCGGGCATTCGCAAAACGCGCAGAGGGGACCCAGTCCAGGGCCTTGGCAACCCAGACGGCCAGGCCAGGATCGCATTCGACACCCTCAGGGAGCTCCCACTGGAACAAGCCCTCCAATTGGCGCGGCAAGCGCAAGAACAGCACATGATGCACAGCAGCGCCAAGCAGGTAAACATCGCGCTGGAACGGGTCGCTGGGCTCTCCCTCGCCCAACTCGGAATCCTCGGGCAGCACCGCCCTACCCGCACGCAAGTTGTCGCGCAGCGGCCCGACCGTACCCACCTCTGGAAAGTAGGCGGTCAGAAAGCCTGAGATGGATACCTTTGAAGGCCGTTCGAGCCAGAGGCTGTGATCGCTGACGTCGCGATGGGCCACGCCGACATCATGTAGCTCAGCAAAGTGCGACAGCAAGACTTTGACCAGGGCAAGACGGTCTGCGAATGACAGGTCCTGCCCGTGGCGCTGCACAAACTCGTTGAGCCGAAGTTGGCGCGATGGCAATCGATAGAGCTCGCAAAAATCCGCGTCGATGTCGTCCCGGGTGGGATGGGACAACGGCTGCAGCACCACACCATCCAGGTGCTCGCATTGCTCGTGAATGAACCCGAGCACCTTGTGCTCACGCAGCGCAATGCGTGCCCGCTCGTCGAGGGTGTCAGCGATTCCCGTAAGCGCAGAAAAGTCCCACCGCCGCAGCAAGGCTTCATGCCGCTGGTCGTCCTTCTTGACCGACTTGTATTCCTTGTACAGTCCCTGCGGATGCGGAAACGTCGGCTCACCAACGATCTGGA
Source organism: uncultured Comamonas sp. (assembly GCA_963520865.1). Classification (GTDB taxonomy): domain Bacteria; phylum Pseudomonadota; class Gammaproteobacteria; order Burkholderiales; family Burkholderiaceae_C; genus Comamonas. The sequence goes on from CAUQST010000045.1 coordinate 11,314, forward strand.
AGTTGCTGAACGAAAAGCCCGAGGGTTTGAAGTCCCGGCCGCGGAAGAACTGCGTGAAAGTCTGCAGGTGCTGGTTGGGCTTCCCCGCGACGTGATTACCGAACTCCTGCCGATAGCCGCCCTGCTTAGCAAGCTTCAGAAATTGGTCCAGTGTCAGGACGAAGGCTTTTTCATCATCAGGGATCGCGGAAAAGTCTGCTGTTCCGCACATCACAACGCGGTAGTCGATGTACACGGACTTGGCCGGCTCGGTAAGGCGGTTGCGGATCTTGGACGACAGAATCTTCCACTTGTCTGCCAGTACCTTTACGGGCGAGCGCCCCATGTCGTCGCCGTCCCGCAGCCAATGATCCTGCATTGGTTCGATTTTGCCGCGCCACTTCTTGAGCTCAATAAGCAGCAAGCGATCATGGGTCAGCAGCACCAGGTCGATCTCGCGATCCCGGTAGGTCGTGTCCATCATCATGAAGCCGGCGTAGCCCTGCCACTTCAGGCTGAACTCAGACGCATTAAATGCCTGCCGCATGCGCTCCAGAGCGTCCTTCTCCGAGACATGGATGCCGTCACTGCTGATGATGTCAATCTTCATTCTTATATCTGCCGCGCTCGGCGTGAAAATATTGAGGAGAGCCAACCTCCTCCTAAACCGTTTTTTCAAACGTCCGTGTTCAATTACCTCCTCGCCCAGTCATTTGCGCGCGATGGCACCGCCAGCTGTCGTGCGATGAACTCCGAATGAATGCTCAGCAGCATGCGCCGTATCGACGAACCAGACTCTTGGTGGGATTTGAGGACGTTCGCGGCAGACCAGTGTTGGCTGTTACATCTTAACAAGAGGTCTTGTGAGCGTCGGCAAGCTCCTAAAAGCTGACTTTCACAACGCTCGGATCAGTGGCCGCAACCGCTGCAAAACGGAAACTGGCCAATGTGAGCTGCTAGGGAGAGTACTGCAGCTTCGCCTTGAAAGCTTCTGATTCAGCACTCGCCCTGCCAAGCGACTACTGTACATATTTCGTGTGTCGATTACACATCTTTGAGTAATGCCAACGCTTGCTCAGCCACGACCGAATGCGCCTGGGCCAGCATGGCGGTACCGGCATCCTGCAGGATGTGCTGCTGAGCCAGCTTGGCTGTTTCCACTGCATAGTCAGCATCCACAATACGGCTTCGCGATGCCGCCATGTTTTCTGCAGCGATGTCGATATTGGCAATGACTGATTCAAAGCGTGATTGCACCGCCCCTACGTCAGCACGAGCACTGGTCACTTGCCTAAGGGCTGCGTCGTAAATGATCAGGGCTTGCCTGGCATGCTCCGCCGTATCCAAGCGTGCATCTGTCAGCTTGAACTTTTGCACTGTCCACTGCATGGCTGGAAACGGCCCCGTGGGATCGCCGTCCAAGTCGTAATCACCGCCATCCATATCGAAGGAGTCTTCGGACATCATTGCCAAATTGCCCTGCACTTGAATGTCATGGGCACCTGCGCCCAAGACGCCCGCACCATTGGCACCTGGCACTGTCAGACCATTAGTCCACCCATTGCCTGCACCTAGGTTGTCACGAATGAACATGCTTACGCCTGGTGCTGAATCGTTGAGTACCCGGATCGTTTCTCCTGCGTCGTTAACTAGGCGCACGTCATCTGCGTAAGGCCCATCTTCCGCTCGGACGCCGGTTTGACCACTGGCCGCGTTAATCGCCTGCTTGATGCTGGCGATATCAAGGTTGGCATGATCCCAGGTGAAGGAAACCGACTGTGCCTTGGACAAGTCATCGCCTGCGATCAGCTTCACCGTGACAGTCACAGGCGGTGTTGAGGGTGGAAGTGACTTGTTGAATGAAAGCACAGCACTGGTGCTGGCCTGGGCGTAAATCTTGGGATCAAACCCGGCATCGTTGATCTTCTGTGCAATCGAAGCCATGCTTTCATTACGCTCAATAGCAATAGGTTTGTCGCGCAGCACCAAGTCGCCAGCCGGCACCATTTCGTCGTTACCTCGGGTGATGGCATAGCTGTTGGTGGTGGGGCTTTGCGCCAGCGGCCAGCCATAGGCACCAAGGTTCGGCGCTTGCAGTGAAGGCAAGTTCACGCCGATCACTTCCCCGACATTGGCCCCCACCTGAAAGCTTTGCGCCATAAAGCTGCCGTCAATCAGCTTTTGCCCATTAAAACTGCTGGTGCTGGCGATACGAGCAAACTCCTGCAGCAGTTGTGCACGTTCACTGTCCAAAGCTTGGCGGTCGCTGCTGAAATTGGTTCCGTTAGCTGCTTGCACCGCCAGTTCGCGACTGCGCTGCAAAATGTCTGAGAGCTTTTGCATCGCACCTTCGGCCACTTGGGACAGAGAGATCCCGTCGTTGGCGTTGCGGCTGGCTACGGCCATCCCCCGCACCTGGGTGTTCATGCGCTCGCTGATCGCCAAGCCTGCGGCGTCGTCCTTGGCGCTGCTGACACGCAGGCCCGAAGACAGGCGCTGCATGGTGGTAGTCAAGCTCAGCTGCGAAGCACCCAGGTGACGCTGTGCAATCAGCGATGGCAAGTTAGTGTTGATTGTGACCACGAGCAGCCCTTCCTCAACTCAGCGGCAGGGCTTTTGGTTTGCACACAGGTATGCTGGCTTGTTGGTAGCTCGCCAGGGCTTGCATGGCTTTGATTACCCCCAGCTCTTTGCCCTTAAAGTCAAGCCAGCCTTGCTGCCATAAAGCATCGCGTTGCTGCACCAGCTTCTGTGGTGCGCCCACAAGCTGGACGGCCAAGGGGTGACGCAACTCCAGTGACATCGACTGCGACCGCAAATCGATACTTGCCACCTGTGCCTTGATTGCTAGGTCATAGCGCTGTGTCAACTGCTGTGCCAGCTGTTTGAGGCTGTCATGAGAATCAGCGGTGAACACCCGGCGAACATTGGCCACCTTGAAATCACCATCCGCATCAGAGCGCACGGTAACGGTGGTGCCATAGCCCGAGGGGCTGGTGAAGTGTCCTTGCAACTGGAACACCCCGCAAAACACGGGTTTAGCTTTTTTGATCAAAGGAGCCAAGCCTGCATCGAATTGCAGCTCTGTGCGCACTGCAAAAAGCAAAGGATCAGCCCCAACATTCAACGCACCTGAAATACCTGGCCCGTCCTTCAATGCCTTGGGTGGAGGCTGGGGCATAAAGTACAGCGCCAAAGCTGCTGTATCGGCATTGCGCTTCCCACCCAAAGCCTTCTGAGCCAGCTCATAGGCTTGCTTGAGGTGAAACAGGTTAGTTTGCAGCTGGCGTTCTTTGCTGCTGGCCTTGAGCCAGTCTTCACCAGCCTGTGCAGAGCCTTCCATATCACCTTGCTTAAACAAGGCGCCCAACTGCTTGACCCGCTTGTCCAAGTCTGGAAACCGATGAGCATTGACCTGCAGCCCTGCACGCAACTGTTGCTCGACGGTGAATACGGGCTCAAACGGCGCCTTGAGCGTCTGAATGGAAGCGCCCAGGCATATGCCATCCAAGCAAGGCACTTCGGCAGATGCCGTCACATCAGAAGTCAAAGTCGTAGGCTTAGTACTGCGCTCTGGCTGCTTGGCCTCAGTGCCACGGCTTGCTGGCAAAGCGGGGGGCACTGTGCCAGAGGGTGAAGCCTGTTTCGCAGAAACAGGCATAACGGTGGAAGGCGGCTTGCCAGTCATCGACACATTGGACTGCGGGGGCGGTGCAGTGGGTAGCATTGATCCAGGGGCAGGCTTGGCTTCAGGTGGCACTGTCAGCACCTTGGCAGCTGCGTTGCTTCGAGTAGGCGTGGCCTCATAAACCAGTTTCAAACGAATCGCATGCACTTCGCCTGTGCTGGTCGCCACGCGCAGCACCTTGATGGCGCCCTTGGCAGCTGGAAATTTGCGCAAATCCACTACCCAATGCGCGCCCAAGTCATCAAAGGAAATGTCTGGCGTAAGCACCGTGTACATGTACAGCGATGAGTCGGGGCTTTGCACCGTGCATAGCTCCGTGTCTGGGTTGCGGCACTCCGCGTAGTAATCGTGCACCTTCGGGGCCAGCTGAGTACTGCCACGAACACCTGCAGGCTGTGCCCATGCGCCCACAGTCAACCCCAACACCCCTAACGCTGCGCACCAGCGCACTCCCCCGCTCACCACCATGCTTTGTCCTTCTTATTGGGCTGGGCGGTCGTTCGCAACCCAGAAAACTACGTAAATCGTAGTATCGAGAATAAAGCATAACTACGAATCTCGTAGCCTTTTGAAGGTGCGAGATGTCCGACGCGGATGAACAATGGGGCGCGAGGCTCAAACAGGCCCGCCTGGCTGCGGGGCTGTCGCAAAAGATGCTGGGGATTGAGGCGGGAATCGATGCGTTCGTGGCCAGCACGCGCATCAATCGCTATGAGTTGGGCATCCACAAGCCAGACCTGCTGACGGTGCGAAGGCTGGCTGAGGTGCTGAAAGTGCCGATGGCGTTTTTCTATGCCGACACTGAGGATGAAATTGCCGAACTGCTATTCAAGTACGGAAAAGCTGATGAAGAAGTTCGCTTGAAGGTTCAAGCGCTTCTTGCAGACCAGTCTGCGTATTCCGGTTGAACTGACCACGAGTGCTGATTGCTGCTAACCAAGCTGCTGGTCGTGACCGGATGAGTTCGGCCATGCTCTTTTACGCATCTTGGTCGTAGCTGACACGGCATACGACACCAACGTCTCTGGGCAAGCCAAACGCAATATCGGCGTCACGCCGCACGTGGGATCGATGCGTCCAGAACCTTCACCGAAGAGGACGGCACCCGCGTCCGATGTCGGTTGTGCGACAAGTGGCAGAATCCCCCAGGGGACGAGCACCAGCCTATCGGCAGTGCACCTCGCGGCGAAAACCTGCGCCACGCACTATTCGAGGAATGCATGAGTACTGGTGATCTTCTATTACGCTCGGTCAGCGAGCTGATGACGGAGTCCTTTTTCATCCCCGCTTACCAGCGCGGGTACCGCTGGTCCTCCAGACAGGTGACAGAACTGCTCGATGATGTTGCTGCCTTCACACTGCGGCCAAGACCCGTCCAGGGGGACTTCTACTGCCTTCAGCCGATCGTCGTCACAAAACGTGGCGACCAGTGGGAGCTTATCGACGGGCAGCAACGACTGACAACGATCCTCCTAGTCCTCTCATTCTTCAACAACCGCCTCGTCGAGGATGAGCGCTCCGAGCTCTTTTCACTCAGCTACGAGACGCGTGAGAATAGCGCGGCCTACCTGAAATCCATGGACGAGACGGCGCGCGACGACAACATTGACTTCTTCCACATTTGGCAGGGGTACCAAACTATCCGCGAGTGGTTCAAGGCCCAGATCCACCGCCTAAACTACATCCAGGGCGCCTTCCTGAACGAAGTTAAGGTCATCTGGTACGAGGTCGATCACTCGGTCGGACCTATCGACGTTTTTACGCGCCTCAATGTGGGCAAGATCGCGCTGACAAATTCGGAACTCGTGAAGGCGCTGTTTCTCAAGGCTAGCAACTTCGACGACGATGGCGCGCGGGCCAAGCAGTTACAGCAGCTTAGGATCGCACAGGACTGGGACGAAATCGAGCGACGCTTGCAGGAGCCGGGGTTCTGGTACTTCGTGACGAACCGCAAGCAGGAAGCGAACCGCATCGAACTTATCCTTCAGCTCCGGGCCGATGAACTTGGCAGCGCGGCAACCCCCTGGGACATTAACAGCATGTTCCTCGCATTCAACGCGCATCTGGCCAAGAGGCAAGACGAAGTTCCCAACGAGTGGGATACGGTGAAGCGAATGTTCCTGCAGCTCGACGAGTGGTATAGGGATCGGTTTCTGTATCACGTTGTCGGCTTCCTTCTGAGCCAGGACGTGAAGGTCGCACAGATCCGCGACCTCGCCCGAACATCGGGCTCTAAGACTGCGTTCAGGGCTGCGCTCATCGGGGAAGTCTTCAAGATCGCCCTAGGCACAGGCCGCGCGAAAACGGGACTGGCCACCTATGTCAAGGACCGCGTCGCCGAGCTTGAATACGAGTCGCATGGGACGTCTATTCGTCGTCTGCTTCTCCTGTTCAACATCGCTGCGCTTCTGGAACTAGGGGACAGTGGATCGTGGTTCCCTTTCGATCACTTCAAGAGGGAGCAGTGGGATCTGGAGCACATTCGATCGGTCAAGTCGGACATGCCACAGCGAGTCGATGCGCAAAAGGCATGGCTCGGACAAGCCATCGAGTACTTCTCCGCGCCAGAGGTAGCGGCGGTAGGCAGCTTGGCCAGCTCACCGGACCAGGCGCTGCCCGAGCGCCTGCGCGCACTGCGTGAGCAAGAGCCCTTCGACTCCGTGGCGTTCGAGATTGCTTTCAACGACGTGATTGATCGATACGATCCGGGATCTGATGTCGAGGCCGACAATAGCGTGGGCAACCTGACGCTACTGGATGCCGGAACCAATCGAAGCTATGGGAATGCCATCTTCCCGATGAAGAGACGCCGTGTCATCGCGCTAGATAAGGCGGGACGCTTTGTTCCCCCTTGCACGAAGAATGCCTTCCTGAAGTACTACAGCAGCAAAGTAGACGAAATGCTTGTGTGGACGCGCGCTGATGCCAAAGAGCATCAAGACGCACTCGTCACTACTCTGGTCAACTTCTTTGAGAAGCATGGAGCGCCGGTATGAGCCAGGCCCGCCAACACTCGTTCGCGACGCTCTTTTTGGCCGTCGATGCAGTCGAGATTCCGATCATCCAGCGCGACTACGCCCAGGGGCGCAAACAATCCACCGATGTCCTCAATGCATTCCTGGCTTCGCTGCGCGGTGCGTTGCAGGGCGAGTCCGGGCAAGGGTTGGACCTCGACTTCATCTATGGAACCTTCGAGGACGAAGGGAGCAAGGTACTCTCTCTGCTCGACGGACAGCAGCGGCTCACAACCCTCTTCTTGTTGCACTGGTACGTAGCCATGTGCGAAGGGCAACTGGAGGGCTTCAGGGCGCGGTGGACCAAGCGCAGGCGCTCTAGGTTCACCTATGCAACCCGGCCAAGTTCCCAAGAGTTCTTCGATGCATTGGCGAATGCCGAGGTTAGCCCGCCGGACGAAGGCAGAGGATGGAGCGGCCAGTTGTCTGCCGTCTTGATAGACAGCAACTGGTTCTTCCTGTCCTGGCACAGCGACCCCACGGTCAAGGCGTGCATGACCACGCTTGACGCAATTGCCAGAGAATTCGGAATCACAAGGGGCTGCTACCAGCGCCTTATCGACGAGGAGCGGCCACCCATCACGTTCCACTTTCTCGACCTAGAACGTTTTGGCCTGACGGACGACCTTTACATCAAGATGAATGCCCGAGGCAAGCCGCTGACACCGTTCGAGAACTTCAAGGCGTGGCTCGTTGGGCGCGTGGCCAATGAGCCGTGGGCCAAGGGTTTTGACTTGGCGTTGGACCAGAAGTGGATGGACCTTTTCTGGCGGCTTGCCCCGAAGCAGAACAGCGCGGCCGTGGCGTCGGCTGTCGATGAACTGTACTTGCGATTCATGTACGTGATGGCGTTCTTCGATGCCTGCATTCGGCTTGAACGCGGCTACTCGGCCCCAAGGGCCTCAATCGATTGGCTTCAGAAGCTACGCCAAGCACGCGGATACATTCCCCTTCGCGAACTAGAGGCGCAGGGGGCATTCGCCGCACCAGCGGTCCAGGTTGCATCGGTCGTTCTGGATCACCTCTCAGAAACCGACTCCCCAGCGGATATCAAGGCCCTTGAACGAGCCCTGGCCCCTACGAGCGACTACGCTGACCTGGTTCGCCTATTCAGCGTCGTTGCCTGGGTAAACAGTGGCGCGGTGAAGTCCAATAAGCCCGACCTGGAGGCTGAGAGGTTCAGGTGGGATCGCGTAATGTCGAACCTACTTGTCAACCATCGCATCGATGACGTGTACACAGCGAGCTCCACCCTAAGGGGCGTGCAAGCACTGGCCTCACATGTGGGAGGGTTGTACGACGGGCTGTCGAAAGCTGACTCAATCCCCGGATTCGGCATAGAACAGGCGAAGGAGGAGATCCGAAAGGCTCGTCTGATCGTCGAGGACCCTACGCGAGAGCTTCTCTTCACCGAAGCCGAGTCACACTCGTACCTACAAGGCAGGATCGGATTTCTGCTTGACTTCAGCAGCACCCCCGAAGTTCCCTTTGACCGCGATGTATTTGCCCGCTACTCGCAACGCGCTCGAGCCGTGCTTGACGAAGGCATCCGTGCTTCGGCCGAGCACCTGCTCGAACGTGCGTTGCTGTCCATAGAGAGCTACCTCGTCGAACGCGGAGCCTCCAAGTTCTCCTTCTGCAAGGCCGATAGCGGCACGTACCGCGAGAGATCCGAGAATTGGTTCAGAGTTATCGGCCGGCCCGCCTTCAAGATGCTGCTGGATGGCGTGAACGGCGACGCGCGCAGTTCGCTCCACGCACTGGTCGAGGCGGCGACTTGCGCGGATTGGCGCCGGTATGTGATCAATGAGCCTCGCCTCATCGACTACTGCAAGGAACGTCTCATACACAGAGGTGTGTCAGACGACATCTACCTAGTAAAGCGCCAGCGTCTGTCCGGGTATCACGTCGAGCTGCGAAGCTACGCGTTGTACTGGGCACTGCAAGCACGTCAGAAGGAAGTCTTGCCAAAACTTGATTACCGCTATGACGAGACGTACGACGACACCCAACCGGGGCTGATCGTCCAAATCGATTCACAGGAGCTGAGACTTGTCTACAGTGCCGGCACCTGGAGCTGTTCAGGTCCTGCGGGACAAGTACCCTTGCCCGTCGCACTCGTCGAATTTATGGAAACACGCGGTTTCGCCGAACCCAGGGCCGAGGTCTGCGTTTCGGTACCATAGCGAATGCGGCAGTTATCAAATTTTCCAGTGTCTCCTAGTCGGACCTCCGAGTATCAAAAATAGGTCGCATGCTGCCGCTGGTCAGCGCCCAGCGGAATGGCGGTCAAGCACCCGCACCAGTAGTAGATACGTTTGCGCCATACCCTGAGGCCATAGATGGCGTGCATGGGCTGCCTTGTGAAAAATGATTTACTGGGCTGCAACCAGGCTGTCTGATTGAACGCCGTACGTCAAATCAGTTACCCGAGACTAAAAGGCGATTTATGCCAAAACGCCTGTCAGTGGTAAACACCCAGGCCACCACCACCCGAGCTCGTGAAGAGATGCGTAAACACTGCGTCCACCTTCATGCTGATTTCATCCTCGACGTATCCCTGATCGGGTAAGTGAGTCCACAGGTGCTTGATGATTTCAGCCCGTACTTGTGCTTGGGCTGCGGCCTTCTCACGCCAATGGTCGATTTGCAGTTTGCCGTTATTCAGAAGGTCCAACAGGTCCTTGGCCACCTTCTTGATCTTTTCACGATCGCCTTTGGTAGGTTGGTCTTTTTGAAGCAAGTCGAACACGGCCAGCTGTGCATCGTTATCCAGCCCTTCGCGCAGGTAACGCTTCTCTTCTTCGTTGAGCTTATCGTTCAGTGCGAACAGATCGTCCATGACCTTTTGCACCTCGATAGCGTCCTTGTCGCGGTTGTACTCGGCAATGATTGTTTGATAGCGTTCATACAGGTCAACCCGCGTCGGGTTGGCGGCGAGCATTGCCGCCAGACGTTGCTCCAGTTGCTCCTGTAGGTTCAGCACCGCTACGGCCTTATGCCGTGTTTTGGTGAATTCAGCCTTCAGCCTATCAAAGTTGATCTTCGATAGGTCATAGTGTTTCGGTGGTTGATTCCTCACGAATGCAGGAGGCTGGCCATCGGTAGTCAATGTGGTGTCCACCACCTCGTAAAGCGATTGCAGCAGGGCACTGATGTCTGGAGAGGTACGAGCGTCTTGCAGCTTGTTGTAGATCGCCGCCAAGGCACCTTCTTCTGCGTCGTACTGGAAAAGACCGGGGTTAGGGAATAAAGCCCGATATCGCGCTTGAATATCGTCTACGTGAACCTCGTAAGTCTTTCGACGCTCGATGTTAGCGGCCAGCTTGTCAATGGCATCCAGCAGCAACCCCTGTTTAGCAAAACCCTTGGCTTCGATCACAGCATCCAGATCCACGCCCAAGCCTTCCAAGTAGCGCCTTGCCTGTAGCAAGCTATTCGCGTATTCGGCCAACGCCACGCTGTCATCGCGCACCGTATCTTCTTCCTCATCACCTTTGCCTGTGCCTTTGCGGTCGCCTTGGGCAAAGGTAGCCAGCGCCTTACGCAGGCTTTTGAGCATGCCGTTGTAGTCAATGACCAGACCATGCTTTTTGCCACCACCCACGCGATTCACGCGAGCAATAGCCTGCATGAGGGTGTGGCCCTGCATAGGCTTGTCCAAATACATCGTAGCCAGGCATTTCACGTCGAAGCCGGTCAGCCACATGGCACAAACAATGGCTACACGAAAAGGGTTTTCGGGCTTCTTGAATTCTTCTTCCAAGTTGCGCTTGACCATCTTCTCGCGGTGCGGGGTGATATCCAAAGCTTCGTCCCGGTGGTTCTTCCACTTTTTGAACTCCGCAACTTCACCCTGTTCCTGCGACACCACCACACAAATCTCAGTCGCCCGCATCCAATCCACATGTGCACGGCGTGTCTTGAGTGTTTCGTTCGGTGGTTTGCCTTTGGCTGCAAACCGCGCCTCTTCATAGGAGACTTTTGCATCCAGCTCATTCGCTTTAGCGGCCCACTTTTCCGCAATCAAGTCGTGCAGCTTCACGCAGGTGATCTTGTCTAGGCACACCACCAATGACTTGCTGGCACCTTTAGCCACCACCTGCCAGCGTTGGTGAAAATGCTCCACAAAATCCGCAGCCACTTTGCTCAACCGGGTGGGAGATGTCAGGATGGGGTACTCACTGGCGAGCGCACGGTACAGCTTGTCTTCCTTCTCGTCTGTCCAAGGATCATCGGCCGGTGCGCTGAGCTTAGCGGCTTCAATGTGCTCAACGATGCGCTCGCTCACTTTGGGGTCGATGATTTTGAGCTTCTCACCACGGTTCTCGTAAAACAGCGGCAGTGTGGCGCCGTCGGCCACGGCACGCTTGAAGTCATAAATCGACACGTAGTCGCCGAATACCTGGCGGGTCAACTGCTTTTCAGCGTCATCAATCAATGGCGTGCCGGTGAAGCCCAGAAACTTCGCATTCGGCAGTCCCTTGCGCATGTTCAGCGCCAAGCGTCCGTACTGGCTGCGGTGTGCCTCGTCAGATAGCACGATGATGTCTTCGCGCTCGGAATAAGGCTCTGTCACCCGCTCGCGGTACTTTTGCACCAAGCCAAAGACATAACTGCGGTTTTGGTCACGCAGCATGCTGCGCAGCGCATTCCCACTCTTGGCTTGGTCAGCCTTGGCGCTGGCACGGCCAGTGGAGGTATAGGTGCCAGCAATCTGATCGTCCAACTCGGACCTGTCAGTCACCACCACAAAAGTGTAGCTGGCCGATATTTTGCGTCGTACCTTCTCGGTCAGGAACACCATCGAATACGACTTGCCCGACCCCTGCGTATGCCAGAACACGCCTAACTGGCCTGCAGCTACTTCGGCTTTCACCGTCGCATCGTCGGACGTCAGGCGATCAATCACCCGGTTGACGCCCAAATACTGGTGGTTGCGCGCTACGATTTTCTGTAAGCCGTCCTCCGAGGCATCGAACAGCACAAAGTTCTCCACAATGTCCAGCAGCCGTTGCTTGCCCAACATGCCTTGCAACAGCAGGGGCAGCAGCGGCTGGGCTGTGCCAGGTTCCGGGTCATCCTCCTCCAAGCGTTTCCAGCGGTAGAAGTGATCCTTGCTGGACGTGATCGATCCGTATTGCGCATCATGTCCATTGCTGATCACCACCAACGCATTCCAGTGGAACAAGTGCGGGATGGTGTCCAGGTAGTCGGCATAGTTCTTTTTGTAGGCGCTGTCTACGTGCACCTCAAAGCGTTTGAGCTCGATGAACACCAGAGGCAGGCCATTGACATAGCCAATCAGGTCTGGGCGACGCAGGTGCAGCGGGCCACGTACCCACAGTTCACGCACGGCCAAAAAACGGTTGCGCTCAGGCTTGTCAAAGTCGATCAAGCGCAAGCGTTTTTCCACCAACTTGCCTGCAGCTTTGCCCATACTGTCACGGAACTTCACCAACACACCATCGCGCAGCAATTGGTACTTTTCTTGGTTCATCTGCACCAACGACTTGGTGCTGTCGTTCTGCGTTACCGCTTCGAGGGCTAGGGCGTATGCGGTATCGGGCAGGCCGGGGTTGAGCCGCCGCAGTGCGGCCTCCACATCGCGTATCAGCACCACTTGTGTGTCTGCCGTGCGGCCCAGCAGGCCATCTGCTACCAGCGGCCCTTCATCCTGTGCCATCACGCTGTCCCAGCCCAGCTCATCGTGCAGAAACTCAGCGGTGGGCGCTTGGATCAATACGTCTTCCGAATACTCGCTCTTGCCCATTTTCTCCCTCTATTCTTTGTCGTTTGGTGCTTTGGCAGTGCGCGTGTCAGGCGGTCACTTCTTCCGCTTCGGGCAGCGGTATCTGGCTCACATCGAGTTGACCAGACATTAGCTTGGGTAGCAGAGCATCCTTTGCAACGGATAGTTGTGCATTCTGCTTTCTTAGGTTCAAGACCATATCCATCATTGGGTCAACCATCGCGGCAAACATTTTTGCAACTGACTCATCCGGTACAAGCATTAAATGAGTATCTAAGGCACTGCGTCGAATGTGCTTCATGGTAGCTCCAACTGCTTGCCCCATAAGAAGTGGTAAAGCGGCATCAATTGCAAAACGGACTAGCCTCTTATGTAACGGATCTAGGGGGACAACTTTGAAAAGATGCTGATTTAAGAGCGCAGTGCCACCCCACCATTCATTTACCAGCAAAGTTCCCGACCAGGAAAATAGTATGTCCCCGGAAGCTATGTGATTTCGCAATGGGACTTCTGTCCCAGGATTTCGTGGAGTGTTGTCGCTGACACCATCTCTCAGCTCTGGTATTTTTACGATTGGATGACCAATTTCTTGCTGATGAACAGGTTTAAATGCGAATCCATTGATGAATTCTGCGACGCTTGTAAATGCACGTGATTGCCACCCTTCCGGCACTCCATCGCTCACTGACACCGACTCATACCCCGGAAACCGCAGGTGCACAAACCACTCGCGGTATAGCGATCCTGCGGCTTGATCCAGCAGGGCGATGCGGCGTTGGTTGGTGGCAATGAGGTCGTCGTAGGCGTCGAGAATAGACGCAATTAATCGTTGTTCTCCTAGTTCCGGGACTGCAATGCGTACCTGCTTTATACGCTCTGGCGCTGTGTGCTTGACCTTAGCTCCGGTGGCAGTCGCCCTGATCTGTGCCCGAGCGTCGCGACTGTTGAACACCCAGTACAGAAATCGCAAATCAAGCAGTGACGGGTTAGTAACTTGCACTAGCCCTAGACGCTGATTGTGGAGATAGCGGTCACTTGCAGGAATGCGTGCCGCGCTTCCGAGTAAGCCTTCCCCTTGTTCCGTCATAGCGACGATTAAATCGCCTTCGGCTAAAAGGTATTCAGAAGGAAAATCAGCTGCATAAAAACGCTCCTTGCCGTCGCGAACGCGAAATCCTCCTTGCTCCAAGAAATTTCCTGGAGTTAATACCATCAGTTCACCAGTTGAGGTGAAATACTCACCTTTGAATGCAAACCCGTGTTTGATGTGTAGGCCATCGCCCAGTTGAATGGTTCGCCAGCTCATCCCAACAACCCCTCAAGGTTGTCAGCAATACGGCTTGCCAAGACCGTAGCTTTCTCATTCAACTCCTCTAGTTGCTCATGAATTTCTCGCAATTGTTCGGCAAACGCATCTTCATCACCATCGTCTTGCACTGCCGTGACCCCCACATAGCGCCCCGGTGTTAGTGAGTAGTCATTGGCGGCGATTTCTTCGCGTGTCACCGCCTTGCACAGGCCAGGTACATCGGCGTAGTAGCCATCTGGGAAATAGCTGTGCAGCTTGTGCACTTGGTGAATGAAGTAAGCGGCTTGCTTGGGAGCTTCCAGCACCAAATCGCGCACCGTGGGGGCTTCGTGCTTCTTCACATCGGCTGCTTGCAGGGCGCGGCGGGCTTCGCGTATGGCTTTGCCATGCCAAGCTTTGCTGTTGCGCGCGCGCAAGGCTTTCTCTGCGGCATCAACCAAGCCCATGGCGCGCTTGTGCCGCGCTTCCAGCGTTTTGCTTGCTGCTTTCAAGATGGGAGTGAGGGTATCCAACGTGGCTTGCAGCGCCTTCTGGCCTGCGTGCGTGGCCAAGTCGGCTTGGGCAATGGCCGAACGGGCTTGTGCAGCCTGCTCCAGCATGGCCGCAAGTGCATCGGTGGCGCTGGTATCTGCCAGTGCTTGGGCGAGATCCGCCTTCCAAGCTTCTAGTGCAGCCTGCAACTCAGCGCGCTGCTGGGTCAATTCAGCTTGCTGTTCTGCGCTTGGCTGTGGCTTGGCCGGTAATGGGGGGAACAATTCTTCATTCACTTTGGCGTCGCGTGCAAAGTGCACGAGCTTAAGTGCCAACTTGCGCAGTGTGCGGGTATCTATGCGCAGGCGTTCCGGCAGCCCAGCCAGCCAATCGTCAACCTGGCGCTGGTAGCTAGCAACGAGCGCAACAAACTTCTCGTTCTCACCCCGATACAACCAAGTGATGGCGGTTAGGTTCGCCAATTGCTCTTCGGTGAATACGTGCGAACGTGCCGACACCACGTGGTAGACGTTGCGGGCATCAATCATCAGCACCTGGTCTTGCAGGTCTTCGCCCTTGCCTTTGTCAAAGAACCACAGGGTGCACGGCAGGCTGCGGGTGTAGAAGAACTTGGTGCCAATGGACATCATTACGTCTACATGGCCGGTCTTCACTAACTGTTCGCGGATATCGCGGTCTTTATTACCCGCATCAGATGCGCTGGAGGCCATGACAAAGCCAGCCCGGCCTGTGTCGTTGAGGTAGCTGTAGAAATACTGCACCCACAAGCTGTTGGCATTGCTGATGGCGCCGGTCTTGGCATTGGTGCCGGGCAAGCCAAAGGGCAGGCGGTAAGGTCCACCCTCCGCCTGCAATTTTTCTTCTTCAGTTTTTGGCGCAACCTGCTTGCTGACTTTTTTGGTTTCCACACCGTCTACGTTGAACGGTGGGTTGGCCATGACGAAGTCGCACTGACCAATCAGATGCTCGGCTTGGTCGTAGAAAGTATTGCCTTGCCGAATGTTGCTGGCATCTTGCCCGTGCACCACCAAGTTCATGCGCGCCAATTTGGCGTTGGTGTCGCTTTTTTCTTGGCCGTGGAAAGTCACGTTTTCCAACGCGCTGGCCTTACGCACTTGCTCAATAAAGTGGCCGGTTTGCACAAACATACCGGCAGAGCCGCAGGCTGGGTCAAACACGGTGCCATGGTCAGGCTGGATCACGTTCACGATCATGCGCACCAGCGAAGGGGGCGTAAAAAACTCACCGCCTTCTTGCGCGCCAGTCATGGCGAATTTGTTGAGGAAGTATTCGTAGATGCGCCCGAACACGTCGCCGGTGGCCGTCTTCAGCGCCTCTCTATCAAAAATCTTCACCAGGCGATCAAGCAGATCAGGCTCAAAAGCGGAGTAGCCGCGTGGCAAGGCTCCTTCCAACACGGTGTATTCAGCTTCGATAGCGTCCATGGCAGCCTCGATGGCTTCGCCCACATCAGCGCCTGTAGGCAAACTGGCAATGGCATCGAAGCGGGCTGCCTCGGGCAAGTAGATGGCCGACTTACCCTTGAACTCGGTCTTGATCAGCTCTTCAAGTTTGGCTGCTGGCATCGCAGCCGGAATGCCTTTCAGAATTTCTGGCAGGTAGGCTTTGAAGCGGTTGTCCGCATGGCGCAGGAAGATTAAACCTAACACCGGCATGGCGTACTCAGCAGCAGTCAGCTTGGAATTGGCGCGCAGTTGATCGGCTGCTTCCCAGAGTTCGTTTTCTAGTTGTTGGACGTTCATATTTTTTGATTATCACTGAGCCCCACGAGCAGGGACTATGCAGTGCAGAGCTATGAAATTTATATTTGAGATTGCTTCCATCCGACCAGTTCAAGAGGCCGCAGCCCAAACCGCACGGCATTCCCAGCATGCAAGCCAGCCAGTTCCTTGAGCACCAACTGCGTGAAGTGCTCACGGTCTTCAGGCTGCACACTCCCAGGCAGCATGGTTTTGAGACTTGCTTCATTGATTGGCTGACCGCCACGAACAACAGCGGCAATCACTTCACCAAGCACTTGCCGGTAGCGCAGGCGCAAGATGTCAGGCGGCACTAGGCTTTGCTGCACCGCTACGTACTGCTGGCATGAGCGCTCATATGCCCATACAAAAACATCCCGCAGCAGGTCCACCTGGTTGAGTTCGTACACACCAATCATGGCGTCCACATAGGCTTGCTGGGGCACGTCGATGAATGACAGCGGGCACAGGTTGTGGCGTATGAAGGGAATGTTGGCAGCCAGACGCGACACCCGCTTGTTCACATCCTCAAAGGGCTGCAAGTAAGGCAAGTGCACCATCAAGAAGAAAGCTTGCTCGAAAGGATCTTCGATTTCTGCGGCCATGCCCACCACGATGCCGAACAACTCTTCTAAACGTTGAGGCAAAGCCACTGGCAGGTAAACGCTGCCACCAATTTCTACGGCACGACTGCGAATACGGCCACACATGGCGGGGTCAGGCATCAGGCCGTCGGAAAGCAAAGCATGCAAGGAAACGATGGTGTCTTGCGAGACCACGGCCTGCTCAGGCGAGTGCACCAAAAACTCGATGGCCTGCTTGTGGTTCAGGATCATCTGCGTTTCAAACGCATCCTTGCCCTCAGCTACCTGGCCAAACTCAATCAGCCGTTCTGTATCCAAGCGGCTGTAGGTGTTGCCTTCCAACTGCGAAGATGCCCAAGAAAGGTCAATCAGCAAGCGGTTGAGAATGTCCCTGGCAAAGGTACCTGCAGGTGTTTGCTCGGCGGGGGAGCGTCCCAAAGCATGGAGCTGTTCACGCAGTTTCAAAGGCAAGTACGCCGTGTGGTTTGGGTGGTACTTTTCTAAAAATTCTGTGCGATAGACCACAGGCTTGCGTAAATGCCGAGGCTGACGCACGTACGCCTTGATGGCTTCGCCTTCAGCGCTGACAGGAACGTATGGCTCGATCTCAGCATCTGCGCTTGAAGCATGCTCGCCATTTGGGCTTTTATCTTGCAGAGCTGGAAAGTAGCGCACGGCCCGCGCTTGGCCCTGCACCCGAATGCGCCCTTGTTCAACCAATAAGGCCAATCGGCGCTGAAGGCTACGGCGTTGCAATGTCAGCCCTGATTCCTGCAACACTTCTTCAGCACTCACCCCCTCTGGGTGACGCTCAATGACGTTGGCCAACAAGACGAGCTCTTGCTGTGGTTTGACGCTATTCATGACGCGAATTATGGCGCAATACTATAAATTGCGACAGAATTTGTCGCAATCATCTTAAAATCAATGCAGCCAAAAGCCGAGAAGTCTCAAACGCAATGTTTTGCGCTTCCTCCTACATCCAACTACCGACAAGATGCTTTGGCACGAGGGTTGAATCTTGCTTGCCTAGTAGCAGTCCAGCCGCAAACCTACAAAAAAAAGGGCGTGCAACCGTTAAGTCACACGCCCTCTTCATTTTTTTAACTATCGCTCAATCATCAGCCATGTTTGCAAGGTTCGGGATTTTCAAGCTGCCAATACCTCGATAGGGCTTGGCAGCCACAGCCTCGACACAGGGCTCATCGCCCATCAGGTCAGAAACATCTGAAGTTTGGGATTCAACGTTCGGCTTGTACGCCCAGACAGCACCAGCATTTTTCACCTTTTTCAAGAACATTGGCATGTTTTTGCGATTGAAAACGTAAGGCCAAATCTCACGATATTTCTTTGAAAGCACTGGTGGCTTTGGCTGCACGAGCCAATCCATCGCCTTCAGTCGCTTGTGATATTTCCATGGAATAGAGATATCAATCCGCGTTTTCTCATAAATCTTCTTCTTCAGCTCATAACGCTGGTTTTTTGTCATCTCATCGAGAGTCGGCAATTTTTCAGAAGAATCACCCTCTTCGTTTTTGCAATTCTCCTTACCAGCATAGTAAGAAGTCAAGAATTTTTGAACATTCTCGTCTAGCTTGGCAAAGTCATAAGAACGATGCTTGTTGTGACGAAAATCCTCATCTAAACGCAACATTGAACGTAACTTTTGAAAGACATCAGCGATTACTTTTTCTGATTTTTTGGGATCTTTCCACTCCATAACGTTCA
This sequence comes from uncultured Comamonas sp., assembly GCA_963520865.1. GTDB lineage: Bacteria > Pseudomonadota > Gammaproteobacteria > Burkholderiales > Burkholderiaceae_C > Comamonas. Next base: position 29,620 of record CAUQST010000045.1, read on the forward strand.
TCATATCTGAATGGTTTTTCTTCAAATAAGCTTCTGTGATTTTTAGCTCGATACGTAAACCATACTTACTCACACTATATATTTTCTTCTTAACCTCAGAATCTACAGAATCCGCACCATCATATAGCCCATACTTCTTTTTACCAGGATTATCCTGCCATTTTATATATGCAAGTAAAGATAGATGGTTGCGAACATCCAAGTAAACAGACCTACTTATATCTTCACCAACATGAGGTCTTTTAGTTGTAGGCAGGTAGTGATAGATTGAATTTATACGAAGCTCAAGTTCATCACGCATAGCTACTGCTTCCTCAACACTATCGAATTTAAGCAAGTAAGTAAGATCTAAGCTTTTAATAAAAGCATTTCTCAACTTTATGAGCTCAATATATTTCTCATGAACTCCAATATTTTTCAAATAGTCCTTCAAAAAAGTCATGGCAATCTTTGCAGATTCATACACCAAAATATGCAGAAATGCGTTATTACCGATAACGCACGCAGGAATATTGATACTCACAAAAAATCCAATTAAGTTTTCCTTAGCTTTATCTAAGCAAGGTGTAACCTCGAACTTAGCTTCCGTGACGCGCGACATTAAAGTAATCATTCGCCCTCCCGTAACTCCATCCCCAGAGAATGATGGCCAAAAATTACACTTAAAGAACTTTTCAGCCTTTTTGTAAGGCATTGGCTTTTTAAGAAAATACATTATTCCAGGTGAATCACACATTTCTTTTCACTCCATAAATTGATTTCTTAATGTTGGTTTACAGCTATACGATAGTTACTTCATTACTACCTTGACAAGTACCTTGCTAGGTAGTGCCTACATTTAATGATCTCTAGGCTCAAATAATGACTTTGCAAGCTGCTTTTCAACAAAAAAATCTAATCAATCATCAAATTTCAGCTTATTTAGCAGGCATAAATTTTCTTTTTATGCCATGCAAATACACCTGACTTTTGCAGTTTTTGGCATGCAAAAGTCAGGCAAAGAATAAGCATCAATTCATCTCCATCAGGTGCTTACGCAACGAGCCAACCTGCCAAGCAGTTATGCGCGTTGAGATCTTCACAGGGACAGGGATATGACCGGCTTTAACGTGACGCCAAACGGTTGCGCGTGAGCACGCATACAGCCCTTGCACCACATCTATGCGGACATAAGCTGAATTGGGAAGCTGATCGAAGTTGAGCAATGCAGGGTCGATACGCATGCTCTTCGCCTCAATAGATGCATTGTTCTCAGTGGGCTGTGCAGAGGTGGGACGTTGGCTCTTTGCCATGAAATTTCTCCAGCTGCTACGAGCAATCTGCGACATACAGAAGCTCTAGCCCTAACCCTTTACAGATTTCAAAAATTCGCTCTACAACCTCAAAAAAAACGTTGCTACTGCTTGATTTCTTGCGTGAGGTGAGAGGTTTTCGAGAGAACATATAAGTCGTCTCCGATGAGATGCCGTGCGCTTCCAATTTGATGTGATGAGTGATGAGTGATGAGTGAGGTGTGAGGTGTGAGGTGTGAGGTGTGAGGTGTGAGATAAGATACATACTTTGCACCTATACAACTGCGGTGTGCGGTGTGCGGTGTGCGGTGTGCGGTGTGCGGTGTGCGGTGTGCGGTGTGCGGT
>CAUQST010000046.1:0-28653 GCA_963520865.1 uncultured Comamonas sp.
ACAACCCGACAGCAGAAGATGCCTTGGTTCGGGCGATGTGCAACGCATCGCCGTCAGCCATGGTTGGTAGTGGCCAACCGCCAAGCCCGCAGGGAGCTTTCCATGTGGGGCAGTCGTCGCAGACCCAGGACTCATGTCTTTGCCCGGAGATCTCATGGCCTATTCTTATACCGAACGCAAGCGAATTCGCAAGAGTTTCGGCAGCCGCGACAGCGTGCTCGAAGTGCCTTACCTGCTGCAGATGCAAAAAGATGCCTATACCGCATTCCTGCAAGCAGATTCAGCCCCCAAAAAACGTACGATGGAAGGCCTGCAAGCGGCTTTTGAATCGGCATTTCCTATCGTCTCCCACAATGGATTTGTGGAGATGAAGTTTGTTGAATACAACTTGGCCAAGCCTGCATTTGACGTGCGCGAATGCCAGACGCGTGGTTTGACGTTCGCGTCGGCTGTGCGTGCCAAGGTTCAACTGATCATTTACGACCGCGAGTCTTCGACCAGCCAGTCGAAAGTCGTCAAGGAAGTGAAAGAGCAAGAGGTCTACATGGGCGAAGTGCCCCTGATGACTGACAAGGGCTCGTTCATCATCAACGGTACTGAGCGCGTTATCGTGTCTCAGCTGCACCGTTCGCCTGGTGTGTTCTTCGAACACGACAAGGGCAAGACGCACAGTTCGGGCAAGCTGCTGTTCTCGGCACGCATCATCCCTTACCGTGGTTCTTGGTTGGATTTTGAATTCGATCCCAAGGATTTGCTGTATTTCCGCGTGGACCGTCGCCGCAAGATGCCCGTGTCGATTCTGCTCAAGGCGATTGGTATGTCGCCCGAGCAAATCTTGACGCACTTCTTCGTCAACGACAACTTCCGCTTGATGGACAGCGGCGCACAAATGGAATTTGTGGCCGATCGTCTGCGTGGTGAAGTTGCGCGCTTCGACATTACCGATAAGTCGGGCAAGGTCGTGGTTGCCAAGGACAAGCGCATCACTGCGCGTCACACCCGCGAACTGGAGCAATCGGGCACCAAGTACGTCAGCGTACCTGAAGACTTCCTGATCGCCCGCGTGCTGGCCAAGAACATCATTGATCCTGATACCGGCGAAATCATCGCCAAGGCCAATGAAGAACTGACTGAGGCTTTGCTCAAGAAGTTGCGCAGTGCTGGCATCCAGGACATTCAGTGCCTGTACACGAATGAGCTGGACCAGGGTGCGTACATTTCGCAAACCCTGCGCACGGATGAAACAGCGGACGAGTTCGCTGCACGTGTAGCTATCTACCGCATGATGCGCCCCGGTGAGCCTCCAACCGAGGACGCGGTACAAGCTTTGTTCCATCGCTTGTTCTACAACGCAGACACGTACGATTTGTCGCGCGTGGGCCGCATGAAGTTCAACGCCCGCGTGGGCCGTGATGGCGCAACGGGTGCCATGGTGCTGTCTAACGAAGACATCTTGGCTGTGGTCAAGTTGCTGGTAGACCTGCGCAACGGCAAGGGTGAGGTCGATGACATCGATCACCTGGGTAACCGCCGCGTACGCTGTGTGGGCGAACTGGCCGAAAACCAGTACCGCACAGGTCTGGCACGTATCGAAAAGGCTGTGAAGGAACGTTTGGGTCAGGCAGAGCAAGAGCCTCTGATGCCTCACGACCTGATCAACTCCAAGCCTATTTCTGCGGCTCTGAAGGAATTCTTCGGTGCATCGCAGCTGTCGCAGTTCATGGACCAGACCAACCCTCTGGCCGAAATCACCCACAAGCGCCGTGTATCGGCCCTTGGCCCAGGTGGTTTGACACGTGAACGTGCAGGCTTTGAGGTGCGTGACGTGCACGTGACCCACTACGGTCGCGTTTGCCCTATCGAAACGCCTGAAGGTCCAAACATTGGTCTGATCAATTCGCTGGCGCTGTACGCTCGTTTGAACGAGTACGGCTTCATCGAAACACCTTACCGTCGCGTGGTCGATGGCAAGGTGACGATGGAAATCGACTACCTGTCCGCTATTGAAGAAGGCAAGTATGTGATCGCTCAGGCTAACGCCGAGCTGGACACAGAAGGCCGTCTGGTGGGTGATCTGGTGTCGGCCCGTGAAGCGGGTGAATCGACGCTGCTGTCGCCTGAGCGTGTGCAGTACATGGACGTGTCTCCTGCACAGATCGTGTCGGTGGCCGCTTCCCTGATTCCTTTCCTGGAACACGATGACGCGAACCGCGCGTTGATGGGTGCCAACATGTCGCGCCAGGCTGTGCCTGTGCTGCGTCCTGAAAAGCCCATGGTCGGTACCGGTATCGAGCGCGTTGCTGCGGTCGACTCGGGCACGGTCGTGACTTCCAAGCGTGGCGGTATCGTGGACTACGTCGACGCAACCCGTATCGTGATTCGTGTGAACGATGAAGAAGCGGTGGCCGGCGAAGTGGGTGTAGACATCTACAACCTGATCAAGTACCAGCGTTCCAACCAGAACACCAACATCCACCAGCGTCCTGTTGTCAAGCGTGGCGACAAGCTGGCCAAGGGTGATGTGATTGCTGACGGCGCATCGACCGACCTGGGCGAAATCGCCATTGGTCAGAACATGCTGATCGCGTTCATGCCATGGAACGGCTACAACTTCGAAGATTCGATCTTGATCTCGGAGCGTGTGGTCGCAGAAGACCGCTACACCTCGATCCACATCGAAGAACTCGTGGTGATGGCGCGTGACACCAAGTTGGGTGCGGAAGAAATTACCCGCGACATCCCCAACCTGTCTGAGCACCAACTGAACCGTCTGGACGAGTCCGGCATCATCTACGTGGGTGCAGAAGTGCAGCCCGGCGATACGCTGGTTGGCAAGGTGACACCTAAGGGTGAAACCACGCTGACGCCTGAAGAGAAGCTGCTGCGCGCCATTTTTGGCGAGAAGGCTTCGGACGTGAAGGACACTTCGCTGCGCGTGGACCAGGGTTCGTCTGGTACCGTGATCGACGTGCAAGTCTTCACCCGCGAAGGCATCCAGCGTGACAAGCGCGCTCAGCAGATCATCGACGATGAACTCAAGCGCTTCCGCCTGGACCTGAACGACCAGTTGCGTATCGTGGAAGCCGACGCATTCGACCGTATCGAAAAGCTCTTGCTGGGTCGTACTGCCAACGGTGGCCCGAACAAGCTGAGCAAGGGTGCCAAGCTGGACAAGGCATATCTGGACAGCGTGGAGAAATTCCACTGGTTCGATATCCGTCCTGCGGAAGACGACGTAGCTGCTCAGCTCGAATCCATCAAGAACTCGCTGGAGCAAACGCGCCACGAATTCGATCTGGCCTTCGAAGAAAAGCGCAAGAAGTTGACGCAAGGCGACGAGTTGCCTGCTGGCGTGCTGAAGATGGTCAAGGTGTACCTGGCTGTTAAGCGCCGTCTGCAACCGGGTGACAAGATGGCCGGCCGTCACGGTAACAAGGGTGTGGTCTCCAAGATCGTGCCTGTGGAAGACATGCCTTTCATGGCTGATGGCTCCACCGCTGACATCGTGCTGAACCCATTGGGCGTGCCTTCGCGTATGAACATTGGTCAGGTGCTGGAAGTGCACTTGGGCTGGGCCGGTAAGGGTCTGGGCCAACGCATCGGCGACATGCTGCGCGATGAAGCAGCAGTGGCTGAAGTGCGTGCCTTCCTGGAAGAGGTCTACAACTCGCGTGGCCGTAAGGAAGACCTGTCGCTGCTGAGCGACACGGACGTTCTGAACATGGCTGAAAACCTGAAGACCGGCGTGCCATTCGCAACGCCTGTGTTTGACGGTGCCAACGAGCAGGAAATCAAGGACATGCTGAAGCTGGCATACCCTGAAGACCTGAAGGCGCGCAAGGGTCTGACCGAAGCCCGCACACAGGCTTACCTGTTTGATGGTCGCACTGGCGAGCAGTTCGAGCGCCCAACGACCATTGGCTACATGCACTACCTGAAGTTGCACCACTTGGTGGACGACAAGATGCACGCCCGCTCCACAGGTCCTTACTCGCTGGTTACGCAGCAACCTCTGGGCGGTAAAGCTCAGTTCGGTGGTCAGCGTTTCGGTGAAATGGAAGTGTGGGCGCTGGAAGCTTACGGCGCCGCTTACGTGCTGCAGGAAATGCTGACCGTCAAGTCCGATGACGTGGTGGGCCGTACCAAGGTGTACGAATCCATCGTCAAGGGCGAGCACGCCATCGAAGCGGGTATGCCAGAGTCGTTCAATGTGCTGGTCAAGGAAATCCGTTCCTTGGGCTTGGACATCGAACTCGAGCGTTCCTAAGGCCTTATAAAAAAGTAAGCAGCCATCGCTTGTAAACAAAGGATTTGCGCATGATTCAATACGGAAATCAGCGTAAATCCAGCGATGGCAGCTATTAATTTGGATGAAAAGGGAAAGAGTTACATGAAATCGCTACTCGACCTGTTCAAGCAATTCACGCCGGATGAGCATTTCGATGCCATCAAGATCGGCATGGCTTCGCCCGAGAAAATTCGTTCGTGGTCTTTCGGTGAAGTTAAGAAGCCAGAGACCATCAACTACCGCACGTTCAAGCCCGAACGCGACGGCCTGTTCTGCGCCAAGATCTTTGGCCCTATCAAGGACTACGAGTGCCTGTGCGGTAAGTACAAGCGCTTGAAGCACCGCGGCGTGATCTGCGAGAAGTGCGGCGTTGAAGTCACACAGACCAAGGTTCGCCGCGAACGCATGGGTCACATCGATCTGGCCGCACCTTGCGCCCACATCTGGTTCCTCAAGTCGCTGCCATCGCGTCTGGGCCTAGTGCTGGACATGACACTGCGCGACATCGAGCGCGTGCTGTACTTTGAAGCATATGTGGTGACCGACCCCGGCATGACTCCGCTGAAGAAGTTCGGCATCATGACCGAGGACGACTACGACGCTAAGCAGCAAGAATTTGGCTACGACGAATTCACTGCCAAGATGGGCGCCGAAGGTATCAAGGACCTGCTGGATGGCATTGATATCGACAGCGAAATCGAGCGCCTGCGCGGTGACTTGACCGGCTCTGAAGTCAAGGTCAAGAAGAATGCCAAGCGCCTGAAGCTGCTGGAAGCGTTCAAGAAGTCTGGCATCAAGCCCGGCTGGATGGTGCTGGAAGTGCTGCCTGTGCTGCCTCCAGACCTGCGTCCGCTGGTGCCACTGGACGGCGGCCGTTTCGCTACGTCCGACCTGAACGACCTGTACCGCCGCGTTATTAACCGTAACTCGCGTCTGCGCCGCCTGCTGGAGCTGAAGGCTCCAGAGATCATTGCTCGCAATGAAAAGCGCATGCTGCAAGAAGCGGTGGATTCGCTGCTGGATAACGGTCGTCGCGGTAAGGCCATGACGGGCGCTAACAAGCGTGCCCTGAAGTCCTTGGCTGACATGATCAAGGGTAAGAGCGGTCGCTTCCGCCAGAACTTGCTGGGTAAGCGCGTCGACTACTCTGGTCGCTCCGTGATTACCGTGGGTCCTTACCTCAAGCTGCACCAGTGCGGTTTGCCTAAGTTGATGGCGTTGGAGCTGTTCAAGCCCTTCATCTTTGCCCAGCTGGAACAGCGCGGCATTGCAACCACCATCAAGGCTGCCAAGAAGGAAGTCGAATCCGGTACACCCGTGGTTTGGGACATCTTGGAAGAGGTCATCAAAGAACACCCGATCATGCTCAACCGTGCGCCTACGCTGCACCGTTTGGGTATCCAGGCGTTCGAACCTATTTTGATCGAAGGCAAGGCCATCCAGCTGCACCCACTCGTCTGCGCGGCGTTCAACGCTGACTTTGACGGTGACCAGATGGCTGTTCACGTGCCTTTGTCGGTTGAAGCACAGATGGAAGCCCGCACTTTGATGCTGGCCTCCAACAACGTGCTGTTCCCCGCTTCGGGCGAGCCTTCCATCGTTCCTTCTCAGGACGTGGTGCTGGGTCTGTATCACGCCACGCGTGACAAGATCAACGGTAAGGGCGAAGGCATGGTGTTCATGGACACCAACGAAGTGCAACGCGCTTTGGATTCTGGCGAAGCAGAACTGCACGCCAAGATCAGCGTGCGACTGCCTGAGTGGACCAAAGACAAGGAAACTGGCGAATTCGTCAAGACCGTCAGCCTGGTGGAAACCACCGTGGGCCGTGCGCTGTTGTCGGAAATTTTGCCTAAGGGCCTGCCTTTCAGCCACATGAACAAGGCGCTGAAGAAGAAAGAGATCTCCAAGCTGATCAATTCTTCTTTCCGCAAGTGTGGTCTGAAGGCGACGGTGGTGTTTGCTGACAAGCTGCTGCAAAACGGCTTCCGTCTGTCGACCCACGCTGGCTTCTCGGTGTCGATCGACGACATGCTGGTGCCTCCACAAAAGGCCGGAATTTTGGCCCACGCCGAATCCGAAGTGAAGGAAATCGAGCAGCAATACGTCTCCGGTCTGGTGACGTCGGGCGAGCGTTACAACAAGGTGGTGGACATCTGGGGTAAGGCTGGCGACGACGTCTCCAAGGTGATGATGGACCAGTTGAAGGTTGAAAAAACCATCGACCGCCACGGCAACGAAGTAGACCAAGAGTCGTTCAACGCGATCTACATGATGGCGGACTCGGGTGCTCGAGGCTCGGCCGCCCAGATTCGCCAGTTGGCAGGTATGCGTGGTCTGATGGCCAAGCCAGACGGCTCGATTATCGAGACGCCTATTACCGCGAACTTCCGCGAAGGCCTGAACGTGTTGCAGTACTTCATCTCGACCCACGGCGCCCGTAAGGGTCTGGCCGACACGGCGTTGAAGACAGCGAACTCGGGTTACTTGACACGTCGTCTGGTCGATGTGACGCAAGACTTGGTCGTGACCGAGCTCGATTGCGGCACCTCCAATGGCGCGCTGATGCGTGCCATCGTTGAAGGCGGTGAAGTGATTGAGTCCTTGCGCGATCGCGTGCTGGGTCGTACCACGGTGGAAGAGGTGCTGCACCCTGAAAACCGTTCGGTGCTGCTGGATGCGGGCGTCTTGCTGAATGAAGACATCATTGAAGCGCTGGAAGCTCAGGGCGTAGACGAAATCAAGGTTCGCACTGCGCTGAACTGCGAAACACGCTACGGCTTGTGCGCCAAGTGCTATGGCCGTGACCTGGGTCGTGGCGGTATGGTGAACTTGGGTGAAGCGGTGGGTGTGATTGCTGCGCAGTCCATCGGTGAACCTGGTACACAGCTGACCATGCGTACGTTCCACATTGGTGGTGCGGCTTCGCGTGCAGCGGTGGCCTCAAGCGTCGAAGCCAAGTCCAACGGTGCTGTCAGCTTTAACGCAACCATGCGTTACGTCAGCAACTCCAAGGGCGACCTGGTGGTGATTTCCCGTTCCGGCGAAATCGTGATCAGCGAAAACGGCCGTGAGCGTGAGCGTCACAAGGTGCCTTATGGCGCTATCTTGACCATCAAGCCTGACGAAACCGTCAAGGCTGGCAAGATCTTGGCCAACTGGGATCCATTGACTCGCCCAATCATTACCGAATACGCCGGTCAGGTGAAGTTCGAGAATGTGGAAGAAGGCCTGACTGTGGCCAAGCAGGTGGACGATGTGACCGGTCTGTCGACCCTGGTTGTGATCGACCCCAAGCGCCGCGGTTCTGCCAAGGTGGTACGTCCTCAGGTCAAGCTGATCGACGCCAACAACCAAGAAGTCAAGATCCCCGGCACCGATCACTCGGTGACGATTGGCTTCCAGGTGGGCGCGCTGATTCAAGTGCGCGACGGCCAAGAAGTGGGCCCTGGCGAAGTGCTGGCACGTATCCCTGTTGAAGGTCAGAAGACCCGAGACATTACCGGTGGTCTGCCTCGTGTGGCCGAGCTGTTCGAAGCACGTACACCCAAGGACAAGGGCACACTGGCCGAGATGACTGGTACCGTGTCGTTCGGTAAGGAAACCAAGGGCAAGATCCGCCTGCAGATCACTGATCTGGAAGGCAAGGTCTGGGAAGAGCTGGTTCCTAAGGAGCGCAACATTCTGGTCCACGAAGGCCAGGTGGTGAACAAGGGCGAATCGATTGTGGACGGCCCAGCCGATCCGCAAGACATTCTGCGTTTGCTGGGTATCGAAGAGCTGGCTCGCTACATCGTGGACGAAGTTCAGGATGTGTACCGTCTGCAAGGCGTGAAGATCAACGACAAGCACATCGAAGTGATTGTTCGTCAGATGCTGCGTCGCGTGGTGGTCGAGAACACGGGCGAATCCACTTACATCGCTGGCGAGCAAGTGGAGCGTTCGGAAATCCTGAACACCAACGAAGCACTGCAAGCACAAGGCAAGATCCCTGCCACGTACTCCAACGTGCTGCTGGGTATTACCAAGGCTTCGCTGTCGACCGATTCGTTCATCTCTGCGGCTTCCTTCCAGGAAACTACCCGCGTGTTGACCGAAGCTGCGATCATGGGCAAGCGCGACGAGTTGCGCGGCCTGAAGGAAAACGTGATCGTGGGTCGTCTGATACCTGCCGGTACAGGCTTGGCTTACCACCAGGCGCGCAAGGCGAAGGACGCCATGGACGACGCAGAGCGCCGTGCCATTGCCGACGCTGAAGCCGCTGAAATGGCTGGTGAGGTGAATGCTTCTGAAGACAACGCCGCTTAATCGCAGCGTTGCCTGATTAGGCACAATCGCCCTGCGCTCCCTACTTACCTTATGGTGGGTAGGGAGCGTTTTTATTGGTATCTATCCTCCCCCTGCTTTCAACCATGTGGATCTTGTCGCTCGAATGGCTATTGCTCGCGCTGCTGGTGTTTTGGATCACTGGCGCATGGAAGCGCATGAAACGCATGCGTGCTGCCTGTAAGACGGCTTTTTCCGCAGTGGAGGCGCAATTTGTGCAACTGCTCGATCTGCTGCGCAGCTGTGCCAACGCAGAGTTGCCCCAACAAGATGCGCAGCAGGTTTCTTTGCAGCATGCCAGGCATGCGCTGTTACCCAGCGCTCATTTGCTGGAAGCCACGTTGATCCAGGCGCAGCAGCAGCCGCTGCGGCCAGAGACAATTGCAGCGCTGGATAGTGCCTGGCAAGGTGTGCAAGTAGCATGGCAGGCGTATGTGCAGCTGCATGGTGCACAGGCACAAGCACTGTCGGATGAGCAACAAGAGTGGGAGCAGCGGTGGTCGCAATTGATCACCTTGCAAAGCCACAGCACAGAGCAGTTCAATACAGCGATCCATGCATACAACGGGGCAATTGCTCAGTTTCCTGCATGTGTCATCGCACGACTGAGTGGCCTGAAACCTGGTCGAACTTTTCAGAAAGACGCTGCATTGCTGATGCAGCCACCCGCATGACGCGAAAGATTTTTCAAAACGACGCTGCTGCAGCGCAGTCTGCAGCACCGATTCCTTTGTGGCAGCAACTGGCTGCGGTCGCACAAGCCCTGCAAATGATTTTGTCGGGCCAATCCGGCACAGCAGCTTTGGCAGCAGTCCCCGTGCGTTTGCGCCCCGGGGTGCAGGCGCTGCTGTTTCAGGTGCTGCGTCAACTAGGGCGTGCGCAAGCGCTGCGCAAACAGCTGGCTCCAAAAGCGCCGCCAGCCAAAGTGGATGCACTGCTGTGCACCGCGCTGGCTTTGGCGTGGGATACAGATCAAGCACCCTATGAACCCTTCACCTTGGTGAATCAAACCGTAGAAGCAGCCAAGCGCGGTAGCTTGCTGCGTCAGGCAGGTTTTTTGAACGCATGCTTGCGCCGTTTTTTGCGTGAACGTGATGCCTTGGTGGCCGCTACAGACAACGACAGCTTGGCACGCTGGAGCCATCCGCAGTGGTGGCTGGAGCGGTTGAAAAAAGACCATCCCCAAGACTGGCAACGCATTCTGGCCGCCAACAATGCGCAAGCTCCTATGAGCCTGCGAGTGAACAAGCAAAAAACCACGCCAGAGCAGTATCAGAAAGCGCTTGCAGCGATAGATATTGAATCCACGCTGTTTGGCCAGCATGGTGTGCAACTGGTACGGGCACAGCCTGTGCATGTGCTGCCGGGCTTTTCAGAGGGCGTGGTCTCGGTGCAGGATGGCGCTGCTCAAATGGCAGCACCATTGCTGCTGCAAGGCTTGGATCTGAGCTTGCCGCTTCAGGTGCTGGATGCCTGCGCAGCACCTGGAGGCAAGACTGCGCATTTGCTGGAGTTCGCCGGTGCAACTTCACCCATACAAGTGACCGCTTTGGAAGTGGATGCCCAGCGTAGCGAGCGTATCCACGACACCTTGCAACGCACAGGTCTGCAAGACCATGCCAAGGTGATCGTGGCGGATGCTGGTCAACCCGCGCAATGGTGGCAACAAGCCAACGGTGGCCAGCAATTTGATGCGATCTTGCTGGATGCGCCTTGTACCGCGTCTGGCATTGTGCGTCGCCACCCGGATGTGCGCTGGTTGCGACGTGAAAGCGATGTGGACCAGTTGGCAGCAATTCAGGCGCAGATCTTGGGCGCTTTGTGGCCATTGCTCAAAACAGGCGGGCGTATGCTGTATTGCACTTGCTCTGTCTTTAAAGCCGAGGGTGATGAACAGGTGCAAGCGTTTCTTGCACGCAACACACAGGCGCAGTTATTGCCATCACCTGGACATTTAATTCCGGGAATTACGGCGCAAACTGATGTGCTCCCGGACAATGGCGCAGGTGACCACGACGGCTTCTTCTACGCACTGCTGCAAAAAAACGTCTGACTCTTTGTCTGCGCAAGGAGAGCAGCGCCGTGCTTTGACACTAGCGGTGGTGGCGGCAGTGGGCGCTGCCACCATCACGCCGTGCATAGTGCGTGCGCAAGACACGGGCGAACCTGTCGCAGGACTGATGGACAAGGACGGCAGCTCTGGGGTTCAACTGCTGCGCGATGGCGATGCCTTGCTGCTGACGACGGCCTTGAATTGGTCACTGCCTGATCTGGTGCAGGATGCCTTGCTCAAAGGTATTCCTGTGCACTTCATTGCTGAAGCCGTCATGCTGCGCGAACGCTGGTACTGGAGCGATCAGGAGCTGCTGCGGGCTGAACGCTTTATGCGGCTGAGCTACCAGCCATTGACCCGTCGCTGGCGCTTGTACACGGGTAGTCAGCCCTTTGAGGGGCAAGGCCTGGGTGTAGCGTTATCCAGCTCTTTTGAAACCTTGCAGGATGCGGTGCAAGCCATGCAGCGCATTGTGCGTTGGCGAATTGGCCGGACGGCAGATTTACCCTCCAGCGGCAGTGCCATCTTGCAACTGCGTTTTCGGATTGATCTTTCGCACTTTCCCAGACCTTTACAAATTGGAGTCTTGGGCCGGGCGGATTGGAACTTGCTGGTCACGCACCGCGAGCGTGTGGATTTGAGTCAGTTTCAATGAGTGCTTCTTCCATGACGACATCTTCTGCATCGCGCAAGTCAACACGCTGGGCTTTGGGTGTTGCGGGTGCGGTGATGTGTGCTATCGGTTTGGTGCTGCTGTTCCTGCTGATGCAGGCTACGAACAACCGTGAGCTGTATGAACGCCACTACGCCTGGTTGTTTGGCTTGAATGTGTTGGTGGCAGTGGCGCTGTCTTTGGTGCTGCTGTGGATGGCGGTACGTTTGGCGTTGCGCTGGAAGCAGCGCAAATTTGGCAGCAGGTTGTTGTTCAAGCTTGCAGCCATCTTCGGGTTGGTGGGTGTGATACCCGGCCTCTTGATTTATGTGGTGTCCTACCAGTTCGTATCGCGATCGATTGAAAGCTGGTTTGATGTCAAGGTGGAAGGGGCGCTGAGTGCTGGAGTCAATTTGGCCAGCGTCACGTTAGAGACCATCGCCAATGACATGGCCAACAGCACGCGTACGGCGAGTCAGCAACTGACTCAGGTGTCAGATGCAGGGGCAGGGCTGGTTCTCGAGCGCATTCGCGAACAATTAGGTGCCACCGATGTGGTGCTGTGGAACGATGCAGGCGTGGCCGTTGCCAGTGCGGGAACTTCTTTGCTGGAGCTTTCGCCGGTCAGGCCCAGCAGCCAGCAACTGCGCAGCTTGCGGTCGGGCTTGAAAGCCATGGCCAACATCGAAGGGTTGGACGAGGTTGCTGCCAGCAACACGCGTGAAAATATTGACAGTGTGCATGTCAAAGTTCTTGCTTTGGTGAGCAACCCACGTCTGGAGCTGCTGGCAGAGCGGCGTTTTTTGCAAGCCTCCATCCCTTTGCCCAGAGCGCTGGTGACCAATGCGCTTGCGGTGCAAGATGCCAATCGTGAGTATCAGGAGCGCGCCTTGGCACGCCAGGGTCTGCAGCGGATGTACATTGGTACGCTGACGCTGAGCCTGTTTCTTGCCGTGTTTGGCGCGGTGCTGCTGGCTGTGCTGCTGGGCAATCAACTGGCTCGCCCTTTGTTGGTACTTGCGCAAGGCGTGCGGGATGTTGCGCGGGGCGACTTGACACCCAAAATTGCATTGCAGTCCAAAGACGAACTGGGTGGGCTGACCCGTTCGTTTGCTTTGATGACGCAGCAGTTGCTGGACGCTCGCACCGCAGTCGATAAAAGCATGATCGAGGTGAAGGCTGCGCGGACCAATTTGCAGACCATTTTGGATAACCTGACATCAGGGGTTCTGGTCTTGGATGACCGCTGGCATGTGCTGTCCATTAACCCGGGCGCTACGCGTATTTTGCGTATGCCGATGGCAATTTACATCGGACGAAAGCTAGAGGATGTACCGGGCCTGAGCACATTGGCAGACATGGTGCGCGAGCAGTTCGACATCTTTTTAGGTGAACGTGGAGCGGATACCGGACGTGACCGCTGGCAGCAGGTGCTGGAGTTGTCGCTGGACCATGTGAGCAGTGGGCAAGATGGTGAGGCTGCACAAGGAAAAACCACCTTGGTGGTACGTGGCGCGGAGTTGCCGCAGTCACGGCGGCTGATTGTGTTTGACGATATTTCAGAAATTGTGTCTGCACAGCGCTCTAAGGCGTGGGCAGAAGTTGCGCGCCGTGTGGCCCACGAGATTAAAAATCCGCTGACCCCCATTCAGTTGTCCGCGGAACGGCTGGCAATGAAACTGACAGACAAACTGGAGCCGCCCGAGCAAGCGCTGCTCAACCGCTCCGTTAAAACCATTGTGGATCAGGTCGCAGCCATGTTGCGTCTGGTCAACGAGTTTCGTGACTATGCACGGCTGCCAGCCGCCGAGTTGCAGCCCGTGGATTTGAATGCCTTGGTATCTGACTTGATGCAACTGTACGGCGAAGAAAACGCGCAGGTGCCGGTGCGCGCTGAGCTGGATGGGTTGGCTCCATTGGTGGCGGGAGATGCACAGCAGTTGCGCCAAGTCATTCATAACTTGGTGCAAAACGCGCAAGATGCGACACTTCAGCAGGCAGAAGCTCTGGGCATTGCGCCCGCGCCGGTAGAAATATCTACCCAATGGATTGAAAGCAGCAAACGTGTTCGGCTGAGCATCTGCGACAGTGGAGCGGGTTTCCCTCCGCATATCTTGCAGCGTGCTTTTGAACCGTATGTGACAACCAAGGTGCGGGGTACGGGCTTAGGCCTTGCGGTAGTCAAGAAAATTGCGGATGAGCATGGCGCACGCATTGATTTGGCCAACCGTATGGATAACGGCATAGTGCAAGGTGCACAAGTGTCGCTATCATTTGTCCCTGTAAACACCGAGGCACCGTGAGGGGCGGTGAACCTAAAACCTGTAGACATAGGCTTTTCGAAACTCATGGCAAACATACTGGTGGTGGATGACGAACTGGGCATCCGAGATCTCTTATCCGAGATTTTGAATGATGAAGGGCACAGCGTGGAGCTGGCAGCCAATGCCACGCAAGCGCGCGCGGCCCGCAATGGCGGCATATTTGATTTGGTGCTGCTGGACATCTGGATGCCCGATACCGATGGCGTATCACTCTTGAAAGAGTGGGCGGCTTCGGGTCAATTGACGATGCCCGTGATCATGATGAGTGGCCACGCCACCATTGATACGGCCGTTGAAGCAACGCGGATTGGCGCATTGTCCTTTTTGGAAAAGCCCGTCACCATGCAAAAACTGCTCAAAGCGGTGGAGCATGGTTTGGCAAAAAACGCCAGCACCCCTGCGGCCAAGCCCGCAGTCGCATCCATTGGCATGCCTTCCGTGGGTGCAGCGCATGTCAACGATACGGTGGGCAGCATCAATGATGCGGGTATTCGTCCGCTGGCAAGCTTGCGCAGCCAGGCAGACAGCATGCCCGATGCGCACCAAGACTTTGATCTCGACCGCCCACTGCGCGAAGCGCGTGACGGGTTTGAAAAGGCTTACTTTGAGTTCCATCTGGCGCGCGAAGGCGGCTCTATGACCCGTGTGGCTGAAAAAACCGGATTGGAGCGTACGCACCTGTATCGCAAGCTGCGCCAATTGGGCGTGGACTTGGGGCGCAGCCGCCGCGGATAAGGAATTTCGAAAAATTTTCGGAATTTTCTTTGAAGGCTTAAAAGTGTGCCTATAATCATGGCTTCGGCACAACAACAGATCACTCTGAAGTTGCAAAGGCCCGGTAGCTCAGTTGGTAGAGCAGCGGATTGAAAATCCGCGTGTCGGCGGTTCGATCCCGTCCCAGGCCACCAGATTCTAAGCCCCAGATCAGCAATGATCTGGGGCTTTTCTGTTTGTGCTTTTACTATCTGCAATCCGTAAAGCTTGCGTAAAGCATCCTACGGACTCTGTTGGATAGCTAGGCAAGCGGAATGTATAACTTTAAAATAAGAATAATTATCATTTATAACATTCTGGGAGCTCGCAGGTATGCGAAACAATCGGAACTCCAGCACGCCTTGCGCAGGTGATCGCTGGTTTTTTTGTGTCTGCCCATCGTTGGGGGCGCAATGAGCAAGCAGGCTGCAATTTCGCACAACGCGGCGCTCGTGCGCTATCGCTTGACGGTGGCCTCGCGCGTGCTGGCCGCGTTTGGGGGGGGCTACGGCTTGAGTGCAGCATTTGCTGCCGCCTGTGGACTGGTGTGCGTACGCTGGCTGGGTGTGCCAAGGGCCGATGCGGTGACGCTGTCGACCATGCTGTCGTTCGTCGTCTTCACCGTGGCCGTGCTGTGGGCTTTTGCCTGTAGCAGTAGCCGAAAGGCATGGCTGGGCATTGTGTTGCCTGCAGCTGTTTTGGGTGTGTGCACTTGGGCTTTGTACGGAGGCCAGGCATGAGAGTGGATGGAAAACCTGAAGGCTTGCGCCAGTCCATGTCTTGGCTGCATACATGGAGCGGTCTGCTGCTGGGGTGGCTGCTGTATGCCGTGTTCTTTACGGGTACGTTGAGCTATTTTGTCGATGAGATCAATGACTGGATGCGGCCAGAGCTGCATGTATCTGTTGCGCAGGCTGATACCGCAGAGAAAGCCGTGGCAGGCATGCAAAAACTTGCGCCAGACGCCAGCAGCTGGAGCATCAACCTGCCTGATGAGCGCCACACGGCCGTAGAGGTGACGTGGCGTCCGAAAGGGGCTCCACAGGGGCGTGAAGGTACGCAGCGCGCGCAACTGGATGCCTCCACAGGCGAGGTAATTCCCGTGCGTGATACACGCGGGGGCAGCTTTCTGTATCGCTTCCACTTTGAGCTGTATGCCATGCCGCGCGTCTGGGGGCGTTGGATTGTGGGCATTGCCACGTTTGTGATGCTGGTGGCCATCATCAGCGGCGTGATCACGCATAAAAAGATCTTTACGGACTTCTTCACTTTCCGTCCACGCAAGGGGCAGCGCTCCTGGCTGGATGCGCACAACGCTACGGCAGTGCTGGCCTTGCCTTTTCACATTGTCATTACCTTTAGTGGTCTGTTGCTGCTGATGACCATGCTGATGCCTTGGGGGGCTTACGCGGTCTATGACGGCGAGCCGCAGCGCTTTAATGCTGAGCGCAGAGGCATGCAGGCGGCCCCGGCGCAACAAGGTGGGCCCCAGCAAGCGGCGCGTGAAGGGCGTGGTGAGGGCAGAGAGCGCAAAGCTGCTGAGCCCCAAGCCATGGCTCCGATTGGCCCCATGCTGCAGGTGGCGCAGGCGCATTGGCAAGGTGGGGCTGTGGGCAGCATCTCCGTGCAAAACCCCAACACACAGCGCGCGACTGTTGAATTGCGCGCAGAAAGGGCCGATAGCCTGCTGCTGGGCCGTGCAGGCAGCCAGAGAGTGGTGCTGGATGGGGTGACGGGTGCGCTGAAAGAGGTGCCCGAGGTGCGGCAACCTTCCACAGCGATGGCAGTGATGAACAGCATGGTTAGCGTGCACCTGGGGCGTTTTGCGGGGCCTGCGGTGCGCTGGCTGCTGTTTCTGTCGGGGCTGGTGGGCACTTGCATGGCGGCCACAGGGCTGGTGCTGTGGGTGGTCAAGCGCCAGCCTGATCGGCGCAAGCTGGGCTACACGCCCATGGGCCACAGACTGGTAGAGGTGCTGAACGTAGCGGCCATTGCGGGGCTGTCTGTCGCCGTGGCTGGCTACTTCTGGCTGAACCGCTTGCTTCCTGTGGGGCTGGAGGCGCGCAGCAACGCAGAGATCAACGGGTTTTTTGCGATCTGGCTGGCTTGCTTGGTGCACGCCGCATTGCGTCCACATGCCAAGGCATGGCTGGAGCAAATGGCGGTAGCGGCGGTGGCGTTTGCCTTGCTGCCTTTGCTCAATGTGTGGACAGGGGGCGCAGGGCTGTGGCTGACCTTGGCACATAGCCAGTGGAGTGTGGCTGGCTTTGATTTGATGATGCTGGCACTGGGCCTGGTGCATGCCGCAGTGGTGGCCAAGCTGTGGCAGCGCAGGAAAAAAATGGGTGCTGTGGCTGTACCCGCTGCGCGCCAGGGCGTGGCATCGCAAAAAGCCGTGCTGCAGGCACCGGAGAACCAGGCATGAGCGCGTGGATTGCATTGTTGCTGGCGGTGCCCGCGTTTGCGGCATTGAGTCAGGCCATGGAGCGCCATGGCGCGCAAGCGCGCGGTGAGCTGCCTTCTGCCCGCGTTTTGTGGGGCTGGCGTGCAGCAGGTGTGCTGCTGCTGCTCATGTCGCTGGCCGCGTGTTTAAACGCGTGGGGCACGTCAGTGGCTGTGGCTGCGTGGCTGGGCGTGCTGACGTTTGCTGCGCTGACTGTGGCGCTGGTGCTGACTTATGCAGAAAGCCGTCTGCGTGCCATGGCGTGGGGCAGTTTGGTGCTAGCCACCTTGGCGATGGTGGCTAGCGGGTGGCTGCATTGATATAAAAATGAGCGCTTAACGCTTGTGTATTGGTGATTTCAGATGCTTTTAATGCTGAAGTTGGCTTTGTGTATGTGTTAGCAGCTCATTTATTTAAATCTCTCCTGACTGTATTACGCTTGCTTCCTCATCATGGCCACCGCAGTCTTGCGGGCTTGATACAAGCAACGATATCCACAGGGAGAGGCTTCTTTGGCAAGCTCAATCGCACCGGGCCTTGTGGCCCTGCACGGCAACTGCACCGAAACACTGGCTGACACGCTGATGGCGTGGATGCAAGCCCATCCCCTGGAGCCGCTGGAGCAAGAAACCGTGCTGGTGCAAAGCAATGGCACGGCTGAGTGGTTCAAGATGCGTATGGCCGAGCAACTGGGGGTGTGCGCTGCCGCCAAGGTGGAGTTGCCTGCGCGCTTTATCTGGCGCACCTATCGACAGGTGCTGGGCAAGCACGAGGTGCCGCCGTCTTCTCCGCTCGAAAAAATTCCACTGACCTGGCGCCTGATGCGCTTGTTGCCCGCATGCTTGCATGCGCCAGCCTTTGCACCGATTGCCAATTTTTTGCGCCCGGGCGAGCCCGAGCGGCTGCTGCAACTGGCAGAGCGTCTGGCGGACTTGTTTGACCAGTACCAGATTTACCGCAGCGACTGGCTGGACGCCTGGCAAGCCGGGCGCGATGTGCTGCCTCAGATCGGTAAGCCAGACCAGACCATTCCCGCTGGCCAGATGTGGCAGCCACAGTTGTGGCGTGCAGTGCTGGCTGACCTGACGGAGCCTGAAAAAGCCGCCACACGCACGGCGCTACAAGCCTTGGTGTTGCAGCGTCTGCGTGAGACTGCACCGGGCGCGCTGGTCACGCCCCGGCGGGTGGTGCTATTTGGTCTGAGCCATGTGCCATTGGCCATGCTGGGGTTTATGGATGCGCTGTCGCGCCACTCACAGGTGGTGCTGGCGGTGCCCAACCCCTGCCAGTACCACTGGGCGGATGCGATTGATGGGCGCGATCTGCTGCGCATGCAGCGCCGGCGTCAGCCCCTTAAAAAAGGGCAGGATCTGGCGGCGGTACCGCTGCAATCCATGCACACCCATGCGCACCCGCTGCTGGCGGCCTGGGGCCGGCAAAGTCGTGACTACGTGCGCTTGCTCGACGCGTTTGACACCACGCTGGAAACGGCCAACGCTTCGATCTGGCCGCGTGTAGATTTGTTTGACGACGCCCCCGCCGATCAAGGCACGCTGCTGCAGCAGGTGCAGCGCAGCATGCGCGATTTGTTGCCGCTCAGTGAGCATCCGCGTGCCACCCAGCCTGATCACCACATTCCGGCCTGTGATGGCTCCATCGTCTTTCACAGCACCCACAGTCTGGTGCGTGAGCTGGAGGTGCTGCACGACCAGTTGCTGCACATGCTGGCACAACCAGCTGCCTCGGGGCAGGCGCCGCTGCAACCACGCGATGTGATTGTCATGCTGCCCGATATCGAAAAAGCGGCACCATCAATCCGTGCCGTGTTTGGCCAGTATGGCCGCACCGATGCGCGTTACATTCCCTTCGATATTGCCGACCTGAGCGCACGCGCCGCCAGCCCCATGGTGGTGGCGCTGCAATGGCTGCTGTGCCTGCCGCAGCAGCGCTGCCGTCTGAGTGAGCTGTGTGACTTGCTGGATGTCCCCGCCGTCGCTGCACGTTTTGGACTGGCTGCGCAAGATGTGCCGCAACTGACGCAATGGATGGCAGGAGCAGGTATTCGCTGGGGCTTGAATAGCCAGCAGCGCGAAAGTCTGGGTTTGGGCAGCTGCGGCGAGCACAACAGCGCCTGGTTTGGCCTGCGGCGTATGTTGCTGGGCTATGCCAGCGGCAGCCGCAGCGTGCAGACCGAGGCAGGCCTGCAGCAGACCGCAGCGTGGGGCGAGATTGAGCCGTATGACGAAGTCGGCGGGCTGGATGCGCAACTGGCCGGGGTGCTGGCAGCCGTGCTGGAGCGCTTGATGCGCTGGTGGAGTGATGCGCTGCAAGAGGCGCTGCCCGATGTTTGGGCGCAGCGCCTGCGCCAGTTGGCCCAAGACATGTTTGATCCGCAAGATGAGGTTGAGCAAGCCTTGCTTGACGGGCTGGAGCAATCCTTGTCACGCTGGCAAAGCGCCTGTGAGGAGGCCGCCTACGCGCAGCCCATTCCTTTGGCGGTGGCGCAAGAAGCGTGGCTGCAAGCGCTGGAGCAGCCATCGCTGGAGCAGCGTTTTCGCGCAGGTGGCGTGACTTTTGCCACCCCCATGCCCATGCGCGCCATTCCGTTTGAGGTGGTGTGCCTGCTGGGCATGAACGATGGGGACTATCCCCGCCGTGCAGCACGCAATGACTTTGATTTGATGCAGCAAAGCGGCCAGTACCGCCCTGGCGACCGTGCCCGCCGTGACCACGATCGCCAGCTGATGCTGGACGCCGTGCTCTCTGCGCGGCGCACGCTCTACATCAGCTGGGCGGGGCACCATGTGCGCGACAACAGCGAGCAGCCCGCGTCGGTGCTGGTCTCGCAGCTGCGCGAATACCTGGCAGAAGGCTGGCGCGGTGAGCAAAATTTGCTGCAAGAGCGCACGTGGAGCTACCCACTGCAGCCCTTTAGCCGCCGTTATTTTGAGGTGGGAGCGCCACTCACAACCTACGCCAGCGAATGGCGTGCAGCCCATGCACAGGCCTTGCAAAATGCGCCGGTGCCCGAGATGCCAGCCTTTGTGCCTGATCCGCAAGTGCCTTTGACGGTGGCACAGCTGACGGCCTTTGTGCGCAACCCAGCCAAGGCGTTTTTTCGTGAGCGCTTGAGCGTGCACTTTGAGCAAGACGACAGCGTGGTGGACGATGACGAAGTGTTCCAGCTAGATGGCCTGCAAGCCTATGGTCTGGTGCAAGAGCTGCAGCAGCAATTTGTTGCGGATTGGGAGGGCTATGGCGCACCCATGTCCACGCAGCACAGCGATGGCGATGCCACGGCGCAATTGCTGCAGGCACGCATCCAAAGTCTGCAGCGTGCCGGGCGCTTGCCACTGGCGGGGCTGGGCGAGCGTGAGGCGCAGCAGTTGCAGGCCACACTGCTGCCGGGTTTGCGCGCATGGCAGCAACTGCGTGCAGACTACCCCTTGCCTGCCGAGCGACAGCGTCTGCACTTCACACACCAGCACGTTGTGCTGCAAGACTGGCTCGACCAGCTGTGGTTGCCGCCTGCGCAGTCGGCGGGCGTACTGCCCACCTGGCTGCTGATAGACCCGCGCGATGTGCTCGACGCCAAGCGCCAGCCCCGGCGCGATCGCTTGCTGTCCGTGTATATCCGCAGCGTGGTGGCCGCGGCATGTGGCGCTGAGGTGCAAGGCATGGTGGTGGGGCGCGATGCCTGCCTGCACGTACAGCCCATGGACACGGCCGAGGCACACAGCGCCTTGCAGACCTTGCTGCAACTGTGGGTGCAGGGCCATGACCAGCCTTTGCCGCTGCCTGCTAAAACTGGGCTGGCGCTTGCACTGTCTGATCTGAACGCTGCCGTCAGTGCCTACGAGGGCGGCTTTAAACATCGTGGAGAGTGTGAAGACATGAGCTGGCAGCGCCTGTACCCTGATTACGCAGCTTTGGCCGAAGACGGTCAGCTGGAGCCCTTGGCACAGGCCGTGTATGCCCCACTGCATGCTTGGTGCACCAGCAGCGTAGCGGTGGTGGACTGGTCGCAAGATCTGGCGCAAGGAGCACCGGCATGAGTGAGCGCCAGATTCTGGATGCGGCCAGTTTTCCGCTGCATGGCAGCCGCCTGATTGAAGCCAGTGCGGGCACTGGCAAGACCTGGACGATTGCCGCGCTGTACCTGCGCCTGGTGCTAGGCCATGGAGACGCCAACGGATTTGGCAGGCCTTTGATGCCTGCCGATATTTTGGTGATGACCTTCACACGCGCTGCCACGCGCGAGCTGTCAGACCGCATTCGGGCGCGGCTGGTGGAGGCGGTGGCCTGCTTTCGTGGCCAACAGGCCGTGGCCGCGCACGACAGCTTCTTGCAAACACTGATCCACGCCTACCCTGAAGGCACACCGCGTGAGCACGCCGCATGGCGCTTGGCCATGGCGGCGGAGTGTATGGACGATGCAGCCATCTTCACCATCGACGCATGGTGCCAGCGCATGCTGCGTGAACACGCGTTTGACAGCGGCAATCTGTTTGACGAAACGCTGGAAAGCGATGAAAGCCAGCGCCTGCTGGATGCCTGCCACGACTACTGGCGCCAGCAGTGTTATCCCTTGAATGGCATGCAACTGGAGGCGGTGCTGGATGTCTGGAGCGGTGTGTCAGCGTTACTGCAAGACATGCAGGCCCTTAGCCGTGACAGCGTGGATGCACAGCACGGCGCAGGCAGCTTGGCGCAATGCGTACAGCAAGCGCAGCAAAACCACGAGGGCACGTTGCAGACCTTGGCACAAGGCTGGGCGGACAAGGCGCAACGCCTGCAGCATTGGCTGGATGCACAACTGGATGGGCAGGCCTACCTGTGGGACAAGCGCAAGCTGCAACCTGCGCGTTATACCGGATGGTTGCAGGCGCTGGGCGCATGGGCACAAGACCCGCTGAACACGCCCCTGGCGCTGACAGAAGCTGCGCGCCATCGTCTGAGCCCGGAAGGCATGGCCGAAGCCTGCAAAGGCTCCACCATGGATGTGCTGCTGCCCGTCGAATTTGCCCAGCTGCAGCAGCTGCTGACCGCGCTGGACAGTCTGCCGCCATCTTCTGTGGCCATCCGTCTGCATGCAACGGCACAAGTGCAGGCACGCCTGCAGTGGCTCAAACGTCAGGCCGGCACTTTCGGTTTTGCCGATATGTTGCACCGTCTGGATGTGGCACTTTCATCAGAGAACGCGGTCAATTTGCGCAGCAGCATCTTGGCGCAATACCCGGTGGCGCTGATTGATGAATTTCAGGACACCTCGCCGCTGCAATACCGCTTGTTTGACCGCATTTACAGCGCTGCCGACAACCATCCAGAAAGTGCCTTGCTACTGATTGGCGACCCCAAGCAATCTATTTATGGCTTTCGGGGGGCCGATATTTACAGCTACCTGCGCGCCCGTCAGGCCACGCAGGGCCGGCACTATGTGCTGGATGTGAATTACCGCTCCACGCATGCAGTGGTGCAGTCGGTGAACCAGTGGTTTGCGCAGGCAGAAGCCCGGCCCGGGCCGGGCGCTTTCATGTTCCGCAATCTGCAAGAGGGGGCAAGCACCAACCCCTTGCCGTTTGACCCTGTGCGTGCCCATGGCCGCAAAGAGCAGTTCGTGCAAAGGGGGCAAGTGGTGCCTGCGATGCACGTACTGTGGCATGACGCAGAGGGTGAACCGGTGAGCAGTGAGTTGCTGCGCCAGCACATGGCGCAGGCATGTGCCCAGCAGGTGGTGCAGTGGCTGAATGATCCCGAGGTGGGGTTTGCACAAGACGGTCAGGATTTGCAGCGCTTGCGCCCACGCGATATGGCTGTACTGGTGCGCACCGGGCGTGAGGCGGCTGCTGTGCGCCATCAGCTGCAGCGCCGGGGCGTGGCTTCTGTCTATTTGTCTGACCAGGAGTCGGTGTTCGGCAGCGACGAAGCGCAAGACCTGCTGCTGTGGCTGCGTGCGGTTGCGGCCCCCTTGGATGTGCGTGTGGTGCGCGCCGGTCTGGCAACACGCATGATGGGCTTGAGCCTGCCTGAGCTGGCATGGTTGGCCGCCAATGACGAAGCCTTTGATACCTACAGCGAGCAATTGCGGCACTTGCACGGGGTGTGGCAGCGGCAAGGGGTGCTGGCCATGCTGCGCCAAAGCTTGCACCGTATGCAACTGCCCGCCCGCTGGCTGGCAGATGTGGGCGGCGAGCGGCGTCTGACCAATGTTTTGCACTTGGCGGAGTTGTTGCAAAACGCCAGTGCCACACTGGAAGGCGAGCAAGCGCTGATTCGCTGGCTGGCTACGCAGATTGAAGACCCGGGTGCCGGTGTGGAAGAGCAAATCGTGCGGCTTGAAAGTGATGCCGATCTGGTGAAAGTAGTGACCGTACACAAGAGCAAGGGTTTGGAATACCCTGTGGTGTTCTTGCCGTTTGCGGCGGACTTTCGAGCCTATAGCGATGACCTGGTGCGCTTGCCACAGGCGGATGGCGGCAAGCTTTTGAAGCTCAACGCAAGCGAGCAAGACAAGCAGCTGGCAGATGCCGAGCGCCTGCGCGAAGATTTGCGGCTGTTCTATGTGGCGCTGACGCGCCCGCGTCACACCTTGTGGCTGGGGTTGGGAGCACTGCGCAAAGGTAATTCCAGCCGATGTGTGAACCACCAGGGGGCCAGTGGCTATTTGCTCAATGGTGGTGAACAAGCGCCAGCCAGCACGTGGTGGAGTGCGCTGCAGGCACTGGCGGGGCAATGCCCGCAAATGTCGCTGCAGCGCTTGGAGCTGCCGGTAGACAGCACCAGGCTGCTTGCCCGAGACCAGGCGACACCCTTGCATATGCCGGCCGCTTATGACGGCGAATTTGATCGCAGCTGGGGCATTGGCAGCTTTACGGCCTTGGTGCGCGGTGCCAGCAGCAAAGCCAGCGCAGTGCTGCCTGTGGCAGCCTTGCGCCCTGCCGATGATGAGCGCATGGCGTTGGAGCTGCTGCCTGCCAAACCTAGCTTGCTGAAAGCACAGGCAGATGCACCCGTGTGGCACCGCTTTAAGCGGGGAGAGCTGGTGGGTAACTTCATCCATGACCAGATGGAGTGGCTGGAAGGTGAAGACTTTGCCCTGTCTGCGGACGGCCAGGGCCAGTTGGCGCAGCGTTTGGTGCGCCGCTGTGAGCATGCGGGCCGTGGCGATGAAGCGCAAGACGTGGTGACATGGCTGTCTGCGGTGGTTCACCATCCATTGCCTGTCATCGACTGCAGCCTGGCGCAGATCACCACACGCTTGGCGGAGATGGAGTTTTGGCTGCCACTGGCGCAACTACCCGCTGCGCGGGTGGATGCCTTGTGCCATGCCTTTATCCTGCCCGGTCAAACCCGGCCGGCCTTACCCCAGCGCAGCTTGCACGGCATGCTCATGGGGTTTGCAGACTTGGTGTTTGAGCACCAAGGCCGCTACTGGGTGATGGATTACAAAACCAATCATCTGGGCGTGGATGCCGCGGCCTATACCGATGCAGCCCTGTCGCAAGCCATGCTGCAGCACCGGTATGACGTGCAGGCGGCCTTGTACATGTTGGCACTGCACCGACTGCTGCAAAGCCGCATGGGAGCAGCCTATGCACCGGATACGCATCTGGGGGGGGCGCTCTACTTCTTTTTGAGAGGTCTGGATGGCGCTGCATGTGCCATACACACCGTGCCGCCGGTACTGCCTTTGCTGCAGGCCCTGGAAGATTTGCTGCAAGAGGTGAGTGCATGATCCGCAAACGCAATCGAGATACCGATACGCTGGATTTGTTTGCCGCAGCAGTGGCACAGGCTGAAACCCTTTCCACGGCCGATACCCTGGATTTGCTGCGCCACTGGGCCGATGCCGGAGTGTTGCGCCGTCTGGATGTGGCGCTGGCGGTATGGGTGCACGAGCAAGATCCGCATATCGCTCCCTGTGCCTTGGTGGCGGTCACTTTGCTGGCACACATGGAAGGGCGTGGTTACAGCTGTCTGCCCCTGGCCGATTTAGTGCACACCCCGAATGCAGTGCTGGGGTGGGAAGCGCAAGAGCTGCCTGCATTGCAGGCCTTGTGGACGCAATTGCCGCTACGGTTGGAAGATTGGGTGCAGGCTTTGCAAGCCACTGCCTTGGTGCGTGTGGTGGGGCTGCATGCTGACCATGCACAGCCCTTGGTGTTGGCCGCATCAGGCACGCCACAGCCACTGCTGTACCTGCGCCGCTACTGGGACTATGAGCGCATGGTGGCCGCGCACATTCTGCAGCGCAGCCAGGCACCCACCGTGGCGCTGGATGAGTCCTCTGCACGGCAGTGGTTGGACAAGTTTTTTCCAGCAGCGCCAGGCGCTTGTAACTGGCAAAAGGTGGCCTGCGCCTTGGCCTTGCACGGGCATTTTTCGGTCATTACGGGTGGCCCTGGTACCGGCAAAACCTACACGGCAGCCCGCTTGCTGGCCTTGCTGTTTGCCACCACACCAAACGCTGACCAGCTGCGCGTGGCGCTGGCCGCGCCCACGGGTAAAGCGGCGGCAAGGCTGAAGCAGTCGATTGAATCTGCCTTGCAAGACTTGCAGGCCAGCGTGGGCGACGCACTGGATTTGCCCGCACTGGTGCAGCGCATAGGGGGGGCGCTTACCTTGCATTCATTGCTGGGTGCACGCCCTGGTACACGGCATTGGGGCTACCACGCAGGGCGGCCTCTGGATGTGGATGTGCTGATCGTAGATGAGGCCTCCATGGTGCATCTGGAGATGATGTCAGCGCTGCTGCAAGCGCTGCCTTCCAACGCGCGGCTGATTTTGCTGGGCGACAAAGACCAGCTGGCATCGGTAGAGGCGGGCGCGGTCTTGGGCGACCTGTGCCGTGACGCAGCGGCTGGGCGCTATGGCGCTGCCACGCTGGGCTTTGTCGAGCGTGTGGCTGGTGAAACCATTGCCGAGAGTTTTCACGCGCTGGGTGATGCCCCCGCGCTGGCGCAGCATACGGTCATGCTGCGTGCCAGCCGCCGTTTTGATGGGCCGATTGCAGCGCTGGCCATGGCAGTGAACGCTGGCGATGCGGCGTACAGCCTGCAAGTGCTGCAAGACGATGTGGCACAACACGGCGAACGCGCGCGCATTGCGCTGCGCCAGGACGGCTACCTGCCTGCCGTGCATGCACTGGCTTTGCTTGGGCGTGGTGATGCTCCGGGCTATGGCGCGTATGTGGATGCCTTGCAGCGCTGGGCGGATGTGAAAACCCGTGCAGATATAGAGACAGCCCATCACCGCTGGGTGTGTGATGTTTTGCAGGCGTTTGACCGCTTTCGCTTGCTGTGCGCTGTGCGTGAAGGGGCGTGGGGCGTGGCAGGCCTGAACCAGTCCATTGTCAGTGCCTTGCGTGCACAAGGCGTGATTGCGCCTGAAGGGGAGTGGTACGCGGGACGCCCGGTGATGGTCATGCGCAACGATGCCGCGCTGGGCGTGTTCAACGGTGACATTGGCATGGCCTTGCCCAGTGCGGCGGCTGGCAATCCTTTGCGGGTGTATTTTCTGCAGGGGGATGACTTGCGTTCTGTAAGCGTGGCACGCTTGGCGCATGTCGAGACGGCTTTTGCCATGACGGTGCACAAAAGCCAGGGCTCGGAGTTTGAACATACGGTACTGGTGCTGTCTGCACAGGCGGGGGGCGTGCTTGGGCGTGAGCTGGTCTATACCGGTATTACCCGGGCGCGTGAGCATTTCACGCTGATGGCGGAGCGTCCCGGATTGCTGACCACGGCCATTGCCAGCCCGACGCGCCGCGCCAGCGGGTTGTTGCGATTTCTGGAAGGAAATTTGCACACCTGAAATGAGCGCCGCCAGCTTTGATTGAATCCACGCTGAAGACCGATTGCATGGAAAGCATGGGGTGATATCGCTATGCACTTTGTCCGCTTTATCTAAAATGCCCTCCATGCTGTTCTTGCCCGCTTCGCACCTCTCGCGCCGCACCATCACTGGTGTACTGGCGCTGTGGCTGTGCGTGGTTGCGGCAGGGGTGTGGGCACCGCTGGCGCGTGCGCACACGGCTGCCCAAGGGGTGGAGCGCCTGTGCTCTGGCGCGATCGTTGCGCAATGGGCACCTAATCCAGTCACGCACACAGAGCATGGCGACGCTGCTGCGCTGCACCATTTAATCGATTGCCCCCTGTGCCTGCCGGTGCTGGCCCCACCGCCCGGCATGCACAGCAGCCCACAGCCCGCAGCGCCACAGCTGGTGCCACTAGAGCCAGTTAAGACGGCGCACATGGCCATGCCGGGGCAGTGGCCACCGGCTCGCGGGCCACCTGTTTAGACACACTTTCTTTGCATGAATGTGCGGCGCAAGATGTGCGCTGCGAGTGATGGATTTTTTGAAAGAATTTTGTGATGTCTAAGACAACAACATGGCTGTCCTGCGCGCTGCTCAGTGCTTGCTTTGTCGCCCCTGTGTGGGCCCACCCAGATGCTGCCCATGTGCAAGCAGACAACGTATGGGCACGTGTCAGCGTCGCGGGGCAGCAGGCCTCAGGGGCATTCATGCAATTGACGGCACGAGAGCCATTGCGGCTGGTAGGGGTAGAGACACCCGTTGCTGCCTCGGGTGAAATCCATGAAATGAAGATGGACGGCGATGTGATGCGCATGCGCCAGATCGACGCGCTGGAGCTGCCCGAAGGGCAGATGGTGGAGCTCAAGCCCGGCGGCTACCACTTGATGTTTCAGCAGCTGAAAGCGCCTTTGAAAGATGGTTCTGACGTGCCCGTGACTTTGGTTTTCCAAGACGCCAAAGGCGCTACGTCGCGGTTGCACCTGCAAGTGCCCGTCAAGCGCACAGCCCCTGGTGCTGGCCAGCCAGGCAAGTCCACGGCCCCAGCGCACGGACATGGGCACGGGCATTAAGCACAAAAGTCACAAGTTGCACGTGCGCTGCAAGGCGTACGCACTTGTGCATTAAGCTTGTCATAAGCAGCCCGGGCATCGAGGTGCCCGGGCTTTTTTATCTGGCTTACTGCAGGAGGTGGGTATGAGCGATTCATCGGCTTTTGGCTTCGGAAAATTTATTCCGGGCTTTGATTTTCTGCAAAACCTCAGTAAAGCCGGGCAGCCCCCAGCAGCCATGCCTTCTTTCTCGCATTGGGTGGCCCCCACCATGAGCGTAGAAGAAATCGACAAGCGCATTGAAGAGCTCAAGGCGGTGCAGTTTTGGCTCGAGCAAAACAACCGCGCACTCAGTGCAACGGTGCAGGCGTTGCAAGTGCAGAAAATGACGCTGTCTACGCTCAAAGGCATGAACGTCAATCTGACTGATCTGGCCAAAGCATTTCCTTTCGCGGCGGGCGCAGCGGCGGCAGTAGCGCCAGCGGACGCGGCCAGTAATTTGTCGGGCTGGCCCCTGTCGGGTGCAGCACAGCCAGCAGCGCAGCCTACCTCAGAACCCCCAGCCCAGCCATCTGCAGCGCCTGAACCTGATGCCCCCAAGGCAGACACTCCCAAGGCAGAAGCGGCGGGAGCAGGTGCTGCACCAGATTCGGCAGCGCAGGCAGCCAACATGGCCACGGCCATGCAATGGTGGGGCGCGTTGACGCAGCAGTTTCAGCATATTGCGCAACAGGCAATGCAAGACCCTGCACAGCAGCAAGCCATGGCCAAGGCAACCCAGATGGGCTCAGAGTTTGCCAAGACGGCGGTGAAAACGGCCGGGGACATGGTGCGCAAAGCTGTGGCGCAGGTGCAACCCGTGAAGGCGGCGGCATCTGGTGCAGCGAAGGCCGCACCCAGCAAGAGCACACCCAGCAAGAGCACACCCAGCAAGAGCACACCCAGCAA
>CAUQST010000047.1:0-28078 GCA_963520865.1 uncultured Comamonas sp.
CACGCCCGGAAACACCGGCGGCATGAAGCGGCCAATGGCTTTGCTGTCGATGATGGAATACGCAATCTGCCCAGGCTGCTGTGCCACCAGGCGTCCCCAGATGGCATAGCGCTTGGGCCAGAAGTCTTCGCCTTCGTCGTAAAAACGCTCTGCATCCCGGTTGACCACCACGCCCAGCGAGACGCAGTCAATGCGGGTGCAGATACCGCCGTCATACAGCGGGGCGCGGGCATCAATGGCCACCATGTGCGCCTGTGTGGGGTCACCAATGCCATCGACCTGGTGATCATCGAGCAGGTGTTTAAGCAGTACGCCCTTGTTGAACGCAGTGCCGCGGATGATGAAGTTGTCTGCCGACCATTCGCCGCGCTCGTTCTGGCCCCAGGCCTCGCGCAGCCATTCACGGTTGGATTCAAACCCACCGGCCGCCAGCACACAGCTTTTGGCTGTGATGCGCTGGCCGTTGACCCATGCGGCTTGAAAGACACCGTCTTCAATATCGAGGCGATCCACAGGCGACTCGTAGCGAATTTCAATGCCCAGCTTTTCAGCACTGCGGTAGTAGGCGTTGACCAGTGCCTTGCCACCACCCATGAAGAAAGCGTTGGTGCGTGCCACGTGCAAAGCACCAGACAGTGGCGGCTGAAAGTGCACGCCGTGCTTGCGCATCCAGCTGCGGCAGGTGGAGGAGGCGCGGATCACCATGCGGGCCAGATGCTCGTTGGTGATACCCCCTGTGACCTTGAGCAAGTCTTGCCAGTACTCTTCTTCGGGGTAGGCCTCTACCAGCACGTCTTGCGGTGCATCGTGCATGCAGCGCAGGTTGCGGGTGTGGGCGGAGTTGCCGCCGCGCCATTCGCGCGGTGCGGACTCCAGCAGCAGCACGCGCGCACCTGCTTCGCGCGCCATCAGCGCGGCGCACAGGGCGGCATTGCCACCACCGATGACCAGAACATCGGTGTCCATGAATCTCTCTCCTTGCAGTCTCACTCGTGGGGAATGTGAACTCTAGGCAGATCGTTCAGGGTGAGGCAGGTGGCAAATGGAATGGGGGTATCAGTTTTCGTGATGACTCAGCGTGGCACCCGCCCACGCGCCACTGCTTACCAGTTGCCTGGTGCAGTCCAGCAGCACCACCCGGGCAGCCAGCGCGGCGGGTGAGAGCTCGTCTTCAGACAGGCCGCACAGCATGGCGGGGCGGCGCACCTGTCCGTCAATGATTTCGGACCACTGAAACACTTCTTCCGTGGCGTGGTACAGCTTGACGGCAGACCACGGCTGCACGGTGGCCCCCATACCCGCCATGACGGCTTCCATCAGCAGGGGCAACCCATCAATTTCCAGCGCCATGTTCAAGGGGATGCCTGCGTGCGCAAACGCGGTGACGATGGAGTAGCGCAGCCCATGCGTACCCGATGGCAGGATTAGCGGCACACCCCGCAACTGCGCCATGCTGGTGGTGGCCGTGTGCGGGCAGACAGGGTGCTGCCTGGACTGGATGAGGTAGAGCTTTTCTTCCAGCAGCGGCAGCACGCTCCAGCGTCTAGCGTTTTTGTCGTCAAACAAGATGGCCAGATCCAGCTGGCGGGCATTGAGCAGGCTGGTCAGGTGCCCTGAGAGCGCAGACACCATGTGCAGCCGCACCTCGGGATAGCGTTCACGCATGGCTTTCATCAGCGGCAGACCCAGCACCGATGCAATGGTGGGAGACAGGCCAATGCTCACCGCGCCAGACAGTCGAGCTTGCTGTGCAGCCCGAATGGCTTGCTCAGAATGGCGCAATGTCAGCTGTGCTTCGTGAAAGAAGGCAATGCCCGCTTCGGTCGGCACCGTGCCTTTGCTGGTGCGTTGCAGCAAGCGGGTGCTCAACTCCCCTTCTAGGCGGCTGATCTGCTGGCTGAGTGCGGATTGCACCAGGTTCAAATCCAGTGCTGCCCGGCTCATGGAGCCGAGTTCTACAACGCGTACAAAGTAGCGCAACTGACGCAGTTCCATAGTCTTTTTTGGGCTCGAGTGGGGAAGTGGGCACCGCTGTGCACACCTTGGGTTACACAGCGTTGAACATAGTCTGTTCTTGCATAGCTGTGCATGTGAGTAACGCGTACGACGTGGACGTATGACTTGGTGGCCGCGTTACATGCCCCAGGCCTTGGATGGACGTA
The DNA here is from genome assembly GCA_963520865.1 of uncultured Comamonas sp. GTDB lineage: Bacteria > Pseudomonadota > Gammaproteobacteria > Burkholderiales > Burkholderiaceae_C > Comamonas. Next base: position 2,163 of record CAUQST010000047.1, read on the forward strand.
ATCGCCAATCCCAAGGGCTAGGCTGCATTCTTGTCGCTCCACGTGCACCAGCAGCACTACGAGTTGTATAAACTGGTGCAATGGTAGAGGTGGAAAAGTTTTTACCCCTAGGCCCCCGCATGCGGCATGCGCTGTTGCTGCCAAAGGTCGCTATACTTTGAGCAGCTCCGGGGTGTGCGAAAGCGCTGAGATGCAAAAAGAGATTGAAAAATCTCTGATTAGCGAACCCGACGAACTTGATCCGGTTCATACCGGCGTAAGAAGAGCGGGACCCTGACGCAGGGCCAGTGAATGACAGCTTGATGGCATATCCATGTCCTCCGCCGTGATTCATGTGGCGCAGCACACCCCAGGCGCCTCGCGCACTGGGGTTTTGTCTTTTATGGACTGTCCTCATGGCGCGTCAGCCATGGCCGCAATCAGCAGATTCCGGTTGGTAAAGACGATACCGAATCCTTGGTATCTCGCGCTTCACCAAGGTGCACCGTGGTCTGTGATGGAAGTAGTCCATCGCAAGCTACGGCCAGATCAGAGCCACGCATTCCTCGGAGCGCTTTATCCCCGCTTTGGCCTTTGAGGAGACCGCGATGAACGCACCTGATTCCATCTTTACCCCCGCCGCTGGCAATGCACCAGATGCCACCCGTTTTGCACAGCTGCTGGCCCAGTCGCGGCAGCCTTTTCCTGCATCCACCAAAAGCTATCTCAGCGGTGCATTGCACCCGGAGTTGCGTGTGCCGGTGCGTGATATTGCCCTGACTAACGGCGAGCAGGTCAGTGTCTATGACACATCCGGCCCTTACACCGACCCCCAGGCGCAGATCGACGTGCGCCAAGGGCTGGCCAGCGTGCGCGGTGCATGGATAGAGGCGCGTGGCGACAGCGAGTTCTACGTGGGACGCCCGCGCATGGCGCTCGATGACGGTGGCAAGCGCGGGGAAGAGGACCACCGTGTCGCTCAGCTGCGTGCAGAAGCTGCAGCCCTGCAGCGCCAGCCGCGCCGCGCTAAATCTGGCCAGAACGTGACCCAGATGCACTACGCCAAGCGCGGCATCATCACGCCGGAGATGGAATATGTGGCGCTGCGTGAAAACGGCCGCCGTGAATGGATGCAGCAGTACCAGCAAGACACCGCGCGTGAAACGCGTCTGGCTGGCAACAGCCTGGGTGCCAGCATTCCCAAAATCATCACCCCTGAGTTTGTGCGTGACGAAGTGGCCCGTGGCCGCGCCATCATTCCGGCGAACATCAATCACCCTGAAATTGAGCCCATGGCGATTGGCCGTAATTTCAAGGTCAAGATCAACGCCAACATCGGCAACTCGGCCGTGACGTCCAGCATCGAAGAAGAAGTGGAAAAGCTGGTCTGGGCCATTCGCTGGGGCGCGGACAACGTGATGGATTTGTCCACCGGCAAGAACATTCACACCACGCGTGACTGGATCGTGCGCAACTCGCCTGTGCCAATTGGCACGGTGCCTATTTACCAGGCGCTGGAAAAGGTGGGCGGCATTGCCGAAGACCTGACCTGGCCTATCTTTCGCGACACATTGATTGAGCAGGCCGAGCAGGGGGTGGACTATTTCACCATCCACTCCGGTGTGCGTCTGGCCTATATCCACCTGACGGCGCAGCGCCGCACGGGGATTGTCTCGCGCGGTGGCTCCATCATGGCCAAGTGGTGCATGGCACACCACCGCGAGAGCTTCTTGTACGAGCACTTTGAAGACATCTGCGACATCATGAAGCAGTACGACGTGAGCTTCTCGCTGGGCGATGGTCTGCGCCCCGGCTGCGCCTCTGATGCCAACGATGAAGCACAGTTTGCTGAACTGGCCACACTGGGCGAGCTGACGCAAGTGGCATGGAAGCACGATGTGCAAACCATGATTGAAGGCCCCGGCCATGTGCCTTTGCACATGATTCAGGCCAACATGACCGAGCAGCTCAAAACTTGCCACGAAGCGCCGTTCTACACACTGGGCCCGCTGACCATCGACATTGCCCCCGGGTATGACCACATTGCATCGGCCATTGGTGCGGCCCTGATTGGCTGGATGGGAACGGCCATGCTGTGCTACGTGACGCCCAAGGAGCACCTGGGGTTGCCTGATCGTGATGACGTCAAGCAAGGCATCATTGCGTACAAGATTGCGGCGCATGCGGCTGATGTAGCCAAGGGTCATCCGGGTGCACGTTCACGTGATGATGCGCTGAGCCAGGCACGCTTTGACTTCCGCTGGGAAGACCAGTTCAACCTGGGGCTCGACCCTGACACGGCCCGCGCCTATCACGATGAAACCTTGCCCAAGGACAGCGCAAAAGTGGCTCACTTTTGCTCTATGTGCGGCCCAAAATTTTGCTCCATGAAAATCACGCAGGAAGTGCGTGAATTTGCCGCAGCCAAGGGGCTGGCTGAGGGGCAGGGCATTGCAGCAGGCATGCAGGCCAAAGCGGAGGAATTTAACCGCACGGGTGGCCAGCTCTACATTCCGGTGGCCAAAGTGCAGGCATAAGCCGCATGTAGCGGATGAATGACCCAGGCGGCTGGGTATCCGCTTTGAAAGCACTGGGACATCCACGAAACGTGACTGAAATGGCTGCTGCCATCAGAGGTGCGCGCTTCGTGGATCTCGGTGCTTTTGCAGCTCTGAGAGAGCGTTTTTTTAGACCTTAAACACTGGCGCTGATGGCTTGGGCGAGCGCCAGCAAATCGCGGTCACCACCTCGCTTGCCAACCACCATCAGGCCAACTGGCAGCTCATCTTGAGAGCGTGGCAATGGGATAGACGCTGCAGGCAGGTCGTAGAAGTTGAAGACGGATGGGTTGCGCAGAACCAGCATGTTGACTCGGTTGAACTCAGCTGCGTCTTCAAGGCTTTGGATCGTCGGCGCCACAACCGGAACTGTGGGCAGCAGCAGTACATCAAAGTCAGCGATGGCCGCATCGAGCTGCGGCTGCAACTTGGCACGCGCTTGCTGAACGGAAACGTAGTGTGAAGCTGGAACCGTTTGCCCACGGGTAATACGTGCTTTGACCAAGTCGTCCAGCTGATCATCTTTGCCGCTGGCAAACAGCTCCTGGTGGATCTGAGCTGCCTCACAGGCAATCAAGGTGCCGTTCTCCTGAAGCTTGAATGGCGCGCCAAGCAGGTGGTCAAGATCAGCGTCCGTTGCTTTGACACCGTTGGCTGCCAACTGCTTCAATGCCGATTCAAACGCGTTGAGCACTTGCTCGTCCGCATGGGTAAAGAGCAGACCACGAGGAATGCCGACACGCAGGCCATCAACGCTTCGCACGACCAGTGGCTCCCATTTCTGGCCAGCCAATACGGCATCGGTCTTGGCACAGTCAAGCACATCGTTGGCCAATGGGCCAACGGTGTCCAGTGAGTACGACAGGGGAAATGCTCCTTCCCGGGTCACCCGGGCCTGCGTAGGCTTGAAGCCGGTGACACCGTTCAGCGCAGAGGGAATGCGAATGGAGCCGCCGGTGTCGGAGCCAATTGCAATTTCACACATGCCGCGTGCCACAGCAACCCCCGCGCCAGAAGACGAGCCCCCGGGGATGCGGGCTGCATCCTTGGCATTGCCTGGGGTGCCGTAGTGTGGATTGATGCCGATGCCCGAGAAGGCGAACTCGGTCATGTTGGTTTTGCCAATGATCACAGCGCCTGCGCAGCGCAGACGCTGCACGATGACTGCGTCTTGCTGGGCTGGTGGCGCTGCACACCGCACCTTGGAGCCAGCGGTAGTGGGCTCGCCGGCCACATCAAACAGGTCTTTGATTGACACGATGCGGCCATCGATAGGGCTCAAAGAGATGCCTGCTGCGGCGCGGGCATCGGCTGCTGCAGCCTCTGCCCTTGCGGATGCGGTGTAAACCTTGACGAAGATACGAGCACCTTCATCACCAGCGGCTGCAATCGCTTGCAGTGCTTCTTCGGTTCGTTGAACACAATGTTTGGACATGGCTGCAATCTTTATCAGGCAACTTCGGGCAGAATTTCAATTTCGTAGCGGTGGTGCAGCGAGCGGTTTAACACCGGGTCGTGCAGCTCCATCTCGAACACTGTCGATGGACGAATGCCACCAATAGCGCCAACAGTGCCACAGGTCATCACAGTGCCTTGCGCGAATGTACCGTCATAGCCGCTGATCAAATCGCGTGGCGTGCGCAGGGTGGACATGGGGCCATCCTGATACTGCTTGCGTTCACCATTTTCAATGATCCAGGAGCGCAGGATCAGCGAGTCGATGTGGTTTTCCACGTCAGCGTACAGCCAAGCATCTTTGGCCGCTGGCTTGGCGCACACTTGTTTGGACAAAGCCACGCTGTAAGCCTCCAGCTTGCGGTCTGTGTGGTCAGAGGCAATGCTCAGGCACAGCTGGCCTTCGGCCTCAAACACCAGTGCTTCGATTTCACCGGATGAGTGTGGGCCCACGACCTGCACCACAGGCTCTTGCGTGAACTGGTTTGCGCCGATGCGGTAGTACAAGGGAACGCTGGTTGGGCGCGGCACGCCAATGGCGGCCAGCTCTTCGATGTGGTGCTCAATGGCGGCAATGTCACGGCCAGCCCAGCCTGCAACGATCAGGTGGTTCAGTTCAACTTCCACGGCACGGGTCTGCCCTTTGGATTCGATGTTGAAGGTAGCTTGCATTTGTATTTCCAATGATTTCAAAAAACAGTTAGCCGAAGGTGGTGGGCATCCACATGGCAATGGCTGGGAAGAGGGCCAGCAGCAGCAGCATCACGAACATGGCTGCTACGAAGGGCAGTGAACCCACAATCACGTCGTTCATGGAGCCAGACTTGCGCAAGCTCTGCACGACGAAGAGGTTCATGCCTACAGGTGGGGTGATCAAGGCGGCTTCAACCAAAATGATGATCATGATTCCAAGCCATACGGGGTCGTAGCCCAGACCGATCATCACGGGCGCCACGATGGGGATCGTGGTGATCATCATGGACAGCGTTTCCATGAAGCAGCCAAGCACCAGATAGAAGATCACCAGGACCAGCAGCATCCAGCCTGAAGACAGACCCAGGCCACCGATGAAGTCAGTAATCGCGTTGGTCAAACCAGTGGCAGACATCACGAAGTTCAAGAAGGCCGCTGCGATCACAATCAGCATGATCATTGCGGTGGACTTCATCGTGCCTTCGATGGCCTCGCGCAGCATGTTCAAAGACAGGCGGCGGTAGAACGCAGCCAGCACCAGCGCACCGAAGACGCCCAGAGCAGCTGCCTCTGTAGGGGTTGCCAGACCTGCGTAGATTGATCCCACCACCAAAAAGAAGATGCCCAGCGGAGGCAGCAGGTTCACGAGGCTGCGAAAACGCTCACCCCAGCTGGCGTAGATCTTCTTTCCACCCCATTCAGGCTTGAGAACGCAAGCGATGATGATCGTGAGGATGAACAAGCTCGCCAGCATGAAGCCGGGGATGATGCCGGCCAGATACAGCTTGGGCACGGAAGAGTTGGTGAGAACGCCGTACAGCACCAGGTTGATCGACGGCGGAATCAAGATGCCCAAGGTGCCGCCAGCAGCCAGGCTGCCCAGGAACAGCGATTCCTTGTAGCCGTGCTTCTTGATCTGCGGAATGGCCACCGTGCCTACGGTGGCGGAAGTGGCCACGCTGGAGCCGGAAGTGGCCGAGAACAGCGTGGACGCCCCGATGTTGGCGTGCATCAAGCCACCAGGCAGCCACGAAAGCCACAGGCTCATGGACTGGTACATCTTCTCTGCCAGGCCAGCGCGCAGCAGCACCTCGCCCAGCAAGATGAACAAAGGAATGGCGACCAGCAGGAACTCGTTGTTGGAGTTCCACGAGATCTCGCCAAGTGCTCGCGTCAGCGGAAGCTCAGAAAACATGGGGTCCAGAGTCAGGCCCAGAACGCCAAGGGCGGCGCCAACCGGGATACTCAACCCGATAAGCACCAGCAAAATGGTCATTGCGGTTGCAATCATGCTTTCACCTGCTCTCTCTCGGACTGGATCAAACGCTCGCCGTTGGCGGCCTCTTCTTGCGCTTCTTCTTGTGCGGAGCGCACACCGCACAACAGCTGCAATGCACTGATGTCACCAGTCACCAGCAGGTAAGACGATCGGGCAAGCATCAAGGTCATCACGATGCACATCCAGGCCAGACCGATGAACCACATGCCCTGTGGAATCCAAAGAGGGGTTGCCATGGTGGAGTTGGCTGTGGAGTTTTGTATCCATGAAGCGGCCAGCACGTCCCAGGCGTAGTAGGTCAGGAAGACCATGAAAACACCCAGAGCCACTACAGACAGCCAGTCCAGGAAAGCGGCCAGCTTGACTGGCAGCTTCTGGTAGAGAACGTCCACACGCACATTGGCGCGCTGGAGGGTGGCAAAGGCCAGAGCCCAGCTGGTGCTGATGGCAAAAGCAAAACTTGACAGTTCATCGGCACCACCAGTGGTGAAGTTCCAGAACTTGCGGGCGACAACGTCAAAGCAAATAAGCAAGACGCTGGCAATAAGAAGGGATCCTGCTGCCCAGACCGCGTACTGCGAAAGTACGGTGGCCAAGCGAAGCGGAGCCCACTGTTTTTGTGCAGCTAGGTTCATGACTCGTCCTCCCTTTAAAGCTTGGCGGACGCATCCGCCAATTCCATGCCGTTTAAAGAAGGATTACTTCTTTGCAGTCAGACCCACGACCTTGCCGATCGTCGCGTTGAAGTCACCCACGCATTGCGCGTTGCAGCGAGCAGCCCACTTGGTCAGCACCTTCTCTTCAAAGATCTTCTTCAGTGCTGCCTTGTCAGCTTCGGTTGGCTGGACCAGAACCATCTTGCCCTTCACTGCTTCCTTGCAAGCAGCTGCGCCCGTGTTGCAGTCGTAGCCTTCCTGGGTTTGCTTTTCAGCACCAGCCCAGATGTCATTGACCAGGCTCTTGTACTTGTCCGCGATCAGTGCCTGAACGCCAGGGTTGAGCTTGTCCCAGGACTTCTTGTTCACTGCGTGAATCTGCTGGTTCCAGTTGATTGGCAGTGCGTACAGGTGGGTAGATACCTCGTACCACTTGGCGGAGTAGCCAGACAGCGAACCCGTGATCGCGCAGTCCACAACCTTGTTTTGCAGCGCAGGCACCACTTCACCGAAAGCCATGGTCACGCTGTGGCCGCCCAGAGCTTCCACAAACTCTGCTTGAGTGCGGCTGGAGGTACGAACCTTCTTGCCCTTCAGGGAAGACAGATCCTTGATATCTGCATTGCAAAACAGCACCTGCGCGGGGTAGGTGGACATGCCCAGCACCTTGATGCCCTGGTTGCCGTAGAACTTCTCGTAGGCAGGCTGGAATGCATCCGTGACAGCGCGCGCGGTCTTTACGTCAGTGGCCAGACCTGCGAGGTCGATGGCCTCGTTGATGGGGTTGTCAGCTGCAAAGTAAGCCAACGTTGAAGTACCAAATTCGATCACGCCGGAGCTCATCAAGCGGATGACTTCCGGCCCCTTCAGGCCCATGTCGTTGAAGCCCTTGATGTCTGCAGTTACCTTGCCGCCCGAAGCTTCAGGAATGGTCTTGGTCCAGAAAGGCTTCTCAAAATCGTTGTACAGAGTCAGATTGCTCAGAGCACCAACAACTTTGACCTTGGTTGCAGGCAAGTCAGCGGACTGTGCGGCGGGAACGAAAGATGCAAAGGCGAGCGCAAAAACAGAGAGAGCACGTTTCATGATGATGTCCTTTCAGGAAGCCTAGGGCCAGGATGAGCACAAGTGGTGCAGCGATGCACCAATCTGCCATTACTGTGAAATTTCACTGAGACTTTAGAAGAAGAACCCTTTCACTCATAAGAGGGTTTTCCCTTCTTTCTGAAACTGTTGTGAAATTTCACGAAGATTGCACTCAAGCCAATGCGAGAAACATGCCAGGCAGAAATTTTTATAAGATTGCTGGACGCTGAATAGAACAATGGAGATGCGTGTGATACCCCGAGAAATCAAAAAAAGAAGTTCAGCTGTTTCGCAAAATGAGCAGGCTTACGGGCTTTTGCATGAGCGTTTAACCACCCTCGTGTACAGGCCAGGTGAGTACCTGAACACCGCTGTTTTGATGAGTGATCTGGCCATGGGCAGAACACCTATCAACCATGCGCTGCATCGGCTTGGCAACGAAGGGCTGATACAGATCATTCCTCGCAAGGGCGTGATGGTTTCGCCTCTGTCGATAGATGATGCGCTGCACATGATTGATGTGCGCCTTGTCAATGAAAAGCTGTGCCTGAAGCTGGCCGCCAAGAACATCACCAAGGCAGAGATTGAGCAGCTGCGCTCTATCAATTTGGCGTACAACAAGGCGGTAGCCAACCGTGCTGTCGCTGAGGTGATGAGCCTGGATGGCATGTTTCATGAGGTGCTGGCCACTGCATCTCGCAATCCTGTACTTATCGATGTCTTGCGTGTGCTGCATGCACGTTCACAGCGTTTTTGGGCCATCTCACTTTCCAGCGGCGGGCATATGACTGAAGTGCAAAACGAACACGAGCTGGTTGTGGATGCGCTGGAGCAAGGAGATTCAGAGTCCGCGCAGCAAGCTATTTCTGACCATGTACTGTCGTTTAGGAATGCGCTGATCAATGCTCGATCCTGATGGGATGGGCGCTGGTGTAGTACCAATCACGCACCAGCCTGCCGACTTTGCGTGAAATGGTTGATGCAAAAGCACCCAGCGAAAATGGATACGAAGGCTGACATGGTGACAACGAATCACCTCCCCGCGATCCTTGGCTCTTCCCGAATCTTTTTTATGGCGATGGTGATTGCATGCGTGGTGTCTCCATGCATTGCAGCGTGAATATAAGCAGTTTGCTGAACAGGTCACCCCGCGGTCCTGCGAGGTTGTTTCAATCGCTGCATAAACTTCAGTATCTTTTGCCACAGAGCGGTTGTGGAAGCAGCAAAGCAATGCTCTGATGACACAAAAAAAGCCAGCTCGACTGAGCTGGCTTTTTGTTGATTGCTATGTTGTTACAACAATTGCAGTCCGTCGGCGATGGTGGTGGACAGCAAGGCTGCGCTGTTGCGCAGTGCCTCGGTTTCGGCCGCATCCAGGGTTGGCATGAATGGGGTGGAGGCTCCACGTGCGCCAATCAGATGGGGCAGGGAGACGCAGGTGTCGCGCACGCCCAGCAGCTCAGGCATGCAGGTGGACACCGCAAACACCGATTGCTCATCGGCCACGATGGCCTTCACCAGGCGTGCAATACAGCCGCCAATACCGAAGTTGGACACACCCTTGCCCGCCTTGATGCGGTAGGCCGAGGTGCGCACATCTTCGGCAATTTGCAGCTGCATGGCCGCATCTATCGGGCGGCCCACTTGCGCCGCAAAAGCCGTAACGGGCATGCCGGCCACTTGGGCGCTGCTCCAGTTGGGCACGGACGAGTCACCATGCTCACCCAGCACATAGGCGTGGATAGAGGGTGGTGCCACGCCCAGGTAGTCGGCCAGCCGGTCGCGAAAACGGATCGAGTCCAGCGAGCAGCCCGTGCCAATTGCACGGCCCGGTGGCAGCCCATAGCGGTGAACGGCGATGGCGGGCATTACGTCCACCGGGTTGGTGGCAAACAGCAGCACGGCGTCAGGCGCCACTTTCAAAATTTGGCCGATGATGGTGTCCGTCATCTTCAGGTTCTGTTGCAGCAACTCCAGGCGAGTCTGGCCGGGCTTTAGGCTGGCACCCGCAGTGATGACCACCACCGAGGCTCCGGCCAGATCGGCATAGTCGCCTTCGCTGACGCGGGCCGCCGTGCCAAAGGCGGCCGCGTGGCCAATGTCGGCGGCTTCACCGGCAGCGCGGGCGATGTTCTGGTCAACCAAAATGACCTGGCTGATACCGGGTGTGGCCGACAGCAGATAGCCCGCTGCCGCACCAACTTGGCCTGCGCCAATAATGCCAATACGTGCACCCATTTACAGCACTCCCATAGCAGGCCACAGCGTGGCGGACAGCAGCAAAATCAACCCCAGGCCCGCCAGAGTGACCACAATGCCCACCTTGGCGAACTGGGCTGTGTTGAAGGCATTGGTGCCGTAGCACAGCATGTTCTGCGGCGCATTCGTGGGCAGTATGAAGCCGAAGGAGACCACAAAGCTTTGAATCATCACGATGCCGAAAGCTGTTTCAGGGCTGACGGGCAGGGTCTGCGTGAAGGCGATCATGATGGGGATCAGGGTGCTGGCCAGGCCGGTGGCCGAAGCAAAGCCCAAGTGCAGCACGATGCTGAACACCGACAGCGCAGCAATCACCGCCACGACAGGCAGTACCGACAGACCCATCTGACCCAGCGTTTGCTGTGCCAGCCAGCCTGCAGCGCCGGTCTTGGACAGTAGATTACCCAGCGAGATAGACGCGGCAAACAGCACGATCGTGCCCCAAGGCACCAGCTTTTCAGCCTGCGACCAGTGCATCACGCCAATTTTTGGCATCAGCAGCAGAGCAATACCAATTTGGGTGGTGGTAGTGGTGTCAAAAGGGTGAAGCATGCCTTCGGTAGACCACATCACCAGCAGCAATGCCGCTACGGCGATCAGGCGTTTTTCCACGGCAGTGACCGGGCCCAGCTCGGCCAGTTGCTGGCGCAGCTTGCCAGCCATGTCTTCACCTGCAGGCACTTGGGGGCGCAAAATCCACAGCGCGGCAAAGAACAGCACCACGCACATACCGATGGTGAAGGGCAGTGCAGTCACAAACCATTGGCCCCAGGTGACAGTGCGCCCAAAAGCCTGCTGCATGAAGTCCAGACTGATGATGTTCTGTGCAGCGCCGGTTTTGATGGCCATGTTGAAGATGGAGCAAGCGCTGGCGGTAACGATCATCAGCGTGGCACCCAGCGAGCTGTTCACAGCCAGCCCCAGAGCGGCAGTGATGCCAATCATGATTGGAATCACTGCACCCACACGGGCAGTGGCAGATGGGATGAACAAGGCCAGCACAAAGCCAACGATCATGGCCCCCAGAATCAGGCGTGCGGGCGATACGCCGATCTTGCTCATCACGATCAGTGCGATGCGTTTGTCCAGTCCGGTGTGCTTGAGCGCTACAGCCAGAAACAGCGCGGCAGCCACGAGCAGCACAGCGGTGGACGAAAAGCCGGTGAGCATGGTGCTCAGCGCAGCCGAAGAATTCATCACCTTACCGCCTTCGGTAAGTGATGTCCCCATCAGCCCCAGCACGGCGGCGCCGGTCAGTACCACTGCACTGTTGGCGGGTGACACGCATTCGCTGATCCACAGCACTACCACCAGTACCAGCAGGCCCAGTGCCACCTGGCCCGAGTCCGTCAGCCCCGCTGGTTGGGGCAGGGCCAGAACGATGCCGTACAGCACCAGGCCCAGCAGCAGATAGGCTAGTTTTCTATTTGAATCAGGTTCCGGTTTCGATGTGATCGGGCCGGTTTCGGGTGCGGGCATAGATGCCATAAGAGCTCCTCGCAAGAGTAAAAACCATCAGATGGGTTGTAACTATGCTAGTTCTTGCGCACAGCCCCATGCTTCAGATAAGAGGTGTTTTTCTATGCAATCTTGACGTGTGTCAAGAGAGTGGGTGGCTTTGCCTGCCCTGCAGTGCCATGTGCCGGTGTTGGCTCTGCATTGAACCCAGCGACAGTGAGAAATGGCAGGTCTGTTTTGCGTGCAAATTAAAGCTCGCCTGATGAGCAGGAAAGCCTGTGGCACCGAAGATCGTGTCGCTTGCAAAGCAGTGCTCGACATTGTGATTTTTACGGGGCAGGGCTTTGTCAGCAACTGCAGTCGAGGTCGAGATGCAAAAAAGCCTGAGTGGTGAAGCTCAGGCTTTGCATGACTGGTGGCATGCCCGATGGCTGGGGCAAGCTAGTGGTATGAGATTGAAAAAATGAAATTGAGATACAGCAGTCATCTCAACAGAAAGCTGATAGGGGCCGATCCAGTGTGGATCAATCAAATATTTGACAGCAGACAGAGTGATAGAGGAAAAAGAAAAAGCGCCTGAAAGGCGCTTTTTCTTTGTTATCTGGCGGAGGCTGTGTCCGCTAATTAGTCGTCCAAATTGATCTTTTGTCTTCTTATTTTTCATTGTTAAGTCATTGATAGTGAATGACTTTTGTTTTGTTTTGACTTAAGTTGTCCAAATCTATCTAATGTGAAATGGCATACCAGATGGCATACCGATGGCATACTGGATGGCATACCGATAGAGGTCTCAAATGGCTGTCATCACAGACGCAAAAGCTCGAAACATCAAACCTGACAGTGCAGCAATTCCACACGGCGGAGTGACGGGATTGGCACTGCATCCAACTAAAACCAAAGGCAGGGGGAAATGGGTGCTGCGCTACGTTAGCCCGGTGAACGGCAAGCGTAGAAATGCAGGCCTGGGCTCGTATCCAGAAATTGGTATCGCAGAGGTCGCGAAGCGTGCTACTGCAATGAGGGTGACGCTGGCAGAAGGGAAAGATCCTCTAGCTGAGAAGGCGCTGGAAGAAGAAGCTGTAAAGGCTCCAACGTTTCAAGAAGCCGCCGAGATCTTGCACAAAGACTTGCTACCGGGCTGGAAAAATCCAAAGCACGGACAGCAATGGATCAATACCCTGACTGAATACGTTTTTCCCAAGTTGGGAGCAAAGCTACTGGCTGAGATTCAGCCTGCTGATGTGGCTGATGCGCTCAAGCCCATTTGGCTTGAAAAGGCGGAGACGGCGAGTCGCGTCAAGCAAAGAATCCATACGGTGATGGCTTGGGGGTGGGCGCATGGGCACTGTCAATCGAACCCAGTGGACGTAGTTACCCATCTTCTGCCACAGCAGCCAGGCAAAGCTGTACGGACACAGCATCACCCCGCAATGCCTTGGGGGCTGATTCCTGCTTTCGTACAGAAGAACTTACGTACAAAAGGGCGTGTCGATGTAACCCGGCAGTTGCTTGAGTTTGTAATTCTGACGGCCTGCCGGTCAGGAGAAGCACGGGGCATGACTTGGTCCGAGGTAGACTGGAAAAATGCAGTTTGGACCGTGCCAGCTGAGCGTATGAAGGCTAAGCTGACCCACCGTGTGCCGTTGTCTCCAAGGGCTATGGAAATTCTTCAGCAGCAACGGGGTCAACATGAAAGCTTGGTTTTCCCTTCAGTAAGAGTGCGGGGAGAGCTTTCAGATATGGCTATCACTTCGCTGTTGCGCAGGTTGAATGTTGAAAGCGATGTGCCTGGGCGCGTGGCAACTGCCCATGGCTTTCGTTCGAGCTTCCGTGACTGGTGTAGTGAGCACGGTTACTCTAGAGATCTGGCTGAGCGTTCGTTAGCGCACACGATCAAAGACAAGGTTGAAGCGGCTTACCACCGTACTGACTTGTTGGAGCAGCGTCGTGAGTTGATGAATGCTTGGGCAACATTTGTAGTGGGCGTGGCTTCAACGGAAGACGGTCTCAAGAAGGTCTCTCAACGTACGCTCTCAAGCTTCTTGCGGCCAAGAGCTGATGCCTCAAGGGGTTAACGCGAGCAAGTACGGTGCATTCGGTGAAAAAATCAAGATCAATGCGTATAAATCCAAATCCCTCATGAACTATCAAGGCATCGTCAATCACCTTAGAGAAGCAGTTGCTAGCTTGTCTGCTGTGTATGTCTTTGGCAGTCAAGTCACTGGCCATGCAACGGCAGAAAGCGACTTGGATGTTGCTTTTCTGGCAGATGATGAGCTATCAGCCGAGGGGTTGTGGAACTTGTCCAGCTCGTTGGCTAACTTAGTGAAGTGTGATGTTGACTTGTTAGACCTGAGGGCAGCTTCTACGGTCATGCAATACCGCATCATCACCACTGGCAAGTGTGTGTGGACTAAAGACAGCCAAGCTGCGCTTTATGAGAGCTTCATCCTCAGTCAAAAAACTGCCTTAGACGAGGCACGTGCAGGTTTGCTGCAAGATATTCAAACAACAGGAACTGTCTATGGTCGATGACGTACTGATTAACAAGGCAGCGACCATTGAGCGCGGTGTGATACGAGCTAAAGAAGAGTACGAAAAATCGCCATCCACGTTTGCGTCGGACCACACACGCCAGGATGCCGCTATCTTGAATGTGCAGCGGGCATGTGAAGCCGCGCTGGACATGGGGCAGCACTTGATTCGCCGCGAAAGGCTTGGCATTCCACAGAGCTCGCGTGACGTATTCACCTTGTTGGCCCAAGCTGGCTGGATTGAGAGCGACTTAGCCACACGCATGCAAAAAATGGTGGGTTTTCGCAATATTGCCGTGCATGACTACCAAGCGCTGCAGCTACCGATTGTGGAGGCTGTGATCACCAAGCATTTAGGCGACTTTACGGCTTACAGCAAAGCGATCTTGCTGAAGAACTCGAAGTAACCGCCTTCAAAAAGAAATGACGACAAAGAAAAAAGTGTGTTGGAGTGACCTAAAGGCTCAGCTCGTTGGCTTAGAAAAAACTGAGCTACTGCAGTTGATCAAAGATCTGTACGCCTCAAGCAAGGATACGCAACAGTTTTTGCATGCACGCTATGCAATGGGCGGAGGTGATGTCCTCGCGCCCTATAAGGACACTATTACACAGTGGATCAATCCAAGTGATCTTAGAAAACCGCTGTCAGTTGCCAAAGCCAAGAAGGCCATAGTAGATTACAAAAAGGCAGTAGGTGAGCCCCAGGGCTTGGCTGAGCTGGGCGTCTTCTATTGCGAGGAAGTTTTTCAATCCCTTGACCGATGCACATCGGAAGACGAAAGCTTCTATGACTCGCTATGTGTGATGTTTGCCCAAGCGCTGGGCTATATCCAAAAGCTTCCATCTAAAGAGCAGCAGCCGTATCTTGATCGTATGTGGCAGGTTCGCCTTAAAGGTAATGAGATTGGCTGGGGCGTGTGGGATGACTTTGAGCAGGCTTGGGAAGTGGCGGGGTTGCCTGAAAGAGAATAAGCAATACATTGCCTAGGCGCATACCAACCTCTCATTGCTTTCGTTCGAGCTTCCGTGGCTGGTGCCGTGAGTAAGGCTACCGCAGGGGTGTGGCGCATCAGTAGTTAGCGCACACTCACTATCAAGTACGCAGATCAAGTCTGCACCACCTCTACTTCTACAACTCAGCAAGCGCTGTCACTAGCTTGCCTCTGAGTGCTGGCATGTCTTGCTTGATCACAGCCAAGACGATGTCATATTGGACACCGTCATAACCGTGGCTGATTTTGGAGCGCATGCCCCACCATCCTGAAGCATTCAACGCATGGCGCGCTTCAAAGCTAGGATCAGCAGCTTGTGCGTTATGAAGGCACTGTCCAACGACCTCAATGCAGCGTACCAAGGAGTCGCGCAGCATATTGACTTCGATGGCGTCGTCGTCTTCATCGCACAGTCGTTCTTGCATCTCAGGAGAGGCGCTGCTCAAGTACATGCTGGCCATATCGATGCGCTTGATGGCATCTTGAAGATAGTCAGGCAGCCTTTCTGGCTTGACGGGATCAATACTCACAGCGCAACAGCCCCTTGCACCACGGTATCACGCCATTTTTTTGGCAAGCTGCGTGGAGTGTTCACATCGAACTGGACGCCGATTTCCTTGCTCAGCTCCATTTGCATATTGACCAAGTCCAGCAAGCTGCCACCAGGCATCATGTCAATCAATAGATCAACGTCACTGGAGTCGTGCTGCATACCAGACGCGACCGATCCAAACAGGCGCGGATTAGCGCCTTTGTGACGAGCGACGATGGAGCGGATACGCTCTCTTTGGCTGAGTAGTTGGCGGTAAGTGGTCATGGTCAACCTCCTTGCTGTCATTCTTGCAGTCTATGGATTCTCCGGCAAGAGAGGGGCAGATTCAAACCTGCCCACCCACCCCCTTGAACTTCTCCACAAACGCAGCGATCTTCTGAAACACCGTCTGCTTCTTGGTGAGGTACTGCGGATTCAGAGGGCTCATTTTGGGCAAAACAGCATTCAGCTCTGTACCGCTGTCTGAGGCATATTCACGTTTGAGGGAGTTGGTGATGTAACGCTTGGCAGCTTCCACATTCAGCTTCTCCTCATCAATCAACGCCTGCGCTTCACGCTGCTGCTCAGCCTGGGCGTATTGGAAGAAGGCATCAATCACCGTGGCCTTGTCGCCCAGGTCATCCAAGTTGGTGTGGTTGATAAAGTCCACCACCAACTCTTCCTTGGCACGGTTGCCAATGCTGGCACGAATCACACGGCGCACATCTTCCACCAGCGTGGATTTGTCTTTGAGCTTCTTGTTGTTCTCAAATATCAGCTCAAGGATGTAGTCCAGGTTGATCTCTTGGGACTTGAGCAAGTCCACTTCAAACACCACATCGTTCCAGTCGATGGCCGAAGGGGTTTCGCCACCACCGCCACCTTCACGCTCCTTGCGTATCCAGTCACGCACATCGTTGTAGGTGGAGCGGTAGTCCTGCACCTTGCGCTCCGCAGGCATGGTGATGGCCTGAAGTGCCTGCACATCCTCATCGCTCAGGTAGTGCTTGGCCTTGAAGTCCTCTACGGCTGCAGGATCGTTCAGATCCACCTCTTGCAAAGCCTTCAGGCTGGCAAACTCATCGTAGTTTTGCAGCACGTTTTCTAGGCGCAGGTATTCACCAAACAGCTTGGCAAAGGCTTTCTTGTCTGACTCCTGCTCAATGGCCGCGGGGTCAGGAAAGCGCTCTTCCAGCTCTTTAACGACCTCGATAAAGCCACGCTTTGCAGCCCCTGTGGCCACATCGGTAAAGCCTTCCATGTACTCCTGGTAGCTCTTCTCCAGCACAACGTTCTTGGTGTTCTTGTCACCAAACAGCGTGATGGCGTCCACCGTGGCTTGTTCCAAGTCGCGGAAGGTGACGATGTTGCCAAAGGTCTTGGTCGCGTCATAAATGCGGTTGGTGCGGGAGTACGCCTGCATGAGGCCGTGAAAGCGCAGGTTCTTGTCCACAAACAGGGTGTTCAATGTGGGCGCATCAAAGCCTGTCAGGAACATGCCCACCACAATCAGCAAGTCAACCTCTTTGGCTTTGACCTGTTTGGCCAGATCACGGTAGTAGTTCTGAAAGCCCTCGCCATCCACGCTAAAGCTGGTGCCAAACAGCGCGTTGTAGTCTTTAATGGCAGCAGTCAAGAACTCTTTGGCACTGCTATTCATGGCAGAGGTATCCAGGCTTTCGTCCTGAATATCGCCAATCGCATCCTGCTCCTCGTTGGCAGCAAACGAGAAGATGGTGGCCACCTTTAGCGGCTTCTCACGGCCCTTTTGCTGCTCCTTGAAGCTCTCGTAGTACGCCTTGGCAGCATCCACGCTGCTGACCGCAAACATGGCGTTAAAGCCCTTGGCACCGGGGTGCAAGCGGTGGGTTTTCTGGTGGAAGTTGTGCAGGATGTACTGCGTAATCTCGCTAATGCGATCCGGGTGCAGCAAGGCTTGCTTGTTCTCGGCGGCACTGAGCTTTTTCTCGTCCTGCTCGCTCTCGATGGCCTTGAACTTGGGGCGCACATCGTTGTAGTCCACCTTGAACTTGAGCACCTTCTCATCACGGATCGCATCGGTGATCACGTAAGAGTGCAGCTCGCGCCCAAACACGCTGGCTGTGGTTTCAGCCCCTAATGCGTTCTGAGGGAAGATCGGGGTGCCCGTAAAGCCAAACTGGCAGAACTTCTTGAACTTCTTCTTGAGGTTCTTTTGCGCCTCACCAAACTGGCTGCGGTGGCACTCGTCAAAGATAAACACCACCTGCTTGTGGTAGATGGGCAGGTCGGCCTCGCTCTTCATCAGGTTGTTGAGCTTTTGGATGGTGGTGACAATGATCTTGTTGTCATCTTTGTCCAGATTGCGCTTCAGCCCCGCCGTACTGTCTGATCCATTGACGCTGTCTGGCGAAAACCGCTGGTACTCCTTCATGGTCTGGTAGTCCAGGTCCTTGCGGTCCACCACAAAAAACACCTTGTCGATGAACTGAAGCTCCGTAGCCAGCCGCGCTGCCTTAAAGCTCGTCAGCGTCTTGCCCGAACCCGTGGTGTGCCAGATAAAGCCACCGCTTTCCACCGTGCTCCAGTTCTTGGCCTCGTAGGTGCTCTTGATCTTCCACAGAATGCGCTCCGTGGCGGCAATCTGGTAGGGGCGCATCACCAGCAGCGTATCGCTCACGTCAAACACGGAGTAGTTCAACAGCACATTCAGCAGCGTGTGCTTTTGGAAGAACGTGGCGGTGAAGTCCTTCAAGTCCTTGATCAGCGTGTTGTCGGACTTCGCCCAGTTCATGGTGAAGTCAAAGCTGTTCTTGTTGCGCTGGGTGGTGTTGGCAAAGTAACGGCTGTCCGTGCCGTTGGAGATCACAAACAACTGCAGGTACTTGAATAGGGAGTTGTCGCTGTTAAAGCTCTCTTTGCTGTAGCGGTGTACCTGGTTAAAGGCTTCCCGAATGGCCACGCCGCGCTTCTTCAACTCCACCTGTACCAGTGGCAAGCCATTGACCAAGATGGTCACGTCATAGCGGTTGGCGTGGCTACCCTTTTGCTCAAACTGCTTGATCACCTGCAGCTTGTTGCGGGCGATGTGCTTTTTATCGAACAGATAGATGTTCTGGATGCGGCCATCGTCAAACACAAAATCATGCACATGGTCGTCATGCACCTTGCGGGTCTTGTCTACGATGCCTTCGCTGGGCTTGTCTAGCCAGTCGCTCACAAAGCGTTGCCACTCCGCATCTGCAAACTGCACGTTGTTCAGTGCCTGCAAAGCTACACGCACATTGGCCAACAGCTTCTCAGGTGTGTTGATGCTGGGCACAAACTCATAGCCCTGGTTCACCAAGTCTTGAATCAGCTCACGCTCCAGCGCATCTTCGGTTTGGTAGCCCTCTGCCGCCTTCCACTCTGGGGTGTACTTATCAAGAACAATAAAGTTTCTGGATTCCGCAATGGTCTTGTAATCGCTCATAGGTACTCAGTCAGTGGAACGCGGTGGCAGGCAGCTCATGCAAACCATAGCAGCTTGCGCAGATGCAGAAAGGGCTAGAGGCCAAAAACACACATAAAAAAAGCGCCCTGTTGCCAAGGCGCAGTGGTATGTGGTTTTAAGCCGTTTGTGCTTGGGGGAAGCTCAGCAGCAGGTCACGGTAGTAGGCGTATTGTTTTTGGCGCAGCTCGATTTCGCGGGGTAAGCCTTCGGTGATGGAGGCAGTCAGTGCATCGAATTTATCTAAGATAGAAACAATTCGATCTTGCTCCTCTGTAGTCGGTATGGGTATTAATATTTTTGCCAAATCATCAGCATTGACGCGCCTGACTTTAGTTCCGGTAATGTATTGTCTTTTTTGCTTCTGGAAATATTCTGTTTGATAAAAGTATGATACATATTTTGGATTTAATTTATGTCTATAAATGCATGCATCACTACTTACAGCGACCTCTTCATTTCCTAACCAAGCAACTGCTTTGCAAACATCATCATCATTTTCACTAGTCGTTGCGACAACCAAATCACCACATTTGGCTTTACGTGATTTCTTGAAAAAATCTAATGACACGAAGGTTTTTGTCTTATTTGCAAACGTTCCGTAGTGAGTATAAATTTGGCCATAATGAATACAGCCAACACCTACCTCAGTAAAGTCCTTTTTCTGAAGTCCACCACCACGGATAAATTGTCCGACGGATTCCTGTCCCATAGGTAAGTAATCCACGTCAACGCCTTCAAAAAAAAACAACTTATCACGGTAGTAGTTGTATTGTTTTTTGCGAGCGGTAAGCTCTGCGGTAAGCTCTGCGGTATGGGCGGTCATTGCGTCCAGAATGCGGACGATTTCAGCCTGTATCTGAATCGGAGGGGCTGGTATTTTTATTTCATTTAATACTGACTGAGTTTGGCTTGGCACTCCACCCGCTTGATTCATCTCGCCAAGACCTACAGTTTGCAAAAAGTAGTAAAAGAATTTTGGATCAATTTGAGCTTCATCTATTTCTGTATAGAAAATAGTATCGACATTCCAGAATGGAGTATCAACAAAGAACAGATTATCAAGAGAGCCTTTTCTGGGTATCAAAACTGAAGGTTTATCATAAGCGTAGCTATTTGCATATCTCATGATTCCACCAGAACCATAGACTGGATATTTTCCATCCGCCAGCGATTTATGGTCTTTCCCATTCTTAATTCGGGCGACATCTCCAAGTCGCTTGAAACAAACTCCACTTGGGCAAAGCTTGGCGATGAGGTCATGGATGCTGCTCATGCTTCCAACTCCTCGCCTTCAATCTCTGCCACGATGGCATCAATCTCTGCACGTAGCTGGGTGATCTTGGCCACCGTGGTTTTTAGCTCCGCATTCAGTTGGGCAATGTCCACCACTTCGCGGGTGTCCTCAGCCTCTACATAGCTGCTGACGGAAAGGTTGTAGTCATTGCCAGCTACCTTCTCAAAAGGTACGGACTGTGCAAAGTGATCCACATTGGCTTTGCTGTCAAACACAGCCATGATCTGCTCGATGTGCTCATCCAGCAGCACGTTGTTGTTGGTCTCTTTTTTGAACAGACCACTGGCATCAATGAATTGGGTGGTGGTATCTTTCTTGCTCTTGGACAGCACCAGAATGTTCACGGCAATCGTGGTGCCAAAGAACAGGTTGGGAGCCAGCGAGATGACAGTTTCCACAAAGTTGTTATCGACCAGATACTTGCGAATCTTTTGCTCTGCGCCGCCACGGTAGAAGATGCCAGGAAAGCACACAATCGCAGCGCGGCCCTTGCTAGACAGATAGCTCAGCGCGTGCATCACAAAGGCCATGTCTGCCTTGGACTTGGGGGCCAGCACACCAGCAGGGGCAAAGCGGTCGTCGTTGATTAGCGTCGGGTCGTCACTGCCAATCCACTTCACCGAGTACGGTGGGTTGGAGACGATGGCATCAAACGGCTTGTCATAGGCAAACTGCGGATCTTCCAACGTGTCACCCAACTGGATGTTGAACTTGTCGTAGTTCACGTTGTGCAAGAACATATTCATCCGCGCCAAGTTGTACGTGGTGTGGTTCAGCTCTTGCCCAAAAAAGCCATCTTCAATGATGTGCGCATCAAAGTGCTTTTTGGCTTGCAGCAGCAGTGATCCAGAGCCGCAGGCTGGGTCGTAAATCTTGTTGACGCTGGTTTGCTTGTGCATGGCCAACTGCGCAATCAGCTTGGAGACATGCTGGGGTGTAAAGAACTCACCGCCCGACTTGCCAGCGTTGGCCGCGTAGTTGGAGATCAAGAACTCATACGCATCGCCAAACAGGTCAATCTGGTTGTCACCAAACTCACCAAAGTTCAGCTCTGCCACGCCTTTGAGCACCGCAGCCAGGCGCTTGTTTTTGTCGGCCACGGTGTTGCCCAGGCGGTTGCTTGTGGTGTCAAAGTCCGCAAACAGCCCCTTGATGTCTTTTTCTGAGGGATAGCCATTGGCAGAGCTTTCAATCGCCGTAAAGATGGCTGCTAAGTCTGTGTTCAGGCTGTCGTTGTTGTGCGCGTTTTGAGCCACGTTCACAAACAACTGGCTGGGGTAGATGAAGTAGCCCTTGGTCTTGATGGCATCTTCACGAATGTCAGCGGTGATCACTGCATCGTTCAAGGCAGCGTAATCCACGCTGTCGTCACCGCCCTCGATGTAGTTGGCAAAGTTCTCGCTGATGAAGCGATAGAACAAAGTGCCCAGCACGTATTGCTTGAAGTCCCAGCCGTCTACGGCCCCTCGTACATCGTTGGCAATGGCCCAAATGCGTCGTTGCAGTTCTGCGCGTTGTTGTTGGCTGGTCATGTCGTTGTTGTTGGTTTCTTGGAAATTGCAGGTAGGGGCAAAGAGCCGCTTAGCTCATGGCTAGCTGTAAAAAGTGCAACGGGCATTTTGCACGACGTAGCCCTGCGACTCGTGCACGTTCAGCGCTGAGCCAGCGTAAAAGTGCCACACCTCACCTGCTTTGCTGTGGTGCAACACCGAGATGTCACTGTCTGAGAGCAAGAAGTAAATGGCTTTGGAGCAAGAGCGGTCGCCGCCAAAACGCGCAGGCGGGGTCTGGGAAGTCAATTTTTCGCTGGCGCGTTATGCATCCCGATGCCAGCCCCCTTC
The DNA here is from genome assembly GCA_963520865.1 of uncultured Comamonas sp. GTDB lineage: Bacteria > Pseudomonadota > Gammaproteobacteria > Burkholderiales > Burkholderiaceae_C > Comamonas. The sequence goes on from CAUQST010000047.1 coordinate 24,251, forward strand.
GGGGTGGGGTAAAAGTTCCAGCTGTTCAATGAGAGCCAGTGCTGCGTGTTGTCTGTGCCCATCGGGTCTATGCCGTTAGAGGACGGCAACTAGACTGGGCATCGGCGCTGGAATTTGCTGCCATAAACAGGCAATCTACATAAACTACAAAGCCTGCAAAATGGCAGACAGTGGACAGGATGGGAAGGGGTGCTAGGCAAATTCAAATTCGCCCTCAAAAAACATTGATGCGCTGAAGAGATTACTTCTGTCTTCCTCCGGTCCGGTACAAAAGGCTTTGACGCTGCCTGCCTCGATATCAATCAACTGAGTGACCGTGGAGCCGGATTGCTCTTGCCAGTTCAAAAAGTGCAGAGTGTCTGAAAGCTGTAAATAGGACACTTGCTCGCAGCCTTCGGTGACATTACCGTTTATGTCGATGACGCGCCAATTTAGCTGGCCGTTAATGCTGTAACTGCACTCGGTCACGAACTCATGGAAGGTGATGCGTGCGCTTCGACCCAGCAAAGGCCCGATGTAGTGCATTTCCATGTAGCACCTCCGAATAAAAAGTCCCATCGAAGTGAGTAATCCCAGCACACGTAGGGGAGTGAAGAAAGAAGCCGGTGCTATTGGGCACGGCATGCAAATGCTGTGAGTTTGGGATGAAAGCCCCATGACCCGGCCGGAAAACAATCTGGCAGATGCTCTGAGTGTCCCTCTGGTAATCTCCACGGACCAAGCGCCTGCTAGATAGCACTACTTAATGCGAAGTCGTTTGGTACCTATTGCCCGCAGTGCTATTTTTCTCACATAACGCTAGCTTTATGGCACCGCTCGGCGGGTCCGTTTATCGCCTTGTGCCATGCTTTGATCGTGCATAAGCTAGCTGTTCGGCCTTGAGTTCTTCTGAAGAAAAATCTAAGCCCACTTCCATCGTCAAGGCTTCAAAGTTGCCTTGCAACTCACTGCAGGTAAAGCCCATCTTGGCCTGCTAGGACGCCTCACGTAGGCGGATCCAAGTATTGGCATAGGGTTGGAACCAGATTGTCACGTTTGACCAGATCCAGTATGGTTTGCACATACTAATCCGCAGGCAGGACGTTGCGTACGCCACGAGGGAGCGACATATGAAGGAACGTCTTCAGCATATCGAATTCAGACCTTACACCGGGCTGAAACATGTAGATGCCTCTACTACGGAGAAGAGTGCGCCAAAGCGTGTCCCTTCGAGAAAAAAACAAGCCAATTCCACCGAGATTGCACGCAATGTGATCTCGTTGCGAGTTGGGAATGGTCGAAAGGACTTTTTTCAAAATCTGCTGTACACGCTGAAGCGAAAACTGGGGTTAGAGCGTGCTGCAAAGCGATAATTTTGCTTGTGCGGGCCACTCTGATCGGCATTCAGCTATCCAGGAATCCCAGGTGTAACGCACAGAGTTTCCAGCATATGGTTTTCAGCCGGTTCATGGATCTCCTCCCTCATGCCTTCCCATGAAGCGCCGAAAGGCACCGGCACTTTATGTCTCTGCGCTGGGTCATAGAACCAGCGTTTCACCCACCTAGGTGGGTTTTTTCTTCCCTTTGTGCCCTGTATACAGGGGCACATTGGCAAAACTTGTTTGCTGGGCTACAGTTTGACGCCCATGCAGCTCAGACACTCCTGGCGCCCCTGACACAACGCGTCCAGCTCATCCAGCCACTCTGACTTGTCTTCGCTGGATACATCGAACCAACTAACTTTGTTCACTTCTTCAAAGTCACGCACTAGCGCTCTCACGGCTTCAGACACTCCCACGATTCGCGCAAGCTCTCGATAGTGAGCCTTTAAGTTTTCAGTCGTGGCGTTGTCAGCAATATCCAGTAGCTTGATACCCAATTTGAGACGCAGCTTCGGCTTTTGCATCAACGCCATTCCTTTGACTCGAACCTTCGCGGGGCTAAGTCCTGACTCCAAGAACTCAAGAGCTGTACTCAACTCGTCGTCTGGGGCATCTGTGGGAGCGCTAACTTGCATGCTTTGATTGTCGAGCTTTCCTCATACCTCTGCCCTACGTCAAAGTAAGCGTTTCGGTGTATGAGCTGCAATCATCTGTGCGACGCTATCGCGGGTAGGTGGCGTTAGCTGCGCTAAATAGCCTGAAGTCACTTCATTTAAAACGTGTGATTGGGCTGATTCCGCCTCGATCACGACAGGCTGTTGATTTCCATCCAGAAGTGACCCACTGGGGGTGCGGATAAAAACTTGGACTGGGTTTATGTGGTTAGGCCAAGTTTTTGCCTGTATTCCACAGGACTTAAACGCCCCAGAGATACCTTGATGCGCTTTTCGTTGTACCAACGGATGTAAGTATCGACGGCTTCAATGAACTGCTCAATCGTCGTTGATTGCCAGTTGCCGGGATAGAACAACTCCATTTTCAGCCTTCCAAAGAAGCCTTCGCATGCTGCGTTGTCTGGTGAGCACCCTTTGCGGGACATTGAACGAACCAACTTTGCATCGTGCACCCGCGAGAGCCAGCCCGGCCAGCGGTAGTGAGCTCCACGATCAGAATGAATCATAGGGCGGCTCTCACTGCCTTGAACAGCATCAATGGCTGCATCCAGCATTGTGTTGACGAGATTGGCGTTGGGATGAGTCCCAATGGACCAGCTCACCACCAGCCCGTCAAAGCAATCAATCACTGGCGACAGGTAAACCTTGCCGGAAGGAATCTGGAATTCAGTGATGTCGGTAAGCCACTTCTCATTCGGCGCAGCAGCATGGAAGTCTCGATTGATGAGGTTTTGCGGGGCAGCGCCTATCTCTCCAAGGTATGAGTTATATCTGCGGCGTTTGGGCTTGACCACGATCAACCCCTCCTGCTTCATTAGCCGACGAACCACCTTCTCTGAGATGCCCGTGCACTCCTTGAGCAAGGATGCCTGGACTCGGCGATATCCATAGCAACGGTAGTTGCTGTCGAAGATATCGGTGATGCTTCGGCGTACATCCAAGTATTTGTCAGCCAGCTTCAGCCGGGCACGATGGTAAAAATACGAGCTTCTAGCAAGGCCAACAAGGCAAAGCAGTTCTGGCAATTCATACTGCCCGTGCAGCGCTTCAACCAGCACAGCCTTATCTTTGTTTGCCAGCCTATGCAGATCAATGTCAGCCCCATTTTTTAAGATTTCATGGGCCTGCTTGAGAAGTTCACGCTCTATCTTCAGCCGCCGAACATCCTGGCGCAATGATTCAACTTGGCACCTGAGCGCTGCTGCATCCAACACTGGCGATCGCTTTGGACTGTGTTTCATCGAGGCGGGGGCGCAAGGGCCAAGCAACTGATTTTTCCAGTTGTACAAGGTTCCTCGGCATACCCCTAACTTGTCCGCAATCTCCTGTGCGCTTGATTGGCGGGTACACAGTTGCACCACGCCTTCATACATCAAAGCATCCGGCTTTGTAACCGGCCAAGACCTGCCTAGTATCGATTGGCTGGCCTCGGGGCAGTCTTGCCGAACCCACGCAGTCAACGTTCCTCGACCCGGGTAACCCAAAGCCCTCATCGTGGCAGCAATACAGCGATCGTGGGCGAGGTAATGAGCAACCGCAACCTGTCTTTGCTGCAGCGAATATTTCGGTGCTCTTGGCACTTGGCTTGCTGGCAAATCCTGATGCTTCAGGTAGTGCTGATACCAGCCTTTCAATGCGTTCTTGGTTGGGTATCCCAACTGACGAATCGTGGCTCTAACACGTAAGCCAAGCTTGATGTAAAGCTCAACTGCACGAATCCTGTCTGCGTATGAGTACATGGGTAATCCCCCCGTAAAACCAGCGTCTTGAGAAGTAGAGACCTCGCAAGGAGA
>CAUQST010000048.1:0-27752 GCA_963520865.1 uncultured Comamonas sp.
TGCTTGCGAGCCTTGGGATCGAACTTGGTGATCGACATCTTTTCAGGCATCGTCTTCTTGTTCTTGGTTGTGGTGTAGAAGTGACCTGTACCGGCAGTAGAAGCCAGCTTAATCTTTTCGCGTCCGCCTTTGGAAGCCATGTTGATTCTCCTTCAGTGGAAATTAAGCTTGGCCACGGGCGCGCATGTCTGCGAGCACGGAGTCGATGCCGTTCTTGTCGATCAAACGCAGAGCAGCGCTGGAAACGCGCAAACGCACCCAACGGTTTTCTGTTTCAACCCAGAAACGACGGTACTGCAGGTTAGGCAGAAAACGACGCTTGGTCTTGTTGTTTGCGTGGGAAACGTTGTTGCCCACCATGGGCTTCTTGCCCGTAACTTCACATACGCGTGCCATTTGGACACTCCGATATTTGAAACGGCTACCGACGCCGAACCTTTGCAGATACAAAGATGTGTCGATAACCTCACCTCGCCAGATAAAGGGTGGCGGTAGCCCAAATTTGTTACAGCAGGCGCAGTGAAAAACACCGTCCAATTGCAGCAAAGCCAGCGATTATACGGGCTTTGTGAAAAAAGGCGGAGCATGGCAGGGTTTAAGCCTGCAATACCCCTGACTGTGGGCGTTTATTGATCCAGGAAGCGCTGGGCATCCAACGCTGCCATGCAGCCTGTGCCTGCGCTGGTGATAGCTTGACGGTACACATGGTCTTGTACGTCACCAGCAGCAAATACGCCGGGTACGCTGGTTTGAGTGGCAAACCCTTTGTGACCGCCTTGCGTGACGATATAGCCGTTTTCCATGGTCAGTTGACCCTGGAAAATCTCTGTGTTGGGTGCATGGCCGATGGCAATAAAACAGCCTTGCAGGGCCACATCTTCGCTGTGCCCGTCTTTTGTGCTTTTGACGCGAATACCGGTCACGCCAGATTGGTCGCCCAGGACTTCTTCCAGCGTGAAATGGGTCTTGAGTTCAATTTTTCCTTCCTTGACCTTCTCCATCATGCGGTCGACCAAGATGGGCTCAGCCGTGAATTTGTCGCGGCGGTGCACCACGGTGACCTTGCTGGCGATGTTGGACAGGTACAGCGCTTCTTCTACTGCGGTGTTGCCACCGCCCACGACACATACGGGCTGGTCACGGTAAAAGAAACCGTCGCATGTTGCGCAGCCTGAAACGCCACGACCCATGAAGGCTTCTTCGGAAGGCAGTCCCAAGTACTTGGCAGATGCACCGGTGGCGATGATCAAGCTGTCGCAGGAGTAAGTGCCGCTGTCACCGGTCAGGGTGAAAGGGCGCTTGGATAGGTCCACACTGTGAATGTGGTCAAACACAAGCTGGGCCTTAAAGCGCTCGGCATGTTCCATGAAACGCTGCATCAGCTCCGGGCCTTGCACGCCATTCACGTCGGCTGGCCAGTTGTCCACTTCAGTGGTGGTCATCAACTGACCACCTTGGGCCATGCCTGTGACCAGCATGGGGCTGAGGTTGGCGCGTGCGGCGTAGATGGCGGCGGTGTAGCCGGCAGGGCCGGAACCCAGAATCAATACTTTGGCGTGTTGGTTGGTGGACATCGTTGCTTTTCTTTGGAAGCTGCCACAGCAGTGTGGCAGTACGGTGGAATACTCTGTCGGCCAATGAATCACTGCCGACGCTTGCACGGGTCGATTGATCATTGTAGAAAGCTGGCGGAACCCTTGTCACTCATCGGATGTTGCAAGTGCTTGCATTGGTGTTTGCAACCGTTTGTTGGAGAGTGGTGGGCCTAAGGTAAGCTTCCGCCTGCGTATGACTTATTCCTCGAATGCCTTGAATGCAAATTCCGTTAAAACAGTGCCCCGAAATGGTTTGGCACGGTTTGGTCATGAGATTTGCCTGATCGCTGGCTCGCTTGGCCTGTTTTTCTGGCTGCTGGCGATGCTCAGTTACTCCAGCATGGATCCTGCGTGGTCTACCTCTGGTAGCAACGATGTGGCGCTGATGAACAACTGGATGGGACGCCTGGGTGCCTTGATAGCTGACGCGTGCTACTTCGGTTTCGGCCTGTCTGTCTGGTGGCTTGTGCTGCTGGCTGCCTACACCTTGGCGCGTTCATCTTTGCGTTGGGTACGTGGCCAAAGCATGTTGGACACTCCTTTGAAAGAGCGCTTGCAGTGGTGGACCGGGGTGTTTTTGCTGGTGGGGGTGAGTTGTGCGCTGGAGTGGTCGCGCCTGTATCGCTTTGAATCGTTTTTACCCGGGCATGCCGGGGGAGTAGTGGGCTACTCCCTTGGATTGGGGGGTGTCCGCTGGCTGGGCTTTACGGGCTCAGGCCTGATTGGCATTGTGCTGATGGTGCTGGCCATGGCCTTGGTGTTTCGTTTCTCATGGGGCAAGGCGGCTGAAAAACTGGGCGCTCGCATCGAAGGGCTGGTGCGCCGTAGTCAGCAAAACCGTGAAAAAGGCAAAGATGTGGCGCAAGGCCGCAAGGCTGCTCAAGAGCGTGCGAAGGTGGTGGAAGAAGAGCGCATTGAAATTGAAGAGACCCACCATGAACCCGTGCTGATCGTGACACCGCAGGCAGCACCTGCAGTGCCTAGTGAGCGTGTTCTGAAAGAGCGCCAGAAACCGTTGTTTCAAGACTCCCAAATGCATGAAAGTGGTCTGCCGCAGGTGGACTTGCTGGACGCACCGCTTGCCAAGCAGGAGAGTGTTTCGCCCGATACGCTGGAGATGACCAGCCGCCTGATTGAGAAAAAGCTCAAAGACTTTGGCGTGGAAGTGCGCGTGGTGCAGGCCACGCCGGGCCCCGTGGTCACTCGCTATGAGATTGAGCCGGCTACGGGTGTGAAGGGCTCACAGGTGGTGAACCTGGGCAAGGATCTGGCGCGTTCACTGTCACTGGTATCGGTGCGGGTGATTGAAACTATTCCCGGTAAAAACTACATGGCCTTGGAATTGCCCAATGCCAAGCGCCAGTCGATCCGGCTGTCAGAGGTGCTGGGCTCTCAGGTCTATCACGAGGCCAAGAGCATGCTGACGATGGGTCTGGGCAAAGACATTGAAGGCAAGCCCGTGGTCGCCGACCTGGCCAAAATGCCCCACGTGCTGGTGGCAGGAACGACGGGTTCTGGTAAGTCGGTGGGTATCAACGCCATGATTTTGTCGCTGCTGTACAAAGCAGAGGCCAAGGATGTGCGCCTCTTGATGATTGACCCCAAGATGCTGGAGATGTCTGTTTACGAAGGCATTCCGCACTTGCTGAGCCCTGTGGTGACGGATATGAAGCAGGCTGCAAATGGCCTCAATTGGTGTGTGGCCGAGATGGAGCGCCGCTACAAGTTGATGAGCAAGCTGGGTGTGCGCAACTTGGCGGGTTACAACACGAAGATTGGTGAAGCCAAGGTGAAGGGTGAAATTATTGGTAACCCTTTCAGTCTGACGCCAGAGTCACCCGAACCGCTGGATCGCCTGCCGCACATTGTGATCGTGATTGATGAGCTGGCCGACCTGATGATGGTGGTGGGCAAGAAGATTGAAGAGCTGATTGCACGCCTGGCACAAAAGGCGCGCGCTGCTGGCATTCACCTGATTTTGGCTACCCAGCGGCCCAGTGTGGATGTGATTACTGGCCTGATCAAGGCCAACATTCCGACACGAATTGCTTTTCAGGTGTCATCCAAAATTGATAGCCGAACCGTTCTAGATCAGATGGGGGCGGAAAGTCTGCTGGGCATGGGTGACATGCTCTATATGGCCAGCGGTACTGGTCTGCCTATCCGTGTGCACGGTGCCTTTGTGTCAGACGAAGAAGTACATCGTGTGGTGAGTTATTTGAAGGAACAAGGCGAGCCCGATTACATCGAAGGAGTACTTGAGGCAGCAACGTCGGAAGATGGTGGCGCTGATGGTGAGGGCGGTGACGGGGGCGAAAAAGACCCGATGTACGACCAAGCGGTGGAAATTGTTTTAAAGGACCGCAAGGCGAGTATTTCGTATGTGCAGCGCAAATTGCGCATTGGCTACAACCGCTCTGCCAATCTGCTCGAGCAGATGGAGGCAGCAGGTTTGGTGAGTTCGCTTACCAGCAGTGGCCAGCGCGAAGTACTGGTGCCAGCGCGTCCGGAGTAAAGAGGCCGGATATAAGTTCGCGCCTCCAGCATGAGGTGGGGCGCAAGTCCATGCCTTGAAAGGAATATCTGGATGAAAAAGACTTTAGGTGTATGTGCAGTTTTGGCTGCCTTGCCCTTGGCTGCATGGGCTGATGGGCTGCAAAGCTTGGAACAATTCATGCGCAACGCCAAAGCGGGTCAGGCGCAATTTACGCAAACGGTAACAGCGCCAGCCAAAGAGGGGCAGCCTGTGCGCACCAAAACCAGCAGCGGTGATTTTTCGTTCCAGCGCCCGGGGCAGTTCAAGTTTGTCTATACCAAGCCGTTTGAGCAAACCATCGTGGCGGATGGCAAAACGGTGTGGCTGTACGACGTGGATTTGAATCAGGTAACCCAGCGTAACCAAGCGCAGGCGCTGGGGAGTACGCCTGCGGCTATTTTGGCGTCAGCCAATGACTTGGCGAGCCTGAAAAAGGACTTCACACTCAAGGCCGCCCCTGATGCCGACGGTCTGCAGTGGGTGGAGGCAACACCCAAATCAACCGATGGTCAGCTTAAGAATGTACGCGTAGGGTTTCAGGGCGAGAGTCTGGCAGCAATGGACATCCTGGATGGTTTTGGGCAGCGTTCGGTGATTCGCTTTCAAAATCTGAAAGTGCTGCCTTCGCTCCCTGCAGCCAACTTCAAATTTGAAGTGCCCGTGGGGGCAGATGTCATGACGCAATAAGTGCGATGGCGCACCATTTAAAAAGCCCCACTGGTCGTTGGCCAGTGGGGCTTTTTTATGAAAGTGCGTTTAAGCGCGTGCGATAGCAGGCAGGGGGCGGATGCGATCCAATGTGCCTGCGACCACCAAAACGACGATCACGGGAGCCAGCCAGCCCAGACCCATGGCGCTGCCGGGCATTGCATCAAACACGGTGGGCACTATCTGGGTAAAACCTGTGGCCTTGATGGCATCCACAATGCCAAATATCAGGGCGACGCTCATGACAGGAATGAATACGCGAGATGGGTGCTTCCACAGCTTGGACAGCAGGCCCAGAGCGATCAAGGCAATCGCTACCGGATAAATGCACACCAGCACGGGGACAGCCACAGCGATCAGCTGTGCCAGGCCCTGGTTCGCTACGGCAGCGCTGAATACTGACATAACAATCACCACGGTGCGGTACGGCACATTCAGCAGCGCGCTGAAATAGGCGGAACAGGCGCTGACCAGACCCACGCCTGTGGTCAAGCACGCCAGCAAAATGACGGCGGCCAGCAGCAAAATGCCGCCGGTGCCAAAGGTGTGCTCGACGTATGCGGTCAAGATTTGCACGCCACTGGCGTTGGGGTCAATCACGGTGCCGCTCATGGCACCCAGATAAATCAGTGACAGATAAACCAAGCCTAAACCGACTGCGGCAATAGTGCCTGCAATGATGGTGTAGCGGGTGTGCAGGCGGATGTCGGTCACTCCCGCCGCCTTGATGGAGGACACAATCACAATGCCAAACACCAAGGAGGCGAGGGCATCCATGGTTTGGTAACCCTGCAAGAAGCCTTGGGCCAAGGCTGCACCGGATGATGCGTACTCAATGGCGGGTGCTGTGATCGCTCCAGCAGGTGCAATCACGGCCGCTCCTCCCAGAACGGCCAGCACGACGATGAGTGCTGGTGTAATGACTTTGCCGATGTTGTCCATCAACTTGCCCGGAAAAAGCGACAGCATCATCACTAAAGCGAAGTAGCCGATGGTGAAAATCAGCAGTGCTTCAGGTGTGTTGCCGGTGAAGGGAGCCATGCCCACTTCAAAAGAAACCGTGGCCGTGCGCGGCGTGGCAAAGAAAGGGCCAATGGTCAGGTAAATGGACAAGCCCATCAGTGTGCCGGCGGCACGGCCGATGGGACTGGTCAGAGTGTCCAGGCCGCCGCCTACGCGTGCCAATGCGACCACGCCAAGCAGGGGAAGCCCCACGCCGGTCAGCAAAAATCCCAGCGCAGCCGACCACTGAAATTCGCCAGCAGCCAAGCCCACGCTAGGCGGGAAGATGATGTTGCCTGCGCCCAAAAAGAGCGCAAAGGTCATGAAACCGAGGGCGACAATGTCCCGCGTTTTGAGTGTCTTCATGGAAAAAACCGAAATATCTCATTCACCGCAGCAAGGTCAGTGCAAGCGGTAGGTGTGTTGCAAATCAAGGGATTGCGGAATCTAGTGAGCGCTCACTAATTGCAAAATTCAGTGCAATCAGGATTTAGAAGCGTTGCCGAGCGTGGATTGCAGCGCTGGCAAGCGGTGTGGGGCATCGGTACCGTTAAGCTTGTGGCTTGCTGGTCAGGTGATGCAGTCCTCAAAGGCGATGGGGGTAGCCATCGCGCAAGAAGAGCATAGATCCGCTGAAGTACTTATTTTGCCGTATCTGAAGTTCTGTTATATGACCAAATCTCAAACAACCCTGAAAGGCGAAGTCGATTTGTCCAACGTCAATACAGGTGGCAATGCTGCGCTGCACCAGCCGTTGCCAGAGCGTTTACGTCCACGCACTTTGGGTGAGGTAGTCGGGCAGCAGCATGTTCTGGGCGAAGGCATGCCTTTGCGGCTGGCTTTTGAGTCTGGTCGCCCGCACAGCTGCATTCTCTGGGGTCCACCCGGTGTGGGCAAGACCACCATTGCTCGACTGATGGCTGATGCGTTTGATGCGCAGTTCATTGCCATCAGCGCCGTGCTGGGTGGTGTCAAAGATATTCGTGAAGCAGTAGAAAAAGCCGAAGCTGCACGCAGTGGCTTGATGCCGCAGCGCACGATTGTGTTTGTCGATGAGGTGCACCGCTTTAACAAAAGCCAGCAAGACGCCTTCTTGCCGCATGTGGAGAGTGGGCTGTTCACCTTTATTGGTGCCACGACCGAAAACCCATCGTTTGAGGTGAACTCAGCACTGCTGTCTCGTGCAGCTGTGTATGTGCTGCAAAGCCTGACGCCCGAGGAGTTGCAGCAAATTGTGGCGAAAGCCCAGGCGATACATGCGGTTCCAGCGATAGAAGATGAGGCTGTTGAGCGTTTGATCGCTTATGCCGATGGCGATGCCCGCCGCTTGCTCAATACGCTGGAGACGCTGTCCATCACGGCCGAGCAGGCCAAGATCGAGGTGATGACCGATGCATGGCTGCTGCAAGTGCTGGGCGAGCGCATGCGGCGCTATGACAAAGGCGGGGAGCAGTTTTACGACACCATCAGCGCGTTGCACAAATCTGTGCGCGGCTCAGACCCTGATGCAGCACTTTATTGGCTGGTGCGCATGCTCGATGGTGGGGCCGATCCGCGCTACATGGCGCGGCGCATTGTGCGCATGGCATGGGAAGACATTGGTCTGGCCGATCCGCGCGCAATCCAAATGGCCAATGATGCTGCCGCCACTTATGAGCGTCTGGGCAGCCCTGAGGGTGAGCTGGCTTTGGCGCAGGCCGTGATTTATCTGGCGGTAGCGCCCAAAAGCAATGCGGGTTACAAGGCTTACAACCAGATGAAGGCGCTGGTGAAGTCTGGCAGCACGCAGCCAGTGCCCATGCACTTGCGCAATGCGCCCACCAAGATGATGAAGGACATGGATTGGGGCAAGGGCTACCGCTACGCTCACGATGAAGACAGTGGCTTCGCAGCAGGCGAAGATTACTTTCCCGAAGGCATGGACAACCCCCATTTCTACCAGCCTGTTGCCCGGGGAATGGAAATAAAAATCGGAGAAAAGCTCGAGCACTTGCGGCAGTTGAACGCAGCGGCGGCTGAGCGCCGTAAGCCCTAAAGGGTTTTTGGATGGCTGACTTGTTGTTGCACTGCAACAAGTCAGTGGCTGGTTGGCAGCACGTTAAGGTTTTTTTGTGATGGTTGACTGCAAAAGTCCAGATTCAGAGCGTGTGCTCACGTTCATTGGTTTTGTTACAAGTGATGTCACGAGACTGTCATAAAAATTTAATTAAATCTTCATGTCGTTGTCATGGAAAATCGCGGCATTCACGGCGGCTGATGTGTTTGGCCGTTGCGTGTAAGCCGGGGCAATGCGTGACACAGCCCAAAGCCTGTGCGGATCGCAATCAGCTCTGGCGCTGTTACCGGACAAGCAAAATTTCTGCTGCCTACACGCTGTTCGCGTGTGGACTGTTCAACTTTCTCAAGCAATATCCTCTGAAGGGGCGCCCATGCTGTTTGGCAAGCTCTTGCCGCGCGAAGGCAATTTTTTCGAAATGTTCAATCAACATGCAGATCGCATTGTTGAAGCGGCCCGTGCGTTCTCGCAACTGGTGGCGAACTACAACGACCCGCACTTGCGCGACAAATACAACAGTGATGTGGACAACGCCGAGCGCGCTGCTGACCGCGTCACGCATGAAGTGAGCAAAACGCTGCACCAGACCTTCATCACGCCGATTGACCGCGAACACATCCATAGCCTGATCAATAGCATGGATGACGTGGCCGACCTGATTCAGGACTCTGCGGAAGCCATGTCGCTGTACGACATTCGCAGCATGAACGACGAAATCCATCGTCTGGCGGACCTCAGTTTGAAGTGCTGCGAACGCTTGCGCGATGCCGTCAAGCTGCTGGACCACATTGCCGATCAAGCTACCGCAGAAGCGGCGCTGAAGACCTGCGAAGAAATCGACCGACTGGAGTCGGATGCTGACCGTGTGCTGCGTGCTGCAATGAGCAAGCTGTTTCGCGAAGAGCACGATGTGCGTGAGCTGATCAAGCTCAAGGCCGTGTACGAGCTGATGGAAACGATCACCGACAAGTGCGAAGACGTGGCCAACATCATCGAGGGCATCGTCCTCGAGAACTCCTGATCGACCAGCACTGGGAATCCTGACCATGGAAACCGTACAAGCCGCCCTGTGGGTGGTCATTTTGCTGGTGGCAATGGCGCTGGTGTTCGACTTCATGAACGGGTTTCATGATGCCGCCAACTCCATCGCTACTGTTGTCTCTACAGGCGTGCTCAAGCCCGGGCAAGCCGTTTTGTTTGCAGCGTTCTTCAATGTTGTTGCAATTTTTGTCTTTCATCTGAGTGTGGCTGCTACCGTGGGCAAGGGCATCGTGCAGTCTGAGGTGGTGGACACCCACGTGGTGTTCGGCGCACTGGCTGGTGCGATCGCATGGAACCTGATTACTTGGTACTACGGCATTCCATCGAGCTCGTCGCACGCGCTGATTGGCGGCATTGTGGGCGCGGTGATTGCCAAGGCCGGCACCAGCTCGCTGATTGCCAGCGGTATCTTGAAGGTAGTGGCGTTCATCTTGATCTCGCCTTTGCTGGGCTTCTTGTTTGGCTCGCTGATGATGGTGATCGTGGCCTGGATCTGCCGCCGTTCGCGGCCCAGTAAGGTCGATAAGTGGTTCCGCCGTCTGCAGCTGGTGTCTGCTGGTGCCTACTCGCTGGGCCACGGTGGTAACGATGCACAAAAGACCATCGGCATCATCTGGTTGCTGCTGGTGGCCACGGGCTACATGTCAAGCGAAGAAGCTTCGCCCCCCATGTGGGTCATTGTTAGCTGCTACGCCATGATTGGTCTGGGCACCATGATGGGTGGCTGGCGTATTGTGAAAACCATGGGCCAGAAGATTACCAAGCTCAAGCCGGTGGGTGGTTTCTGCGCCGAATCGGGTGGTGCATTCACGTTGTTCTTTGCAACGTTCCTGGGCGTTCCAGTATCAACTACGCACACTATCACTGGTGCCATCGTTGGCGTAGGTTCAACGCAGCGCATGAGTGCGGTGCGCTGGGGGGTGGCGGGCAACATTGTGTGGGCGTGGATTTTGACCATTCCTGCCAGCGCTTTTGTAGCCGCTGTTGCCTACTGGCTGAGCCTGCAGCTGTATTAAGCAGTTGAGTAATAAATGAGCGCATAGCGCCTGAAAACAAAGGACTTCAAGGTGAAAACACTTTGAAGTCCTTTTTGCTTAAGCGCTAGATGCTCACTTTTTGAAAATAACGTTTCACTGAGAAATTTTGCGCGCCTCTTCGATTTGGTACTCGAAGTAATGCTGAAAGCTATAGGCCAAGCTGGCCATCAGCACCGCTGCACCTACCATCAGTGACACCGCAATCGCCGCAATGGTGAACCAGTTGGTTGTGCCGGGAGCTGCATTTTGCGGGGCTTGCGGGTTGAAGCTGGTGTTCCACTTCTCGGGGCTACTCAGGCCATAAAGAATGGCCACCAAGGCGCAGCCGGCGATGGTAAAACCCAGCAAAGGAATCAGCACCCAGCTGAGTTGGTCGTCTTGCCCAAACTGCTGTACACGCTGAATGCCATACAGCCCCAGCGCAGTGGGGATGGGCAGCAGCCAGCCCAGGGTGTCACCCAGCCCATACAGGTAAAACCGGTGCAGGCCCAAAGGCCCGCCGATGAATGCCAACCACGCAGCAACCGTTTTGTTTTTCATGCGCCCATTATTCGGGCGAGGTGCTGGTGCCTGCACCTAGGGACTTCTCCATCATCACCACGTCCAGCCAGCGGTCAAACTTCCAGCCCATGCCGCGCAAGATGCCCACGTCGGCAAATCCTGCCGCACGGTGCACGCCGACAGAGCCCGCATTGGCGCTGTCACCAATGACCGCAATCAGTTTGCGCACGCCCAGGGCTTCGCACTCTTGGCACAAAGCATCGAGCAGCAAGCGGCCAATGCCTTGCCCGCGTGCGTGTTCGGCCACGTAGATCGAGTCTTCAGCCGAAAACCGGTAGGCAGGGCGTGGTTTGAACCAGTTGGCGTAGGCGTAGCCCAAAATGGCGCCGTCTTCTCCCTCTGCCACCAGCCAGGGCAGCTTTTTGCTCAACACGTCCTGTATGCGGCCCGACATATCTGCCACAGAGGGGGGATCAATTTCAAAAGTACCGGTGCCGTTGAGCACGTGGTGGCGGTAAATGGCGGTAATGGCCGGTATATCCAAAGGCTGGCTGGCGCGAAGAATGGGCATGGAAATCAGAAGTCTATATAATCTACGTTTTCCGACGTGTCGCTGGCCGGGTGGCCATGTCGCGTGTCTCAAACGTCGTGAAAATATTGCAGCAAATTTCGCTGCAACCACCCGAAGGATAAATCATGGTCGTCATTCGACTTTCCCGCGGCGGCTCTAAGGCTCGTCCGTTTTTCAACATTGTTGTTGCCGACAAGCGCGTTCGCCGCGACGGTGCCTGCATCGAGCGCGTGGGTTTCTACAACCCTACCGCCCGTGGCGCTGAAGAAGGTCTGCGCGTTGCGCTGGACCGCGTGGCTTACTGGAAGGGCGTTGGCGCCCAGGCTTCCGACACTGTCGAACGCCTGCTCAAGCAAGCTGCCGCTAAGGCTGCTGCTTAATCAGCACCCCCATTAAAAACGGGCTCCGTTGGCTAGTCTGACGGAGCCCGTTTTTTCTTTTTCTTCTGTCACTTGCCATTTGTAAATATCCATGAGTCACATGCCAGAACTCGAATCTGCCGCGCTGCCTGAAGATGCCGTGGAGGTGGGGCGCATTGCGGACGCTTGGGGGATCAAGGGTTGGTTCAAGGTCATTGCGCACAGCGCAGACCCTGAGGCCTTGTTTGCCGCCAAGCAATGGTTTTTGTTGCCAGCCGAAAAAGGGGCCAAAAATTTCACGGGAACGCGTTTGCTGCCGATCAAGCAAGTGCGGCCCCACTCGGACACCATTGTGGCCACCTCACCAGCGGTGCTGGATCGCAATGGGGCAGAAGCTTTGCGCGGTTCGCGCATTTTTGTCTCGCGTGAACACTTTCCCAAGACCGACGACGGTGAGTTTTACTGGGTCGACCTGATGGGTTTGCAGGTGCATAACCGCGAAGGTGAAAACCTGGGTGTGGTCAAAGACCTGTTGGCTACGGGCCCGCAAACCACGCTGGTGCTCGGCTACGAAGTTGATGGCAAAGAACTCGAACGCATGATCCCCTTTGTGGATGCATATATCGACAAGGTCGATATAGCTGGAAAAACCATCATTGCTGACTGGCAACTGGACTATTGATTGCAGTGCATGCGTTTTGACATCATCACCTTGTTTCCCGAGATGTTTACTGCTTTCCTAGAAAGCGGTGTGACACGCCGTGCCTATGCCTCGGGGCAGGTGGCGGTGCATTTGTGGAATCCGCGTGATTACGCCCAGGGCAACTACCGCCGTGTGGATGACCGTCCCTTTGGCGGCGGCCCCGGCATGGTGATGATGGCCGAGCCTTTGCAGCACTGCATGGATGCCATTCGTGCTGCGCGGGCCGAGGCGGGTGAGGCGCAGCCGGCACCCGTGCTGTTGTTTTCCCCCATTGGAGTCACCCTCAAGCACGAAGTGGTGGCGCAATGGTCGGACAGCCAAGGTGCCATCTTGCTGTGTGGCCGCTACGAAGGTATTGATCAGCGTTTTATTGATAAGCACGTCACACACCAGGTGAGCCTGGGTGACTTTGTGCTTTCTGGCGGAGAGCTGGCCGCCATGGTGATGCTCGATGCCATTGCGCGCTTGCAGCCTGGTGTGCTCAACGACGAGGGCAGCTTTCAACAAGACAGCTTTAACCCCGCGCTGGATGGAATGCTCGATTGCCCCCACTACACGCGCCCTGAAGTGTGGGAAGGGCATGAGGTACCAGGCGCACTGCTTTCGGGTCATCACGCCAACATTGAGCGCTGGCGCCGTGACCAGCGCTTGCGCATTACGGCAAACCACCGTCCTGAACTGATTGACCAGGCCCGCGCGCAAGGACTGCTGAACGCCAAAGACGAAGGGTTTTTGGCAAAAAACGTGGGCAAGCTATAATCCCCGGTTCTTCGATCCTATATCCGGCCGCTGCATCGGTTTGAATGCAGCCATAGCACCAATCCCGGTGCCTGCCAATTTTGGCGCGGACACGATCGAGTTGGATGAAATCATGAATCTGATCCAGACTCTTGAGCAAGAAGAAATTGCTCGCCTGAACAAGACCATCCCTGCTTTCGCTCCTGGCGATACAGTGATCGTGTCTGTGAACGTGGTTGAAGGCGCACGCAAGCGTGTACAGGCCTTTGAAGGCGTGGTGATCGCTAAGCGTAACCGTGGTCTGAACAGCGCTTTTACAGTGCGTAAGATCTCTTCCGGTGAAGGCGTGGAGCGTACGTTCCAAACTTACTCGCCCATCATCGCTGGCGTTGAAGTCAAGCGCCGTGGTGACGTGCGTCGTGCCAAGCTGTACTACCTGCGTGAGCGCAGCGGTAAGTCGGCACGTATCAAGGAAAAGCTGCCACAACGCGTTAAGAAGGCTGCTGTCGCAGCTGCGTAATACGCGTTCAGCCTTTCAGGCAAAAGCCGCTACAGTTCGCTGTAGCGGCTTTTTTTATGCCTGCGGAGATGTTGTTTGTCCTCCCATTCAGAGCAGTTGCGGCCGGTATCTCTGACCGCCAGTATTCCTAACTTTGATCCACGCCAGGTGCCAGTTATTGGCGTTGACAGGCATTCGCCTGCAGTGGCGTTGGTAAACCAAACGTCGCAAGCCTTGCGTGCACGGTTTGCGTACCCGCCTGTGTGGCAGCCAGATGTGCGACGTGAAGATCGTTTCAGTGAGCGTGCACCGACACAGGCTGCCGTGTTGATCCCTTTGGTGATGCGCGATGAGCTGACGGTGCTTTTGACGCAGCGTACCGAGCAGCTGTCGACCCATTCTGGGCAGGTTGCATTCCCGGGGGGCAAGCAAGACCCAGAAGATGTAGACGCCACCGCTACGGCCTTGCGTGAGGCGCAAGAAGAGATTGGGTTGGCCGCTGATCAGGTCGAGGTGCTGGGCAGCTTGCCTGTGTATGAAACGGGCACCGCTTTTTTTGTGACCCCGGTAGTGGCTTTGGTGCAGCCTAACCTGCAGCTTCAGCCCAATCCCTATGAAGTAGCGGATGTGTTTGAGGTGCCGCTGCGGTTTTTGCTGGATCCAAGCAATCACCTGCGCCATCGTCTGCACTGGCAAGGAATGGAGCGCGAGTGGTATTCCATGCCCTATGACGATGCAGGGCGTGAGCGGTATATCTGGGGAGCAACTGCTGGCATGCTGCGTAATTTCTACCGTTTCATGGTTGCTTGAGCCAAAGTCCACAGCGTTGGTGTGGCATTCGGAATGCTTGCCAGTATCATCTGGACATGAGTTTCTTCGCCATCATGCTTGCCCTGTTGCTGGAGCAAGCCCGACCACTGTCGCGGGACAACCCTGTGCATGCAGGAATTCGGGCTTGGACGGTGTCTGTTCGTCGTAATTTTGATGCGGGTAAGGAACACCATGGGTGGGTAGCCTGGGGGCTGGCCATTGTGCCCCCCGTGCTTTTTACGGTGGGTGTTTACTGGCTGCTGATGCGCTGGGTAGGTTGGCCTGCAGCCATGCTGTGGAACGTGGTGGTGCTGTACGTCACTTTGGGTTTTCGCCAGTTCAGCCACCACTTCACCCGTATTCGTGATGCACTGGAAAGTGGTGACGAGCATGCCGCCCGCGAAGCATTGGCCGAATGGCAGCAAGTCGAAACCACCGAAGTGCCGCGCAGCGAAGTGGTGCGCCACGTCATTGAATATTCCGCTCTCAGCGCCCACCGTCATGTGTTTGGTGTGTTGTTCTGGTTTGCGGTGTTGGCTGCTTTGGGTTTGGGGCCAGCTGGCGCCGTGTTCTACCGGCTGACGGAGTATTTGTCGCGCTATTGGTCGCGCAAGTCGGTGGCAGGCGCGGCTCCGGCGAGCGAGCGCTTGCAGCAATCGGCCAAGCAAGCGTGGTTGATGGTGGATTGGTTGCCTGCGCGCATGACTGCGTTGAGCTTTGCCATTGTGGGCAGCTTTGAAGAGGCCATCGATGGCTGGCGCTTTCACACCAAGCATTTTCCAAATGACAACGATGGCGTGATCTTGGCGGCCACGGCAGGTGCTATCAATGTGCGGCTGGGTGGCAGTGCTTTGAAGATGCGCGAAGAGCTGAAAACTGCGCCCATCTATGACGATGAAGATGCCTGGCAAGAGCCAGGGGTGACTCCAGGGCGAGAGGCCGAGTTGGGCCACTTGCGCTCTGTGGTGGGCTTGGTGTGGCGCAGTGTGGTGGTATGGATGCTGCTGTTGGCGCTACTCAGCTTGGCGCGTTTGCTGGGCTAGCTGAATACCTTTTAGCTTTTTCAGCGCCTGTGCTTTGAGCCTGTTTTATGTAAAAAAACCTGCCGTAATCGAGCAGGTTTTTTTATGCAAGGCTGGTTCGGTTCAGTACTTGAAGTCGGTGTTTAACTCTTCAAATAACTCGGTGTAGATGCGGTAGCGATTGGGGTGAATGTAGTGCGGACTGCCTTCGTTATCTACCTCTGCCATCACCGCGCAGCCCGGCTCGTGCAGGTGCGTGCAGTTGTAGAACTTGCACTGGTCGGCCAGCGCTCCAATGTCGGGCATGCACTTGGGTAGATCTGTGGCCTTGATGTGGTACAGGCCAAATTCTTGGAAGCCGGGGGAGTCGATGATGGCCGTGGTGCGCTGCGCATCCATCCAGTACCAGCTGGTGGTGGTGGTGGTGTGCTTGCCTGTGTTGAGTACGCGCGAGATTTCGTTGGTGGCCGCCTGTGCGCCGGGTACCAGTAGATTAATCAGCGTGCTTTTTCCCACGCCTGAAGGGCCGAGTACAAAGGTGCGCTTGCCTTCCAGCAAAGCCATCAAGTCTTCTTTTTGCTCAGGGTCGTCGCTGGTAAGGTTCAGCGGAATGATGGGGTAGTGGTCGCTGCCGTCTTCATTCAGGATGTTGCGATAGGCCTCTAAGCGCTCCCAGGCCATTGCAAATGGCTCTTGCAGATCGTACTTGTTGAGCGCAATGATGGGTGTGATGCCTGCGTCTTCAGCCGCAATCAGGGCACGTGCCAGTTGGCTTTCAGAGAATACGGGCTCAGCCGCAATCACGATCAGTACTTGGTCAAGATTGGCCGCAAAGGTTTTGGTGCGGATTTCGTCCTGGCGGTACAGCAGGTTGCGGCGTTCCAGCACTTTCTCAATGGTGCCTTCTTCACCTTGACCGGGTGGTGGTGCTTGCCACAGCACACGATCGCCCACCACGGCTTGGCTTTTCTTGCCGCGCGGATGACAGATGCGGCGTGCGCCATCATCGGTTTCCACAATGCAGTGGCGGCCGTGGCTGCCAACGATCAGTCCTTCGGTGGAGGCGGCCGCCGAGGCGACAGCGGATTTGCTATGTCTGCGGCTCATGCGGCACTCACAGGGTTAGAGGTTGCAGGCAGGGGCATGCGGGCCAGACGCTCTACTGCAGGAGGGTGGGAGTAGTAATAGCGGGCATACACCGGGTCGGGCGTGAGGGTGGAGGCATTGTCCTCATACAGCTTGAGCAGGGCGCTGGCCAGGGCAGCGCCACTGGCTTGCTGCATGGCATAGGCATCGGCCTCAAATTCATCACGGCGTGAAAAATGTGCCATTAGCGGAGCAATCCAGAAGGTGAACACGGGCAAGGCCAGCATGAACAGCAGCAGGGCCAGTGCGTCATCGTACGAAGGTTGACCAAAAGCGAGGGCAGCGCTGGGGAGCACGCCCAGGCCGGTGTAGAACCAAACCTGCTGTGACAGCCAGCCCAGCACGGCAAAGCCAACCAGGCTCAGCGCAAACATGCCAATCATGCGTTTCGTGATGTGTTTGTGCTTGAAGTGCCCCAGCTCGTGGGCCAGTACAGCCTCTACTTCTTCGGGGCTCAATTGCTTGAGCAGGGTGTCATAAAACACCACACGCTTAGAGGCTCCAAAGCCCGTGAAGTAGGCGTTGGCATGGGCGGAGCGGCGGCTTCCATCCATTACAAACAAACCTTTGGCCGCAAAGCCGCAGCGCTGCATCAAGCTGGTGACGCGCGCTTTGAGTGACTCATCGGACAACGGTTCAAACTTGTTAAACAGGGGCGCGATATAGGTCGGGAAAATCCACATCAACAGCAGTTGAAAACCCGTCCAAATACCCCAGGCCCACAGCCACCACAGACTGCCTGTGGCACCCATGAACCAGAGAATGATCCACGCAATTGGCAGGCCAATGATGGCTGCTAGCAAAGTGGACTTGAGCAAATCACCCAGCCATATTGCTGGCGTGTTCTTATTGAAACCAAAGCGCGCTTCGAGCACAAAGGTTTGATAGAGCGAGAACGGTAGATCCAGCAAGCCAGAGATGGCAGCAAACGCGGCAAGCAAGACCAGTTGCTGAACCATGCCGGGCTCCATCCATTGAAGCAACGCGCCTTGCAGGGCATTCAAGCCGCCAAGCAAGGTCCAGCCCAGCAAGATGACGGCCCCCCACGCCATGTGCAGCAAGCCAAAGCGGGCTTTGGCCAAGGTGTAGTCGGCGGCCTTTTGATGGGCTGCTAAAGAGATGTGCGAGGCAAAGCTCTGGGGAACCTCATGGCGGTGCTGGGCCACGTAACGCACTTGGCGTGTGTTGAGCCACAGTTGCACCAGCAGTTGCAGGGCTAATGCAATGGCAAATGCCAGTGTCAGCAGCATCGAGGGGGAAAGTTCATTCGTGGTCGGCATTGGCGGCGAGTGTAGGCGACAATTTAAGCATGTCTCTAGCCCCCTCTTCTGAAACCCCTGTGCTGCCCAAGTCTGACTTGAATCTCGTATGGCTCGACTGCGAAATGACTGGTTTGAATCCTGAGCACGATCGCATCATTGAAATTGCTGTGGTCATTACCAATGCCAACCTCGATATTCGGGTGGAAGGGCCGGTATTTGCCATTCACCAAAGCGATGAGTTGCTCAACGGCATGGATGCCTGGAACAAGGGCACGCATGGCCGCAGTGGCTTGATCGATCGGGTCAAGGCTTCCGAGGTATCGGAGGCGCAGGCAGAAACTGCTTTGACAGCGTTTTTGAGTAAGTATGTGCCCAAAGGGAAGGTGCCGCTGTGTGGCAATAGCATTGGGCAAGACCGCCGTTTTCTGGCGCGTTATATGCCAAAGCTGGAGGCTTATTTGCATTACCGGAATGTGGATGTCAGTACGCTCAAGGAGCTGGCACGTCGCTGGAAGCCTGAGGTGGTGACCAGCTTCAAGAAGGCGCAGCGCCACACGGCTTTGGCGGATGTGATTGAGTCCATCGACGAGCTGCAGCACTATCGCAGCCGCTTTTTGTTGGTCTGAATACGTGCAGCCTTTGCCTTGCGGGTGGTATTAACCCTGCAGTTCAGCAGAAAAAACAAGAACGTGTGATAATTGCCGTCTTGCACGTTTCAAGCCTTTTGCGCTTGCGTAGCGATGCAACAATTGTGCATCTCCCATCACTCACCGGGCCCGCCACCCGCTATTCCGAAAACCCAGGTTTTCGCTAGCGCCGTAGCAATGAATGGCCCACCAGCTGCCCTTAAGCGCGCCGCTGGTATCGTTTGACGGTTGATGTTTCCATAACCGTCAAAAAAGCGTTGCCCGCTTTCATGGGCCGCTTTTCGCGTGAGAAAACATGAACGACTCTTTGAATGAGCAGGGCCAACTGGCCACTGCGGATACTGCTTTGGACGCTTCCACTTTGAATGTTGCTGCTGAGGCAGCTGCTGAATCTATTGAATCTATCGACACCACTGCTGAAATCGAGCAAGAGGCTGTTGAAGTACAACCTAACGGTTTTGTTGAGCTGGGCCTGGCGCCTGAGCTGGTGCAAGCTGTTGCAGATCTGGGCTACACCCAGCCAACCGCTGTGCAACTCAAGGCCATTCCTTTGGCCATGGGCGAAGGCGCGGACGCCAATGGTTTTATCGACCTGATGGTCTCTAGCCAGACCGGTTCCGGCAAGACTGCTGCTTTCTTGCTGCCTGTGCTGAACACGATTCTTCAGCAACGTGCTGAGGCTGAGGCCGAAGTCAAGGCTGAGTTTGATCGCCAGTGTGCTGAAGCTGCTGCCAAGGGCGAGCCCTTGCCTAAGCGTGCCAAGCGCAAGGATCCTACCAATTCCCGCAATTTCAAGGCTGCCGTACCCGGTGCCCTGATTCTGTGCCCGACACGTGAGCTGGCTCAGCAAGTTGCGCATGATGCCATCGAGCTGGTCAAGCACTGCCGTGGTCTGCGTGTTGCCAACGTGGTGGGTGGTATCCCTTACCAGCTGCAAATTGCCAAGTTGCAAAACGCTGACTTGGTCGTGGCAACACCTGGCCGCTTGCTGGATCTGCAGCGCTCCATGCAAATCAAGCTGGACAAGGTTCAGTTCTTGGTGGTGGACGAAGCCGACCGCATGTTGGATCTGGGCTTCTCGGATGATCTGGCTGAAGTCAATCAAATGACTTCGCAGCGCAAGCAAACCATGATGTTCAGCGCTACGTTTGCGCCTCGCGTGCAACAGCTGGCCATGCGTGTGATGCACGACAACGGCGCGGGCGTGAAGAAGATCACGATCGATTCGCCCCAGGAAAAGCATTCCAGCATTAAGCAAGTGCTGTTCTGGGCTGACAATGCCCAGCACAAGCGCAAGATGCTGGACCACTGGCTGCGTGACGAGTCCATCAACCAAGCCATTGTGTTTGCATCCACCCAAGTGGAGTGCGATGGCCTGGCGACCGACTTGCAAGAAGCTGGCTTCTCTGCTGCTGCTTTGCACGGCGCACTGAGCCAGGGTTTGCGTAACCGCCGTCTGATGGCGTTGCGTAACGGTCAAATTCAAGTGCTGGTAGCCACTGATGTGGCTGCCCGTGGTATTGACGTGCCCACGATCACTCACGTGTTCAACTACGGTCTGCCCATGAAGGCCGAAGATTACACCCACCGTATCGGCCGTACCGGTCGTGCTGGTCGCAGCGGTATTGCTGTGACGTTTGGTGAGTTCCGTGATCGTCGCCGCATTTTTGATATTGAAGCCTATACACGCCAGCAGTTCACTGCTGAAGTGATTCCAGGTCTGGAACCCCAGCAGCGCTTCCCTGCTGCAGGCGAGCGTGATGGTCGCCGTGGCGGCGGCGGTGGTGGTGGCCGTAGCTTTGGCGGTGGCAACAGCCGTGGTGGTGATGGTTATGGTCGCAAGCCAAGCTTTGGTGGTGACCGTGGCGGCTTCGGTGGCGGTCAGCGCCGCGAAGGTGGTTTTGGTGGCGGTGATCGTCCTCGCTTTGGCGGTGGTGAGCAGCGTCCTGCCGGTGGCGGCTTTGGTGGTGGTGATCGCGACCGTGGCGGCTTCGGTGGCGGCCAGCGTCGTGAAGGTGGTTTTGCTGGCGGTGCAGACCGTAAGCCCGCTTTCGGTGACCGTGGTGGTTTTGGTGGTGGTGATCGCAAGCCTGCATTTGCAGACCGTGGTGATCGTGGTGGTTTTGGTGGTGATCGTCCTCGCTTTGGCGGCGGTGAACAGCGTCCTGCTGGTGGTGGCTTTGGTGGCGGGGATCGCGACCGTGGCGGCTTCGGCGGCGGTCAGCGTCGTGAAGGCAAGTCCTTTGGCGGTGGCGCTCGTGAAGACCGTGGCGGTTTTGGCGGTGGTCGCAAGACTTTCTCGCGCGACCGTTAATGTGCAGAGCTGGCAGCGTTGATTCGTTGCCAGTCGCTCAGTAAAAAAACCGGCTGATGGCCGGTTTTTTTATTTCACGATGACTCCAGCCCGGCACTTCGCTGGACTGCGCTGAAGCTGGATACAGCAGGTTTATCAATAACTTACGCGCGTCCATCATATGCCGGTGCTTTCTGAAACCTGACCCGGCTTCCACTCTCATGGCTCCCATGTGGCTCTTGGAAACGGGTCTTTCCGAGGAGTCATCATGGCCAAGATCAAACTCACCAAGACCGCTGTGGAGTCGGCGCAGCCCCAGGCGCAGGCGGTCGAACTGCGGGATACCGTGGTGCCTGGCTTCCTGTGCAAGATCACCCCGGCGGGTCGCCGGGTGTTCATGCTCCAGTACCGCACGAATGCCGGGGAGCGCCGCAAACCCGCCTTGGGCCTGTTTGGGGAGCTGACCGTCGAGCAAGCCCGCGTTATGGCCCAGGACTGGCTGGCCGAGGTTCGCCGGGGTGGCGATCCCGGCGGTGCCAAGACCGAGGCGCGCAAGGCCCCCACCATCGCGGAGTTGTGCAAGAAGTTCATGGAGGACTACTCCAAGAAGCGCAACAAGCCCAGCACGCAGGAAGGCTATCAGGGCGTCATCGACCGCTGCATCATCCCATTGCTGGGCCGCAAGAAGGTGCTTGATGTGAAGCGCCCCGACATTGCCGGGCTGATGGAAAAGCTCTCGTACAAGCCGACCGAGGCAAATAAGGCATTCGGCGTACTGCGCAAGATGTTCAATCTGGCCGAAGTGTGGGGCTACCGCCCGGACGGCACGAACCCGTGCCGGCATGTCCCGATGTTCCCGCCGGGCAAGGAAACCCGGCTCATCGTGGATGGCGAATTGGCGCTGATCTACCGCCACCTGGACAAGTTGGAGGCCGAAGGGCTGGAGAACTACGTCATCCCCCTGGCGATCCGGCTGCAATTCGAGTTTGCCGCCCGGCGCTCCGAAATCTGCCCACTCGAATGGGCTTGGCTGGACTTCGAGAACCGCCGTGTGGTTTGGCCCGACAGCAAGACTGGCGGCATGTCCAAGCCCATGAGCGCGGAAGCCTATCGGCTGCTCTCGACGGCGCCGCGCCGGGAAGGCTGCCCGTATGTCCTGCCGTCGCCAAACGACCCGGACAAGCACCTGACCTTTGGCGAGCACTACGGCGGCTGGTGCCGGGCGCTCAAGGCCGCCGGCGTGCCGCACGTCGGCACGCATGGTATTCGCCACCGTTCGACCACCGACATTGCCAATTCGGGCGTGCCGACCAAGGTAGGGATGAGACTGACAGGACACAAGACCGTAGCGATGTTCATGCACTACGTCCACACAGAAGACAAGCCAGTACGCGAGGCGGCCGAACTGGTGGCCAGCCGGCGTCAGGCCATCACCGGCGCAGGGCAGCGCCAGTCGCAGGAGGCCGCAGCATGAACAGCGAAATGCTTCTGTATATGGACGACAAGCCAATCCGCCAGACATTGTCTGGCGAATCCTCCCCAACGCCGAGAAAGCCGAAAGTTGAACTGGCAAACCATGCCCGTTTCGGGTATAGTTTTCGGGAGTGCCAAATATGACCGTCTTCAAACGCAGGGACTTTGCACGGTGGCAGGCCAGCGAAAGGCTACCTGACGCCGCTTTGTGCAAAGCAGTCCAGGAGATGGAGGCCGGTCTGGTTGATGCTGACCTGGGCGGCTTTCTCTACAAGAAGCGGGTAGCGCGCCCTGGTGGCGGCAAAAGCGGCGGCTATCGGACGCTGCTGTCGGCACGGATCGGCAGCAGCTATGTGTTCCTGCATGGGTTCCCCAAGAGCAACAAGGCGAATATCACTCAGGACGAAAGGAAGGCGTTGCAGTTCGCTGGCAAGGTGTTTCTGGAACTGTCGGCAGAGAACTTGGCGAAAGCGCTGGAGTCCGGCGTTCTACTGGAGGTGTGTTGTGACGAGCAAGCTCATTGAATCCCTGCGCGGCGACTTGGCTGCGCTGCATGACGCTGGCGCAATCGGCAAGGTAACGATGCGCGAGTTCGATGCCATCTGCCCGCCGCCAGTGCGGGAGTTCAGTGCTGCCGACATCAAACACCTGCGCGAAGAACTGAAGTTCAGCCAGCCGGTGTTTGCGCTGCATCTGCACACGACAGCTTCGACGGTGCGCAAATGGGAGCAAGGCGATACCCACCCGGCCGGCCCGGCGCTCAAACTGCTGAACATCATCGCCGACAAGGGCTTGCAAGCCATCATCTAGTGCCCCGCACTGGTGACTGCCACGCATGGATGAAGCCGTAGTCGTTTTCTCCCGCAAGGGCCTGTTTCAGACCCGGATTGTGGCGCGCGATGTTCGCAGCCGGGAACATGCGCGCAAGTTATGGCCGTTGGTGTCTCCCGATGCTTTGCGGCAAATGGTGACGTGGGTCAGCCCTATCTTTGAAGATGGAAAGCTGCGTCGGCGCTCCCATTTCCGGCAATTGCCCGTTGATCGCATCTACGACCTCAGGGCGCACTTTGATGACGAAGAAACCAACCGGCAGCGGGCCGTACAGGAAAGCCAAGAGCATCGGCGCGCAAAAGAGTTGATCGCGGCAGAGCTTGGTCGGCGTCTGGATGCCCGGCTTGCCATGCCGTGGTGGTTCAAGGATGCGGATGCATCAGACTACCCGCTGGAAGGTAACCTATTGCTCGGCGCTGATCGTGTAGCGACCGAGCATCCATTGGATACACCCTTCGGCAGCCGATTCCGGCTCGATGTTGCGGTGCTTGGGCCGCCTGTCCAAGCGGAGCCAATGGTTTTGGGTGGCGTGGAAATCGAGCTTGGCCATGCCTTCGACGGACGTAAGGCACTGATCGGTAAGTCGCTGGGGTTCCCGCTCATCTCCATCGACATCACGGAAATGTCGATCGACGAGTTGACGCCAGAATGGGCGCAGCAGGCATTGACCGCCACCACGCGCAGCCACGAACAAGGGCGCCGGCAAACGTACATCTATCTCCATGACCTGCTGTACCCCCTCTACGCCCAGTTGCCAGCATTCCTCGATGACGAGCAACGTCACCAGTTCCTAGTGTTCGCAGATGATGCAACCTTGCAAAAGCTGGCGCACTGGATGAACTTGCTGGCGGAAAGGCTGGAATACCCGAAGGGAGCTGTTGCGGTCGCGTTGGTCAACGGAAAAAGTGAACAATCACGCAAGATGCTGGAGCGCGCAGGGGAAGTTGCCGGGCCTGATTGGAAGGACTTCAATAGCCAGCGGTGCCTGCGTTTGACTCTTCCTCGCCCTCGAAACACTGCGGATCTTCAGGCCCATCGTTTTCATATGACGATGGCGCGACTGCTGCTTTCCCATGCCGATGCACTTGTCGGCTACAAGTATTGCAACGGCGTGAACAACAACGATCCAGAGGAGGATGTCTGGATCGCCCATCGCTGGATTGCCGAGCAGGGTATCCATACCCAACACCGTGTGCTGCCCAAGCGATTGGCCGAGCCGATCAACCGGCTGATCGCAGTGGTGTCCGATTTACGCCGCGATCATGAAACGTCGGCCGCAGAGTCGTAACCACGCGATGCCAAAAATCATCAGGTAGCCGAATAGCTGATTGCTTACGCTGCGCCGTACTGGCCACGGTTCTGGGCAATTCCGCCCGAATAACCGGAGCACGACCATGACGCAACCGTCCTTTTCATCGTTCGGTGCTGCACTGATAGAGCCCGATTCCCAAGGCCAGAACTGTCGGCGCGACGGCTGACCAGATTCAGGAAGCCTACGTCATGCCATCGAGCATGGGTGTATCCGCGTGAAGTGGTCAAGGAGGTGCTGCGGCTCAATGCGGCGGCGGTCATTCAAGCGCACAACCACCTGAGCAGGAATCCTGAGTTGGACAGTGCCGACATATTGCTGAACCAGCGAATCAAGAAAGCGCCCGACAGTTGGCGTTCGCACAGCACTGGATCACATCTTCGTGGCTGGGGCAGCAACTGTGTCGTTTGCCGAACGAGGCTTGCTGTGAGCTGGCTTCGACTGCTTTTCTCCAACCTCAAGCTCCTGCTGCGAAGAGTTGTTCTTCACATCATTAAGAGGACTCGTATCTTGTACGGTTTTGTCATTTTTAGGATTTGATTCTTGCTTTTTGGATGGAGCAATTTCAACAGTTACGCCATCTTTCGGCAGGGGGCTAGATTTTAAAATCGATTGATCAACAATGGCGGCAGATGATGGTTGCGCACTTTCATTTTCATCGCCAACTCCAACAGATTTATTGCCTGGGTGAAAAAATGGAGCAACAACAAACAGAGCGATAAAAATAAATGAGGCAGCAATCATTCCCTTAATGGTGATTTTTGCTGTTTTCTTGTACAAACGAATGGCATCCAAAACTGGATGCAATGCCAGCTCTCGATAGTCTGAGCGGGTTAGCGCTATATGAATATTCTTATGCCAACGTCTCATGTTGAGCAGCTCATTTACCAATGACTTAGAGCTAACATGACGTTGAATAATTATGCTAGCCCATGTAATGGCCAATAAAACAAAGCAGAATATTATCCCGGCAACTGCCCAGGTGTTTTTCTGAGAGGACAGCAATGTCAGGCGCACGCCTAGCCCCGTTGCCAATGCTGCGAGACCTATCACAAAACCCGTAGAAAGTCGATGAACACGATCCACGATACGCGAAACATCTTCTCCAACCGCCTTCCTAAGGTCGGCCATAGCTTTTACTGTTTCTGCTGACTTTGATCTCACATAGGCGCGATGATCAAGCCGAGCCCCATCAAGCGCTTCCTGCAGAGATTCGGGTAATACGGTTAGCCACTCCAAGTTCCCATTGGATTGAGAGTCCCTGACAATCGCAGAAAGACGCCGCACAAGAACTTCATGCCGGGCTTCTGTGTCCTGCTTTACGAGTATCCAGTCGGCTGCCTGGCATATTTTTGCATAGGCGTTGTCATCCTGGCACTTTTCCCCAAGATAGAAAGTACGTTTTCTTGCGCCATTGAGAGATACCTTTATTGTATCTTCTTTCCACACATCTGAAACAAGTAGCGTTGCCAGATTTTTAGCTGCCAGCGCCTTCCATATATTCCACGGTTCACCACTGCCATCATCGCCTATTAATATCCAGCGATAAGGGTCTGCCGGAACAGTGGCGCCGGTCAAATCGCGCACTACACCTTTTCTGGGGTCGATTGCATCTGAATTGGGTTCCAAGGGTGGCAAGCCAGGTAATGGCTCGCCATCCCAAGAAAGGACAGAAAACCCCTTGGTCTTGAATCCAGTAAAAAAATTTAGTACCAATAGCTCGCTGGCTAAGGTCAATGCCTTGTCCTCCAAGGCCGCTGAAAATCCTGCTTGCGACGCAAAGAAAACCCTTCCGCCTACTGGCTTCTTGATTACAAGGGTGACATCCTCATTTGCAACAGCATCTATTGAGATCTCGGAAAACTCGCCATCACGGATGGAAATCGACCAAGCTTCCGATTTCTTTCCTGAGAAATCATCGAAGGCTCGCTTGAAATCGCCCGATTTTTCAGAAGAGACATGCCCGGAAATGTCGATTTGATCGATGGTTTCGCGGATGTTGACATGCTCTCCTAAAGCATCAATCAGGGATGCGAGGCATTTTTTCGAGTTCATCGTTCCGTTCCAAGCCGGTGGATCGTATGGTTATTTCAACGCCTCCATTTCCCTCTGTTTTTATCTCTACATTCTTGTTTTCTTCGTGCCCGGCGCTAAATAAGAGAGTTATCCCTTCATTTGTGACAACCCGCCGGTACTCAGCTGGTGGTGGAGTAGCCCCCTCAAATTTGAATGCTTCTGTGCTTATGTTCTTATTGGCGAGTTTGCTCTTGAAGGTTTTTAAAATTGCAGCCTCTGGAGCCACACCTTGCAATACGGCACCAAGAAACTCCTCTGGCTTTTCAAAGTCAAAACCTTCAAGCCTTGACATGGCTGCACGTACGAACCGCTTAGGCGCTTTCGCAACTTCGGGAGGAACCTCACTTTTGTGCGCCTTGATTGACTCGACTGCCGCATCTTCGAGGCGCTTGGTCAGCTCGACCGGCTCAAGCGCACGGCGTATATCCAGGAAATTGGCAAAATGCTGAGTGGCATCGCGATAGCGCCCGGACGAATGGTCAATTACCACGATTGATGATTGAAAGTCCCCGCCTGATTCGATATTTTCATTTTTATGAAATCGTATGACGGCAGATTTTTGCATGGCCTTACGATCCTTCGTAAATGTTTCGACAAGCGTCTGCAAATCAGGAACAGGGTTTCCATCCCCATCTAAGATCAGATTACCTTCTGCATCTTTAATGTAGGAATAAGATACGACCTGCTGATGCTCGTATTTGATGACGGCAACAAATCGAGTATCCCCTTCCGTTTTGAGGACAAAGAGCATCAGAACGCCGGGCGCAAGTCGTTTGTCCTGCTTTACTTTCTCTTTGAATCTAGCTGCCAGATCGTGCGAGGCTTTTATAAATCCATCTTTTGCTTTTTGGCTAGGCAAAGCTCGATAAAGGAGGCTTGGAATTCCTGCGCCAGGAAGAAACTCATAGGCGGCTCCACGAAGAGTCTCTTTAACTCGCTCAACGAAGAAATCCACGCATTGCGGTGGTTTAACTTCTGCTAAAAAAACGGGGGATTCCGACGCAGGATCGACAACGTGGAAGATCATTCGCTCAATGGTGAGACCTTCTGCTTCTTTTTCACTAAGAATGCTCATCGACACCCCGTCTTAATTTTTAAATTTAGAGTTAAATGATGTGTGGATTTTAATTTTTCCTCACACTACTTTTGTGTATTAGCAATATTTTGCGTCAAGGTAAACCAGATGATTTTTGGTCATCTACCCATACCAAACATGCAATTTATCAGAAATTCTTAACATTTGGAGACATCCTTGCGTCTCCGCTTCGCGGACCACGCTGCTTCAGGTTCGCTGTTCGCTCATCCCTAACGGGACTGGCATTCGCCAGCCTTCCGCATCCCTGACGCCTCCGGCCCGGCTTCCAGCTTCGGGCCTGCGCGCTTGCGCTTGCCGTGCGGTTCGGCACAGAGGGAGGGCCGTTGCCATGTCCAGCCGTCTTTCCTGACTCCATCACCTTGTCCGCGACTGTAGCCCGCGTCCGTGTGCCGTCAAGGCGCGCAGGGCCGTGTCCTCGGCTGCGCCTGCGGGCCGCACCCA
>CAUQST010000049.1:0-27535 GCA_963520865.1 uncultured Comamonas sp.
ACGACCTTTGGGTTATGAGCCCAACGAGCTACCAGACTGCTCCACCTCGCGATAATTCTGGATATGCCTTGATGACAACGCTAAACACCATTAAGGTATGGTGCCCGAGGCCGGAATCGAACCGGCACGCCTTGCGGCGGCGGATTTTGAGTCCGCTGCGTCTACCAATTCCACCACCCGGGCGTCATCAGTGCATGAACGGAATTATGGCACATTTATGGAATGAAAAAAGAATATTCTTCAATTGAAGCGGCAATTGGTTCAACTCCGCTGGTCGCACTGCAGCGTATCGATGCGCTAGCGAATACAGAGCGCGGTAATGTATTGCTGGGCAAGCTGGAAGGCAACAACCCTGCTGGCTCGGTGAAGGATCGTCCCGCGCTGTCAATGATTCAGCGCGCACAAGAGCGCGGTGAAATCAAGCCTGGTGACACCTTGATTGAAGCGACGTCTGGCAATACCGGTATTGCGCTGGCCATGGCTGCTGCCATCAAGGGCTACCGCATGGTGCTGATCATGCCGGAGGACTTGTCCATTGAGCGCGCGCAGACCATGAAGGCCTATGGCGCAGAACTGATCTTGACCCCCAAGAGCGGCGGCATGGAATACGCACGTGATCTGGCCGAGCAAATGGTGGTGCAGGGCAAGGGTGTGGTGCTGGATCAGTTCGCCAATGAAGACAATCCGCGTGCGCACTACGAAACCACGGGCCCCGAAATCTGGGAGCAAACCGGTGGCGAGATCACGCACTTTGTAAGCGCCATGGGTACAACGGGCACGATCACGGGCGTGGCCAAGTACCTGAAGGAAAAGAACCCCAATATCCAGATCATTGGCGCGCAGCCTTCTGAAGGTTCGCGCATTCCGGGCATTCGCAAGTGGCCTGAGGAGTATTTGCCCAAGATTTATGACGCCAGCTTGGTCGATGAGCTGGTGTATGTCAGCCAGGACGATGCCGAAGACATGTGCCGTCGCATGGCGCGTGAAGAGGGTATTTTTGCGGGCATCTCGGCAGCGGGTGCTTGCTGGGTCGCGCAGGAGATTGCCAAGCGCGAGCACAATGCCACTATCGTGTTCATTGTGTGTGACCGTGGTGATCGCTATTTGTCAACGGGCGTGTTTCCTGCCTGAGCAGGCGTTTCATGCCAGAAAGGTCGCACCGGTTGCGGCCTTTTTTTTGCCCTTTTCGTTGTGAGAAAGTTTGCTCTATGAGCCATGAGATGCGTTTTTGCCCCAACTGCGCCACACCTTTGCAGTGGATAGCCTCGCAAGAAGACAGCGGGATGAAAGATCGGCTGCGCTGCGTGGCCTGCCACTGGACGCACTGGGGCAACCCCACGCCGGTGCTGGCGGCGGTGGTGGAAAACGACCGGGGAGAGGTACTGCTGGCGCGCAATGCGATGTGGCAAGAGGGGGTGTTTGGTCTGATTACCGGCTTTATGGAAGCCGGTGAATCCCCGGAGCAAGGTATTTGCCGCGAGGTGATGGAAGAAACTAATTTGCGCGTCAAAGCATTGCGTATCTTGGGGTCTTGGGAGTTTTTGCGTATGAACCAGGTGCTGGTGGCCTACCACGTGCGTGTGGACGGTGATGTGAAGCTTTCACCAGAGCTGCTGGAGTACCAGTGGAAGACGCCACAGGAAGCCCGCTGCTGGCCTTCGGGCACTGGTTATGCCTTGGCGCACTGGGTGGGCAGCAAGGGGCTGGAGCCGCAGTTTGGTGCCTTCAGGCCGGGGCAGTCGCCAGAGCCTGACCCAGTCAAGTGGCCGCCCAGAATGTGGGAGCAAGATGCCCGGTTTGTGCTGCCACCACCGTTTTGAATGCAAGAGGTGACCTGGGCTTTGCGTGCAAAGCTACTGCGGTGGCTGCAGCGGGTGCCTACAATGTGCGTCAGTTATAGGAAGCATTGCCATGAATATCTATCGGGAAATTGACACGCGCGGTTTGAACTGCCCCTTGCCGATCTTGAAGGCCAAGAAGGCATTGGCAGACATGGCCAGCGGGCAGTTGCTCAAAGTGGTGGCCACCGATACGGGCTCACTGCGCGACTTTCAAGCCTTTGCCAAGCAAACGGGTAATGAGCTGGTCGAGCAAAGCACGGTGGGTGCAGAGTACATCCACATCTTGCGTCGCCGTTAAAACAATAGCTGCTAACGTAATAAAGGCCTGCAATTGCAGGCCTTTTATGTTGGAAACGCTTGCAGGGTAAGCGTTAGATGCTCAGATTCTTGAGGTAGTCGCGAAAGTGCTCGCCCACGTCTGGGTGTTGCAGGGCCAGCTCGACCGTGGCCTCTAAGAAGCCTTCTTTGCTGCCGCAGTCATAGCGCTTGCCTTGGTACTGGAAGGCATACACGGTTTCGTGCTTCATCAGGCGTTCAATCGCATCGGTCAGCTGAATCTCGCCACCCACGCCTTGAGGCTGGTTGCGAATTTCCTCAAAGATGCGCGGCGTCAGCACGTAGCGGCCGGCCACGCCCATGCGCGAAGGGGCTTTTTCTGGTGCGGGTTTTTCAACGATCTCGTCGATGCGCATCAGTGGGCCGCCGGCTGCTTCGCCCTTGACGATGCCGTAGCGCTTGGTGTGCGACAAAGGCACTTCTTGCACGGCCAGCAGTGAGCGGCCTTGCTTTTGAAACGCAGTGGTCATCTGCGCCATCACGCCGGGGCCGCCGGCCTCACCAGTCATCAAGTCGTCGGCCAGGATGACTGCAAACGGTTCGTTGCCCACCAGCGGCTCGGCGCACAACACCGCGTGGCCCAGGCCCAAAGAGCGGGGCTGGCGCACGAACAGGCAGTTCATGTCCGCCGGCGCAATGCTGCGCACCAAGTCCAGCATGGCATGCTTGCCAGCGCGCTCCAGCTCGTTTTCCAGCTCGTAAGCGGTGTCGAAATGGTCCTCGATGGCGCGCTTGCTGCGGCCAGTCACAAAAATCATGTCGCGGATACCCGCTTCGTAGGCTTCTTCTACGGCGTACTGGATCAGGGGCTTGTCCACCACAGGCAGCATCTCCTTGGGGGATGCTTTGGTGGCCGGTAAAAAGCGGGTGCCAAGGCCGGCCACGGGGAATACGGCTTTGCGCACTCGGGTTTGATTGGACATGGTCAATCCTTCTTGTTCGGGATGGAAAAAAAGGCGCAGTTGCCTGCGCCTTTTTGTCGCTCAACTCAAAGCATATCAGCCCAGGCGGGCCAGTTGCTCCTGAATGCGGGTCAGTGTGGTGCCAAAGTCAGCCACACGTTTCTTCTCTTGCTCCAGCACAGCGGCAGGTGCCTTGGCGCAGAAGGCTTCGTTGTTCAGCTTGGCATTGGCTTTGGTGATTTCACCTTCCAGGCGCTTGGCTTCTTTGGTCAAGCGGGCCTTTTCGGCTTCTACATCCACTTCAACGAACAGTGCCAGGCGGGCATCGGCCACCACGTTCACGGGGGCTGACTGGGCTTCGGCTTGCCATGCTGCTTCGGTATCAAAGACCTTGACTTCGCTGAGCTTGGCCAGGTTCTTCAGCACATCTGCGTTGGCGCGCAGGAACTGCGTCGCTTCTGCGGTGTCGCCCATGACCAGCAGTGGCAGACGCAGCGCAGGGGATACGCCCATCTCGCCACGCAGCGTACGGCAGGCATCCACCATGGCCTTGATGCGGCCCACGTAGGCGATGGAGGCTTCGTCAATCTTCTCTGGCTGGGCTTCAGGGTAGACCGCCACAGCGATGGAGTCACCTTGCTTGCCTGCCACAGGCGCAACCTTTTGCCACAGCTCTTCCGTCACGAACGGAATGACGGGATGGGCCATGCGCAAAATGGTTTCCAGAACGCGGATCAGTGTGCGGCGTGTGGCACGTTGCTGGGCTTCGTTGCCTGTCTGGATCTGCACTTTGGCAATTTCCAGGTACCAGTCACAGAACTCGTTCCAGACAAAGTCATAGATAGTGTTGGCGACGTTGTCCAGGCGGTACTCGCTAAAGCCTTTGGCCACTTCGGCTTCGACCTTTTGCAGTTGCGAGACGATCCAGCGGTCAGGCTGGCTGAACTGCAGGTAGCCACCGGCGCAGTCTGCCTCCGTGTGCTCTTTCAAGCCGCAATCAAAACCTTCGCAGTTCATCAGTACAAAGCGGCTGGCGTTCCACAGCTTGTTGCAGAAGTTGCGGTAGCCCTCGCAGCGCTTGCTGTCAAAGTTGATGGAGCGGCCCAGCGATGCCAGTGCAGCAAAGGTAAAGCGCAGCGCGTCAGCACCATAGGCGGGAATGCCTTCAGGGAACTCTTTTTGCGTGTTCTTGCGCACTTGGGGTGCTGTTTCAGGCTTGCGCAGACCGGTGGTGCGCTTGTCCAGCAGTGGCTCCAGCGAGATGCCGTCGATCAGATCGACCGGGTCCAGCACATTGCCTTCGGATTTGGACATCTTCTTGCCCTGCGCATCGCGCACCAGGCCGTGGATGTACACATGCTTGAATGGCACACGCCCGGTGAAGTGCGTGGTCATCATGATCATGCGCGCCACCCAGAAGAAGATGATGTCGTAGCCAGTAACCAGCACGGAGGAGGGCAGGTACAGGTTGAAGTCGTCGTCGGCAGCGTCGCTCTGGTTGGGCCAGCCCATGGTGGAAAACGGCACCATGGCGGACGAATACCATGTGTCCAGCACGTCGGCATCGCGGTGCAATGTTTTGCCAGGAGCTTGTGCCTGGGCTTCGGCTTCGTTCTTGGCAACGTAGATGTTGCCTTCTTCGTCGTACCAGGCAGGAATCTGGTGGCCCCACCACAGCTGGCGCGAGATACACCAGTCCTGGATGTTGTTCATCCACTGGTTGTAAGTGTTGACCCAGTTTTCGGGCACAAACTTCACTTCGCCCGAGGCCACCGCATCGATCGCCTTTTGTGCGATGGATTTGCCCGTGGCGTCGCCTGTGCCTTCGTTGGCCACTTTGCTCATGGCGATGAACCACTGGTCGGTCAGCATGGGCTCAATCACCTGGCCGGTGCGGTCACAGATCGGAACCATCAGTTTGTGCTTCTTGATTTCGATCATCAAGCCAGCTTCTTCAAGATCGGCCACGATGGCCTTGCGGGCCACAAAGCGGTCCATGCCGCGGTATTTTTCAGGCGCTTCGTCGTTGATCTTGGCGGTCAGCGTCAGCACGCAGATCATGGGCAGCTGGTGGCGCTGGCCGACCTGATAGTCATTCTGGTCGTGGGCAGGCGTGACCTTAACCACGCCGGTGCCGAACTCGCGGTCCACGTATTCATCGGCAATGATGGGGATCTGGCGGCCCACCAGTGGCAGGGTTACGGTCTGGCCGATCAGGTGCTTGTAACGCTCATCTTCCGGATGCACCATTACGGCCACGTCGCCCAGCATGGTTTCGGGGCGGGTGGTGGCCACCACCAGTTGGCCTTCGCCGCTGGTCAATGGGTAGGCAATGTGCCACAGCGAGCCGTCTTTCTCCTGGTTTTCAACTTCCAGATCCGACACGGCAGATTGCAGCACCGGGTCCCAGTTCACCAGACGCTTGCCGCGGTAAATCAGACCTTGCTTGTACAGCGTGACAAAGGTCTCGGTGACCACGTTGGACAGCTTTTCGTCCATGGTGAAGTACTCGCGGCTCCAGTCCACGGTATCGCCCATGCGGCGCATTTGTGTGGTGATGGTGTCGCCGGACTTTTCTTTCCACTCCCACACTTTCTTGACAAACTCATCGCGGCCCAGGTCGTAGCGGCTGACGCCTTGGGCTTGCAATTGGCGTTCCACCACGATTTGCGTGGCAATGCCTGCGTGGTCGGTACCGGGAATCCAGGCCGTGTTGTGGCCCTTCATGCGGTAGTAGCGCGTCAACGAGTCCATGATGGTCTGGTTGAAGGCGTGGCCCATGTGCAGCGTGCCTGTCACATTCGGAGGGGGCAGCTGGATAGAGAAGTTCTGGCCTGCGGCGGCAGCTTCTGCACTGGGCTGGCCCGTGCCGCGGTAGCCCGCATTGCCATAGCCGCGTTTTTCCCATTCGGGGCCCCAATGGGCTTCCAGAGCGGCGGGTTCGAAGGATTTGGACAGGCTGTTCAGGCCTGGCTGGGCAATGGATTCACTCATGGCGGATTCGCAAATGAAAACGGCATCCTGCAGGGGATGCCGTCTGTAGGCTGTTAGCTGAAAGGACGGATTGGGTTTGATTTTACCGACCCAGCCCAGAGATAGGGCGAGCGGGGCATTGTTTGAGGTTAAATTGGCTGTCAGCGCTTAACCAGTATGCGCTGACAGCTATGCTTTATTTAGAGAGTGCCTGCAAAGCCGCTTCGCGCCAAGCCTTGGCAGCAGCAGCGGTGTCTTCGCGCTGCTCAGCCATGATGGCCAGAGCTTTCCAGGCGCTGGCACGCAAAGGCGCATCGCTCAAGCGGCCCACGGCACTTTGCAGCAGTTGCTCGCCTTTGCCCCACAGCTGTCGCTGCACACAGGCCATGCCAGCCAGATACTGCAAGCGCGGCTCCTGAGGCGCTGCGCGCTGTGCGGATTCAATGCGGGCCAGCCAGCCGGCATCCAGCTCATCCAGCGCGTGCTGCAAATTGACAAATAAACGCTGGGCTTGCGCCCCAGACAGGGATTGGGGCGCTTGCAAAAACTGCTCCCAAACGGGAAGCAGCCAAGTGCGAGCTTGGGATGGCTCGCCTTGCAGCTCCATCAGCTTGCGGGCTGCCGCCAAAGCCACATCGGGGGTGCGCTGGTCTGCAGGCTGCAAGCCATTCCAGGCGCGCTGCAACTGATCTGCATCGTGCGTGTGCTGCAACTGCTCCAGGATCAGACCTCGGGTGATGCTGTTGGCCGCTTCTTGCGACAGGCCGCCGTGCTTGGCCAGAAGTCGCGCCGTATCCAGGGCCGATTGCGTGGCATGGGCCAACCGGCTGGCTTTGAGCTGAATGCGCAAGGCCATGGTGCGGCGGCTGGCTCCAGGGGGGAGTTGTGCCAAGCGCTGCAGCGCTTCTTGGGGATCGCGGTCATCCAGCGCCCAGCGCGCTGCGCGCATTTGCGCGCCTTCGCGCACTTCTTGCTGTTGCAAGGTGCCATTGGCGGGCACATCGTTCATGGCCTGTTCGTAGTGTTCGTTGCGGGCCTCTACATCGCGCAAGGCATGGGCGCTGTCAGCGGCCAGCATGTGGGCAATCGCACGCAAAGTGGCATCTTGTGGAACGTCGGCATGCTCGGTGCGCAGCTCATCGCTGAGCTTGAGCAGGACCAGTGCAGACTTGCGGGCGCGTACATACCGGCCAGCCTGCAGGTGTGACAGGCTTTCTACCAAGGCCTGGTACATCTGGCGCTCTTTTTGCTGCTGGCGCCAGCGCTTGGCCTGGTGCGGCAACATGACGAGTACCGAAAAAGCCCGCAGGGCGGCGTAGCTGGTGGCAAATACTGCGAGCAGCAGCAGCAGCACCATGTTGAGCGACAAATCGACCCGGTATGGAAGCCAGAACAACGTGACAACGCCCTGGTTGTTGCCGGCAAACAAAGCCAGCGCCACAGCCAGCGCAAACAAACCCACAAACCAAAGTGCAGCGCGCATCATGCGGTAGTTCCTTTGTGCGCTTAGAGGCCGGTGGCAGCGGTAGACAGAGCGGCCAAAGTCTCATCCAGAATCGGCTGTGTGGTCGCTTGCATATGGGTCTGCAGTTGTGCCAGTACAGCTTGTGCCTGGTGTGTACGGCGAGAGCCGGGGTCAAAGAATTTACCAAGCGTAGCCTGCGCAGTACTGATGTCGGTGCGGGCGGCCTCATATTGGCGTGCCAGCACGGCCAGACGTGCGTTGAGCAGCTTGAGCTTGAGGTTTTCTCGCACGAAGAATGCTTGCTCTGGTGCCATGAGCATGACGTCGGCATGCTCAATCCGGCTCACACGCAGCAAATCACGGGTTTCTTCGCGCGTAGCCTGCCAAATTTTGTGGCCCCAGTCACTCCACCACAGCCATTGCATGGGAGAGGCGGCTGCAGCGTCAGTCTCTGCGCTGCCAGCCTCAGGGGCTTGGCGCCGTGGCTGGCGTTGCTCGTTGGGGACGGGAGCGCCGGTACGTATGTGCATGTCGTCGACCAGGCTGACGACATCATCGAGTCGTGCCAGCAAGCTGGCTGTGTCGGTCACTGCAGATTGCGACAGTCGATCCAGATCGCGTTCCATGGCCTGCTGCACAGGTACCAAACGGGGCTGCGCCGCCCGTTCAATCCGCTTGATGCTGCTTTGCAAAATGGCGACCAGGGGCTCAGTGCTGCCGGTCAGTTGCGTTTGCTGCTGGGCCATGCGGATGGCAGATTCGATATCCACCACCAGGGTTTCATCTCGCGAGCGGGTCAGGTTCTGAACCAGTGCGTCCAGCTGCCCGCGCTGCAAGCTGACTTCATTGACACGAACGTCCATGACAGAAAGCTTGGCGTTGGCATCGCGTACCAAATCTTGCGATTCCCGGGCCAGGGCGCGGGCTTCGGTAGCCTGGGTGGTTGCATCTGCGGACTGGCGGGCTAGCTGCTCTTGCATGCCGTCAACTTTTTGCCACAGCAAAAGGCTGCAGCCGAGGCCAGTTGCGCCAATCACCAGCGACAGCCATGTCCAGCCCGGAGCCGCTGGGCGTGGTGCATGTAGCGTTTCAAAAGGAACCGCTTGGGAGGGGATAGGAGCGCCGTCAGGGGTGGTCATGCAATGATTTTATCGAGGCCACGATGCTTTGCACGGTTGGCATGGTTTCAATGACGCGGCCAAAGCCGGCCTGGTGTGCCTGTTGGGCGATGCGTGGGTGTGTAGCCAAGGCTGTGTGTGCTTGCCAGGACCATGCGGTGTTGGAAAGACGCAAATGTTGCACACATTCAGAGCTGCTGAACAACCACACAGCTTGCAGGGTACGCAGCGTTTCAATGGCTTGCAAAAGCGCTGGTGTTGCTGGGGGTGCCTGGCGCTCGTACACAGCAGCGAAATCGACCTGCACGCCGCGTTGCTGTAATTGTTCGGTCAGCCACTGACGGCCTTGGCCGACGGCATCATGCCCATCACCGCCGCGGACGATGAGTACTTTTTGACCGCTGCAGATTTGTTGTTGAACATGTGTCCACAGCGATTCCGAATCAAATT
Organism: uncultured Comamonas sp.; assembly: GCA_963520865.1. Lineage (GTDB taxonomy): Bacteria > Pseudomonadota > Gammaproteobacteria > Burkholderiales > Burkholderiaceae_C > Comamonas. The sequence continues at coordinate 9,086 of CAUQST010000049.1, forward strand.
GTGGAGCGTCTGGAGAAGGCTGGGTCACGCTGAGAGGCGAGATTCCTTCGGAAAACAGAACCTTGGCAGTGCCGGGGCCGGGGGCCCAAAAGCGTGTGTGTGCAGCGGGGCGTAGTGCTTGTGCGCGCAGCTGGGCAAAGAAGTAGCGTGCCGCATTGCCGCTGACGAACATGATGGCGTCGTAGCTGCTCAGTTGTTGCAAAGCAGCGTGCACGGTAGCGATCGCATGCGGGCTGCGGCTGGGGCCAATCTCCATCATCGCAAGTGCGCTGGCCTCAATACCTTGCGCCTGCAACTGCTGCACCCACAGCGCTGCATCAGGCTGTGGGCGGGTTACAACAAGGTGTGGCATGCCTGCGATTCAGGACTGGGTACAGATCTTGGCGCCTGCTGCTTGCAAATGTGCGGCCACTTGTACACCTAAGGCTTCGGCTTGCGCCAGCGTAGTGACCGTGGCTGTTTGCTGCGCGCTGATCAGGGATTGAATACCTTGCGGATCGCCCCATGCCGCATCAATACGCATCAGATCACCATCCAGCACCGCGTGTGCAGCCAAGGGCACGGAGCAGCTGCCACCCATGCTGCGGCTTACCGCGCGTTCCGCCGCAACGCGCAGCCAGGTAGGCATGTGCACCAGTGGGGCAAGGGCCTCTGCCAAGTCTTGGCGGTCGGCTCGAATTTCGATACCCAAAGCGCCTTGGCCTGCAGCAGGCAGCATGGTGGTGGGGCTGAAAATGGCGCGGATGCGGTCTTGCATGCCCAGGCGCTTGAGGCCAGCGGCAGCCAGAACAATGGCGTCGTACTGGCCTTCGTCCAGCTTGCGCAGGCGTGTATCTAGGTTGCCGCGCAATGGCTCTATCTTGAGGTCTGGGCGCAAGGCTTGCAGCAGTACTTGGCGGCGCAAGCTGGAGGTGCCAACCACTGCACCTTGGGGCAAAGCATCCAGACTGTTGTATTTGGGTGACACGAACGCATCGTGCGGGTCTTCACGCTCCATGACGCAAGCCAGAGCAAAACCTTGCGGCATATCCATGGGGACATCTTTGAGCGAATGCACGGCGATATGGGCACGGCCTTCTTCCAGCGCAACTTCCAGCTCTTTGACGAACAAACCCTTGCCACCGACTTTCGAGAGCGTGCGATCCAGGATTTGGTCGCCCTTGGTCGTCATGCCAAGCAGCTCAACGGTGTGCCCACGTGCTTGCAACAAGGCCTTGACATGCTCGGCTTGCCACATGGCGAGTCGGCTTTCACGGGTGGCGATGACGATGGAGAGGGGGGGTGTTGCTACGGTCATGACTTTCAATACGCTGGCTCGGGGCCTTTCAATCAACGGGCGATGCTAGCATGCTGTGTTGCCATAGAAACCGGCTGGAGTATTCACAGAAATGACTGCTGCGATAAAGAAAGACCGAGATCAACGTGCCCGTGCTTTACCAAGCAAAGCAGCGCGTAAAAACGACAAAGATCAGCCGCTGATAGACGATATTCGTCTGCTGGGCCGTATTTTGGGGGACATCATCCGCGAGCAAGAAGGTGTCGCGGTGTATGAGCTGATCGAGCAGGTGCGACAGCTGTCGGTGGCATTTCGTCGGGATCAGGACCATGAGGCGGACAAGACGCTCAAGAAGTTGCTCAAAGGGCTGAGCACGGATCAAACGGTGAGTGTGATCCGTGCGTTCACATACTTTTCTCACTTGGCAAATTTGGCGGAAGACAGGCACCACATCCGCCGCCGTGCAGTGCATGAGCGTGCAGGTAATACGCAGGAGGGCAGCATTGAGGTGGCGCTGTCACGGCTGCGCTGGGCCGGCATTACGCCCGATGAGATTGCGCAGACCTTGGCGCAGGCTTATGTCTCCCCCGTACTGACAGCGCACCCAACGGAAGTGCAGCGGCAAAGTATTTTGCAAGCAGAGCATGACATTGCACACTTGCTGGTGGAGCGCGATGACATCCTGGCGCGCGCGCAACTGTTTAACAGCGCCAAAGATGCGCTGACCCCACGCGAATTGGCGACCAATGAGGCCATGCTGCGGGCACGTGTGGCGCAGCTGTGGATGACGCGTCTGTTGCGCTACTCCAAATTGACGGTGGCCGACGAAATTGAAAATGCCTTGAGCTATTACGAGGCGACGTTCCTGCGCGAAATTCCCAAGATTTATGCGGCTTTAGAGGATGCACTGGAAGGCCAGACGGTTCACAGCTTCTTGCGCATGGGGCAATGGATTGGAGGGGACCGGGATGGCAATCCCAACGTGACAGCCCCAACCTTGGAGCTGGCGTTGCGCCGTCAAAGTGATGTGGTGCTGCGCCACTATCTGACGGAGGTGCACTACCTCGGGGGGGAGCTGTCGGTATCAGCGCGGCTGGTTGAGGTCTCTGCCGCCATGCAGGCACTGGCGAATGCGTCGCCTGATAACAATCCCCACCGGCAAGATGAGCCTTATCGCAGGGCATTAACGGGTATTTATGCGCGTTTGGCCGCATCGTTAACGCATTTGACGGGTGGCCAGGCTGCCCGTCATGCCGTGGCGCCGCACAACCCTTATCTGCAAGCGGATGAGTTTTTGGGTGATTTGCAAATCATTCACGACTCTTTGCAAGCGCACCATGGCGAGAGCCTGTCTGTTCAGCGGCTGCACCCTTTGATGCGCGCTGTGAAAGTCTTTGGATTCTGTTTGTCTACGGTAGATTTGCGCCAAAGCTCAGACAAGCATGAAGCGGTCATGGCCGAACTGCTGGCCGTTGCGCAGGTAGAAAACCACTACGCCCAATTGGATGAAGCGGCGAAATGCGCTTTGTTGCAGCGCCTGCTGCAGGAGGCGCGCCCACTGCGTGTCATGGGCGCAAGCTATTCAGATTTGGCGTGCAGTGAGATTGCCATTTTTGAAATGGCAAAGACCATGCGCCAGCGCTATGGGCGCGAAGCCATCATTCACTACATCATCAGTCACACAGAGTCCGTCAGTGACTTGCTGGAAGTGTTGCTGCTGCAAAAAGAAGTGGGCTTGATGCAAGGCACTTTGGAGCAACCAGATGCCGCATTGGATCTGATTGTGGTGCCTTTGTTCGAGACGATTGGTGATTTGCGGGCGGCTTCGGACATCATGCGGGCCTACTTTGCAGTACCTGGCGTAGCAGGACTGCTGCAGCGCTCGGGTGCTGTGCAAGACATCATGCTGGGGTACAGCGACAGCAATAAAGACGGTGGCATCTTTACGAGCAACTGGGAGCTGTATCAGGCAGAGCTGGCGCTGGTAGAGCTGTTCGATGGGCTGCAAGAGCAGTTTGGTTTACGTCTGCGCATGTTTCATGGGCGCGGCGGCACGGTAGGGCGTGGCGGCGGACCCAGCTATCAAGCCATCTTGGCACAGCCACCAGGGACAGTGCGCGGGCAAATTCGCCTCACTGAGCAAGGCGAGGTCATTGCCTCCAAATATGCCAACCCAGACATTGGGCGAAGAAACCTGGAAACCCTGGTTGCCGCAACGCTGGAGGCTACGCTGCTGCAGCCCACCAAATCTGCCACCAAAGCTTTTTTGCAGACAGCGGAGCAATTGTCCCAGTCTAGTATGGGGGCCTACCGCAAGCTGGTCTACGAGACCGCGGGTTTTGCCGATTACTTCTTCAGTGCAACACCGATCCGTGAAATTGCAGAACTGAACATTGGTTCACGCCCAGCATCGCGCAAGTCGACGCAGGCGATTGAAGATTTGCGTGCGATCCCTTGGGGGTTCAGTTGGGGGCAGTGCCGCCTGACGCTGCCGGGCTGGTATGGTTTTGGGTCTGCGGTGGAGGCGTTTTTGCAGGCTGATGGAGCTGATCCAAAGCGCCAGCTGGCATTGCTGCAGAAGATGTATCGCCAGTGGCCGTTTTTCAAAACCTTGCTCTCCAACATGGACATGGTGTTGGCCAAGAGTGACCTGGCGCTGGCATCGCGCTACAGCGAACTGGTCACAGATGCGCGCTTGCGCAAGCGCATTTTCTCCAGCATTGAGGCCGAATGGCTGCGTACAACCGAGGCTTTGGCGCAGATTACCGAAGAGAGTGATCGACTGGCCAGCAACCCCGCACTGGCGCGTTCGATTCGTCACCGCTTTCCCTACATTGATCCGCTGCATCATTTGCAGGTGGAGCTGGTACGCCGCTGGCGCACGGGGCAAACGGATGAGCGTTTGAAGAACGGAATTCACATCTCTATCAACGGCATTGCCGCCGGTTTGCGCAACACAGGCTGAGGCTGCAATAAAAAAGGCCTGCATCAAAGATGCAGGCCTGGTCTCCTCCGCTCTGATGAGTCTCAGAGCGTTCCTCATTTATTGGGTTCGCTAGTGCGTTGGGTGGATTGTAGGAATGAATCGACCCGCTGCGTGTGAAAGGGTTAATTTTTATAAAAGATGTCTTATATAAAACATCTTTTCTTTTGATGGTAAAAGGCTGCTTATTTATAGATGTTGTAAATATAAGTCTTTGATTTTTATTATTTTTCTATAGTTTTGTAATGTTTGAAAAGACCAATATCCATGTTGCTTGTTTGTAATAACCAAGCCGGGTGATCAGCCTCTTTGGTTATTTTTGCTGCAGTTGCTGGGCCGTGCCTTGTGCTTGGCGCTGGCGAACACGCACAATCAAATCCAGTCCAACCAGCTCCAGATTTTCGGAAATGACGGGCAGACTCGGCCACTGAAGCATTTCAGCTGGAAGGTCTTCCAGCATGCCCGTGTCTTCGTGATAAATGTGGGAGTGCGTGTCTGTGCGAGAGTCATAGACGGTACGCTCCGGATCGAGGCGCAGCGCTCGCAGCAGCCCTTTTTCTACAAACAAAGGCAGTGTGTTGTAGACAGTGGCGCGTGAAAGACTGGGTAAAAAGTGGCGCGCAGACAGCAAAATGTCATCGGCCGCCATGTGTACGGGGCTGTGCAAGAGAACTTGTGCAATGGCCATGCGCTGGCGCGTTGGTTGAATGCCTGCATCACGCAAGCGCGTTACCAAGTCGCTGTCAGTTGCAAGGGAGGGCGTGGGGTGTTGAGAAACCGTCATGTGTCTTCAGGTCTGATCTGCAAAGCAATATCCGCAAAAGTTGTCATGGCAACTTTTGCGGATCGAAGCCCTTAGAAGGCTAAATGCAAGACCCATCCGGGCCTTGGGAATTACTTCTTGGCGAAAGGCTCAGGGCGGGGAGTCTTGTCGCTGGAAGGTGGCAGGATAGGCATCTTGATCTGGGGCTGGTCACCAGTCAGTGTCTTCAGGAAGGCAACGATCTTGGCATTTTCTTCTTTGGTGAAGCTCTTGCCCAGCTGCACGCGGCCCATGGTATCCACGGCTTGGCCCAGTGTGTCGGCTGCGCCGTCGTGGAAGTAGGGGTAGGTCAACTCTACGTTACGCAGGGTTGGAACCTTGGAGTTAAAGCGGTCAGCATCGGTGCCAGTGACTGCAACGCGGCCTTCTGCGGGATTGTTGGTCTTGTAGGGCTCGACAACACCCATGCGCTGGAAGGAGTTGCCACCCACAGCTGCACCGTTGTGGCAAGCCACGCAGCCGCTGTCACGGAACAGGGCATAGCCTTCCAGTTCAGACTTGGTCAGGGCCTTTTGGTCACCCTTGAGCCACTTGTCAAAGCGCGAATTAGGCGTCACCAGTGTTTCTTCGAAAGCGGCAATCGCATCGGTCACCTGGTCGATGTCGATCTTGTCTTTCTTGAAAACTTTCTTGAAATCAGACTGATAGCCAGGGATGGAGTTCAGCAGGTCCACAGCCAGCTCGTGGGTGAATGCCATTTCGCCAGGATTGGCGATAGGGCCGCCTGCTTGCTCTTTCAAGCTGCCGGCACGGCCGTCCCAGAACTGCGCCACGTTCAGGCTGGAGTTCAGCACGGTGGGCGAGTTGATGGGGCCTTCTTGCCAGTTGTGGCCAATGGAGGTCTTCAGGTTGTCGCTACCACCCATGGACAGGTTGTGGCAGGAATTGCAGGAAATGAAGCCCGACTTGGACAGGCGTGGGTCAAACCACAGCTTCATACCTAGTTCGACCATGGCAGGGTTGGCAACTGTTGCGGCAACCAAAGGAGTGATGGGTTCGTTGTTAGGTTGCATGGCCCAGCTAGGGGTGGCAGCAAAACCAGCAACGATCATGGCGGCGGCAACGAGAGGACGCAGTTTGTTTTTCATGTGTGGCTCCAGAGTACTTGTCGTTTTCGAATGCATGACGAGCCTCAATCCCGCGCGCCATGGTTACCTGCTCCGTCTAGTCGTGAGGCTTTTCGGTGTCTACAGAGTGCGTCACCTTGAGTTACACGCTTTAGACCCAGTCCAGATAACGATTTGATTTCACTCGATACTGAAATTAGTGATATTGCGCGGCGTCAAAAGATTGGGCGTTGCGTAGCCTGCACAAGCGGGTTTTTGCTGATGTTGCGAAGAGGCCGCATTACATGACAGTGTGGGGTGTTTTGAAACTCGAAAAACACACCCCACAACAAGATGGAGCGCAGGGAGATGCACAGTAAATTCGATCAACATCTGGACCGCAATGCCGCAAATTTTGCGGTGCTGAGTCCACTGAGTTTTTTAGAGCGCACAGCCTCGGTATATCCAGAAAAACTGGCGATCGTGCACGGCACCTTGCGCCAGAACTGGGGGCTTACTTATGCGCGTTGCCGCCAACTGGCAAGCAGTTTGCAGCGCGCGGGTATTGGTAAAAACGATACGGTAGCGGTGATCTTGCCCAATACACCGCCCATGGTGGAGGCGCACTTTGGTGTTCCCATGTCGGGGGCCGTACTCAACACGCTCAATACACGTTTAGATCCTGAGGCCCTGGCGTTCATGCTGGACCACGGTGAAGCCAGGGCGCTCATCGTTGATCCTGAGTTTGCCCCCGTGATTGCCAAGGCGCTGAAGCTGCGTACGCGTACTGAGCCTTTGCTGGTGATTCAAGTTGACGATGAGGTCTACGGAGAAGCTGCCGTGCAAGTGGGTACGGTGCGCTATGAAGATTTTGTTGCGCAGGGGGATGCCAACTTCGCCTGGGAGCTGCCCGAGGACGAATGGGATGCGATTGCCCTGAACTACACCAGTGGCACCACGGGCAACCCCAAAGGTGTGGTCTATCACCACCGTGGGGCTGCAACCAATGCCATCAGCAATGTGCTGGAGTGGGACATGCCCAAGCACAGCGTGTATTTGTGGACGCTGCCCATGTTCCACTGCAACGGCTGGTGCTTTCCGTGGACGGTGGCTGCGCGCGCGGGCGTCAATGTGTGCTTGCGCCGTGTGGATGCCAAAGCCATCTTCGATGCCATTCGCATGCACGGCGTCACCCATTACTGCGGGGCACCCATCGTGCAGTCCTTGCTGGTAAACGCATCTGAAGAGCTCAAGCAAGGCCTGCCTGCGGGCGTGAAGGCGATGGTGGCAGGGGCTGCACCACCGGCTTCCATGATTGAAGGCATGGAGGCCCTGGGCTTTGACCTGACCCATGTGTATGGCCTGACTGAAACCTACGGCCCGGCCACGGTGTGTGTCCAGCATGAAGCATGGAATGCGCTGAACATTGGCGAGCGTGCACGCCTGAATGCGCGCCAGGGGGTGCGTTATCACCTGCAGCGCGACGTGCGTGTGATGGACCCGGAGACGCTGCAGCCCGTGCCATGGGATGGCCAAACCATGGGGGAGATCATGTTTCGCGGCAATATCGCCATGAAGGGCTACCTCAAGAATCCGCAGGCCACCGACGATGCATTCCGCGGTGGCTGGTTTCACAGTGGTGACCTGGCTGTGCAGTACCCCGATGGCTACATCCAGATCAAGGATCGCAGCAAGGACATCATCATCTCGGGGGGCGAAAACATCTCCTCCATTGAAGTGGAAGATGTGCTGTACCGCCACCCTGCGGTGCTGGCGGCTGCGGTGGTGGCCAAGCCCGATGAGAAATGGGGTGAGACACCGTGCGCATTCCTTGAAATCAAAGCTGGGGCGCAGGTGACGGAGCAAGACATCATTGCCCACTGCAAGCAGCACCTGGCGGGCTTTAAAGTGCCGCGCACGGTGGTGTTTGGTGAGCTGCCCAAGACCAGTACCGGAAAAATCCAGAAGTTTGAACTGCGCAAGCAAGCGGGCTCAGCACAAGCTGTGGCTATGTAAAACGCAGTGCACCAGCTTGGACGCGGCATTTTGCCTTGTCGTCGCTGGTGCTATCGTTTTTGCCGTTTTGCCGATTACTATTTTGCGGGCCGCTGTGTGGCGGCTCTCAAGTACGCTGGTCTGAATAGCGTGATGCCAAGTACTTGCTGTACGGCAGGGTGGTAATTAAAGAATAGCTGCTTGCGCTTACCTATCAATAATTTCAAGGTGTTTTATATCTGAAGTGCTTATAAATAAAGCGCTAACAGCTATTAAATAAATACCATATTTAAAAAACGCAGATTCAATCTGCGTTTTTTTGTGGGATGGTTACCCATGCAGCTGCTGCAACGGCATTACTTCCAGTACTGGCATTTGCTTTCCTCCTTGGTTGTCCAGACTTGATCGGCAGGCAGGGTTTTGATGAGCTTGTAGTAATCCCAGGTGCCTTTGGATTCAGCGGGTGACTTCACTTCCATCAGGTACATGTCATGGGCGTAGCGGCCATCGGGGCGGATGCGGCCTTTGCCAAAGAAGTCGTTGATCTCCATGCCCTTCCATGTGGCCATCACTTTGTCGGCCTCCAGCGTGCCAGCTTTTTCAACGGCCTTCAGATAGTTCCATGCGGCTGAGTAGTCGGCGGCCTGAATTTCGCTGGGGCGGCGCTTGGTTTTGGCCATGAACTTGTCGGCAAACTTGCGGGTTTCGGCGTTCAGATCCCAGTACCAACTGGTGGTGAACTGCAGGCCTTCAGTGTTGCGAACGCCCAGGCTGTGGATGTCGCTAAAGAAGATCAGCAGGCCAGCCAGTTTCATGTCTTTGGTGACGCCAAACTCTTTGGCTGCCTTGATGGAGTTGACCGTGTCGCCCCCCGCGTTGGCCAAGCCCAGAATCTGCGCTTTAGAGTTTTGTGCCTGCAGCATGAAGCTGGAAAAATCAGAGGCATTGAGCGGCGTCTTCACCGAGCCCATGACCTTGCCGCCGTTGGCCTCGACGATCTTTGTGGTATCGGCTTCCAGCGCATGCCCGAAGGCGTAATCGGCCGTCAGAAAGAACCAGCTCTTGCCGCCGTTATCGACCACGGCTTTGCCTGTGCCCTTGGCCAGTGCCACTGTGTCAAAGGCGTAGTGCACCACGTAAGGGCTGCATTGCTCATTGGTCAACACCGAGGTACCAGCGCCGTTGTCGACAAACACGCGTTTTTTCTCGGTGGCCACTTTGGCCATGGCCAGCGCAGTGGCCGAGTTGGTGCCGCCAAACACCAGGCTGATGTCTTGCTGGTCAATCCATTCACGGGCCTTGCCTGCGGCAATGTCGGCCTTGTTTTGGTGGTCGGCGCTCATCAGCTCAATGGGCTTGCCCAGCACCTTGCCGCCAAAGTCATCAATAGCCATCTGAATGGCGGTAGCGCCGTATTTGCCTTCCACATCGGCATACAGGCTGGACATGTCGGTGATAAAGCCGATCTTGACCTTGTCGGGCTCTTTGAACTGGGCGTGGGCGGCGCCATTGGCCAGCCCTAGTGTGCAAAGTGCCAGAGCCACCGGCGTAAATGTCCAACGACGCATGCCAATCTCCTCGCAAGTGATGAAGCCCCCAGCGTGCGCTGCAGCAGGCTTGCTGCCTAGTAGGAGCATCCCATTGAGGGATTGCACGCAAAGTGCACGTTTGCCCGCTGTGCACAGGCGGGTAAACGTGCTGTAACCGCCTTTACTGTGCGTTGGCGGGCGTTGGCGTGGTGAGGGGCTGTGTCGCCGGTGCGGGGATCGTGACTGGCATGGCAATGGCAGGGGTGCTGCCAGTGCGCGCTGCCAGCACTTCCTGGCCCAGATCATGCACGGCCATGGCGTAGTAGCTGGACCAGTTGTAGCGCGTGATGGTGTAGAAGTTTTGCGTGCCAACGACGTAGCTGGGGGCTGCGTTGCCATTGCGCAGCTCAATCAAGGCCAGCAGTCCCTGGTGCTCCATGCCGTCTTGGGGAATGACGCCCAGCCCCGCCATTTGCGCCGGGGTAAAGCTGGGAAGAATGTCCGGTGCCAGCAGCGCGGGAAGGTTCAGGCTGTCGGTGTTGAACAGCGCGGGGTACCACACGGGCTGTCCCGGCACCCAGCCATGGGCTTTGAAGTAATTGGCCACGGAGCCAATCGCATCGGCAGTGCTGTTGAACAGATCAATGCGGCCATCGCCATCAAAATCAACCGCCCATTGCGCCCAGCTACTGGGCATGAACTGGCCCAGTCCCATTGCACCTGCGTAGCTGCCGCGCGGCTCGGTGGTGGGGGTGCCTGCTTTGCGCATCATCACCAAAAATTGCTCCAGCTCACCTTGAAAGTAGCGCTGGCGTTCTGCGGCACGTGGGTGGGCCTCAGGGAAATCGAAAGCCAGGGTGGCCAGGCTGTCAAGCACGCGCAAGTTGCCCATGTTTTTGCCGTAGATGGTTTCCACGCCAATGATGCCCACGACCATGGAAGCAGGAACGCCGAACTGTGCTTCGGCGCGGGCCAATGTCTCGGCGTTGTCATTCCAAAAGCGCACCCCTGCCTTGATGCGTATGGGGTCAATAAAGCGGCGACGGTAGTCGGCCCAGTCGCGTGCCGTGGTATTGGTTTTGGGGGCCGGAGTCATCAAGCGTGGCACCTGCGGCAAAAATTTTGCTTGGGCCAGCTGTGCCTGTACCCACGTGGCATCCAGGCCTTGGCGCGCTGCCATCTCTTTGGCCCATTGCTGGGCGTCAGTGCGCTGGCCGTAAGGCGTGCTCGATGTGGTGCTGGTGGTATTGGGGCGAGGGGGTGTTTTGGTGCCGCTGTGCTGGGCATCAGCAGGCAGGTGGGTGGCGCAGCCAGTAGCCAGAACGAGGAAGAGCAAAGGAGATAGCAAGCGTTTCATGGTGTGCGAGATCGTGGCCAGGTCAAAGCGCGGTAACTGCTGCGCAAAGCGGCCAGGCTGGGGGTGTCTGGGCTATGCGGTGCATAGCGCCATTGTTCCATCTGCAGCAGCCACTGTTGCAGTTGCACAGATTCATCCCCCCATTGTGCTTGGGCTGCGCGGGCCAGCGCTTGCAGCCCCAGACTTTTTGCATGGGTAATGCCAGCTTGCTGCAGCTTGCGCCGGGCATGTACTGCCATGCGCAGCCATGGGTCTTGAATACGTTGCGAGTGCCAGCGTTGCAAGGCATAGGCCAAGGCGACCAAGGTGGCAGTGATTGCAAACCACAGTGCTGCTTTGGCGGCATTCCAGTGCGTCCACTGCAGATAGCGCAACACATTGCTCTGGTTGTCGCTGGAATAATTCAGTACCCAGTCATTCCAACGGTGGTTGACGGCTTCCCAACTGGCCCGCAAACGCTGCAGCGCATTGCGGCCCACCATATTGCCCATGGCGTTGTTGAGCAGCGTGGTGGGAGCAGGCAGGCGCTGCAGCTGTTCCGTGCGTGCGGGGGCCACGGCAGATGTGGGGTCAACGCGCATCCAGCCTTCACTGGGTAGCCACACCTCGGTCCAGGCATGGGCATCGCTTTGGCGCACCGTCCACAAACCATCTACGGTATTGCGCTCTCCGCCTTGGTAGCCCGTCACGATGCGGGCAGGAATGCCTGCGGCGCGCATCAGCACGGTGAATGCGGAGGCAATGTGCTCACAAAAACCGCGCTGACTTTCAAACCAGAAGTGGTCGGCAGTGTGCGCGCTGCTCACCTCGCCCGGCTGCAGGGTGTACACATAGTCTCCATTGCTCAGGCGGGACAAGGCCGCCTGGATGATGGCCGTGTCGTCATTGCCGTGTAGCTGGCGCAGCTCTTTTGCCCAAGCCGTCGTGCGGGGGTTGAGGTCTGTGGGCAGCCGCAAATGCAGGTTGCGCTGGTAAGTGGGTAACTGCTGTCCGTATACGTAATGCACGTAGGCCTGGGCCTGGTAACGCAGCACCTCTGTGATGGGGCGTGTGGTGAGCCATTGCAGGTTGGCGGTGGGGTGGGTGCGGCGTTGCGTGATGTCCGGTGGTTGCAGCGTTGCCTCCAGCGTGAGCAGCCAGCGTTGCTGGTGCGGCTCCAGCGTGACTTCGTAGTTCACCGCCGTACCCAGGCCGGTAGCGGGCATGCTACTGCCGGAAGGCAGGCCCCCATCGGGAGCGGATCTCCAGTTGCGGCCATCAAAGTCGCTGAGTACGGGGCCACGGAAATACAGCAAACGCTGTGGTGGTGTCTGGCCATTGGTGGTGTCAAAGCGCACGCGCAGGGCCACACTCTGGTTTTGTGCCAGTTGGGCTACTTGGCCCACCGTCATGTCGTTGGACAGCCCGGTTTGTCCTTGCGAGGTCTGAGCAGGCAGCCCCCACAGCGGAGCTATGCGCGGAAAAGTGACAAACAGCACCAGCATGACAGGGGTTCCCAGCAGCATCAGTACACCCGAAGTGCGCAGCAATTGGCGCAGGCGCGGGTAGCCTGCGGGCATGTGGGCGTTGACAAGGGCTGCCAGCAAACCCCAGACAGCCAGCAGCATAGCAATGGCGGTGGGCAGTGATTGCGAATGCAAGAACAGCGTGAGCAGGGTGAAAAACCCGAGAAAAAAGATCACCATGGCATCACGCCGTGCACGCATTTCCATGGTCTTCAATACCAGCAGCAGTACAAGCAAGACGACCCCTGCCTCAGGCCCCGCAATGGAACGAAACTGCAGCACCGTGGCCCCCACGGCCAAGGCCAGTAGCGCTGCCATCAGCCACTTGCCGGGCAGGCTTTGGCCGCGGCGCGCCATCCACAGCCGCCAGGCCAGCAGGCACAGCGCGAGCGCACTGCTCCAGGCAGGCAGGTAAGCCACTTGTGGCAACAGCACAAGCGCCACCACCCCGAGCACCAGCAAGGTGTCTCGTGTTTCGCGGGGCAAAGCAGGGGGCGAATCAATTTTCATGTTTGATAGCTTTTAACGTGTACGTATCAAGCGTTAGAGCACTATTTAGTCTGAAAAATTAACCATTCAGTGAAGGCTTGCCATCGACGGCCAGTGCAGCCAGGCAATCGTGCAGGTGCTGCCCACCGCTGGCCGGCGCAATGTGCTGCCCGCTGGGCAGTTTTAAACCCCAGCGCCACTGCTGGGCGTGGGCCTGCAGCACCCATGCGGTCAGTCGTGCAATTTGTGCTTCTGGGTCTGGCAGGCCTGTGGCGCGCGCATCCAGCCACACGCTGTGGGTGTGTGAGCTGTAGTTGTTGCGCACCACCAAATCGCCACTGCCCGTGGCCAGTGCAGTGGCGGTTTTCTTCCAAACCACGCTGCGCAGGGCATCGCCACGCCGGTAGCCGCGCACGCCATCGTGTTCTGTAGAGCCAGTACTGTGTGGCGCAGCGGTGGCTTGCTCTTCGTTGTCACCGTACTGGATGGGCGGGGTAGGCGTTTCAGGCGCGGGGTACACCAAGACGCGGCTTTCTGGCTGCCAGTAGCTCCAGATTCGAAAGACGCCCAGGGGAAAACGACTCTCCAGCACCACGCGGGGTACACGGTGCCAGCCACGCTGATGGGGCACGCTGCCCAACTCCACGGTGCATAGCTGTCCGGCTGTGACATCGGCGTGGGCCCAGGCTAATTTCCCGTGCGAGCGGTTCAAGGCCAAAGACAGGCCGTGTCGATCGCGTTGCACAACGGCGGTTTGAAGACAAACGGGCACGGTAGCGCGCTCGCCTTGGAATACGGGTTGAAGCTGCCCTAAGTGCAGCTGCAGACCATACACATTGCGGTGGCCTATCCACACACTGGCCAATGCACTGCCTGCTATCAAAAAAGTGAGTGCATAGCCCAGGTTGAGCTGAAAGTTGATGGAGGCAATCAGCAGCACCAGCAGGGTCACGCCGAGCATGCAGCCCGCCTGGGATGGCAGCACGTAGATATTGCGGAGCCCCAGTGTCTGGCTCGGGCTGGGTTGCTGGCGGCGTGTGATCCAGTTGTGCAGAAATTGCCGCCATGGGCTGCGCGTGGGCAGTTGGCTGTCAGGCATCAGGGGACAGCCACGGTTTGCAGCATGGCGCGCACCTGCTCAATGGTGCCGCGCCCTGAGCGTGCAACGGCATGCAGACGGTGGGCCATGGTGGGTACAAACATGGCCTGTACGTCGTCGGGGGAGACGTAGTTGCGCGCATGCATTAACGCATTCGCCTTGGCTGCACGCAGCAAGGCAATCCCTGCGCGGGGCGAGAGGCCTTGTACAAACCACTGGCCATTGCGTGTGGCCTCCAGCAGGTCCTGAACGTAGTGCAGCAGCGGCTCTGCGGCATGCACTTGCAGCACAGCCTGCTGCAAGTGCGCCAGCTCTTGCACACTCAGTTGTGCGGTCAAGTTATCTGCCTGTGCGCGGTGACCGTGGTGGGCCAAAAGCTGCAGCTCGGCGGCGCGCTCGGGATAGCCCAGGCTGATGCGCATCAAGAACCGGTCAAGTTGGCTTTCAGGCAGCGGGTAAGTGCCGAGCTGCTCCTGAGGGTTTTGTGTGGCAATCACAAAAAAAGGCGTGGGAAGCGGGTGAGTTTTTCCTTCAACGGAGACCTGTTTTTCCTCCATGGACTCCAGCAGCGCGCTTTGGGTTTTGGGGCTGGCGCGGTTGATTTCATCCGCCAGCAAGACTTGCGTGAAAACGGGCCCTGGGTGAAACACAAAGCCTTCGCTGGCCCGGTCGTACACCGAAACGCCTGTTAAATCACTGGGCATCAAGTCAGAGGTGAATTGCACGCGTGCAAACTGCAGGCCAAAGCTGTGTGCCAACGCGTGCGCCAAGGTGGTTTTACCGACACCGGGCACGTCTTCAATCAGCAAGTGTCCGCCAGCCAAAAGGCAAGCAACGCAGTCTTGTACTTGCTGCTTTTTGCCAACGACCACCGTGTTAAGCTGATCCAAAAGAGACTGGATTTTGTGCAAAGTCATTGGCAAAAGTTATCCTAAAACAAAGATGACAGGGGACAAGCAAAGTGGGCAAGACAGGCTATTTCTCTCACCGTTCATGCCGTCAACATGACATGGGCCCCGGGCACCCAGAGTGCCCGCAACGCTTAGATGCTATTGAAGACCGCTTGCTGATGACAGGGGTTTTAGATGGCTTGGAGCGCATTGATGCACCTCAAGCCGCCTTGAGTGATGTTGAGTTAGCCCATGATCGCATGCATGTGGCGGCGCTGCGTGGTCTGACAGACCGTCTGATTGAAGAGCAGGCTGCCGGTGGGCCAGAGTACATGCAGCTTGATACGGACACATCCATCAATGCGCATACTTTTACTGCCGCCATGCATGCCGCAGGCGCGGCCGTTGCAGCGACCGATGCCGTCATTGATGGTGAACTCGAAAATGCGTTTTGTGCGATTCGCCCGCCAGGGCACCATGCCACACGAGACAAAGCCATGGGCTTTTGCTTTTTTAACAATGTGGCGATTGCCGCCTTGCACGCCCTGCAGCGGCGCAATCTCAAGCGCGTGGCGATCGTTGACTTTGATGTGCACCATGGCAACGGCACGGAAGACATCCTGGCGGGAGACAACCGCGTGCTGATGGTGAGCTTTTTTCAGCACCCGTTCTATCCATTCAGCGGCGACAAGGAGTCCGCATCCAACATGCTCAACATTCCGGTTTCGGCCTATACCAAGGGCATGGATATCCGCGAGCTGGTGGAGATGGTGTGGATTCCTCGTCTGGAAGCCTTTAAGCCAGAAATGATTTTTGTCAGTGCCGGGTTTGATGCCCATCGCGATGACGATATGGGGCAACTTAACCTGAATGAAAACGACTACATCTGGCTCACAGAACGCATCAAGGATGTGGCCCGTCGCTTTAGCAAAGGGCGCATTGTTTCGTGTCTGGAGGGGGGCTACATGATGGGGCCGCTGTCGCGCAGCGTTGAAGCCCATTTGCGCGTGCTGGCAGATGTTTAGACAAAGAAGGGGTGCTCATTCATGACCGAGTTGTTACTGCAAACACAAGATGCCCGTGGCGTTGTGACACTGGTGCTCAATGATGCTGCCCGTTTCAATGCACTAGGCAGTGGCATGCTGCAAGCGCTGCAAGAGGCGCTGGACAAGATTGCAATGGACGACAGTGTGCGGGCTGTGGTGTTGGCTGCCAATGGAAAAGCTTTTTGTGCGGGGCACAACCTCAAGGACATGGCCGCACACCCGGAGTTGAGCTACTACCAAGAGCTTTTTACGCAGTGCTCCCGCATGATGTTGAGCATTGCGCGTTTGCCCGTGCCAGTGATTGCGCGGGTACACGGTATGGCCACGGCAGCGGGTTGCCAGCTGGTGGCGCAGTGTGATCTGGCGGTTGCCAGTACCGAAGCCAGTTTTGCAACCAGTGGCATCAACTACGGCTTGTTTTGCGCAACTCCCAGCGTACCTTTGGTGCGTAATGTGCCATTTAAACAGGCAATGGAAATGCTGCTGACCGGAGACTTTATTGACGCGCACACCGCACAGGCACAGGGCCTGGTGAACCGCGTGGTGGCACCGCACGCCTTGGATGCCAGTCTTGAACAGCTGGTGAGCTCGATTGTGCAAAAACCTGCAACGGCTGTGCGCATGGGTAAAGCGTTGCTGTATCGACAGCGTGAAATGGGTCTGGAAGCTGCTTACCTGCTGGCAGGCGAGTCGATGGCCTGCAACATGATGGACGCTGATGCACAGGAAGGTGCTCAAGCTTTTGCTCAGAAACGCCAGCCTCAGTGGCGTGGCTGACTGTGAGGCATCAGTAGTTTGCCATCTGCATGCTATTGACAGGCGTGTTGCCTGAAGCCGCGTTGATGTGAGTCGTTATGGACATTTTTGACAAACTCATTCATGACTTTCGCAGCTCCAGTGCATGGATGGAGTTGCTCATCTTGCTGGTGTGCTTGCTCTTGGCCTATGCCGTGGTGCGCTGGTGGGGTCGCAACCTGAAGGAGCGAGAGCGCGTATCTCCCATCTGGTTTGGCAGCAAACCTCTGGATGGCGCCATGCTACCGATGCTGGCACTGATTTTTACCTATGCCGCTGAACTGATAGCCGTTCAGTACATGCCAGTGTTTTGGCTGCGCTTGTCGGTGTCACTGTTGTTTTCGCTGACAATCATCCGATTTGTTGCCCGCGTATTGAGTTCGAGCTTTCCGCAATCGACCAGCATGCGTTTGATGGAGCGTGTGTTCTCCTGGGTGGTATGGGGCGTGGCAGTTTTGCACAGCCTGGGTTTGTTGCCCGTGGTGCGCGAAGAGCTCGATTCCGTCAGCCTGACACTGGGCAAGTCACAAATCAGTTTGCTCAATTTAGTGGAAGGTACTTTGTCTGCTGGTTTGATGATGGTGGTGGTGCTGTGGATTTCCAGCTTGTTTGAGCAGCACCTGATCAACCGCTGGGTCAGCGATTTGTCCATGCGCAAAGTGGGCGTCAACATCACGCGGGTGGTGCTGATCACGGTGGGCTTGCTGGTGTCTCTGTCTTGGGTGGGGGTTGACCTGACGACCTTGTCCGTGATGGGGGGGGCTTTAGGCGTGGGTTTGGGCTTTGGGCTGCAAAAAATTGCATCCAATTACATCAGTGGTTTTTTGGTGTTGATTGAACGCGCATTGCGCATTGGCGACAACGTGCGAGTCGATGGTTTTGAAGGACGCATTACCGATATCAGAACCCGCTTTACGGTGATTCGAGCATCCAATGGGCGTGAGTCGATTGTTCCCAATGAAACGCTGATCACGCAAAGGGTGGAAAACCTCACGCAATCTGACCGCCAGTTCTCGCTGTCAACCACCGTTGTGGTTGGCATGGAGAGTGATGTGTCTCAAGTGACCAACATTCTGCTGGACGCTGCCAAGCGGCAGCCTCGTGTGCTGGCCAAGCCCGCGCCTTCTGTTCAATTGGTCGACTTTGTCGAGCATGGACTGCAATTTACGCTGAACTACTACATCAGTGACCCCCAGAACGGGCAAGGTAATCTTCGCTCCGATGTGAATCTCGCCTTGCTGCAAGGCCTGCGAGAGGCCGGAATTCATCTGCCTATTCCGCGGCAAGTGGTGCAATTTGTGGCACTTGAGGAGGGCACGGCTGGCCACACTGACAAGGCGCTGCATGTGGCTGAATCACCTAGGGAAAACCCATAAACGAGAGAAATTAATGCCCTGTCCTGCGTGATGCATGCATAAAATGGAACGATCGTTCTTTTTCGTGTGAATGTCTGCGCGGTGTCCCTAGGACAGCTTTGCTGCATCGCCGCATAGAATGCTTTCAGTTTACGTTCACGTCAATTCAGAAATTCTGTAATCACACTGATTCCCAAGGAGCAGCAGCATGAAGGTATTGGTCCCAGTCAAGCGCGTGGTGGACTACAACGTCAAAGTCCGT
>CAUQST010000050.1:0-27355 GCA_963520865.1 uncultured Comamonas sp.
GAACAACCCCCTTGTTTGCTCCGTCCTGCATGTAGTTTTCACTCGTAAGTGGCGCGCTTTGTGCCATCGCGCCAATACTTGTCAGTGAGAAACTGATCGCACAAATAAACCTGAATAAATGTTTAAGCGGCATAACTATGACCAACTAGATTTAGAAGACAAGCGACAGGCATGCCCAGTTCGTCTAAAACTGTAGGTGCTTGCAGTTCGACAGGCAAATTAGATGTTGCAGTGCTTAGACAAACCTAAAAACCTTGATCCAGGTCTTTGATGGGTCCAGAAAGTCAATGACTGGATGGCTGCACATGCCCAAAATCGCCATTGTCCTGCCCCGACATCTGACTTCCGTTACAAGCCAAACACACGCATCGCAGTACACTGTATGCATGTACAGCAATCGTCTTTTGGCCGGCATGCCCGTGCCCATCACAGCCTCCCCCATGTCCCTGCCATTGCTGGACTGTGTGGCGCGCGCAGGCAATCCCTCTCCTGCACAAGACTTCAGCGGCAAGCAGCTGGATATCTCTGCAATGCTGGTGGATCACCCGCAGGCCACCTACTTTCTGCGCGTGGCTGGGCCCTCGATGCAGGAGTACGGCATGGTTGATGGCGATCTGATCGTGGTTGACCGCGCCATTCCAGCGCGACACGGGCACATCGTGGTGGCTATCGTGGATAGCGAGTTCACGGTGAAGTATCTGCACCAGGCTGACGGTGACACCCTCCTCAAGGCCGGCAACCCCACCTGCCCCGACATCACCCTAAAGGGCGAGCACACCATCGAAATCTGGGGCGTAGTCACCTCCTGCATCAAACGCTTCAGCAAGTAGTCATGCACATCCCCGCACGCAGAAGGCCAGAGTTTGACGAGGCCCGCATCTACGAATATCCAGAGCACCTGCGCGCCTCGCTGCTGGACATGCCCGCCAAGCCCGGTGTGTACATTTTTCATGCCGCCGAAGGCACGCTGCCCCTGTACATAGGCAAGAGCGTCAATCTGCGCGCCCGGCTGCTTTCCCACATGCGCAATGCTGACGAAGCCCGCATGCTGCGCCAGGCCGCACGCATCAGCTACATCCGCACGGCTGGAGAAATTGGCGCGCTGCTGCTGGAAGCCCAGCTCATCAAACAGCTGCAACCCCTTTACAACCAAAAGCTTCGCCGCAATCGCCAGCTGTGCGCATTGCGCCTGAGCGAGGGCAAGCCCGAGGTCGTGTATTCACGCGACATGGACTTTGCGATGGAGCCTGATCTTTACGGCCTGTTTGGCAGCCGCACCAGTGCGCTGCAGGGGCTGCGCGATCTGGCCGACATACACAAGCTTTGCTACGCCGCTCTCGGTTTAGAAAAACTCCCCAAAGGCCGCGCCTGCTTCAGAGCCATGCTCAACCAGTGCAACGGCGTGTGCTGTGGCCGCGAAAGCGAAGCCGATCATGCCCAGCGCCTGGTCAGCGCGCTAGAGACTTTGCGCGTTGCCACCTGGCCCTACCCTGGCGCCATTGGTCTTGAAGAAACCTGCGAAGACATGCAGCAAATTCACGTAGTGCGCAACTGGTGCTATCTGGGCAGCGCAGACACCAAACAGGCAGCGCGCAAGCTGGCCAAGGTAGCAGCGGGGTTTGATGCCGATGGCTACAAAATCTTGTGCCGCCCCATCTTGACAGGACAAGCCCGAGTCATTGCCCTGTAGCCCATGCCATGCTCGCCCTCGTTAGCGGCAAAACTTCTAAGAGCTGCTAACACAACTGCGCAAACCGAAGGTTTGCGTTTGAGACAAGGCGCAAAGCCGCAGGCAGTACAGCAGTACTGCGCTACGACATTGCAACGACGCAGCAAGGGGGTGTGCGCGGCTCAGAGCCACAACTGCCATCCAATCTCGGCAGGGGTATTCGGGGCAAGCATTTTTTGAATGCCTCGACTGAACGAAAATATTTACTGTTTAAGGCAACCAAATTCGCCCCCATCATGACAATCACCCACTGGCTCCTTTTCTGCGGCGTCTCGTTGTTGATGTGTTTCACGCCTGGCCCTACAGTGCTGCTGGCGATTTCAAACTCGGTGGACGTTGGGGCCAGGCGGACCGCATTCAGTTCGCTGGGCAGCTCGGCTGGTATTTTCGTCATCTCCGCACTGGCGATGATCGGCATGGGGACCATACTCAGCTTGTCCGCGAATGCGTTCCTTGTGATGAAGGTAGCCGGTGCGATGTATCTGATTTGGCTGGGCGTCAAACGCTGGCGCAGCAAGGACGGCCTGTTCAGCAGCGAAGAAGGCCTTGCGCCCTCAGAGCGTCGTGAGCGCAAAAACTGGCAACTGGCTGCGCAGGGGCTGACTGTTTCGCTGACCAATCCCAAGTCAATCCTTTTCTTCTCCGCCTTGTTTCCGCAGTTCATCGTGCCCGGCGCACCACTGCTCACGCAATACTTGCTGCTGACCACGACATTTGTCATTTGCGCGCTGATCTCGCATGCCTTCTATGTGGCACTCATCTCAGTGATCAAAGGCCATGTGGTCGCGCGCGCAAAGCTGTTCAACCGCATCGTAGGCGGCACCTTCATTGCGCTGGGCCTGAGTCTGCTCAAGACTCGGCATAAACTGGGTTGATGGGCGAGGCCAACTGCCGCTGGTAAGCACGACAGTGCTGCATACGCCAAGATGCATGCATGCCGCATGCTTGATGCAGCAACCGCCCGATGACCCGAAGCCCCCCCACCAAGGCGGGCCTTGCCGCCGGTTGCAGACGGCAGCACGGCCAAAAGCAGACATTGCCACCTGACTTTATGACAACTTTAGATGAGCTGGGCCCACGCATCTGCATTCTGGGGCCGTCAAACAGCGGAAAGTCCACGCTTGCTGAAGCGATCGCTGGTAAACGCGATTTACCCGCGATACATCTGGACCAGCTTTTTCACACGCCACATACAGACTGGATTCCCCGGCCTGCACAAGAGTTCGTTCACCTGCATGACGCGGCAATAGCGCAAGAGCAGTGGGTGATAGATGGCAACTACAGCCGAACGCTGCCGCAGCGCCTGGCCCGTGCAACCGGGCTCATCCTGCTGGATACCCCGACGACCACCAGCCTGTGGCGCTATTTGCGTCGTACATGGTTCGAGCAAGACAGGCCAGGTGCACTCGCTGGGGGACGCGATACGGTGAAGTGGAAAATGCTGCACCACATCGCCGTCGTCACACCGCCCAATCGCCGCCGCTTGCTTGCACTTTACGAGCGCACCGATCTACCCAAGCGCTGCTTGCTGACGACAAGTGCGCTCCATCACTTCTATCGGGCAGAACGACTCGGTGGTGACGCCTAGCCACAAGCAATCGGGGCAAGCAATGGGCGCCAGCAGCTCGGCCAGTTGCCAGCATGGACAAAATTGCACAGCCATGGCTTGGGGGTTATCTAACTGCTACGAAAGGCGCATCGAGATCGATCGGTGCGAGCAACCCATCGGCCAGCGGCAGGCAATCTGGACTACAGTGCCAGCTTGCTCGTTGCCATTGTTTCTGGAGTCCGATGCTGTTCAAGCAACTTGAATCTGTTGTTTTTTTTGTCCCCGACATTGACATAGCGGCTTCCTGGTATGCCGACCTGTTTCAAACAGAGGTTCAACGCGAAAACGCCCAATACGCATTCATTCAGGCACCGGGATGCCTGCTCGGCTTTCACCCATTGGACAGCAAGTGTCCCGGTGGGCCCGGTGGTACAACGATCTACTGGGAGGTCGCAAATTTGCCAGCAACCATCAGGGAGCTTGAACTAAAAGGTGCCGTCTTATATCGTGGACCCATCACCACCAGCTTTGGCGCAAAGGCAGCAATCCTCCTGGACCCTTTTGGATGCACTCTCGGCTTGAACCAGTCAACGCCACAATCGCTCAATGCCCTCGCAAGGACTGTTTAAGGCCGTGTTGCTGCAATCACAAGGCGCATGGCGGCCAATGGCCGCGTACGCACAGCCGCGCCACCAGCGACTTCAAAAAATAACTTCGTCTGCCAACCATACATCGTGGCCTCAATGAACATCCGGCTCAGCACCATCATCATCTATGCCAAGGACATGCACCGCAGCGCGCAGTTTTACAGCACCCATTTTGGTTACGAAACCAGCGGCGAGATTAACGAAGGATTGATCGAACTTCACCCGTCTTCCGGGGGCGCTGACATTCTGATCCACCAGGCCGCCAAGAGCCTGAAGCTTGGCTCTGCGGCCATCAAGCTGTCATTTTCAGTTTCTGATGTCCAGGCATTCGTTGATTCCGCCATGCTTGGTGGCCTAGCTTTTGGCGCTGTTCACCAAGCAAATGGCTACGCGTTTGCCAATACAAAAGACCCCGACGGAAACTCGATCAGCGTTTCGAGCCGAATATTTCGCCATTGACTGCATTCGCTTGCCCCAGTCGCAACCAGCAGCAAACCGTCATTGCTCAAGGCCCACGGCCTGCAAGCTCTTCTTCATCACCAATACTTTGGTGCCGTGCTTTGGCACCACAAACAGCGCCTCCCAGCCACTCTTGCTCAGCGCATAAAAATCGCAAGCTTAGAAACAGCGGGCATCGCACTGGTTCAGATGGACGTAGCCCTTGCCCTTCATACACGCATCGACCCGATCCGCATGCGATAAATATCCTTCAGCAAATTCTTTGTGTGATTGCCCTTTCCCAGCGCCATACCTGTAGTTTCCGTCTCCCCCACCACCACACTAGATCCAATCAGCCAACCGACTCTCTTTCGTTCCCCCTTCAACGGAAAACTACTTGACCATGATTTGATTCAGGCCGTAGTGACAACAACCGACAAGAAATGGTTTGCCATCTCCGAGGGCCGGCTGCGCATTCGTGCGGTGCAGGGTCACTCCACAGACACTGTGGATATCAACTACGCCGAGAAGGTGTCGCCTGAATTTCTTTACCACGGCACTGAGACGCGTTTTATCGAATCCATCCGCAATCAAGGGTGCTGCCCGGATCGCCCCAGTATGTGCATCTGTCGCAAGACGAACAGATCGCGCTTGCTGTTGGACAGCATCACGGCAAACCTGTCGTTCTAAGAATTGAAGCCTCGCGCATGCATGAACAAGGCTTTAAGTTTTCTCAGGCAGAGAACGGCGTGTGGCTAACGAAGAAGGTACCTCACCCATTCATTAAATTGCCTGTTTGAGAATGAAGTCCGTTGCGAAGACTACAAGCAAAATATTCTCGGACAGAAATGCAATTCTGTAGTGCTTGACATTAAATTTCCCTCCGAAGTGTTGAGACCATGCCCGTGCCGCCTCCGAGTCAGGGTACTCAACTAGCGAACCCATGGGAACTTCATCACGAAGGGAGCTCTGCAAATCAAGGCAACTAACGCCTGGGAATGCTGACTTGTAAAAAGAAAATGCTTGCTTGAACAGAAGTTCTTTTTTGAGTTCACCTTGCTCACCGTCGTAGGGAATCAGCACAGACAAATCACCGCTTTGCGTATGGATTTCAACCGTGTTTTCCCCATGCCCCGGCAGCCAGTCATATGGGTTGAGAACTTCAATGCATCGTCCGATTTCCATTATTTTTTCCCTTTTGGCATAGTTGGCGTCCCAATGGCAGGCAGCTTGTTATTTTTGAGTTAATCCCTTGCCAAGTCGTCGAATGTTTTCCCTGGCAGATATGGTACAGACACGCCAGTTTTATTCGTTTCGCATCAATGTTGCGACCTGCTGATCATTACGCAAAAAATCCGACTTTGTGCAGATTGCCGCCCACCTGCGCTTTGACGGTTTCGCCCTTAACCACGGCGCCTTGCAACGTTGTGTCTGCACCGCTTTGCAAGCTGACGGTATTGCCTGCGGTGATATGGGTGTTGGCATGCAAAAGGTCATCACCTGCCTCATTGCCCCTGCGCTACCACGCGCCGGCTCACCACATTGAGACTTGCTTGGCCTTGCCCAGCACGGCGCTGGCGACAAGCTAATTGTTCTGGCTCCACCATTCATCAATGCGATGTTTTTCCTCAAAAAAATGCTGAACTTCTACTGGATCACGTTCAAGCAACCCTACATAGTGCACATATTTATTGACCAAAAATGAGTACCCAATAATGGAACTAATCCCGAACGCATCAAACAACAAAGAGTAATCTTGTTTTGATTGTGTCATGCAAATTTCCCAGTTATTTGGGATGCGGTTGTCAAGCAGCTTAAACAAACTGCTTGGTACCCATGAAGGATTCTGGCCAGTTTCGCACACCAGATAATCGATACGATTTTTAATAAAAAGCAAACCAAATACAAGATATTTCTCTCCGACAATTAAAGGAGTGAAATCAGTTTGATCTGTCTCGTCAAGATACCGCTCAGATAAAGGCATTGCTTTACCAGTATTAAATTCGCATAAGGCAAGCATATTAATTTAATTATTTAAATTTAAAATATTCGACAACCTCAGTCCAATCCCGCAACCTGCCAATAAAATTGACAACCAGAGCACGCATCTACCCGATCCGCATGCGATAAATAACTTTCAACAAATTCTTTGTGTGATTGCCTTTTCCCTTCATACCCATAGTTTCCGTCCCCCCCACCACCACATTGAACCCAATCTGCCAGCCATTCTTCCTTTGTCACCCCTTCCTTGACCCATTGCGCACCGTAGGGCTTGAGATTCCTCAATGGCCCAGCGCCTTCAAGAAGGCAGCCTGAAAGCAATAAGGCAGCCGCCACCGTACAAACCATTCGACGCATCATCTCGCCCCCTTTAGCAGAATAGAAATGACTGCCATACCCACCAAAGGCAGCTCCCTTTACTATTAACGCGAGCGGGGACACTGATCGACGTAGCCCTTGCCCTTCATACACAGATCTACCCGATTCGTGTGAGCAATTAAACCGTCAAAGTATTCTTTGCGTGATTGGTCATTCTGAATTTCATAACCATAGTTTCCATTGGTACCTCCCTCACACTGGATCCAATCAGTCAACCGACTCTCTTTTGTTATCCCTTCTTTGATCCAGTAATCAACGTAAGGTTTGGGATTCCTCTCCACTGGCCCAACGCTTTCAAGAAGACAGCCTGAAAGCAATATGGCCGCTGCCACCGTACAAACTATCCGACGCTTCATCTCGCCCCCTTTAATAAAATTGAAATGGCCTGCCACACCGCCAGAGGTAAGCGCTGTGCGGAAAAAACAGAATTGATAATCGAACGCGATTTATTAGAAATTTATGCAACTCATCTTTATAGCGCACCACACGTAGGACGACTTTTTGCATAGTCGTTATTTCAATCACCGTTATAGCGATACCCTTTTTTAATCATGCATCGCTGCCACGCAAGTCTTGCACGATCATAAGCCGCTTCATCATATTGCGTGTCTTTTGAAATAAAGGTAACACCATCTTGATGCGGTGCGTTAGGTAAAAGAGTAGAGCCACATTCTCGAGAGTCGCTCTGTCTGGCGCTTGAAGTGACACCTTCTTTATCCCAATAATGTAGATAAGGTTTTATATTGTGATTTACCCCGTACGGGAAAAACCCCAATCCAATGCCGCAACCTGTCAATAAAATGGATAGCCAGAGCACGGAATTTAATTGCATAAATCGCTTCATTTTTTATTATTTCTCAAGTGAAAATAAAAAATTAATTATTAAGAAATGATGCCTTTATACATATAAGCCAAAGAAAAAATTATTGCCAAAATCCACGATGTTAGAAATAGAAATAACCGTCCTTCAGTATCTCCATTAGCTTTAACATTGTCACTCATTTTTGGCAAAGAAATCATATTTTCTCCAGCATGATATACATATATATTCCATGAAAAAAATAACAAAAAACCCAATAATCCAAAAAAGTCTCTCCAGTCGTTAAAAAACAATATTAAATTTAACCCGCATATAAATAATGCAATTATATTGAAATAAGTTTTCATTTAATTTATTCTTTTTTCTTAGAGATGCCGCGCATTCGACTCAATCTAACCGTGCTCCCTCGTCGACCATCTTTGACCCATTGCGCACCATAAGGCTTGAGATTCCTCAATGGCACAGCGCCTTCAAGAGCCTCCCGCCACCGCTCCCACTGCTGTGTCAGTACATCTGCCAATGCCCCGTGATACCCACTCCCAGCCTAGGCCACCTCCTCGCGAATCAAGCGCTGCACTTCAGCGTTGAGATCATCCCAATAATAAAATTATCAGGTCCCAGGCCAACTATTCCAATCAGCCAAATACTTTCTTGACTTCTCTTGGAGCTCTGCATCAATTTTTTTTGCAAGAATAGTATCTTTCGAAGCCTGTCCACTTAAGGCTTCTAGTAAGCCAGTTGCGACAGCGGCACTAAGATTGGCATCTAAAGAATTCAGTCCTTTTTCTATTAAATCAAAAATATAAGCTAGCTCTTTATTTGAAAATTTATCAAAATTTTTAACAATAGATCTTCCTATTTCTGCGAATAGAACGGTTGTCGGAATATCAGCCCCCCAATACTTAACAGCTTCTATTTCTGCTTGACAGATGAGGTCAATACTGGTCAGATTTTTTAAAAAATTATTTACTTCTTCCATCATTTTCCTTGTAAGGCATTCTGAAGATCGCGTAAAACATTTTTTGCTGCAAAACGATCGCCAAATAATGCACTCGGGTTTGCATCTAACCATTTTTGAAGTGTCATCGAATAATCTTCAGCTTTCTGAGTGTGAATTTTCCCTCCAACTTGATTTCCTGTCGTCGCCTCATAGCGAACAGCATCGGCGGTACTACCTGATCCGAGACAGTTGCGCAGCAGCTGTTAGCCCTTATTGTTTTTTATCTTGATTCTGCTGTTAATCTGGCACTTGCGTCTGTCGCGTCAACCCCGCCACTGAACGCAGGTTAAAAATCGCCTTCTATTTCTACCCTGCCAACGACAAGGGCAATAACCACGCCACCGCCCGGCGCGCACCCTGGATCAGGCTACGAGGGCTCTGGTTGCGACAGGCGGGGTTTGAGGTGAATGAGAATATTAAAGTGCGGGTGATGAAGTGGTGTTTGATGATTACGGTGGAGTGAGAAAATATCCCCTGGCGAAAACCAGGGGAGGTCTAATTTAGTAATCCAGTGAAACTAAAGCAACCGATTACGTCATAACCTCAAACTGAGATGATCTCAGTGCCACCTGTGCAGTGGTAGAGCCTTTCTCATCGCAGAACTCAATCTCATAAGCTTCCTCTGGCTTCGAGAAGACAACAACTATTACCCCAAGACTGCCACTACAAATCCCCTCCAAAGGAAGATCCTCTAATAAACGCACAACCTTGTTAATTTCTGGAGACATATAAGTTATTTCACAAAAATTGTTGTCATCTCTGGAGTATTTGAGCCAGGCTTATAAATCCACCCACTTCTAACAAATCCATTTCCATTCGGTCCTGCAACAGGAATATCGACAGTAAAGCGAGCACCATATTGATCCACCTTCCCAGGAATTGGTGTGTTTTTCATTACCCCTTCTTTAAGCTGCTTCGTCAGCAGATCAGAATTATCCTTCTAAATCCGAGCACCGACTCAAAAACACGAGCCTTGTTACCACCAACCGGATTATCAAGATTCAATGCGTAATCTGTAAAATTGCGCGGGTCAATAACCGCACGATTGGCCCCTACAAGTGAATGAGTCCCTTCGACAAACTATAAATTATTACCAATGAAAGTTAATAATAGCAAAAATCCTATCCCTCCACAATATTTCCCGAATCGTCTTGATACTCATAAAAACCATTAAATATATCACTCGGCCACTGATCATCTATTAATGAACATGCTTCTAGCTGACGAATTCTTCCATCATCACCTAGCCAAACAATGAAACTAACAAGACCTTCGACTGGCTCACTGCGCTTAGCATTAATCGCAGGTGGATATCCAGTCACGGGTAGATCGCCATCTCCACGAGGAATTTCGACTGGAATTGCAACATCACTGCAGTGGAATTTTGTCGTAAAACCACCCGCATATGACTGGCGTTCAATCACAGTTAGGTATGGGATCTGATTTTTCATCCCAACGATCCAAGGGGCATCACCTCTTAAAGCAAGTTTCATAACTTTAATTTCAAATGGGTCTAGCATATTTTATTTCCTAGGTAATGGATACTTGGGATTCATGGTATTTCCAGAGAACGAACCGATTCGAAATGATCCATTAACGGTCATTCCACGGACCCATACAGGGTTTCCGCCCACATCGATCCATGCCGTAACAACCCCTGGCTGCCCCACCATTTTTTGTGCTGCAGTGTGAACAGCAGAAAATGCAGCCTCGTTACTTCCATATTTTGTAACTAGTGGTCCTAGATTATGAGAGAAATCATCAAATACATGAATCATCTTGGACGAAGAATTACCATACTCTGATAATATTTTAGCGGTGTTTACTATATTATCTGTGGCTGTACGCTCTATCAATTTTCCATAGAATGCAACCACACCCTTAAAGGCACTACTTATAACCTTGTTGCCAAAAAGTATCTCTTCTACCAACGTGTCAGGCTTGACACTGTCACGGATCGCATAGAACTGGTTAAGTTCTTGGATGCTGGCCTTTTCATCTGCCGTGCAATAGCGCGGCGGTGAACAGGCCGTATTTAGTTCATTAAGCACAGATTTGAGTGATTCTTTGTCAAATACACTCTGGCATTGGTCATTGACCAAACACATACCAGCTTCTTCGCGCTGTTTTTCATCAAGTTGAGCGTATTCTTGAATAATTTTCTTCTTATCATCCTCAGTCTCTGCACTAGCTAATTTTTTCTCTTTTTCTCTAGTTTGATTGTGAGTGAGGTAGTTATTCGCCACCTCATTGCCCGCCGCTGCAGTTCCGCTGACGCCACCCGTCACCGCTCCCGCTGCCGTGCTAGCCGCCGCCGTCAACACATCTGCCAATGCTCCCGTGATACCCGCTTCTCTCAACGCCTGCGCTACCGCTGGTGCCGTCAGAGTTCCAGCTGCCGCACCAGCAGCTCCGCCAATACCTCCCGTCAGCCCACCGACCACAGTGTGCGCAGCCAAGCGCAGGCTACCGTTGTCGCCCCATAGCGCATTGATAGCATCCGCTTCGGCGTCTTTGCCCTGACTTCGCAGCTGCTCCGCAATCTTCATCTGTGCTTCGGCATAGTCCCCCACGGCCTTGCCAGCCTGCTTGCCAAACTCCGCCGTAATCGCCACTTGCGCATCGATCTCTTTTTGTACCTTCTCCTTGTCAAATATGCGCTGTATGCCGGTCTCGGCATCGGTACTTCTGACTGACTGGTCACCGGCAATGCCTGAGATGCCAGCGGTAGTGGTGCTGCTTGCACTGCCGCTGTCTTGCCCCACGCCCGCCCCCACGCCAGATACGCCAAATTTGCCGTTGTCGTTACCCACGCTGGCGCTCACGCCTACGGCTTTGCCTTCGTACTTGGCGCTGTTTTGCAGGTCACTGGTGGTCAGCTCGCCTTCGGTGCTGAAGTGGTTCTTGCCTTGCTCTACCGCCACCTGGTTGCTGGCAATGACGGCGCCCTTCAGGCTGGTGTCGCCCTGCACCTGCACATCAAAGCCACCGTCGCCGGCCTTGATGCCGCTTTGCTCCACCACGCTCAGGTAGTTGCTATCAACCTTGCTTTTGCCCGCGTTAAAGCTGCCGCCCGTGGGCACGCCTGCAGGGCTGATGGTGATGCTGCCGCCTATGGATTGGCTGCGGCTAGCGTAGGTGCTGCTGTCTTGCAGGCTTTCTATGTGCAGATTGCCGCCCACTTGGGCTTTGACGGTTTCAGCCTTTGATACTCAGGCTGGTTTTGCGGTGCGCATCACGGTAGATCAAGCGTGCAACGCTGAATTCTGCGTTTTGGCTGGTTCCGCTGTAGACGTAGTCCTGAGCAAACCCAGCTACGCTTTGGTAGTAACGGCTTTCAAACGCCGTTACGCTGAAAGTGTTGTAGCCCCAAGGCAATGAGTAATGCACAGTGTGCCCGCGTGTGCCGCGATCGCCCCTGTCACCGCCCCCCAGGTCATGGTTAAAAGTGACATAAAACAAGTCGTTGAGGGTGAGCCAGTGGTCATAACTGACTGTGGCACTGCCTTGGTATTTGCCAGTGGCCCGAGTGCCACTGTCGTCCACCGAAGCGGTAATGCGAAATGGGAAAGTCTGCGTCCACTGCACCACCACATCACTTTCGCCGGGTAGCTCGGCGGGGACGATTTGAATGTCGGCCTCAGCGGTGGGAACGCGCTTGAGATTCTCAAGCCCTTGCTCAATAGCCCGTAGGTTCAAAATATCGCCGGGTTGCACCGGCAGTGCATTCCTGAGGGTGGTGCGCTGGGATGCCCCATCTGCCAAACGCACTTGACGAACACGCCCCGGCATGAGGGTCAGCGTGAGCAGGCCTGCAGATAAATCCTGTGGCTGCAGTAAAACTCTGGATGTGACAAAGCCTTTGCTCATCAGGTTTTGCTGCACACGCTGCACGGCAACATTGATGCCGTCAATGCCCAGGCAGCGCCCCAATGCGGGGTCATTGCCCTGCAGCACGTCCTCCAATGCCCATTGAAAAGCAGCGCTATCCGCCCCCTTTAAGGCAATAGTCTGGATGACAAAACAGGGCGTTTCAGCCTCGGGCCAAGGCAGGTTTGCGACAGCTCCTGCGGGCTGGATAGCATCGGGCGTTTTCTGCAAAACCTCTCTTTGCGCTTGCTCCCGCTCCAAAGCCCGGCGCTGCTCCAAATCGTTTCTAGTTACCGAGTTCAAGTCAGGCTGAGCATTGGCAGCACCTGTCAGGAATACAGGGAGAATAATTCCCAAGAAATATTTGTTATAAAATGTTTTATCAAAAATAATGTAGATCAAAATAGCCGCCCGTAACTATTCTTGTAAATAAGATTAATAATTCGCCAATATACACACACCTCCATCAATAAATGTTTGATGTAACACAAAAATAACAACCATTAAATACAATCAATAAAAACAATATTTAACAAAATAAATAATTCGCCCTTTTATTGATACTTCAGATTGCGTTATCAAGAAAAACCAGGCACGGCCACCAACAGGAATTGAACAATGATTTATGCCTGCAAGATTAAGATTTTTCATTGCACAACCCAATCTGGGTGCAATACAGAAAATCACTGGAATTAAGACCTGTTGAGAGTCAGGTTGGCCAAAAATGTGTCTTGCCCTACCAAAGCTAATGCGGGCAACGCGCAAATTTGTCTGATGCGCTGATTCAGCTTTCTTGACTTACAAAAATCAGCCTGTTATGCCCTGAAGGCCGTCTGTGAAATTGGCACAGATTTTTTTTATATTTCTTGCCTGAAACTTCAGACTCGTCTGTGGCGTCAATGCCATTCAAATGCGCAAAGTCAAAAAGAAGAATTATTTTTCTGCTGCATTCAACAAAAACAAGTTTTTAGTCAAAGACGAATGAAAACGCCAAACGACGGCTCTGAACATTGGCACTGGGATGGGCGCTGGCATTCCTGGCATGAATGCGCATTCCGCACTGCGCCAGCATGCAAGCGCTCAGGGATAAAGACAGAAAAAGAGTGGCTACGGACACAGAAGCTGGATTGTCATCAAGAGACACGATATTCAGCAATTGAGCAGGCGTAGGTGTTCAGAAACTTTGATGGCTTGCGCATCGATTTGCATATGCTTGCCACCATATTGAATCGACTTGCAAAATCACTCACACAATCAGGCCGCCCACAGACTGCCACAGTGGTGTAGCTACAACCGGGGTTGATTGGATTGATGAGATGGCGGGCATGACAGCCGACTCATACAACCACGCCGGACAGCTACAAGACAGCAGTTGCGTGAGCGCAGGACAAGCAACAGGGGCATACACATCAATTAGATGCATTGACCAGCGCCCCAAACTGAGATGCTGCCAACACCTGCCCCTTCCATTGCTCAGCAAGACGCCTGCAGCGTTGAAGTGTCACAACGTCTTCTTCAAAGTCGATGATGTAGCAGTCATCAACGCGCTCAGGGCGCGGGGGCAATGGATCAAATCTGCCGTCGGTAAGCAACCAGATGCAAGCGTGCATGTCTGGACCATACCGTTTCAACTCCATATTCACCGCATCAATTGCCGACTGGATGGGGGTGCCACCTCCGGCGCGCAATGGCGCAATCCAATGTTCATTGAAAGCAGGCACCTTGGCAGGCTTTTGCAGCCACTGCGCCTGATGGCCCGCAAAGCCGATGACGGCCATGTGATCACGGCTACGGTAGAACCTTGCGGTTAAAGCCAGCAGACAGCCTTTGGCCCAGGCGATTTTCTGGCCACGCAACATGGATGCGGACAGATCAAGCAGCACAAAGTGGGTGGTTTGACTACCTACGGGCTGGCGACGAAAGTGCAAATGCTGCGGCCCCAGCACGCCTTGCCCTTTGCAAGCCAGCGTGGCGGCCCAGTCCAGGCTACGACTGATGGCACCCTGTCGACGGCCTTTGCGAGTTGTATTGGTATCGCGCCCTACCATGGCCTGCCCCGCATGGTTGGCTGGGGTAGAGCGCGTCAGGCTTTTTTTGACGAGAAAGGCCTCAGTGCTTTAACTGTCTGGATGGGCACTGCTTGTGGCGCAGACATCTCACCCCAAGTTTGTGCATTTGCTGGCTGAGACGAAGGCGGGGCCTGCTGAGCATCCGTACTTTGATCAGCCCTTTGATCAGCCCTTTGATCTGAGGGCTGTGAAGTCTGCGCGCCACCCGAGTCGGGCGATGGTTCATCGCCTTCCTGGGACTGTGGAGCACCCTGCGTTCGGCGGTGCGCCAGTGCCAGCTCGGCAACTGCCTGTACATCCACGAATGTCACTTGTTCTCGGCCTTGCAGCGCTGCATGCGCGCGGGCGGCCCGCAGCATGACCAGATCTGCGCGCACGCCCTCCACGCCAGCGTCCTGGCACAGCTGGGCAACCTGGTCATGAACGGCGTCTGGCCACTGTATGGCTACAAGCACCGCACGGGCGGCTGCCACCCGTGCTGCCAAGGCAGCTTGCGCATTGGCATGCGCAGCGAAAAAGCCCCGTGGATCAGCATCAAAAGCCATGCGCGTCTTGACAATGGCTTTGCGCATGGCCGTGCTGGGCACATTTTCCAGCCGCACAAACAGACCAAACCGATCTAGCAGTTGCGGGCGCAGCTGGCCTTCCTCGGGGTTCATGGTGCCGATCAAGGTGATGCGTGCATCGTGCTGGTGCGAGACGCCGTCGCGTTCCACGCGATTGATGCCACTGGCGCTGACATCGAGCAGCAAGTCCACCAGCCCATCGGCCAGCAAATTGACCTCATCGACATACAGGATGCCTTGGTGCGCCTGCGCCAGCAGACCGGCTCGAAACTGCACGGCACTGCGCTGCAAAGCGGCCTCCAGATCGATAGAGCCAACCAGTTGCTCTTCGGTTGCGCCCAGCGGCAAATTTACAAAACGGCCCGCAGGCAGCAAGACGGCCAGCGCGCGCGCGCTGGTGGACTTGGCCGTGCCGCGTGGCCCTTCAACCAGCACCCCGCCCAGCAACGGGTCAATGGCTGCCAGCAGCAACGCCATTTGCAGCTGCGGCTGGCCTTCAATGGCGGTAAATGGAAAGCCCACAGGCTCAGCAGATTCAGTGTGCATCATCGGCTCTCTAGTAATTGCTCAGTGGCCAGCAGATGCTGCTCCAGCAAAGGTTGATAGTCGCCGCTGTCCTCCCACAGGCCACGACCAATAGCTTCAAGCAGGCGCTCGCAGATGTCGTGAAAAGCGGCGGGGTTGTGCTGCTGCAAAAAGTCACGCGTGTCTGCATCGGCGACAAAAGCATCGGTCACGCGTGCGTACTGGTCATCGCGCACCACACGGGCGGTGGCGTCAAAGGCAAACAGATAGTCCACGGTGGCAGCCACCTCGAATGCCCCTTTGTAGCCGTGGCGCTTGATGCCATCGATCCACTTGGGATTGGTGACACGCGAGCGCACCACACGGCTGATTTCTTCTTGCAGCGTGCGCATGCGCGGTGACTCGGGGTTGCTATGGTCACCAAAGTACAGGTCTGGCTGCTGGCCGCTGAAGTGGCGCACAGCCGCCGCCATGCCGCCCTGAAACTGGTAGTAGTCGTCAGAGTCCAGCAAGTCGTGCTCGCGGTTGTCCTGGTTGTGCACCACCAGTTGAATGTCAGTCAGGCGGCGCACAAAGGTCTCAGGCACGGCGGTGCCGTCGTCATGCTGGCCGTAGGCATAGGCACCCCAGTTGCGATAGGCCAGAGCCAGGTCTTCATCACTGTCCCAGTTGCGCCCATCGATCAAGCCTTGCAGGCCTGCGCCATAGCTGCCTGGCTTGGCGCCAAACACGCGCAGCCCGGCCTGATGGCGCGCAGCGTCCTGGCCCATGCCCTGCTCCTGCAGTTGCGCAGCCTCTTTGAGTACGCGGGCACGAATGGGGTTGGTGAACTCGTCTTCGTCGTCCAGACTTGCGACCTTTTGCACTGCTGCATCAAACAGGCGAATGACGTTGGTAAACGCATCACGGAAAAAGCCCGAGACGCGCAAGGTGACGTCCACGCGCGGGCGGCCCAGCACCGACATGGGCAGTACTTCAAAGTCGCTGACGCGCCAGCTGCCATCGGCCCATTTGGGGCGCACGCCCAACAGGGCAAAGGCCTGGGCGATATCGTCCCCGCCCGTGCGCATGGTGGCCGTACCCCAGACCGACAGGCCCAGCGCACGCGGATAGTCTCCGTGCTCTTGCGTGTATTTTTCTACCAGCAGCTGGGCAGATTTGAGCCCCAGCGTCCAGCTGGTGGGCGTGGGCACGGCGCGCGTGTCGATAGAAAAGAAATTGCGCCCGGTGGGCAATACATCAGGCCGCCCCCGAGTCGGTGCGCCGCTGGGGCCAGCGGGCACAAAGCGCCCTTGCAGCCCCCGGCACAGCTGCAAGATTTCCTGCGTGCCGCAGGCTTGCAGGCGCGGGCGCAGATCAGTGTCTATGCGCTGCAATACCAGCAGAGTATTGGTCAAATCATGCTCTAGGGCAGTAACAGCATGCGCTGGTAGCTCCAGTAATTGAAGCGCCAGCATTTCCAGCCGCTCACGTGTATCTCCCGTATGGCGCCAGGGCTGGCTGTCTACATCAGCCAGCAGCGCAGGGAACGGTCCGGCCCACGGCACTTGCCAGGCAGCATCCAAAGGGTCAAAAGTGACGCCCGGCAACAAGTCCTGCGCCAGGGCGCGGATCAGGCTGTTGCTGGCCCCCTGACCGTTGCCCACAGGGTGGCGGGCCAGTGCCAGCAAGGTGTCGCGCGCCAGCCGCCCCTCGGGTGAGTAGCCGAAGATGTGCAGGCCATCGCGAATCTGGCTTTCCTTGAGCTCACACAGATAGGCATCGGTCTTGTTGAGCAGTTGCTGCTCGTCTTCAGCGCTGCGGGGCGCTTGCAGCCCCAAATCCTGGTGCAGATCGTGGGCCACGATATGTTCCAGAATTTGCGTGCGCAAAAGCTCTGCGCGCCGACGGTCCATGGTGGCGGCTTCGTAGTACTCATCGACCATGCGCTCCAGATCGCGCGTCGGTCCATAACTTTCGGCACGGGTCAGAGGCGGCATCAAGTGGTCGATGATCACGGCCTGAGCGCGGCGCTTGGCCTGTGTGCCCTCGCCCGGGTCATTGACGATAAACGGGTACAGGTGGGGCATGGGGCCAAACACCAGATCGGGCCAGCAGCTATTGGACAGTGCCACGCTTTTGCCCGGCAGCCATTCCAAATTGCCGTGTTTGCCTACGTGGACCATGGCGTCTGCATTCCAGACGGTTCGCAACCAGTAGTAAAAGGCCAGGTAGTAATGCGGCGGCACCAGATCAGGGTCGTGGTAGCTGGCCATAGGGTCCAGGTGGTAGCCACGGGCAGGCTGTATGCCGACGAACACCTGACCGCAGCGCAGGCCTGCAATCATGAATCGGCCGTGGCGCAGCATGGGATCGTTCTCCGGCGCGCCCCAGCGCTGCAGCACGGCCTGCTGGTTTTGCGCCGGCAGACCTGCAAAAAATGTCGAATAACTGGCCAGATCCAGACTTTGCAAAGCGGGCCGTACGCCCCAGGAATCGGGGTCGTTGGTAATGCCCTGCTGCAAATACTCCATCAGCGCATCACCATCGGCTGGAACAGCGTCCAGCACGTAGCCTTGCTGCTGCAGTGCCTGCAGGATATGAATGACGGATGCAGGCGTATCCAGCCCCACGCCATTGCCCAGCCGGCCTTCCTTGGTGGGGTAGTTGGCCAAAATAAGGGCCAGACGCTTGTCGGCGTTGGTTTTGCTGCGCAAACGGCACCAGCGCTGGGCCAGCTCCACCACAAAGGCAAGCCGCTCGGCATGGGGCTGGTACTGCACCACATCGGACTGGGTCAGCTCGCTGCGGTGCGACAGGCCCTTGAAGCTGATGGCGCGGGTGATGATGCGACCGTCCACCTCGGGCATGGCCACATGCATGGCGATATCGCGTGGCTGCAGCCCATGGGTATCGGCCAGCCAGCTTTGCTCATTGCCACCGGACATGATGACTTGCAGGACTGGAATATCGCCAGCCAGTGCGTGGTCGCCGGGTGTTTCCAGCGAGGATTGCGAAAACGATGTGGTGTTCAGGATCAAACCCACCTGATGCTCGGCGCACAGCTGGTGCAGCAAGGCCATGCAGCTTGCGTCCTTGAGCGACAGCAAGGCCAGCGGCAGCGGGTTCATGCCTTGCGCAAGCAGTTGCTGGCACAGCGTTTGAAATACCTGCGTATTGCCAGACTGCAAGTGCGCGCGGTAAAACACCACCATGACCACGGGCGCGCCGTCGTGCCACTGCATCGGGCCGGGTTGCTGCCACTGCTGCACTGAAGCGGCATCGTGTTCAGGGTGATAGACAGCCACGGATGGCAGTGGCCGGGGTGGTAGAGCGGGCTGCTCGCCGCCTAAAAAACCATGCCACAGATAGCGAAAAAACTCCCGCGCGTTGGCTGCACCACCTTCGCGCAGATAGCGCCAGATGCTGCGGCACTGCTCCATAGAGGCGGTGCTTTTGCGCAGTAGATTTATATCTTCTGTGGTGTCTCCGGAGAACATGACCAGCGTGGCACCCTTGAGGCGACAGATCTCGCGGATACGCTCTGTGCCGTATGGCCAGTAGCTCTCACCACCCAGGTGGTCAATCACAATCACCCGGGCATGCTGCAACACCTCATCCACATACAAATCAACCGAAGCAGGCTGGCGCAAATGCATGAGATTGGCCAGCCGTACCGTGGGTAACTGCTCACCGTTCAGCCCTTGCAAGTGGGCATAAGCATCTGCCAGCAACGACAGTGTGGTGTCGGCAGCACTTAACACCACGATATCGGCAGGCGACTGCCCCAGGCTGGAGACAAAGGCTTCATCGTCCACAAAGCCGCCGGGCTGAACAGCGAGCAAATGCATCAGTGCGCTCCAGCGGTCAGGGTAGCCAGCTGGGCATGAATAGCCGCTTCATCTAAGTCGTGGCCAATGAACACCAGATAGGTCTGTCTGGTTTCAGTGTCTGTCCAACGGCGGTCAAAGTAGCTGTCAAAACGCTTGCCAACGCCGTGAACCACCAGGCGCATAGGCTTGCCGGGTATGGCAACAAACCCTTTGACGCGGTAGACGGTTTGCTCAGAGACGATGGCCTGAAGTTTTTCCAGCAAAGCTTCGCGCTCCATTTCTGGCAGCTTGACGACGATAGAGTCGAACTCGTCATGGTCATGGTGGTCGTGCGCCTCACCTTCTTCATGCCCATGGTGGCTGTGGCGTTCGTGAATGCTTTCTTCCGATGCACTGGACAGGCCGAGCACCACAGCCAGATCAATCTGTCCATGATCGGCAGCCACAATCTTTACTTGTGCAGGCACTTCTTGGCGCACGATAGCCTCTACCTTGGCGCGATCTTCGCTGCTGGACTGGTCGAGCTTGGTGAGTACCACCAGGTCAGCGGACATGAGCTGGTCTTCAAACAGCTCGTGCAGGGGTGACTCGTGGTCCAAATTTGGATCTTGCTTGCGCTGGGCATCAACGGCGGCAGGATTGGCAGCAAACTGCCCCGCAGCGGTAGCGGGAACATCCACCACGGTGATCACCGCATCTACCGTGCAAGCGTTCTTGATTTCAGGCCAGTTAAAGGCCTGTACCAGGGGTTTGGGCAGAGCAAGGCCGCTGGTTTCAATCAGGATATGGTCAATATCGCCGCGGCGCGCAATCAGCTCACGCATTACGGGATAGAACTCTTCTTGCACCGTGCAGCACAGGCAGCCATTGGCCAGTTCATACAGCTGCTCGCCCTGCTCGCCCTGCGCGTCCTCGCAGCCAATACCGCAACCGCGCAGGATGTCGCCGTCAATGCCCAGTTCGCCGAACTCGTTGACGATGACAGCGATACGACGGCCATTGGCGTTGTTCAGAATGTGGCGCAGCAGCGTAGTTTTTCCACTGCCCAAAAAACCCGTAACGATGGTGGCAGGGATTTTGTGATTGCTTGTCATATGGAGTGTCCTGTTGTTCGTTCAAAAGAATGTGGCTCGCGTTCAGCGGACACGGGAAAGGTTTTCATTGAGTGACTGGTCGGCAGCGCCAGGGCACAACGTAGCCCTGGCTTTCGTGCTCACCGTGCATGGCCTGCACCTGATAGACGTGCTGCAAATTTGCTGGAGTGAGCACATGGCGCGGTGCGCCACAGGCCACGGCAGAGCCGCTTTGCAGCAGTAAAACACGATCGCAAAAGCGGCTGGCCAGCGTGAGGTCGTGCAGCACAACCACGACTGCCTGGCCGGCGTTGCACTGAGAGCGCAGCAGCTCCATCACGCTAAGCTGGTGGTAGGGGTCGAGTGCAGCCACAGGTTCATCAGCCAGCAGCAAAGGTGCTTGCACCGCCATGGCGCGGGCCAGACGCGCACGGGCGCGCTCACCACCCGAAAGCTCATTGAGGTGGCGATGCTGAAAATCTTGCAAGTGCATCGCGCTCAGAGCTGCATCTACAGCCTCTTCATCTGCGCTGGAAGTTGAGCGGATACCAAACCGGCTTTGGTGTGGCAAACGCCCCAGCGCCACAAAATCGCGCACCTGCAAAGGCCAGGCTACTTGGTCACCCTGAGACAGATAAGCCAGCCGTTTGGCCCGCCGGCTTGGTGCAAGACGCCCCAGGTCTTCACCATCGAGCAGCACACGGCCATGGTGCGGCAGTAATTGCGCGATAGCACGCAGCACCGTACTTTTTCCAGCCCCGTTGGGGCCTATCAATGCGAAAAGTTCGCCGGACTGCACCTCAAACGACAAGTCCTTCACACAGGTCTTGCCAGCCCAGTCAACCTGCAGCGATTCAATGGCCAGTGTGCGCATCAGCGGCTCCTCCAGCGCTCACGCACCACCAGATAAAAGAAGAACGGAGCTCCAATCAAGGCGGTGACCACCCCCAGCATCAACTCCACCCGGCCACTGAGCAGTCGCAGCGCAATATCAGCGCTAAGTAGCAGTACCGCACCACCCAGAGCGCTGGGCAGCATCAGCCGTGAAGGCCGATACCCAACCACGCTGCGAAACAGGTGTGGCACCACCAATCCGATAAAGCCAATGGAGCCCGTAACAGCCACGCTCGCCCCCACACACAAAGCTGTGCCTGCAATGATTTGTGCCCGCAAACGTGGCAAATTCACGCCCATGCTGGCTGCTTCATCTTCACCCAGCGTCAGTGCATCCAGCTGGCGACCACTGAAGGCCAGTATCAGCAGGCCCAGCACGATAAACGGCAGACACAGGCGCACCTCATCAAAACTGCGGTCTGCCAGAGAGCCCATCAGCCATAGCACGATGTCTTGCATGTCGGTGGGAGTGGGTGCCAGATTGATCGCCAGAGATGTCAAGGCTGCGGCCAGCGACGACATGGCTACCCCCGCCAAAATCAAGGTGAGGTTGCTCGCGCCTTTGCTGGCAATACGGTAGAGCACCGTGGTGGCCGCTGCCGCACAGCCCATAGCAACGGTGGGCAGCAGCCAGGCGCTCCAGTGCCACAGTCCAAAATAAATGCACAACACAGCGCCCAGACCAGCGCTGGAGCTGACACCCAGCAGACCCGGCTCGGCCAGCGGGTTACGCAGCAACCCTTGCAAAGCCGCACCCGCCATACCCAGCGACATGCCCACCAGCACGGCCAGCACCACTCTGGGCAGGCGAATTTCCTGCATGATTGACTGGTGGCGTAGCGCCAAATCAGTGCTCTCGTGCTGCAGGATCACAGACCACCAGTCCATGACTCCGATGGGCACCGAGCCGATACCCAACGAGATACCACTGAGCACCAGTAGCACCACCAAGAGAGCACCATTCAAAACCCAGGCATTCGAGAAATTCGACAGCCCAGCTCGCACGGGGATTGAATTCATGGTTTGCCCCCCTCATTGGCCAAAGCCTGGGTGCTGGCAAATGGCAACTGCAAGGCATCTACCTGCGCGGCCACCGACTCTGCCGCTTCAATCAATAACCAGTTGCTGCAACCCCAGTCGTTATGCGCCAAGGCCACCACCGGAATGCGCTGGAGCA
Source organism: uncultured Comamonas sp. (assembly GCA_963520865.1). GTDB lineage: Bacteria > Pseudomonadota > Gammaproteobacteria > Burkholderiales > Burkholderiaceae_C > Comamonas. The sequence goes on from CAUQST010000050.1 coordinate 22,549, forward strand.
GTTTTTGCATCTGTGGATGTCGGCTCAGCCCAGAGCGGGCATAAGCCACGTCGTTGACAAAGCCCGGTGTGATGAAAATATCTGGAGGGTTTTGCACAATGCGCTCCAGATCAATGCGCCCCCATCCATGCAAGCCCAGTGCTGTGGCGTGGTTGCGCAGCCCAGCAGCGGTCAGCACCGCATCCACATGGGTTTGCTTGCCAGCACTTCCACCATTGGGGCGCAAATACAGGGCATTGAATGGACGCGCAGTTTGGTGCAATTGCGCCAAACGTTCCGACAGATTCTTCAGCAGCGCTTGCGCCGCCGGCTCTCTGCCCAAGGCTTTGCCCATCTGGCGGGTGCTGCTGAAGATGCCGTCCCAATCGGTGGGAAAGGGCACGGTCACGATCTGGACGTTGTAACGCTTGAGCAGCGCTGTCTGGTGCCGGGCATTCCAGCGGCGCGAGGCCAGCACAATCTGCGGTTTGCTGTGCAGCACATCTTCTGCCGTAGCTAAGTTAGACGGAAAATTTTTAGCCTGAGCCACCATGGAAAAGCGCTGCGCATCTTGGCTCTGGCGCGAGAGCGAGAGAATTTGCGAAGGATCCGCCAGACTCAACGCCAGGGTATCGGCACAAATATTGGTCGACATGAGAGTTGGCAGCTGGGCCGTATCAGCCCACAAAGGCCCGCTCAGAAATGCCACGACTGTGCATAAAGGCAAAGTCCAGCGCATTAGAAATCTACGCCCGCTTGTGCCTTTACCCCAGCCTTGAATGCATGTTTGGTCTCTGCAATTTCACTGACGGTGTCTGCCAGCGCTATCAGCTGCGCATGCGCAGAACGGCCTGTGATCACCACCGTCTGCCCTTTGGGTCGGTTTCTGATAGCGTGCAGCACGTGCGCCATCTCCAGGTATTCGTACTGCAGCATGAAAGTTAATTCATCCAGCACCACCAGACGCAAGCTGTCATCACAGAGCATGCGTTGTGCTGCCTGCCAAGCTATATCGGCTGCTGGCTTATCGGCATCCCAGTTGCTGCGCTGCCAGGTGCAACCTGTAGCCATGGCGTGGTATTGCACCTGAGGCACTCGCCCTGGCCCTACCAGCCCCAGGTGGTGCAAGAACGTGACTTCACCGGTGGCGTGCGTGCCTTTGATGAACTGCACCACGCCTGCACGCAGCCCATGGCCCAGTGCACGGTACAACATACCAAAAGCAGAAGTCGTCTTACCTTTGCCATGGCCTGTGAGCAACACAACGATGCCGCGCTCAGTCTGGGCACGCTGTACTGCGGCCAGAACCTGTGCTTTTTTCTCCTGCATGCGCCCGGCATGCAGCTGTTTGAACTGTTCGTCCATGCTCTCCCCGAGCCATTACACGATGAAAGGCATGCAAGGAGGAGGGACAAGTGTGCGGCGGGCCTGGGCCACACTAAGAGGTGAGACTGGGCCTGTCAGCAAACGGCCCACACCCCGTGGCATACAACTGCGGTCGAACAGGTCGGTATTCTGGCTCGCCGTCATTCAGAGCACGCCGCCTTCCCGGATATGGCATCCAGTGGCATTGAAGTGTGTCTGTCAGGCTTACAGCAGCGGGGGCTGCGCCGGAATGTTCAAAGGCAAAGCCTTGAGGTCACCGGACTTCCCGTTTCACCCCACCGGGCGTTTGCGCGGCGGGACTCCCGTTCGTAGGCGCTGATTATATGAGTGACTGCAATGCACCTGGTACACAGAAAACCGTGCCGCACATCACCACTGCCGGGTTGGTGTCACCCAAACAGGTTGCCCCGCCTACGCTGCCTTGCTGCTATTCAAGTCAATTGGCGCCCAGCGCCCTTTATGGCACGCAACACCATACTTTCCACTTGCCAGCGTTTAGCCATGTTCTTCGGTATGGACGCGGCATCTAGAATGAATTTTTTAAGGGGAAAGGGGTTGTTGTGCACCCTGTGCGGCCCAAATTCAAGGCCTCCAGCCAGAAGAAATAACGCCTTGGCGGCAGCATTGCCAGCAGAAAATTGGTGATTGACAAGCGCCCTGCTCTGGTTTCGGCAGCATCTGGCACCATCTTCAATGCGTGCCCGTCTAAAAAATCACCCATCGCTAAAAAATGAAAACTATCGACGAAATGCTGAATCTTGACTTACTGAGCCACGAACAGCACCGTGAAATCAGCGCCTGGATTGCAAGCGCTGAATCCCCCGAAGAGATCCTGCAAATGCCTGCAACGCTTTGGCAGGCGGTGGAGCGCGCCAGCTTGGAAATGGGAGTGAACGAAGACCTTTTGCGCCCCCCATCGTTAGATGCCGACAACGTTGCCATGTGCTGAGTCAACCACGCCAAGGCCTTCATGCGCTGCGTTGCAAGGCCTTCACGTCAGATGAGCCGTACTCAAAAAAAAAGGCGCACATCGCGTTTGCACCTGAAGGTACGACGGCTTTGAAGTAGTGACGCACTCGCCAAATCAAGAACGCACCCTGCACAAGACGCATAGCTGCCCCCCAGATGCGCCCCCCGTTCAGAGCCGCATTTGAATGCTACGGGAAATATTAATGAGCCTGTGCAGGCGTAAATTTGTCTGCGTACACACCACAGACCCAATCGATAAATACACGCACTCTGGGCGAAAGCTGGTGGTGAAATGGATAAAGTGCGCAAACCGGCCGCACAGGGCACATCCATTGCGGCAGCACTTGCACAAGACGCCCGGCTTGCAGGTGCTCTTCCAAGCGAAAGCGCGGAACTTGAATCAGCCCACAACCGGCAAGTGCTGCGCTGGTGTAGCACTGTGCATCGTTGACTGAAATCCAGCCGCTCGCTTCATATTCGGTGACCTGCCCATCCACAATGACTGTGAAAGGGTAACGGCTGCTGCTTGCTCTGGAGAAAAATCCAACACCCTGGTGCGCTTCCAGCTCACGGGGATGTTGAGGTACGCCATGTCGCGCCAGATATTCAGGACTGGCACAGATGATTTCCGGCATGTCTGCCAACTTGCGAACAACCAGCGAAGAGTCGTGCGGCTGGCCTGTGCGCACGACGCAATCAATACCTTCCTTGACCAGATCTACCAGCCGGTCACCACTGCTGATGACTACGTCAATCTGCGGATACAGTGCCTTGAACTCGCCAATGCGCGGCAAGATGATCAGCGTCGCGTGCGCCCCGTGCAATTCCAGCCGCAGGGTTCCGTGGGGATTTGTGGCATGCGTACTCAGAGACGCTTCAGCATCTTCCAAGTCCACCAGTATCCGCTTGCTGCGCTCGTAGAAAGATTGTCCATCCAAGGTGGGCTTGACTTGGCGCGTAGTGCGATCCAGCAAGCGTGCCCCCAGTCTTTTTTCTAATTCTTGGATGGCATGCGTTGCTGTTGCGCGTGGAATATCCAGAGCGTTGGCTGCCTGGGTAAAGCTGCCCAGCTCCACGATGCGAGCGAAGAGTTGCAAAGCGTTGAAGCGATCCATGAAATATTGATTGTTGGCTTTTTTTGAATTAACAAGCCAATTTCATACCATTTATTCATTTGCAGTCAATCACGATCATTGCGTTCATGGCCAATGAGTAACCCGCTCCTTGGCATGAGAAACGCAGCACCGCACCGCACCGCGCCTTGTCGCATCTATCGCAAGAAATGAGCTATGGACGTGAAGCCTATTTTTACCGTTGAATCACTGAAAGCCGCTGGCGCTGCCTTCAGAGATCAACCGGTACAGACAGTGCACTCCACCATGCCTTGTGTTGCGTTACGTTGCGTTCTGGTTTTTGTGTGCTTCCTGCCCCTTTTCTTCCATTTCAAGGATTGATCATGCGTAAGCTTTCTTGCATCACACCACCCGAGCTGACTGCAATTATTACGGGGGCTTCCCGAGGCATTGGTCGTGCCATCGCCCTGCGCCTGGCAGCCGATGGCTTCAAAATTGTTGTCAATTACGCTGGCAATACCGCCAAGGCAGAAGAAGTGGTCAACACCATTCAAGCTGCTGGCGGTACAGCCATGGCTGTACAGGCCGATATCTCTGAGCCCGACGAGGTGCAACGGCTATTTGCCACAACGCTGGAATCCTTCGGCAGCCCCAGCGTCGTTGTGCATAGCGCTGGTGCAATGCCCTTGGCGCCGATCACACCTGACAGCATTGAAATTTTTGATCGAACCATCCACACCAATCTGCGTGGTGCTTTTCTGGTTCTGGCCCAGGCAGCACAGCACCTGCAAGACAACGGCCGCATTGTTGCGCTGTCAACCAGCGTGATCGCCAAGTCTTTTCCGCAATACGGTCCCTATATTGCAGCCAAAGCTGGCGTTGAAGGATTGGTGCATGTATTGGCCAACGAGTTGCGCGGCAGAAACATTACAGTCAATGCCGTCGCACCCGGCCCTGTCGCCACAGAGCTATTTCTCAGTGGCAAGACCGATGAGCAAATTACTCAACTCAGCAAGGCCACGCCGCTAGAGCGGCTGGGACAGCCCGAAGACATCGCACGTGTGGTGTCATTCTTGGTCAGCGAGGATGGCGGATGGGTCAACTCCCAGATCGTGCGCGCCAACGGCGGTTTCGCTTGAACTGCACGCGTGAGGCGCGCCACTTTCGTTTTCATGCGGCCAAACTGCGCTACAATCGAGCTTGTTTTGAAGCACCAAGAAGCATTCACAATTTCTTCTTTTTGCTTGAAAATACAAAGCCAAGCATCAGCTTGGCTTTTACATTCAGCACGTAGCATTGCTATGTTGCTTGGAAGGGTGGATGAGTGGCTTAAGTCGCACGCCTGGAAAGCGTGTGTGGGTTAATCCCCACCGCGGGTTCGAATCCCGCCCCTTCCGCCA
>CAUQST010000051.1:0-26564 GCA_963520865.1 uncultured Comamonas sp.
AGTACTTCGGCAACGATTTCTGCTTTTACCGTTCTACGGCTGCCGCAAATCGACCGGGAGCAGACAGTCCCCGAACGCCACCAAACAACAAAGCCCGATGCTGAACAGCGACTTTTTCTTTTGTCAGCTTCCAAATAGCGGCTTGATCGCATTTTTGAACCAATCAAACCGAGTGAGGAATGAGATCAGCACCACGAATGCCAACAGCCATCTGAGCGAGCGGATCTTCCAAACGCCAGCCACCAGCAATAGTGCAAATAGGAAGCTTAGCGGGTACAGGATGTATGGGGACATGTTGACTTCAGCCAAAGCAAACATCGTACTCAATGAATTGGGCACTCATCCATCGCGGGCCTGCCCCTGCTAGGCCTACGCGGCACCTTCCCATATTTGAATAGCACTTGGACTTGGGGTTAAATCTGGATGACTGCTTCTGGCCGAATGCAGCCGTCCGCATCACCTGCGTCCTAAACGAATTGGTCTGTAGGAAGGCCTATAGAATTCACAAATCATGTCGCAAGGCGCATGAAATATAGGCTCGGGGCGGAAGCTGTTTTCCACCAAATTCAGGGTTCAACGCAACCCATAAAAGCCCCACAAGGGGCTTTTTCATTGCCGGAATTGCTTGGTGCACCGTTTTTCAGATCACCTGCCGTTCGCTGCTAGCACCGGCAATCGACATACACGTCGCTTGCGCAAGCCTGCCCCTTCGAAAAAGACGATGCACGCTTTACCAAAGCGCAAGCTGTTCAATGGCGCTGCCGCTCGGTGCGGAGATTTGCCACGATATACTGCGCAGCTTATTGAATGAAGATGCTGTGCACACCTGATGTGCACCATGTTTTTATTCAATTTCGTACAACAGGTGCTCGGGTTCACTCCCGGGTTAAACGGGAACAGGGTGCAATGCCCTGGCTGCCCCCGCAACGGTAAACAGATAAAACCGACTCAAGGCTCTTGCATGCAGTGCAAGGGCCAGCCACTGATGTTTTACGTGGCCTCTACATGAGGTGCGCGGCAACATTGGGAAGGCGAGCGGCAAGCCCAAAGCCATCTGTGAGCCCGGATACCGGCCTGTTTGAACGCTGTGCGACATGGGGTTCACCCCTTCTTCGCCAGCATTTGCAACGACCGTCTGCGGGGAGCAGCGTGATGGCAACAAGCTAGTGGCAGGCCCAGATACCGGCCCACAACCCTAGCGAGATCTCATCATCAGCAGCAGGCAGGCGGTCAGCATTCTGTGATCACCATGAATCATTTCAAATTGCCTGCCGTTCTGATCGGCTTGGTACCCGCTGCTGTGGCTATCGCTGCTGAGCCTGCTGCTGTGCATATCGGCGTTGAGCATACGCAGGAGGCTATACCTTCCAGCACTTATGCACTGCCTGTACTGCCAACAGTCGAGGTGATGGGCAATGTCGGCCTGGGCCTGTCGCAAACCAGCACCTCGGGCAGCCGCACCGGCATTACTACGCGCGACTTGCCAGCCAGCCTGGACTATGTGGACGAGCAAACCTGGCAAGAGCGTGGCGACAACCGCATGGCCGACATCATTGGCCGAACCGTGGGCATGACTGCGCTGTCGCCTACCAGTTACGGCAGCCTGAACTTTAGCGCACGGGGCTTTACAGGCACCAATTCTGTTGGCATTGCCGAAGATGGCGTAAAGCTGGGCGTGGCCTCCAGCACCACGCCCTACCCCAGTGATAGCTGGGGTTACGAGCGCGTCGAAGTGCTGCGCGGCCCAGCGTCTATTTTGTACGGCAGCGGCACCGTGGGAGCAACAGCCAACGTGGTACGCAAGCAGCCCACGCGCGAGCTGATGCGTGAAGTGATGGTGGGTGCTGGCTCGTACGACACAGGCCGTTTAGGCCTGGGCATGAGTGGCCCTCTGGGCGAAACGCTGAGCTACCGCATGGACGTGTACGGCCACACCAGCAGCGGCGAGCATGCAATGAGCCAATCCCACGGTAGCAAGTTCATGAGCACCTTGCGCTGGCAACCCAGCGGCGTACTACGCGCCGAGTTGCTGGTTGACAGCAGCGACCAAAAACCGGCCCGCTACTTTGGTACACCTACGCTCAATGGCCGCATCGTGAAGAGCCTGCTGGGCCGCAACTTCAACACGCAAGACAGCGCCATCAGCATCAAGGATCAACGTGTGCGGGCGCGCGTGGAGTACCAGATCAACGACCAGTTGACCGTGCGCAATGAGCTCTACCACTTCAAGGCAGACCGCTACTGGCGCAATATTGAGGCGTACAGCTACCGGCCAGCAACTCAGCAAATTAAGCTTGCAGACTATTTGGAACTGTCGCACGACCTGGATCAAACCGGCAACCGGCTGGAAGCTGTCGTCAACGCCGGTACGCACAAGCTGGTGCTGGGATGGGAGGTGAGCAAAGCCAAGTTCCGCTTTGCCCGCAATGATTACGCCGGTAGCGACACCATCGGGGTCAATGATCCAAGATGGAGTCACTGGCCCAATACTTCGCCCCTGTTGCCCAACTTCCGTACAGAGGCCACTACGCATGACTTTTATGTGGAAGATGCCTGGTCACTGTCTGACAGCTGGCTGCTGCTGGGTGGCATCCGCCAGGGCGTGACTGATATGTCGCGCTACCCGGTATCTGGCGTGGGTGCTTTTGACACCCGTTTGCACGGAACAGCTTGGCGCTTGGGTAGCACCTACGCACTGAACGCACACACAAACCTTTACGGCCAGTTCACGCAAGGGCACGACCCCGTCGGCAACATCCTGACGCTCAACACCACCAACAAACACTACAAACTGACAACCGCCCGCCAGGTGGAAGTGGGCCTGAAGCAGCAGTCTGCAAATGGACATAGCGAATGGACTGTCGCGGCCTACCGCATCGAGAAAAATGACATCGTCACGACCGACCAGCAAACGAAGCTGCAAACACAAGGTGGCAAGCAATACTCGCAAGGGCTGGAGTTGACTGCCGCGCTGCGCTTGACCCCACACTGGCGTATTGACGGCAACCTCGCGCTGGTAGATGCCCAATATGACGAGCTGATCAAAAGCGGCCAGGACCTCAGCGGCAAAACCCCCTCCAATGTGGCACGCCAAACTGCCAATCTTTGGGTGCACTACAACACCGTCAATGCCATGGGCTACTGGCAGGCATCACTGGGTGCGCGCGCTGTAAGTACACGCTTTGCGGACGATGCCAACACGTCCCGAAGCCCCGGCTATACCGTATGGGATGCTGCTTTGAGCTGGAACCCCAGCGCCCGCACTACCTACCGCCTGACGGTACGCAATCTGACCGATAAGCTTTACACCTACTCAGCAGTCTCTTCCGCAGTCTCTAACAGCGGTGCGGGGCAGGCTTATCCCGGCGAAGGCCGTCGCTTTGATGTGACTGCAGAGTTCGCGTTCTAATCTGCAAATTTTATAAAAATAAGAGCTATCAGCGCTTGTATTTAAACGATTTCACATATAAAACTATATGAAAACCGCAGTATTCATGCGCAAACAGCTCTTATTTTTAATATCCTCTTTGCTGACCAGCGCAGTGCTGGTGGGCTGCTCTAAAGAACCGGTGGCCACAGCCTCCCATGCTGCGTCATCCAAGCCAGACATGGCGCAAGCGGCTGCACCGCCGCGCGGCCCCATTACCGTGCCCGTGTGCGATCAGCCCACCACCTATGACCGCGTACCGCAGCGCGCTGTGGTCCACGGCATCAATCTCATTGAAACATTTCTGTACCTGGGCTTAGCTGATCGTCTGGTCGGTTACGGTGGCTTGCGAGACATCCACCGCCTGCCACCCGCCATGCAAACGCAGCTGACACAGGTACCCGATCTGTCGAACCAGAACATGAATCTGGAAACCTTGCTGAACGCACAGCCAGATTTTGTTTTCAGCGGCTGGTCTTACGGTTTCCGCCAAGGGCAGATCACGCCCAACGGCCTCAAAGAGCTGGGCATTGCCAGCTACGTACTGACTGAATCGTGCATTCGCCAAGTGGCGCGTGAACGTGTGTCGCTGGAAGACACTTTTGCAGACCTGCTCACGCTGGGCCGTATTTTTGATATCGAAGCACGGGCCCAGAAACTGGTGGATGGCCAGCGCGCCCAGCTCAACAACATCACCGGCGCACTCCAGCATGTGACGCACAAACCCAAGGTGTTTGTGTTTGACAGTGGCACCGACATCCCCGTCACCACGGGCCCCTATGCCATGCCACATGCCATGATCGAAGCGGCGGGGGCCAGCAACATTTTTGCCGACCTGAACAGCAGCTGGATGCGTGGCAACTGGGAAGACGTGATTGCGCGCAACCCGGACTGGATTGTCATCGTGGACAACGACCAGCCCACACCCGACGGAAAGCGCCAGTTTTTGCTCAGCAAGCCTGAGCTGTCGGATGTCACTGCCATACGCGAGCAAAAGTTTGTTCTGATGGATTTTGCAGAAGCCACCCCCGGCCCGCGCAATGTTGAGGCCACGCACCGTCTGGCCCACGCACTGCACCCCGCGCACATCACCCAGCCATGACCACCGCAACCTCTTTGGCCTTTGCACTGCAACGCCGCCAGTTGGCGCTCTGGCTGACAGCCTTGCTGGCTGCGCTGCTGGTGTCGCTCACACTGGCCATCACGCTGGGGCCCGTGCGTATTGCGCCGCAGCAGGCATGGTTGATCACTGCACATGAAATTGGCAGTTTTCTGGGCATGGATTTGCAGCCCGGAGACTGGAGCACGGCGCAATTTCAAATCGTCTGGCGCGTGCGCATGCCGCGCGTGCTGCTCGCTGCGCTCGTCGGTGCTGGTCTGGCGCTGGTGGGCGTGGCCATGCAAGCCATGGTGCGCAACCCGCTGGCCGACCCTTATTTGCTAGGCGTATCGTCTGGCGCATCGGTGGGTGCAGTCAGTGTGCTGGCCTTTGGCGCGCTGGCGTTTGCGGGTGATCTGGCCTTGCCGCTGGGGGCCTTCGGGGGGGCGCTGACAGCCTGTGTTGCCGTGTATTTTCTGGCTTACGCCAACGGACGCTTGCTGGCTACACGGCTGATTTTGGGCGGCGTTGCTATCGCCTATTGCCTGGGCGGCGTCACCAGCCTCATTGTGCTTACCGCCGACCAGCGCGAGCTGGCCAACTCGATACTGACCTGGACGCTGGGCAGTCTGGCCGGCACCCGCTGGGATGAGCTGGGGCTGCCTGCAGCGCTGCTGGTGGTGGGCGCCGCCCTGCTGCTGACGCAGGCGCGTGCGCTCAACGCACTGCTGTCGGGCGAAGAAAGTGCGGCCACGCTGGGCGTAGACACCACGCGCACACGGCGCTGGCTGTTTGTACTGGTCTCTCTGGTCACTGGCGTACTTGTGGCGTTAACCGGCCCGATTGGTTTTGTGGGCCTGATCGTGCCCCATATCACCCGCATGCTTGTGGGTGCCGAGCACCGCCGCGTGCTGCCGGTTGCGGCTCTGGTGGGGGCCATTTTTCTGGTCTGGGTGGATGTGTTTTCACGCATTGCCTTTGCGCCTGCAGAAGTGCCGGTGGGCGTCATCACCTCGCTGCTCGGTGGCCCTTTCTTTGTGTGGATGCTGTGCCGCAAAAACGCACGCGAAAGGCTGGTGACATGAACGCGCTGCAAGCCAGCGTGCACTTGCAAGCCCAGCATCTGAACTGGCAGGTGGCCGCCAAGCACATCGTGCGCGATGTCAGTCTGCATGTGGCCCCCGGCGAACTGGTCGGCCTGCTGGGCCCCAATGGCAGCGGCAAATCCACCCTGCTGCGCATGATCTACCGCATATTGATGCCTGCCAGCGGCAGCGTGCATGTCAATGGCCGCAATGTGTGGCAAAGCAGCGCGCGCGAGAATGCCCGCGCCATGGCCGTGCTGGCGCAAGAGAACACCAGCGAGTTTGATTTGCGCGTGCGCGATGTGGTGCTGATGGGGCGCACGCCACACCAGTCTGCGTTTGCACGTGATGGGCAAGAAGACTTTCACATCGTTGCCCAGGCGTTGCAGCGCGTAGACGCTGAGACACTGTCTGAGCGCATGTTCGCCACCCTCTCCGGTGGCGAAAAGCAACGTGTACTCATGGCTCGCGCCCTGGCTCAGCAAGCGCCGTTGCTGATTTTGGACGAGCCCACCAACCATCTTGATGTGCGCCACCAGTTCGAGCTGATGAACCTGATCCGCAGCCTGGGCCTGACCGCACTGGCCGCTCTGCACGAGCTGCCACTGGCCGCGCATTACTGTGATCGTTTGTACTTGCTCAAAGACGGCGCCCTGATCGCCCAAGGCACGCCGGCACAGGTGCTGACGCCCGAGATCATTGCCGATGTGTATGGCGTGCGTGCGCTGGTGCGTACCAGCCCGCGCAGTGGCAAGCCCTTGATTGAATTTCTGCCGGATAACTTGCTATGACCTGCACCCCCTTGCCCCCCAGTACCAGTGCCGCGGCGGGCTGCAGAGCATCACTGGCCATCGTTCTTCTCAGCCGGGGTGCTGGCTACGCCAGCGGTGAGAGCGAGCTGACTGCACTGGCCCAGCACTTGCATGCCACGCTGGTGGCACGGGGGCTACCACTCTTGTCGGTGCAGCCCGCGTTTGTGGACCGTTTTCAGCCCGCGCTGCCCGAAGCGCTGGACCTGTGTGCAGCGGCGCAAACCATCGTCATCTTGCCGGTGATGGTGCCTGACGAGCCATCGCTGCGCCGCTGGCTGCACAAATTGATCATGCGCTGGCGTGCTGGCCGTACTAGCCTTATTGACCGTGCTGATAGTGACCAGCACCGCCAACGCTTGATCTTTGCAGCCCCTCTGGTTCAAACACCGCAACTGGCCGATGTACTGGCCGCGACGGTACAAGACGCGTTAGCGCAGCCCCATACACAAGATGTGCCTGCCGTGGTGGGTGATGACGACTGGGAGCACGACCCCAAAGGCTGGTCCATAGTGCCCGAGCACCAGCACCATGTGCTGTGGTGCACAGGCCCACGCTGTGCCGCCAAAGGTGCCGTGCAGCTGTGGCCACATTTGGCCCGCACAGTACGCGAGAACCCCGGTCTGAAGAAAAAGGTCATGCTGCTGCAAACCAGCTGCCAGTACCCCTGCAACCATGGCCCTTTGATGATTGTTTACCCCGGTGGTCAGTGGTACGGCCCGATGGACTCAAACAATATGGCACCTGTGCTGACCCAGCATGTACTGCACGACCAAGTCAGCGAAGATTTATGCATTCAAGGGCCGCTCACCTTGGTTCGCCAGAGTTCTTAACGCCACGCATGAACAAAAAACCACTGCCTCAATCGAGTGAAAGGTGGATTGAAGGCAGCGGTAGTTTTATGCCCAATAACCGCAAAGCCAGCGCTGCGCTCAAGCTGAATAACGCTTGAGTATCAGTGAGGCATTCACCCCACCAAAGCCAAAACCGTTGAGCATTGCGTGCTCAATCTTTTGCGATCTGGCAGCGCCTGTGACCAGATCAAGGCCATCAGCCAATGGATCAGGATGCTCGATATTCAGCACCGGCGGTACAAGCTGATCACGCAAGGCCAGCGCTGTAAAAATGGCCGCTGCACCACCTGCAGCACCCAGCATGTGGCCTAACGCTGATTTGGTCGCCGTGATGGAAGGCCCATGCCCGGCACCAAACACCTGGCGAATAGCGGCCAGCTCCCCCCTGTCGCCCACGGGGGTGGAGGTGGCATGTGCATTCAAATGCTGCACCTGTGAAGGCTGCAGCTGCGCCTGTCGCAGGGCCATCTGCATGGATCGCGCGGCCCCCGATCCGTCCTCAGGGCCTGATGTGACATGGTGCGCATCTGCCGATGTGCCATAGCCAATCACCTCCGCCAGCGGTGTTGCACCTCTGCGCAGCGCATGATCGAGCGACTCAAGCACCAAAAGCCCTGCCCCCTCGGCCATCACAAAACCATCGCGAGCCAGATCAAAGGGTCGAGACGCTTGTGCGGGATGGTCGTTGAAATGGGTCGACAGTGCTTTGGCTGCCGCAAAACTGCCCAAGGCCACACGATCAATCGTGGCCTCGCTGCCGCCACACAAGGCAATGTCGGCTTCATCGTTGCGGATCAAGCGTGCCGCATCTCCTATGGCCTGAATGCTGGCGGCACACGCTGTCACAGGCGCGCCCAGCGGGCCCTTGAATTGATGCCGTATGGATACCTGCCCTGCTGCCAGATTGGCAAGAAATGCGGGAACCGTGAATGGCGACAGGCGCTGAGGGCCCTTGGCATCGGTTGTGCGCACCGCCTCTGCAATCGTGCTGAATCCTCCGACACCCGAGCCAATGATGGTGGCCGAGCGCTCTTGCTGCTGCGCAGTCTGAGGGCTCCATTGCGCTTGCGCAATGGCCTGGTCTGCAGCGCCCAGCGCAAATGCAATAAAACGATCCATGCGCCGCAGCTCTTTGGCAGCAATGACGGCCTCGGCATTCCAGCCAGCCTCGGCGTCTTCATCCAGACCGGGCACGCGCCCTGCAACGGCAACGCCCGTGCCTGCGCCCACTAAGGGATCCAGGGTGCGCACGCCCGACTGGCCTGCCAACAGCCGCTTCCATGCCAGCTCTACATTGCAGCCCAAAGGAGATACCAGCCCCATGCCCGTAATGACAACACGCCTATTCATACCGCGCCTTTCGCCTGTCTTGCCAGGCACAGTCTCGTGTGCCTGGCCTTATTGATGATGGCAATCATCATAAATGAGTTTAGATGATGGTTATCATCTAACTTATGAAAGTGAGCAAAACACAGGCCGCAGAGAACCGCGCAGGAATCGTGGATGCAGCGGCTCGTCTCTACCGAGAAAAAGGACTGGATGGCGTGGGTGTCGCCGAGATCACACGCGATGCCGGGTTAACGCACGGTGGCTTGTACCGGCACTTTGAATCCAAAGATGCGCTGGCACGCGAGGCCTGTTTGCGCGCTTTTGAATGGACGATCACACCACTGGATGCTCTGGAGCACACCGGCTCTGCCACTGCAGACACAGACACCCCTGCAGACATCACCACGGCAGACCACTTCCGTGCTTTGGTTCATGGCTATCTGTCAACCAGCCACCGCGATCAACCCGGTGAAGGCTGCCCGGCAGCCGCTTTGGCCACTGACGCGGCGCGTGCCGGCCCCGCAATGTCTGAAGTGTTTGCCCAAGGGGTAGAGCGCAATATTCAGCGGTTTATGCGCGTGATTGAAGGCGAAAACACGGAAAGACGCGCGCAGACCATCTCCACACTGAGCAGCATGGTGGGTGCCTTGGTGCTCGCCCGTGCAACGGCAGCAGGCAACCCCGAGCTGTCAGAAGAAATACTGCAAACGCTGCGCGAGCAGCTTGCGCCTAGCACGCTGGGTTGAGCGGATTTTCTGCAGCGTTCCAGCAGAACCTGCCAAACTTTCACACGCACCAAGCACCCATTAAAAAAGCCCCGCAGGCTTGAAACCTGCAGGGCTTTTTCGAGTGTGAAGCACACGTTATTTGTGGCTGATACGGCGCACAATCCAGTCGCCAAAGCTTTGAATGGCCTGCACAAAGAAGATCAAGATGACCACCACTGCCAGCATGATGTCCGGCAGGAAGCGCTGGTAGCCGTAGCGGATACCCAAGTCACCCAGACCACCACCGCCAATGGCACCGGCCATGGCCGAGTAACCCGTCAAGCTGACAAAGCTGATGGTCAGGCCAGCCACGATGCCGGGCATGGCTTCAGGCAGCAATACCTTCCACACGATTTGGCCGGTGGTAGCGCCCATGGACTGCGCAGCTTCTACCAGACCGTTGTCCACTTCCCGCAAAGAGGTTTCCACCAGGCGCGCAATGAACGGCGCCGAGGCAATGGTCAACGGCACCACTGCGGCCCAGGTGCCGATCGAGGAGCCTGTAATCAGGCGTGTGAACGGAATAATTGCCACCAGCAAGATGATGAAGGGCGTGGAGCGCACGGCATTCACCACCCAGCCCACCGAGTTGTTCAGCGGTGCGTTTTCCAGCACGCCGCCCTTGTCGGTCAGGCGCAGAAAAACACCCAGTGGAATACCAATAATGCCGCCCAGCAGGCCGGAGATGCCGACCATGATCAGCGTCTCCCAGAACGAGTCGATGAACAACTCGATCATCATTTCGGAAAAATTCTCGAACATCGTTTAGCCCTTCACTTGCACCACTTGCACCACCACGCCGCTGTTTTGCAGGTGCGTAATGGCCGCTTCAATCTTGGCTGCCTCACCACTGGCGTACACCGCCAAAGAGCCAAAGGTTTGTTCCTGAATCTCATCGATCTGACCGTGCAGGATGGACAAGTCCAGCCCCAGCTCCCGAATCAGGTGCGACAAAATGGGCTCGTAGGCACTTTCGCCTGCATACGACAGGCGCAGCAACTGGCCACTTTGACCAGCAGGCAACTTGGCTGCCAGGGTGCGCACACGCTTGCTCACGCTCTCGGGCAACTCTTGCGGCACGATCTCGTCAATCAGGCTCTTGGTAATGGCTTGCTGGGGCTGCGTAAAGACGTCAATGACAGCGCCCAGCTCGGCGATTTCGCCCGCATCAATCACGGCGACCCGGTCAGCAATCTGCTTGATGACCTGCATCTGGTGCGTAATCAAGACCACAGTCACGCCCAGCTCGCGGTTGACCTTGCGCAGCAAGTCCAGGATGGAGCGGGTGGTTTCAGGGTCCAGCGCTGAGGTGGCTTCGTCCGACAGCAGCACCTTGGGGTTGGAGGCCAGCGCGCGCGCAATACCTACGCGCTGTTTTTGGCCACCCGAGATTTGTGCGGGGTAACGGTCTGACAGGTGCGACAGCCCCACCAGATCCAGCAGCGGATCAATGCGTTCCTTGATCTGTGCCTTGGTCATGCCCGCCAGCTCCAGCGGCAGCGCTGCGTTGTCATACACAGTGCGTGAGGACAGCAGGTTGAAGTGCTGGAACACCATGCCAATTTCATGGCGTGCCGCGCGTAACTGGGCATCGTTCATGGTCATGAGATCACGGCCATCAACCAGCATCTCACCCGATGTGGGGCGGTTGAGCAAATTAATGCAGCGCACCAGCGAGCTTTTGCCCGCTCCGGAGCGACCAATGATGCCGAAGATTTCGCCCTGCTCAATATGCAAATTGATGTGTTTGAGCGCTTCGACAGGCCCCTTGGAGCCTTGGTAAGTCAGGGACAGATCCCGAATGTCGATCATGTATTGAGCCACAGCACGCTGCGCCACCCGGCGCAAGCTACGTGCTTTCAAAAATTGGGATGTTGGAATGTAACGCGTCGGTATAAAAAAACCAAAGAAGCAATGCTTAAGTAATAAGATGCATTGGTTATATCGACGAGCCTAGGGCTAACCCACAATGATGCCTGAAATAGCACCAAGCCCGCTTCAACGCGGGCTAAAACCATGTCGAAAACACGCGGCGCTCAAACTCATCACGCCATAAAAATGAGCATGCAGCGCTTGCTGGCTATATCTTTCAAAGCTCTACAACCTTCAAACATAGAGCCAGCATGCGCTAGCAGCTCTTATTTTGCGTAATTGGGCTCGTAGGGCTTGTCACCAAAGATGCCTGACAGTCCCATGGTGATTTCCTTGTCCGTGCCCTTATAGGCTTCGTAGACGAACCGCTTGAATGCGTCTGCTGCGGGGCTGGAACGCTCGCCGGTGTACATGTTTTCTTCGATCACCCCGCCATCGGTGGTCACACGCACCCATGCGTCCTTGCCAAGGGCCACACGCTCAAGCGTGTCCATAGGCACGGCAAATGCCGTCACGCCCGGCACTGCAGATGCAACATTCGCCTTGGAACGCACGCGCAATGGTGCATGCGGGCGAACGTTGAACTCAATCGCTTCTACCGTGGCTTTTCCGCTCCAGGTGCCCACCAGCAAAATGGCGCGATTGGGGGTTTCGCTGCTCCAGCGCACGCCCAAGGTCGGGCACTGCGCTGTGCGGCCACAATCAATCAGTTGCGGGGCAAATTCCACGGTTTTCACGCGGGCAACCTTGTCTTCTTTGACTTGGACAACGGCCTCTTTTGCGCCATTTTTCCCCGAGCTGGCACAACCTGCCAGAGCCACTGCACCCACCACTGCCCACAGCCACTGCTTCATGCGAATCCCCTCACCAATCATTCAAAACGCCTATGTTGCCATGAATGCCCGCGGCTGCCTTCAAGCTTGCGCAAACGGATAGTCGGTCAAACCTTTGGCAGCGCCGCCAAAGAAGGTGCTGGCGTCGGGCTGATTGAGCGGTAAATCATGCTGCAGGCGGTATGGCAAATCAGGGTTGGCAATATAGGGGCGGCCAAAACCAATCAGGTCTGCCCAGCCCGCTTGCAATGCGGCCTCGGCCTTTTCCTTGGTGTACTTGCCGGCATAAATCAGCGTACCGCGGTAGACCATGCGCAGTGCCTCCTTGAACGCAACCGGCATCTGCGGGGCATCTTCCCAATCCACTTCTGCAATATGGATGTAGGCCACGCCCAAATCGTCCAGCAGTTTGGCTGCGGCAAGGTAGGTGGCTTGCGGGGTATCGTCCACCGCACCATTGAGCGTGGTCAGCGGTGCCAGGCGCACGCCGACACGCTCTTTGCCCAGCACGGCAATCACTGCCTCAGTCACTTCTTTCAAGAACCGCAGGCGTTTGGACAAGGTACCGCCATAACCGTCGCTGCGGTTATTGGCTTGCGAATCGATGAACTGATTGATCAGGTAGCCATTGGCGGCGTGCAGCTCAACGCCATCAAAGCCTGCCTCCAGCGCATTGCGCGCGGCCTGTGCGTACTGCGCCACGATGGCGGGGATTTCATCCTCACGCAACGCACGCGGCATGCTGTGCTGCACCATGCCGCCCACGCCAGCTTCAGGCCCTTTGCCTTCGGGGTCCACAAACACTTTCACGCCCTGCGCCTGCAATGCAGACGACGACACGGGCTGCGCGCCACCCGGCTGCAAATCTACATGCGACACGCGGCCCACATGCCACAGCTGCGCAAAAATGCGCCCGCCCCTGGCGTGTACTGCATCGGTGACTTTCTTCCAGCCCGCAATTTGCTCGGCGCTGTAGATGCCAGGCGTCCACGCATAGCCCTGGCCTTCAGGGCTGATTTGCGTGCCCTCGCTGACGATCAGCCCGGCCGTTGCGCGCTGGGCGTAGTACTCGGCCATCAAATCGGTAGGCACATCGCCTTTTGCGGCACGCGAGCGCGTCATGGGCGGCAATACCACGCGATTAGGCAGTTGCAAGTGACCCAGCTGGTATGTACTAAAAAGCATTTTTCACTCCGAATACCGCGCTTTCACAGCGCATCTGCCATGACAGATGGGCTAAAAATCGTTTAAAACAAGAGCAACCTACGCATTCGCAGCAGCACTTTTCAATGCATTCGCACGTTAAAGGACGTGACTATGAGCGCAAGCAGCTATCAACAATCAATCACGCAGTCAGGCAGTTTCTGCCTCTGTGGCTGATGACTTGTCTTGGCGGGATGGGGCCTGAGCAGGCTGCGCAGCAGTGGGCGTCGCCCCCGTGCGCACAGCACCGGGCAGTTGCAGCCGAGAGCCGCAGCGGCGGCAATAGCGCGAGTCATCCTCGTGCCGTGCCAGGCCACACACTTCGCAGTCCACCCCTTTGAGGCGTGCCTTGGTGCCTGCGCTGCGTGACAGCTCTGCCCCAACAATACCGGTTGGCACGGCCAATACGCCCCAGCCCAGCAACATCATGATGGACGCAAAAATACGGCCAATGGCGGTGGACGGCGTGACATCGCCATAGCCCACCGTGGTCACCGTCGAGATGGCCCAGTAAATCCCCAATGGCACGCTGGTAAAGCCATGCTCGGGGCCTTCGATGACGTACATCAGCGTGCCCATGACAAACACAATCAGCGCCACCACGCTCAAGAACACAAAGATTTTGCGCGCACTGGCCTTGAGCGCCTGACCCAGCATCAGGTATTCGTCCAGAAAATTGCGCAACACCGGAAACACATGGAACGTGCGCACCAAACGCAGCGCCCGCACGGCCACCAGAAAATGTGCCTCGGGAAAGAAAATGCCCAGGTACGTGGGCACGATGGCCAGCAAATCCACCAGTCCATAAAAACTCAGCGCATACCGCAGTGGATGGCGCACAGAGATCAGTCGCAGCGCATATTCCACCGTAAAGCCCAGCGTAAACATCCACTCCAGCGCGCGCAGCAGGTAGTACAGGCGCCAGTCTTGCGCAATCGATGGAATGCTGTGCGCAATCACGACGCACAGGCTCAAGATAATGGCCAGCGTCAGCCGCCGCTCAAAGCGCTTGCCCATCTCGGTGTTGCTCTCAAACACCGTGCGATAAATGCTCTGGCGCCAGCGTGCCACCGGCACACCCAGGCGTTCAGATGAAGGGTAGTTGTCGCGAAAAAATTCTGGAATCGAAGCGAAAAAGCGCATAGGACTAAGAGAGTGAGTGCGCAAGCATTACGTTCCCAGAAACGGCGCTACAACACATCAGAAAAACAAAAAAACCATCGAGCGCAGCAGCGCTGGACGGTTTTGAGGGCAGGCCGATTGTAGGCAATCGCTGTAGCACCTGCGCCGGGTTGGTGCCTCTGGGCGGATTCGAGGCGATGCAGGGCAATGCGAGCTGATGCAAAGATTGCCTGAGGGTTAGTGCAGCAATTAGTGCAGCAACAAGCGCATGACATCGGTGCGCGTGATCAGCCCAGCCAATTTGCCAGCCTGCATCACCGCCACAAAAGGCACAGCATGGTGCGCCAGCGTTTCCAGCAACTGAGATACGGGCGTGCTGGCATCCACATGCATGGGCGCGTCGTGCATTAAATCTGCGGCGCAAGCAGTGTCATGCACAGGTTTTTTACCCCACAAACGCCACACCCGCTGACGCCTGCGCTCCTGAACATTGGTGCGCTGATTCAACGCCCAGTCCAGCAAGGCAGCACGCGCCACTACGCCCAGCAAACGCCCCTGTGCATCAACCACTGGAAGGCTTTTGATCGGATGCTGCTGAAACTTCAGCGCCACCGAGGCCAGTGAATCCTGTGGTCCGCACGTCCACAAGGCAGACGACATCACCTGCCCGCATGACACACTGCCAAACCGCCGTGCAATCGCTTGCTCTTCAGCCGCCAGCACCAGTTGCCCCAGCTCTTGTGCCGTCAAGTTATTGCCTTGGTCAAACCGCGCCAGCAAGGCCTGCAGATCAGCGGTGGACAAATCCATGGCCGGCAAATGCTGGGCAGTTGATGTACGCACAGGTGCCTGCGGCTGCAGCGGGTACGTTTTGCCCCACAGACGGTGGTAGAGCATGGCCACCAGCACCAGACTCAGCGTCATGACCCCGATGGGCCACAGCGCGTATCCCCATTCATGCACCACACCGGCTTGTGCCTCTAGCGCCCACAACAGCGCCACGGCCCCACCTGGCGGGTGCAGAGATCGCGTCAACTGCATGAGCATGATGGATCCCCCCACCGCCACGGCAGGTGCCCATTCCAGCGGAATGCAGCTGACCACCAGACACGCCCACAGCGCAGAGATGGTGTTGCCCACCACGCAGGACCAAGGCTGCGCCAGCGGGCTGGTATGCGCTGCAAAAAGCAAAACGGCGCTGGCACCCAAAGGGGCAAACAAATTCAGCCCGCCCGCGAACCCCAGTTGCCTGCCCTCAAAGACCAGCAGCATGGCCAAGGCCAGACCCAACGTAGCGCCCAGCCCTACGCGAAAGATATCTAAGCGCGCCGCAGGGGCGACAGCGGGCTTCCAAGCATTTTTAATATTCATGGTG
Source organism: uncultured Comamonas sp. (assembly GCA_963520865.1). Lineage (GTDB taxonomy): Bacteria > Pseudomonadota > Gammaproteobacteria > Burkholderiales > Burkholderiaceae_C > Comamonas. Next base: position 15,776 of record CAUQST010000051.1, read on the forward strand.
CAACGCAAAACCCCGTCATGGCAGACGGGGTTGCTCAAGTGTCAACGCAGTGGATCAGTGCTTTGTTAGCACTAACCAACCAACTTTTGCCATCATGCCCTGTTAGGCAGCCAGCGCCTGTGCCGGGCCAAAAAACTCGTAGTGACTTTGTGCCTTAGGCACACCAGCATCACGCAAAACGGTTTGTGCCAAACGCATAAAGCCGACAGGGCCCAGAAAGTAGGCCTGTACATCACGCTGCGCTGGCAGCCAGCTCTGGAGCAAAGCGGCATCTGGCATGCCTGTGGCAACTTGCACACCCTGAACGTCTTGTGCTGCGGCTTCGTGCGTTGCGGCTTCTTGCTCATAGCTAAAACGCAGTTGCAAGTGCGAATGCTGCGCGGCCAGCTCGATCAGTTGGGTGCGGAAAGCTTGTAAAGCGGGGCTGCGTGTGCAATGAATCAAAGTAGTAGGCCGCTGGGCAGCCAATGCTTTTTCCAGCATCGCCATCAAGGGGGTAATACCAACGCCTGCGGCCAGCAGCACCAAAGGCTTGTCACTGTCGTCCAGCGTGAAGTGGCCGGCAGGTGCAAACACTTCCAGCACATCACCCTCGCGCACCTGCATGTGCAAGTGCGATGACACCACGCCCTGTGCCTCACGCTTGACACTGATGCGCAAGCTGCGCCCATCAGCCACTTGCGACAGCGAATAGTTGCGCCGTTGCTCTTTGCCGTTGACCAAGAGACGCAAACCAATGAATTGGCCCGCCTGGTAAGCCACCACTTTGCCGCCGTCTTCAGGGTGCAAGGTAAACGACGTAATCTCGGCCGTCTCAGCCTGTTTGCGTGCCACCACGAAACGACGCACACCTGCCCAGCCGCCTTCTAGCTGCGCATTGTCTGCATACATGCTTTTTTCGGCACCGATCAAAATATCAGCCAATTGCCCATAGGCGGCGCCCCAGGCATCAATCACTTCATCGGTCGCTATCTCTGCACCCAGTACTTCACGGATAGCACGCAGCAAGTAAGCACCAACGATGGGGTAATGCTCTGGCTGCACCTGCAAAGACACATGCTTATGAATGATCTGCGCTGGCAAATCGCCCAGGCCCGACAAGTCATCGATGTGCTTGGCATACATCAGCACGCTGCGCGCCAGTGCGCGAGGCTGTGCACCGGTTTGCTGGTGCACGCTGTTAAACAGTGGCTGCACAGCCTCGTTTTCGGACAGCATCAACTGATAGAAATGGGTAGTGAGTGCCTCCCCCCCGGCCTCCAGCAAAGGCACGGTGGATTTGACAATGGCGCGTTGGCGTTCATTCAGCATGAGATCTTTCCTTTTTGCAAAGCCACAACGCGCAATGCGCCAGGCATCTTTAACACTGGCAAAGTACATGCCAACTTTGCACAGCTTGTAATTCAAGCACTTACATGCATCCATGTCTTTTTGACACCGTATGACATTCGTCAATTTGACACTCTAAGATGTCAAAATGACTCCCGATGCCAGCTTACTCAGCGCCCTGCTTCCACTGATCGCACAACTGTCCAACCACCTGTCTGAACCTGAGCGCTACCGCCGGCTGCTGGCCGCTTTACGCACGGTGCTGCCAGCAGACGCCGCTGCACTTTTACGTTTTGAAGAAAATGGCACATGGCTGCGCCCCCTGTCAATCGATGGCCTGAGCCCTGACACACTGGGCCGCCGCTTTCGGGTGAGCGAGCACCCACGTTTTGCGGCCTTGTTGGCTGCGGGGCAAGCCATGCGGTTCCCCACCGATACCCCGCTGCCCGATCCTTACGACGGCCTGGTCACCCACCACACGGATGCCCCTCTGCCCGTGCACGATTGCATGGGCTGTGTGCTCATGGTGAACGAGCAACCATGGGGTCTGCTCACCCTCGATGCGCTGCAGCCCGGCAGCTTTGCAGGCGACGCGCCTTTGGCGGCCTTGCAGGCATTCAGCAATTTGGCGGCAGCCACGGTTGCCACCGCCGCGCGCATGCGTGAGCTGGAGCAGACCGCCGCACAAGAGCGCCAACGCGCGGAACATTTCCGCCGGCACACGCCGGTGGCCCACACCCGCCTGCTAGGCCACAGTGCAGCCATGCGCAACCTGCAGCGCGACATTGCCACCGTGGCAGCCAGCGATTTAGCGGTACTGATCACCGGAGAAACAGGTGTGGGCAAAGAGCTGGTTGCGCAAGCTGTACATGCGCAGTCGCTGCGCGCCGATCAGGCGTTTGTCAGCATCAACTGCGCAGCTCTGCCAGAAAATTTGGTCGAAAGTGAGCTGTTTGGCCACGTCCGGGGCGCATTCACTGGGGCAGTGCAAGACCGGGCCGGAAAATTTGAGCAAGCCCACCAGGGCACCCTGTTTCTTGATGAAGTGGGTGAGCTACCTTTAGCAACCCAAGCCAAGCTGCTGCGCGTACTGCAAAGTGGCCACATTCAACGCTTGGGACTGGACCGTGAGCGCACGGTGAATGTGCGCATCATTGCTGCCACCAATCAAGACCTGGAGCGGGCCGTTCGCAGCGGGCACATGCGTGCTGACTTCTTTCACCGTCTGGGCGTTTTTCCCATCCAGGTGCCCCGATTGCGGGATCGCGATGGCGATCTGCTGGTGCTTGCTGGCCATTTTCTGGAGCGGGCCCGCTCTGAACTCGGGCTTGATCAGGTGCGCCTGGAGACTGCCGCCCAAGCCGCCTTGCTGGACTACCACTGGCCTGGCAATGTCCGCGAGCTGGAACACTGCATTCGCCGCAGTGTGCTGCATGCCATGCGCCGCCCGCGTACGCGCCAGCAAACACTGGGCATCACTGCCGAAGATTTAAAGCTGGCTCACACACTGCCCTCTGTGCCCAGACAAATCACCGGGCAAGCGGTGAGCGACGCTGCCAGTGCCTCAGCAGTCAGCGACAACTTCAGCCTGAATGACCAAGTAGACCAGTTCAAGCGCACCCTGATCATGCAAACACTTCAAGCGCATGACCACAACATCGCCAGCAGCGCTCGTGCGCTGCATGTTGACCGATCTAACTTGCTGCGCTTATCCCGCCGACTCGGGGTTCTGACTTCTTAAAACACAAAAAAAAGCCTTGCCAGCTTTATCAGGTAAGGCTTTGCAAACACAGCCTGCGGATACTTTCTCGCTCTGCACGAAGCAACCGGATCATCTTCAGTCTCGGTGCAGGCGGCAGTCCCTTTTGCGGGTCTCACCATTGATATCGCTGACATGTACTGCGAAGTCAAAAGAGTACGCGTCAACAACGACAGTCCAGTTCCTCTGCGCCAAGTTATGGCGCTGATTACAAAAATAGCGCCATGAGCTTTGGTATTGGGGCGAGCTCCCTTCTATAAATGCGCTCAATGCGCTTTCAAGAAGGCAATCAGTGCGCTATTGAACTCTTTAGCGTGTGAAAGATTGCACCCGTGTGGGCCGTTCTTGATGACATGCAACTCGCAGTTTTTGATTGCCTTGTGCGTTCTAGCACCGCTGACTTCAATAGGCACAATTTGGTCGCTGTCGCCATGAATGACCAAGGTTGGGACATCAATTTTTTCCAAGTCCGCACGAAAGTCCGTCTTTGAAAATGCACTGATACAGTCATGCGTACCTTTAGGGGAGGCAAAGGCTGCAATCATTTTTGCATATGCGCGCTGCGACTCACTAACCAGTAGTTTTCCACTGGCATCTGAGAAAAACTTCTGCGTAAATTCTTCCAAGAATTCCAGCCTGTCTGCCAGTACTGACGCTTGTTTTTTTTCCACGTCTTTGTCGGAAACTGCACCTTCAGAATTGCCACTGGCTTTGAACAGGTAGGGTGTAACTGCCGCAGCAAAAACTGCAGAGCGGATGAACTTTGAGCCGTATGTACCAAGGTATCTAGCCACCTCACCGCCGCCCATAGAAAAGCCGACCAGCGTGGCATCTTGGAGTGATAACTCGGTCATCAGTTCGTGAAGGTCTTGCGCCAAAGTATCGTAGTCATAACCAGACCAAGGCTGAGAAGATGCGCCAAAACCTCTGCGGTCATATGTAATCACACGGAAACCCGCATCGACTAACTCGGCCACTTGTGGCTCCCAGCTACGACCACTTAGGGGCCAACCGTGAATGAGCACCACAGGCCGGCCTTGACCAAAGTCCTGATAGTGCAGACGCAAAGAGCCTGAGGTGGATTTTGAAATATCGATATATGGCATGGCGACTTCCTTAATAAGAAAAAAATGAAAAGGGCTGCCTACATGTGCAGGCACAACCCCAAGTACGTTGCGCTGACAGCAACGCCTGTATGCGGTCATTCGTCAGGCGGCAAATCTTCCGTTTTAGACTTATTTGGCTCTGAAGCTGTGGCCACTGCTGCTGCGCCCAAGGCACCTGCCACACCACCAACCGCCCCCCCCACAACAATGCCCACAGGGCCAGCCACAGTGGCACCTACGGCAGCCCCAACGGCTACACCAGCCATCGCACCACCCCCAACCAACGAAGATGAAGTCTCTCGACTTGCCTCTGATGCCGTCAATCCAACTTGCGCACTGACACTAGGGTCTTGCGAGGGCACGCCATGCCCTGGCTGTGCTTGCTCAACAAGGTCAGGATCTTGTGGCAAAAGCGAACTGATGCTCGGTTCTTTAATACTCATGTGCTTCTCCTTGCGTGGTCAAAGCAGTGCAAACAAAGCACCACTTAGGATGCTTCAAGTCTTGTGCATATGAATACCTAGGCCAAGGGACAATGCGCCCCACCTTTGTAAGTAAAGCCCTGAGTTAACTTTGGATACAAGCAAGCACTTCAGTTGCGTTTTTTGCAGGTCTGTTTACAGACCGAATTTTCATCAAAGACGTGACCATCAACTCTTGTTGCCAGTTCTTTGCGTTTGTCGCTGCAGCTTGTTTGCAGCTGCGCGCAGTTACGCGTAGTTGCGGACAGCGCTGTCGGCCAATCACCCATCCATCTTGCAAATGATGCTGGATCAGGATTCACGCCTTGCTTGCACCCGTCGCTCCAAGTCTGCCCAGGACTACGCTTTAGTCGAGGCGGGCTGGAGTTCAGCGGAGCCTTTCTTCCACCATTCCTTCACCCTCGCAAAACTGGACAAGGCGCGCACACGTCCTCATGCCTAGTCGGGGTGCCTTGACTCGATGCTGTGCCACACAACACCTTCACGTCTGGCTTGTTCGCTGGCTAGCAGTTCTAGAATTGCTCAATGCACCTGATCGACCGCTACCTCCCGCACCATCAGTTCTCTGAAGAACACAGCCGCTTCATCCCTGCCACACCCACGCAGGTGCTAGATGCAGTCAGCCGCCCTGAAGTGGTGGATGACCCCATCGCGCGAGGTCTGATTGCGCTTCGGGAGCTACCCAACCGATTTGCGGGTCGTCTGGGTTTGGCATCCAAGCTACAGGATCGCCCATCCTTCAGCATTGCTAACTTCACATTCCTAGGCCGCGACGGTGACCAAGAGGTCGCCTTTGGCCTCGCAGGCCGCTTCTGGCAATCTGACTATGGGCTGGTCGATGTGCACGATGCCAAGGCCTTCGATGCGCTGGATGCTTCAGGCATTGCCAAGCTGGTCATGAACTTCACCGCAGAGCCTCAAGATTCAGGCACGCTGCTGACCACTCGCACTCGGGTTTGGTGTGGCGATGCAGCAGCACAGCGGCGCTTTCGTCTCTACTGGCTACTGATCCGGCCAGCAAGCGGCCTTATACGCCATCGCCTGCTTAAACGCGCGCATGACGCAGCGCTTCAAGCACTCTAGCCCTTTAAACCTGGCTAAAAAATAGATCGATTGGAGTGGTCGCTAAAGCCAAAGCACCTAATCAGTTCAGCAGGTAAACACGACGGTTTCCTGCAGCATCCGCAGACACCAAAGATGCTTGCACGATCAAAGGGGCAGGCATAACGAACTGCCACGAACAACAAAGTCCGCTACACAAGCAATGACAGGTCGGAAAGCGACAAACACAAACTACAGCCTTCTTGCACAGGCTGGCGGTTTGCCTTAAAGAAATTCACAAAAATATCACGATGTAATAGCCAACCAGCCTGCCCATAAAAGGAGTACCGTGAAGAGCCGGGAGGTTTGTTGTATTTATTTTTAAAGTGAGGTTTTTTATGTCTTGGCTTCAAAGATGCTTTAGCTCTCTTTCGTGTTGCATGGGTCGTCGCACATGTGCAGCAACTGCCACCGAACCACCTCCATCGCAGCCTGACAAGGCTCCATCAGAGAAGGAGAAAAGCAATGACCAGCAACAGCAACAACAGCCCTACAAGCACGAGCCGCTAAACGCATTGCAGCAAAACTACTAAGTGCAGGCGGCCAATGCCTTGCCCGCTACCAGCGGGTTTTTTCTTGCTGCTTATCGGCTTTCTGAAGGCCGTTACTTACGTATTCGTACAACGCAGGTATTGGCTAAGCCTCACTGTGAAGACGTGGAAGCCGATTTGGTCTTCCACCAACTCCACAGGAGAAATTGCAATGACACAATCTAACCAACCAGGGCAAAACAACCCTAGCCAAAAGCCCGGCCAAGCTGAGCAATCAGCACCGAACAAGCCGCAGCCAGGGCAGACCCCAAGCAAGGAACAGGATGACAAGCAAAAGCAACCTAGCTAAAGCTTGCTCTGTTTCAGGTAACCGATTCGTTTACCCGTTTGGAATGTAGTAACAGGACCCGCACATAGCGGGTTTTTTTATGCCTTTACTTCGCTAATGCCCGTCCGGCGAGCCCTTTGTCCGCGCATCCGTTGTTGCTTTGTGATCTTCTACAAGCTGCGCACAAGCCAAGGGTTCTCCAGAGGGTGAAAACGCTGGCAAATCAGATATTGTTGCAAGTTGTAAGCAGGTTGCTTTAAAAGCCTAGTTGGCTGAACACGCAACTTGCATCAACAAGTTTTCTGCTGGTCCGTGGTTCTTCCTCCCGAACTCTCTTAATTCCCACGGTAAGCCGAAAGGCACCCGCACTTTATCCCTCACCCGCTCCGCTCCCGCTGGGCGGTTTTTTTATTTCTAAAACCCGCTGTGTCTTGCTACACCGCCTTAATCAGTAAAACGCGAAAGCAGCACCCAAGCTGCCTTCGGTAGCACTGACCAACCCGCTGAGTGCGAATTAGGCTAAAAGCAGATCAATGGGCTCACAGGGATGGAATTCAAAGTGTTGATGAATATGAAATATGGCCCTGTACTACCATCAAGAAACGGTATTCAAGCCAATAGCGGTGTCTCAGCGAAAAAACGTGGAAACAAGCAGCGAAGGTAAAGCCCGAAACCGCCATTCCCGATGCGCTTCAGGTTCAAGTGCAAAAGCGGCAATCTCTGTCAAAAAGCTGCCGAATCTTTAACCAAAAAAATTTAAAACCATACAAGCCAAAAGACTGAGGCCACTAAAAACAAAACCCGCGCAATGCGGGTTTTTTTTATTGAATCGTCAAAACTGTCAAGCTATCACAACGTTTCAAGATTTATGTCGCTTATTCCGGAAGCGCGATTCCAAGCTTTACAAGCTTAGAGGCAATCACATCGCGACGACGAACTGCTTTTGCTGCGGTCTCGCTCACCGTTTTGAGTACGCCAGGACCTTTGGAGGATGAGGTCAGCACAGCGGCTGTTTTCTTGGCGGCGTCAGCAGCCACTTTTTTATAGCTTGCGATGAGTTCGGCGTGTGCAATTGGTTGGTTCACAAAGACTTCCATATTTAAGACAACCTCCATTGTTGCCTCAAAACACCCATTACATCTTTTGGCCCTGCATTGAATGGTCATTTTCTTTTACAGGAGCATGAATACAGCACCACACTGATTCATACAAAGATTTGACGATCGCCAACGGCCTCTGCAGCACTGGGCACATGCGGCATGCCACCTTTTTTGCTTCACTACCGCTAGCTCAGTGCATCAAGTGCGATGCAGCATGTCGTTTACATCGCGGCCACTGCACGGCGCGGTCCGTTAATGCGTTGCAGTGCACAAGAGACAACTGCTGCGCACGCTGCTTCAAGCTAGCTGCTGCAGCTTCTTCCACTTGCGAATGCGGGCCCGTGCGTTCGCGTTGGGCGATGAGGTGTTGAACTGAATCATTCGCCCCAGCGTGTACTTTTCGTACCAAGGCGCGCCATACAGCTGTGCATCGCTGTGCCCCTCAACCAATGCCATGAGGCGTGCGTGCACCCTAGCAAACTGCTCAAGCAATGCCGGGTACTCTTGGTGGGCATGGTCAGCGTAGAACTTCTGAGCCAGTAAACCCAGTTCGTTCCACTTGTAGCCAGTCTCCGGAAAGTCCACGGGCTGGCCCTTGTCTTTCAAATCACACCACTTCAGCACCAGCAGCCCCCACCCAACAAGGTAGGCCACCAAGTCTGCCGGGCTCATCACGGTGCCCTTGGCGTGTCCTTCCAGCGTAGCTTCCCGCGACAGCGCATCAGGCACGGTCGCCAGATCAGCAAACAGCTTGTCATGCGTGGTTTGGATGGCTGCCAGCAGCTCTGACTTGCTTTGAGGGACGCTCATTTGGCTTTACAAACAATTGAGTGGCACACGCGAGCCATCAAGAGCAATCAGCGCATTGCCCTCTGGAGACATTTGCACTGGGACACCCAAGAATTCCTTTTCATAACCATTTTTTAGGTTCAACGGGTAATTCATGGTTTCGTTCACCAAGCGTCGGTCAGTCAACAGCCCATCCAGCGTGCTTTGTGTCAGCTCAAACCGCTGGGGATATGCGTTGTTGTTGGCTTTCCAGTGCTCACGCAGAGCACCAATCATTGAGTCGTAGATGTTTTCCATGAATCAAGTCTAAGTCTTGCCGCAAAGGCATGAGCACAGCGCCCCATGGGTGCTGTGCTAACTCTCCCCTGCATGCTAGGGCTGAAACGGCCACTAGCGTTAGCTAAAGTAATGCTGGCATCCGGTGCGTAAAGACTAGAAACCCACAGGGCGTATGAAAAGATCACCTCCCGGTGTCGAGAACGACATGCAAATCTTTTACACCCTTCTCTGTGTCGCAGGCACAGGCCTGCCTCTCTTGCAATTTGTGCCGCGGCTTTACGCACACGGTCTTAACGTGCCACTCCTGCTGCTGCAAGCTGCATAGCTGCCTTTGCATGGGGGAGATGTCCTAATTCCGGGCATCGTCGTTGCTGGCTTCGTTGTTGTTGAAGGGGCGTTGTTGCAGAAATCGGCGTGAAGTAAGCGCTAGGCTCAAGGTATGAGCTATTCCAGTAGGTCCCTCTACCGCAATACAACGGCTCGCTTAAAGAACGGGGATCATTGACGGTATGGCTTGCTGGTTTGCCGCTGCCAGCGGCAAACGCGGGCGCAGCCCGAAGCTCTCGGATGCTGCAATCGAGTTTTGCTTGTCGCTCAAGAACCTGTTTGACCTAGCCCTGCGGCAGATCACTGGGCTGGCGCAGTCCGTGCTGCAATTGTCGGGGCTTGCTTGGCCTGCCCATGACTTCAGCACTTTGTGCAGACGCCAATTAGGGCTGAACGTTCAGGTGCCGCACACACGCAGCCAAGGTGGATTGCACCTGCTGGTTGATTCGACTGGCATTAAATTCCTAGGTAAAGGCAAGTGGAAGTGCAAAAAGCACGGACCTGAACGTCGCCGCCAGTGGCGCAAGCTGCACATTGGCATTGATACCCAGACATTGCAGTTTCGAGCCATCTGCGTGACTTCCAACAATGTCAGCGATGCTGACGTGTTGCCTGACTTGCTGCATTAGTTACCGAAAGATGAAGTGCTCGAGAGCCTGACAGGTGATGGAGCTTACGACACACAGCCAGTCCATCAAGCTGTGTTGAGGTGTTGAGCGTCTCCAGTCATTCCACCTAGAGAATGCACGCATCCGCAAAGGCAGCGTCTTTGAACATCGCAATGCAGCGATTGCCGCATGCAAGCCCTTGGAACGAAGCATCTGAAAGCGCTGGAGTGGTTATCACCGGCGAAGCTTGGTGAAAGCCAAGATGAACTGCATCAAACGACTTGGCGAACGGCTGATGTCCCGCACCTTTGAGCGCCAAGTGAGTGAGTTGCACATCTAGGCAGCTATCTTGGATCGATTTACTGAATTAGGCGGTCCTCAGACAGCAGCCGTGGCATAGCCACGGCTAGGGTTAGCTCGCCTCAAACTGGGTTTATGCAACAAATCCATCCGTAGCGCCCTTCAATATGCACGTGCGAAATTAAGCAACTTATCGCAACCACTTAGTGCAGATTAGGTTAAAAGCCATTCAACTGGCACACTAGGGAGTAGATTTAAATTGTTGATGACTATGGAGAGGAACCCAGTGCCACCACCAAAAATCGATGCTCAAGTAAATAGCGACGTCTCTGCGAAAAAACCGTGGAAACAACCTGTTAAGGCAAAACCTGAAACTGTGATGCCCGAAGGGCTCCAGATTCAAGTACACAAGCGGCAATCCTTGCCAGAAAGCTACCGAATCTGTAACGGAACAAGCTTCGAACCCTATCAACCCAAAGACTGGGGCCGTTAATAAAAAACCCGCGCAATGCGGGTTTTGCTTTTGAGGTGTATGAACTGCCAACGCAGCAAAACACCTGCATCTACGGCTTGCCACCAACCCGCCCTGACCAGCACACCGACTAAGCCCCAGAGGCACGAGCACAGCGCCCTATGGGGTGCTGTACTGATTGCCCTGCATGCCAAGACTGCAGCCAGCCATAAACAGCCACGCGATAAGCTGGTGCGATTCGTCGAGCCCGATATCTACGAAACCTCAGGCGGTGGCATTGACCAAGACTTGTTTGCGCAAGGTAATGCTGGCGTTTAC
>CAUQST010000052.1:0-26146 GCA_963520865.1 uncultured Comamonas sp.
GCACTTGCATGGGGTGCAAGGGGTCGCGAGTTCGAATCCCGCCACGCCGACCAAACTTATCTCTGACAAGCCAGATGAAAATCTGGCTTGTTGCATTTTCAAGATGTCCTTAGCGTTTTGAAGAGTGGGTGAAAACCAAGATATAATCTAAGGCTTCGGCGTGTAGCGCAGCCAGGTAGCGCACTTGCATGGGGTGCAAGGGGTCGCGAGTTCGAATCCCGCCACGCCGACCAATAAAGACAAGCCTTCTGATTGAAAAATCAGAAGGCTTTTTCTTTGCCTGTGCAGTGAGTCATTGCGGTGGCTGCGTTTGTCTCACGCAGTGGATGAGGCAGGTTGTCACTTTCAAGAAATCAAAACGACAATCGGAAATTCCAGATGTCAAGTCCTAGGATGGTGCCTCTGTACTTAGCGCAACACCTGTAAATTCTTTGCAATGAAATAGCTGCTTGAAGTCAAAAGTGGTGTTCGATCTCGCTAGCATTTCTCGCTTCAGGAAATCGTTCTTGAAAATTGGCTGCACACAGTGTCTTTTGCATGAATGCATGGCGATGGCGGCTTGGAAAAATCTAGACGTATGCGTGAAAATTTGCCAGTTTTTGATCAAGAGTTTGACTACCCAGCAGATGAGCTGCTGATGTCCACCACAGATAGCAGAGGGCACATCACTCACTGTAATGCAGCGTTTGAGCGTGTCAGTGGCTACACCATGCAGGAGCTGATGGGCCAGCCACACAATATGGTGCGCCACCCTGATATGCCGTCAGAAGCGTTTCGCGACATGTGGGCTACCATTGGGCATGGCCGCAGCTGGAAAGGGTTGGTCAAAAACCGCCGCAAGGACGGCAGCTTTTACTGGGTGGCAGCGCATGTCACACCCATCATGCAAGACGGCAAGCCCGTGGGGTACATGTCGGTGCGTGCCAAGCCAACGCGCGAGCAGGTGAAAGCTGCGCAAGCGCTCTATGTCAAATTGCATGCCCAGCGTGGGCAATCCAATCCTGAAATCGCTTTGCATGCAGGGCACGTGCGTGTCACTGGACTGCGCAATCAGTGGGGCAAGTGGCAGCGTTTGACGTTTACGCAGCGCATGGCTTTGATGCTGCTGCCGGTGTTTGCGGTGGCGATGGCTTTCCCGTGGATGGGATGGACGCAAGGGTGGCAACTGGCAGTGCAGGCTGCTGTGCTGGCAATTTTGATGGGCTTTGCATTGTGGCGCTTGCATGCGCGCGTGACAGAGCCTTTTACTCAGGTCAATGATTTGGCCAGCGCACTGGCAGGCTGCCAGCTCAACAGTCATTTGCCTGGATTGTTAGAAGGTCGCCATCCAATGGCCTTGCTGATGGAGCGTTTGCACCAGATTCATATCAACCTGCGCGCGGTGGTGGGTGATGCGCGCCATGAAATCAATAGTTTTACGCATTTGTCGCAAAGCATTTCGGCAGGCTCCAGCAATTTGGCGCAACGCACCGATGTGCAGGCTGGCAAGCTGCAAGAGACGGCAAGCACGATGCAGTCTTTGGCGCAGACGGTGGTGAGGTCGCAGCAGACCACGCAGGAGGTGATGCAAGAAAGTACCAAGAGCGCGCAGCTTGCCAAGCAAGGTGGTGCGGCGATGGAGCATGTTGGCTCTTTGGTGCAAAGCATTCGTCAGTCATCACAGCAGATGGGACAAATTATTGCAACGATTGAGTCGATTGCCTTTCAAACCAATATCTTGGCGTTGAATGCGGCGGTGGAGGCTGCACGTGCGGGTGAGCAAGGCCGTGGATTTGCGGTCGTAGCCGGCGAAGTGAGAGCTTTGGCGCAAAGCAGCGCGCAGGCTGCCGGAGAGATACGTCGCTTAATTTCTGATTCGAACGCTCAAATCAACCAAGGCGTGGAGAGCATGCAAGGTGCTGGCCGCACTATTGCAGATGTGGTTCAGGCGGTTGCGCATGTGAGTGGCTTGATGCGTGCGATGGGAGATGCAACCAGCCAGCAAGCGGTGGGTATTGGGCAAGTCAACGCTGCGTTGAACGATTTAGACAATGTTACGCAGGAAAACGCACGCCAGGCGGAGGAGTCCGCAGGAGATGCACAAGGCATGAGCACCAATGCAGCCGTATTGGGAAGAACGCTGGAAGTTTTCCGCATGTAAATCAGATGCGGTGAAACCAAGAGAACGAAAAAAAGCCCAAGGCAATTGCCTTGGGCTTTTTTGCTGGGCCAAGAGTAATCTCAGGCGGCAGTCTGGTCCTGAATCAGGAAGTTCAGGCGGTCTTTGCCTGCAATCCACAGTGGTGGCTTGCCACGGCCAGTCCAGGTCGCGCCTGTGATTGGGTCGCGGTACTTAGGAGCAACTGTTTTGGTACCAGTGGATGCGGCGCGAGGCGTTTTCTTGGAGAAAACGTCTTCTTCCGTCAATTCGTATTCCGCAACAATTGCGCGAACCTGGGCGATAGCAGAAGACAGCGCATCTTTGCGCGCAGCTTCAATTTGCTTTTCGAGTTCGGCACGCTGAGCCAGCAGTTCTTTATAAGTAGTCATTGATTTCAAGTATTGAGTCAAAAAGAAAGGAAATGCAAAGCAGATCACTAACCAATGTTTCTTTATTCTATAGGAGCACTGAAAATTAAAGCAGCTGAAATGGTTAATGGATGCAATGATTTCGTTGATTTTTTCAAATATTGAGCGCTTGACTTCAATTTCTGTTCAAAGACGCATTCAGCCATGCCTTGGATTGCGTGTCAGCTTATCGAAAGAGCCCAATGAATAATGGCTGCAACTTATAACGATATGGAGACACCAGTCATGGAGCGATTTGCAGATTTCTATCAGCGCTCAATAGCGCCTCAAACTCGCGATGCATTTTGGAAAGAGCAGGCGGCTTTGGTCGACTGGCATCAAGAACCAGTACAAATTTGTGATTACAGCAACCCACCTTTTGCGCGCTGGTTCGTTGGTGGGCAATTGAATCTGTGTCACAACGCGCTGGACCGGCATTTGGCCGAACGCGCTGATCAAGCTGCGCTGATTGCAGTGTCTACTGAGACTCAGACAGAGAAAACCTATAGCTACCGTGAGCTGCATGCCGAGGTGCAGCGGATGGCGGCCGTCTTGCAATCGTTTGGTGTGCGCCAAGGCGACCGGGTTCAAATTTACATGCCCATGATTGCCGAGGCGGTCTTTGCCATGCTGGCATGTATGCGTCTGGGAGCCATTCACAGTGTCGTATTTGGCGGGTTCGCTTCACTATCACTGGCGTCGCGTATTGAAGATGCCCAGCCCAAAGTGATTGTGAGCGCAGATGCGGGCTCACGTGGTGGCCGTGTGGTTGCCTATAAACCGCTGCTGGATGAAGCACTAAAGCTAAGTAGCCATAAGCCACAGGCGGTACTGATGGTCAACCGTGGTTTGGCTCCCATGGATTTAAGAGCCGGACGAGACCATTTGTGGGCGGATTTACGCTCTAAATACATGGATGCCCAAGTGCCATGTACCTGGGTCAATTCCACCGATCCAAGTTATATCCTCTACACCAGCGGCACGACAGGTAAACCTAAAGGGGTACAGCGTGACACGGGGGGGTATGCCGTGGCACTTGCGGCCAGCATGCCGCATATTTTTAATGCCAAAGCCGGACAAACTTTCTTCTGTACCAGTGATATTGGCTGGGTGGTCGGGCATAGCTACATCATCTATGCCCCTTTGATTGCAGGCATGGCGACCGTGCTTTACGAAGGGCTGCCCATCCGACCAGATGCCGGAGTTTGGTGGAGTTTGGTGGAGAAATACCGCATCACCCACATGTTCTCAGCACCAACCGCTGTACGTGTGCTGAAAAAGCATGACCCTGAATATCTGCGTAAATACGATCTTTCAAGCTTGCAAGCACTGTGGCTGGCGGGAGAGCCGCTGGATGAGCCAACGGCGCAGTGGATCAGCGATGCTCTGCAAGTGCCCATCATTGATAACTACTGGCAGACAGAGACGGGCTGGCCCATCATGACTTTGTGCAATGGTGTTGAACAGCAAAGCAGCAAGTTTGGCAGCCCTGGTAAGGCGGTATATGGCTACAACGTCAAACTGATTGATGACAAAAGTGGGGAGGAGCTGAAGGCACCCAATGAAAAAGGCGTTTTGGCTATTGAAGGCCCTTTGCCGCCTGGATGCATGCAAACCGTTTGGGGGGACGATGCGCGTTTCGTTAGCACCTATTGGCAGAGCATTGCGGGCAAGCAGATCTACAGCACGTTCGATTGGGGTGTTCGCGATGCTCAGGGCTATTATTTTATTTTGGGGCGTACGGACGACGTGATCAATGTGGCTGGACATCGTCTGGGCACGCGCGAAATCGAAGAAAGTATTTCTGCACATGCAGAAATCGCTGAGGTAGCAGTTGTCGGTGTGGCAGATGCCTTGAAAGGGCAGGCAGCGATGGCATTTGCCGTCGTACGGGATGCGAGCAAAGTTTCTGATGCGCAGCAGCGCGCCAAGCTGGAAGCTGAAGTGATGAAACTGGTGGACAGCCAATTGGGCGCAGTTGCCAGACCGTCACGCGTATTGTTTGTCACCGCGTTGCCTAAAACACGCAGTGGAAAATTGCTTCGCCGTGCATTGCAGGCCGTTGCAGAAAATCGAGATCCTGGTGATTTGACAACCATGGAAGATCCGGCCGCACTGGTGCAGGTCAAGGAACTGTTGCACCCTTAGATTCAGCATCTAAAACGCCTATGGCGTTCGTGCGTGCTTTGCAGATGTCAGCCTTTATGCATAAGGCCATCTGAAACAAAAAAAGGCGGTCTAAACATAGACCGCCTTTTTGATTGAATCACCAGCAGTGTGCTTAACGTGCGCCGCTGATGTCCATATTTTCTAGTTTCACAAAGTGTGTACCTTTGGTAAATTTGTAGCCAAACCAGATGGCCAAGAACAAAGGAATGCCAATGTAGGTTGCGACCACACCGGTCCAATCAATGGTGTCTGCCAAGAAAGCTTCGTAGTTTTGGCCCAAGGTAATGATTAGGCACAACACAAAAGCAAAGATGGGCCCAAAGGGGAAGGCTGCAGCGCGGTAGGGCAGATTCTTCAGATCAAACCCCTGCACCATGCACGCTTTGCGAAAACGGTAGTGGCTAATCGCAATACCCAGCCATGCGATGAAGCCGCACATGCCTGACAGATTCAACAACCAGATGTAAACCGCTTCAGGGCTGAAGACATTGGTGAAAAAGCAAAGTGCAGCAATGACGGTGGTTGCAATCAAAGCCATGATGGGCACGCCGCGTGCATTCACACGGGCAAAGATTTTTGGTGCCATGTTTTGCTTGGCCAGTGCGTACAGCATGCGAGTAGACGCATACATGCCAGAGTTGCCAGCAGAAAGCACGGATGTGAGCACCACAGCATTCATGACTGCAGCTGCGCCCAGCAGGCCAGCACGCTCAAACACCAAGGTGAAAGGGCTTACGCTGATGTCACCTAGATCGTTGCGCAGCAGCTTGGGGTCGGTGTATGGAACCAGCAGACCAATGATCAAGATGGCGAAGACGTAGAACAGCAAAATGCGCCAAAACACCTTGCGCACAGCGCGGGGCACGTTCTTGGCGGGGTCTTCAGACTCGCCTGCGGCAATGCCAATCAACTCGGTACCCTGAAAAGAGAAGCCCACAATCATGGCCACACCGATCAACGCTGCAAAGCCTCCTGCAAAGGGTGCATCTCCGGCTGTGAAGTTGGCGATATTGCCCCAGATGCCTTCAGGTGCACCACCATTCATGATGCCGAAAACCATCAGCAAACCGATGCCGATGAATACCAAGACGGTGAGCACCTTGATAGCGGCAAACCAGAACTCTGATTCGCCAAAGCCCTTGGCCGACAAGGAATTTAGACCAAACATCAGCGCCAGGAAAATGGCGCTCCATAGCAGGCCATTCACATCCGGGAACCAGTAGGCCATCACAAGCTGCGCTGCGACCAAGTCCACCGCGATGGTGACGGCCCAGTTGTACCAATAGTTCCAGCCCAGAGCAAAACCAAAACCTTCATCCACATACCTGGCACCATAGGTTGCGAACGAGCCTGAGACTGGCAGGTGCGCAGCCATTTCGCCCAGGCTGGTCATCAGGAAGTACACCATCAGACCAATCACGCAGTAGGCCAGCAATGCACCACCGGGACCTGCTTGGGAAATGGTGGCTCCGGAGGCCACAAATAAACCTGTACCGATGGAGCCGCCGATGGCGATCATCGACATGTGGCGCGCTTTGAGGCTGCGGTGCAGAGAAGACGCTTGCAAGTCAGCTGACATAAAAAAGAGTGACAAAACCAGTAGAAAAGCCCCGCTGCACATCGTGCAAACAGGGCCAAGCAAACAAAAAGGCCGCAATCAACGCGGCCATGATGTTCCGTATCGGGCAAGATTTTGTGCGATGCCTTGTCTCTTGGGCGGCGATGGCATTAATGACCCTACAGGCAGTTAAGTGTTGCTAACTCGGTGCGCTTGGTTCAGCATTTGGTATTGGTCAAAAATTATCAAAACCGAATAGTTTCCGATTGGCACGGGCGCTCGCCTTGGCTATGCTGAAGGCATGGCAGCTGCAAACTGTAAGTTGATACGTTGGTCACACACCGTGTGCGCATGGGCAATGGGCTTGCTGTTGGTGGGCTGTGCTTCTGCACCAGCTCCGCACGGAAAAGTTGCGGGAGATGCTTTTTCCATGGGGGAAGTGCTGCAATCGGACAGCAACCGCATTGCGACGCTGGCCATGCGTGAAAACATCGACAGCCTGATGCGGCTAATGGACAAGCTTTACCAGCGTAACCCTGCCGAGTGGCGCAAAACGGCGGCAACACGCGAAGCCGCCATTGCACGTGTGCGCAGTGCACTATTGGAGCGGCAGATGTGGTCTCCATTGGAAGGTCAGCGTGATGTGCAGGCTTTGACCAAGGCACTCAGCCCAGAGTTTTTGGGTGACCGTGTTGGTGCATTTATTTATGCCATGGGGGACATGCTGCTGACCTCACATGGCGGTAAAACCAGCTTTACCTTGGTGGACAGCCTGGATCCCCAGAACGTTTACAACGCTGCGCGCAATGTAGAGATTGCCAACTGGGTGCTCAATCACAGAAAGAATGCGCAAGGCCAACCGCTCTTGCTTTCAAACCATATGTCTGAGCAAGAGCGCAACCTCAGCTTTGAGCGTGAAATGGGCAAACTGATTGCGCGTCTGGATCTGATTGCCAGCTTTGGCACTGAGCGTGTACGCCGCTCTGCCATTGGTTTTGGGCAGAATCTGGTGGCGGGGCCATTTCTGCAATTTCTGCCTGTTCGCTAGGCAGATCAGCCTTGTTTTTCAGTGTGCACCACCCCCAGCAGCGCATGCAGCCGGGTACTCGTAGTGGTGTATTGCAGCAGCACAGGCTTGTCGGTGAGGTATTCGGCAATCGAAAAACCTGCCAATGTGGCCTCATGAAAGCCGCACAGTAAAAGCTTGCGCTTGCCGGGGTAGATGTTGATGTCGCCCACCGCGTAAATGCCTGGTGCTTCGGTCACAAACGTAGAGGTATCGACTGGCAGCTGTTTTTTGACCAGCTCCAGCCCCCACTGAGCCACCGGCCCCAGCTTGGGTGAAATGCCTTGAAAAACCAGCCATTGCTGTACAGGCAGTGGTTCACTGCTTCCGTCAGGCAAACCAATTTCTACGCTGCTCAGTTGCTGCTCTGTGGCAAGCAGTGACTGGGGCTGCGCTGCCACAACGCGGATACGGCCTGTATCTTTGTAGGTTTGCAGCTGAGCAAGCAATGTTTCGGGGGCAGTGAAAACATCGCGGCGATGTATGAGTGTGACGCTGGCAGGCGCATAGGCGAGTGCATCAAGGGCTGCTTGTACGGCCAGCTCATCTCCGCCGTGCACCAAGACATGCTGGCCTTGCAAAGCCAGAGCGGCCAAATTGGCGGGGTGGTAGTGCACGCTGCGGCCAACCAGGGCTTCTATACCGTCGATCTTCAAAGTCTTGGGTACAAAAGAGCCGACACCCGCTGCAATCACAACAGCCTTGGCTAGCAGCGCTGTACCTGCGCTGGTGGTCAGCAACCAGCGACCATCATCTTGCTGCTCCAAGGTTTGCACTTGCTGGCTCAAGTGCAGCGTGGGTGCAAAGGGTGCCATTTGCTCGCGCAAACGATCAATCAGTTCCTGCCCGGTGCAGGCTTTGATGCCAGGAATGTCGTAGATGGGCTTTTGCGGATACAGCTCACTGCATTGCCCGCCCAAATGGGGCAGGGCATCCACCAGATGGCAATGCAGACCTTGTAGCCCCAGCTGGAATACCTGAAACATGCCGACTGCCCCGGCGCCAATGACCACCGTGTCTGTTTCAATAGGAAGGCAGGTGGTGGCCGTTGTGTCAGTGTGCATGTCGGGTTTTCGCAAAGCAAACAGCCCCATGGCTGGGGCTGAAGGGTGTTAGGGAGTGCGCAAGCAATGCGCAAACGCTGTTGAAAATCAGCGCTCCAGCAACGCCAGCTTACCGGGTTTGCCATTCCATTCATCGGCATCTGGCAGGGCAGCCTTGCGCTTGGTGATGCTTTTCCAGCCTTTGGCTAGCGACAGTTCGGCGTTCAGCTTGATGAAGGCCAACTGATCGGCAGGCGTATCTTCTTCAGCAAAGATGGCGTTGGCGGGGCACTCGGGAATGCACACAGCGCAGTCGATGCACTCATCGGGGTCAATCACGAGGAAGTTTGGGCCTTCGCGGAAGCAGTCCACGGGGCAAACATCCACGCAGTCGGTAAATTTGCACTTGATGCAGTTTTCGGTGACGACGTGTGTCATGAGGGATTCTTCTTATGCAATGGGTCAGTATTAACCCATGATTTTAGGTTTTTTCCGCAACCTTGCCAGCGCTCAGCGTGGATTTAGGGCTGCAAACCTGTGTTTTCAGGGATGAGATCAAACTTTGGTGCGCACTTTAAGCCATTCGCTCAGTCTTGAGAGTCGAAGATTCGCGTTGATATCTGTGGCTTGCTGGGCAACGCAACACAGAACCAAGGCTTGCATGGCGGTCATTAGCACACCAAAACCGCAGCGGCAGTTGCATTGCTTGCAGTGTCAACCAAGATCATAGACCCCAAGGCGCGGCTGCGGGTAAAGCTGGCGGCTGGAATGGGTTCTTGCAATGCAAAATCCACCACGCCAATCGCGTTGGGTTCGAGTTGTGTTGCGTCTTCTTCGGCCAAGGTGTTGATGTTCAAGCGGTGCACCACGCGCTTAGCTTTGGCTTTGACCCAGCGGTGACCGTGCAGCGCCCAGTACACGCGGCCAGGAACCAGTGGTTCGTTGTCCATCCACGCAACGGTGGCGGTCAATGTGCGCTGACTGGGCCATGCGGTGGAGATGGCGGGGGTGTCGAAATTATCGACAGCCGCTGCAGATGACGTTGGTGCCGCCACAATCCAGTCGCCACGTGATACATCGACTTCGCGATCCAGAGTGATACCGGCAGACAGGCCTGCATGCACGCCTTTTGGTGCACGGGCATGGTCAATGACCTGAGCCACTGTCGCTAATTGCCCGCTGGGCAAGATTTGAACTACTGCGCCTACCTGGGCAGCACCTGTGGCCACGCGGCCCCAGAACACACGGCGGCCTTGGGTGGTGACGGCGCTGTCGTGGAATTTTTCTACCCACTGCACTGGCAAAGCCAGAGGCAAATCGATATCTGCAGGGGTGTTGGGCAGTTGCTCCAGCAGTTGCAAAAGGCTGGGGCCTTCGTAACCAGCCCAGCCTGCGTGCTGGTTGACCACGTTAAAGCCTTTAAGGGCTGACACGGGGATGGTGGCGGCTACGCGAATGTTTGCGGCATGCGCAAAACGTGCCAAAGCGCCACGAATATTGGCAAAGGCCTGGGCAGGGTCTGCCACGGCATCCAGTTTGTTCACCGCAAATACCAGCGAATGCACACGCAGCAGGTGGGCCAGCAAACTGTGGCGGCGCGTTTGCGGCAGCAGTGCCAGGTCGGGATTTTGCCAGTCCAGCTTGGTGGCATCCACTAGAACCACGGCGGCATCGGCGCTAGAGACGGCGGTGACCATGTTGCGCGTGTACTGCTCATGCCCTGGTGCATCACCAATGATGAATTTGCGCGTGTCAGTGTTGAAGTAGCGGTAGGCCACATCAATGGTGATGCCTTGCTCGCGCTCAGCAGACAGGCCATCGGTCAGCAAGGCCAGATCGGTTTCCCCCGACTTGGTGACGCCTGCCAACTGGTCTTGCAGCACGGCGCGCGTGTCCACCAGCAGGCGGCCAATCAGCGTCGATTTGCCGTCATCCACACTGCCGCAGGTAATGAAGCGCAAAGCCGAAGCATGGTCGGAATATGGGTTGAATTGGCTGCTAGCGCTTGCTGTACCTGCGCTAGGAGTTACGGAATTAATAGTTTCAGTCATCGCATTCTTTCTGTGAACAAGGGCATGGCCCTTGCGCCGGCACGGCCTAGCCTAAAGACACCGCGCAAGGGTCGCCCCGCCGCGCTGGTGCCATCCCCCTCCGGCAGCATCCGCTGCCAGAGAGGGGGAAGCGACGAAGCCGCTCTGGGGGAGCCTTTAGAAATACCCGTCCTTCTTGCGCTTTTCCATCGAGGCTTCGCTGGTCTTGTCGTCCATGCGGGTGGCTCCGCGTTCACTGACGTCTGCAGCCAAGGTCTCGATCACGATGTCGGCAGCGGTGGCTGCCGAGCTTTCTACGGGGCAGGTGCAGGTGATGTCACCCACGGTGCGAAAGCGCACATCACGCACCACCACTGCTTCGCCATCGCGGGGCGGGGTCAGCTGCGTGACCGGCACCAGCAAACCCTTGCGCTCGACCACTTCGCGTTGGTGTGTGTAGTAGATCGAGGGCAGGGCGATGTTCTCGCGCTCGATGTACTGCCAGACGTCCAGCTCGGTCCAGTTGCTGATGGGGAACACACGAAAGTGCTCGCCGGGTGCAATGCGGGTGTTAAACAGCGTCCACAGCTCGGGGCGCTGTGCCTTGGGTTGCCATTGGCCGAAGCTGTCGCGGTGCGAGAAGATACGCTCCTTGGCGCGGGCTTTTTCTTCGTCACGGCGAGCACCGCCAATCAAAGCGTCAAAACGAAACTCTTCAATGGCCTCCAGCAGCGTGACCGACTGGTGCACATTGCGACTCTCTCCGGGGTGTGCCAGACGCACCGTGCCACGTGCCATTGAATCTTCAACGCTGCGCACAATGAGTTCTGCACCCATTTGCTTGGCGCGAAAATCGCGGAAATCGGTCACTTCCGGGAAGTTGTGGCCTGTGTCAATCATCAGCAGCGGATAAGGCAGACGGCCCGGGCCAAAAGCTTTTTCAGCGCAACGCAGCATGACCAGTGAATCTTTACCGCCCGAAAACAGCAGCGTGGGGCGTTCAAAGGTTGCGGCAACTTCGCGCAGGATGAAGATGGTTTCTTCTTCCAACGCATCCAGGTGGCGGTTGCTGAGCTGGTTCAGCACGGGAGATTCCACACGGGCATTCATTGTTTATCCAATCAAATCTGGCTGTAGCGCTTATATGTATTGCGCAGGCAGCTGTCTTTCTTTAAGCCTGAGAACTTGAAAACTGGCTGGATCCCATGTCAGAGGCAGCGAGTCCCGCAGCTAGGCTAGGCTGTCGCCTCCCCTGGAGGGGCAAGGCGCCGCAGGCGACTCAGTGGGAGTTCCATGTCAATGCGTCAGATGCAAACCGCACTCACGGTTGTCTTCGCCCTTGGTGGGGTCGACATAGTCGAAGTTGTTGGGCAGACCGTGTTTTTCACAGTACTCGTACAAGTCCTTGGATGACCAGTGCAGCAGAGGAGCCACTTTGATCAGGCCGTCTGGATTGATGCTCACCGGGTCCATCTGCGCGCGCACGGCGGTGTCGGTAGCACGCAGTGCCGTGAACCAGACCTTGGGAGCAGTTTCCCGCAGGGCGCGGGTAAAAGGCTCTAGCTTGACCTCGGCGGTGAAAGCCGTGTGGCGTGGGTCATCCAGCGCTGGAGTGGCTCCATCTACGGCTTCGCGATGGGCACGGCTGCGCAGTGGCAGGTAGATCTTGAGGTTCAGGCCCAGCTGTTTGGTTACAGCATCTGCAAACTGGTAGGTGGCTGCGGTGTTGTAACCGTTGTCCATCCAGACCACGGGCACATCAGGGTTCACGCGGGTAACCAGGTGCAGGATGACCGCCTCAAAAGGACGAAAGTTGGTGGTCACGATGCTGGACTGCCCCAGGCTCAGTGCCCATTGCACCAAAGCTTGTGCGTTGTGACCCAGCTCGTTATTCACATGGGTGAGGTCGATCTGGCTCATACAGGCTCCGCAAAGTGGGGTTTGGGATTGACGGCATCGGCTTGGTAGAAGCCGGCAAAACGTTCAAATTGACGCTGGGCATCGGCTTGGTCTACGCCTTCGCGCAGTACCGCAGAACTAAAGCCGGTGCGGTGCATTTGCACCAACTGGTCAATCAGCACATCACCCGTGGCACGTATGTCTCCCGCAAATTTCAGGCGCTTGCGCAGCAAATAGGCTTGACTGAAAGCGCGGCCATCGGTGAAAGAAGGAAAGTGCAGGTCGATGTGCGTGATGCCGTCCAGATTAACGTCCAGTGCGTTCACATCGTTGGCCAGCACCAGCACGCTTGTGTCGCCTTGGGCTGGTGCTTGGTATTCGTTGTAGGCCAGTATTTTCATAGAGCAGTCTTTGTTGTTCTTGTGGCTTAAGCGATTTCGGCTTCTTCAGAGGCTGGGTGGCGCGCGGCCTTGCCTGCTTCTTTGAATGGATCCAGACCAATGCGGCGCACGGCATCAATAAAACGTTCTCCCGGTTCGCGCAGATCGCGGTAGGTAGACAGAACGGCTTCCAGCACATCGGGTACTTCAGCAGCTGAGAACGAGGGGCCAATCACCTTGCCGGCTTGGTTGTCACCCGACAGCGTGGAGCCATCCGATCCACCCAGCGTGACCTGATACCACTCCTTGCCGTCTTTATCAACGCCCAAGATGCCGATGTGGCCGCTGTGGTGGTGCCCGCAGGAGTTGATGCAACCGCTGATGTGCAGGTCGATGTCGCCAATGTCGTCCAGTTCATCTAGGTCTTGATACCGCTGGGTAATGGCTTCGGCAATCGGCAGGCTGCGGGCATTGGCCAAGGCGCAAAAATCACCGCCCGGGCAGGCAATCATGTCCGTCAGCAATGCCACATTGGTACTGGCTACACCCAAGGCCTTGGCGTTCTGCCACAGTGCAAACAGCTGGCTGACATGCACCCAAGGCAGCATCACGTTCTGGTCGTGGGTGATGCGTGCTTCGCCAGCGGAGTAGGTGTCCATCAACTGAGCCAGGGCATCGAGCTGATCGCCGCTCGCATCACCTGGAGCTTGGCCTGTACGCTTGAATGACAGCGTGACGGCGCGCAGTTGGGGGTTACGGTGCTGGTGCACATTGCGGCTGATCCAACGCGCAAACGCAGGGTGGCGCGCGGCGTTCTCCACCAAGGCTTGCTCGGCATCAGAGGGCTTTACGTCAGCAATCTCAGGCAGTGCGGGGTCAACAAAACAAGCCGCCACACGGTCAAATTCGGCCTGCGGAATGGTGTGCGGGCCTCCATCAACTTGCACAATCTGACGGAATTCTTCTTCCACCGCATCGATATAAGCCTGACCTTCGGCTTTGACCAAAATCTTGATGCGCGCCTTGTACTTGTTGTCGCGACGCCCCAGCTCGTTGTACACACGCACGATGGCTTCGATGTAATTCATGATCTGGTTCCACGGCAGGAACTCACGAATCACGGTGCCAATCACTGGCGTGCGGCCCATGCCACCACCCACAAAAACTTTAAAACCAATTTCACCGGCCTCGTTTTTTAGAACGTGCAGGCCCACATCGTGCCAGCCGGTGGCTGCGCGGTCCTCTTGGGCACCGGAGATGGCAATCTTGAACTTGCGCGGCAGGAAGGCAAATTCAGGGTGCAAGGTGGTCCACTGGCGCAAAATTTCGGCGTAAGGGCGCGGGTCAACGATTTCATCGATGGCCACACCGGCCAGCGCGTCCGTGGTGGTGTTGCGAATGCAGTTGCCGCTGGTTTGAATGCCGTGCAGATTGGCGCTGGCCAGCAGCTCCATCACATCGGCGGATTTGGACAGCGGAATCCAGTTGAACTGCACATTGGTGCGTGTGGTGAAGTGGGCGCAGTGCGTGGGCAAGAAGGTGGTGCCCAGTTTGCCTTGGCCTTCCATGGCGGCCTTGAAGACTTCTGCTTCGGGTTCGTCGTACTCGCGTGCAATGCGGGCCAGTACACGGATTTGCTGACTGGAGACTTCGCCGTAAGGAATGGCAACGCGCAACATGGGCGCATAGCGCTGCACATACCAGCCGTTTTGCAGGCGCAATGGGCGGAAGTCATCTTCCGGAAGTTTTCCCGCCTGCCACCGCTCCAGTTGGTCGCGAAACTGGGCGGCGCGTTGATTCAGGAATGCTGTGTCGAATTCTGTGTATTGGTACATGGCGCGGTCATCATCGTGGGATGGAAGGCATCCAACGGATGGCTTCCCTCTGTGTGACTGCGAACTTTAAGCAAGCGTCTTATAAAAACAAACGATTGTTTTGTTGTTGTCTTATATCGTTTTTGTACTATTGGTGGTTTTTTCTGCACCGGATGTGTCCGGCAAACACCCAAAAAAATGGGTTTGTATTGCGGTTGGCTATACAGGGTGACAAATCGATATTTGATTTCTAACCATGTTCTCGACAAAAATCGTGCGAATTTAGATAACAATTCTCAATATGCACTGTCACCAATGTCAAAACGTACTGCCGGATAATCTGAAATTTTGCAAACATTGCGGAACACCACGGCAGTTAATGCCTGAGGCAACGCCGGACGCTGGCAACACAAAAGATGTTTGTGGCGAATGCGGTGGATTATGCAAACCCGGAGCGAAGTTTTGCCTTCAGTGCGGAGCGCCTCGCACGCACGCAATCACTGAAACTGTAGCACCAGCACCAGCACCAGCACCAGCACCAGCACCAGCACAGGCGGGCACGTTGGTGGAGCAACCTCCTGTACAGATGCCTGCTAGTGGCAGCGAGGCCGCGGCAGCGCTGTCGTCTTCTGGCGCGCCTAATTTCAAACCCAAAATTTTGCTTGGTGCAGCGGTGATTGCCGTCGTTGTCGCGATCAGTGGCTGGATGCTCTTGAAGCCCAGCGCGCAGGCTGTCATTGCGCCAGATCGCTTGCATGTCCCGAATGAGGGCGGGCCGGCAGAGGATGACTTGGCCAAAGCGGCGAGCATTGTCGGGCCGCAGGGAGACTCTGCAACAGCGATATCTGTGGAGACCGAAGTTGTGGAATTGCTGCCGGCGCCCGTCGTTGTATCCCCGGATGCGGGTCTCGCCACAGCATCTTCCGCAGACACTGCCGTGTCCTTGCCCGCGTCAACACCAGCGCAGCCACCTAAACCAGCCGTAGTGAAACCAGCTCCAAAGCCAACCAATACATTGGATGGCTTGCTGGATTAATGCCTGTGATTTTGGTTAGGTGAGCATGCAAGCGCCAAAGATTTTTAACTTGGCGTTTGCTGAATATTTGCATGCAACCTGACTGCATTATTGAAATACTGAGGACGAAGATGCGACGAATTAATTTATTGCTTATTGCTGGAGCAGTTTTTGCATTGACGGGCTGTGCCACGATCGACCAGGCAGGAAGCTCTTTGAGCTGCATGCTGGCACGGGCCACAGGCAAAGCTTGTGGCGGACAGGAGGGCACGCTTTCCAGCGGTCAGCAAGCAGGTCGCTTTGAGCAGTTGCAAAGTGCGTTCGAAGAAGAAATTCAGGGCGCTCGTGCTGCTCAGGAGCGTGCAGTGCAAGCCATGCAGGGCCTAAGCCCCAAATTGCGCGCAACGGCAGGTGATGTGCAATTGTTGAACGTTGAAATAACAGACAGTAGTACCCAGCAAAAGCGCAGCATGCGCACCTTGGATAGCGTCACGATAGACATGCCTTTGGGTGGGAAAGGCAGAGATGCTTACACCCGTGCAATGGATGAAATCAAAGGGCTGGCGAACACGCTGGCGGATAACCGGGGTAGTGCAAGCATTGTGGTGCAGCAAGCTGCGGCAGATGTGAAGGCACGCCGCGTGAATACGGCTTCGGGTGAGACAAAGAGCCCAGGTGGGCAACTGATCAAGGTAGAAAAGCAAGTGGCTCAGAGCCTGCCAGCCGGTGTGGAGCGCTACACCGTCAAAGCTGGTCCGATTCGCGGTAATTTGTAATTTAAGCACTTGTGCGTGCAGAGCAAAGGAGTGGCCAAGCACACCGTGTTTGGCGCTCCATTGCGTTGGTTTGCTGGTGCAGTTCATGCCCGTGGCAAAGCGCCTTGTTCCAATGAAAACCTGCGTTCTGCGTGCAGACGGTAGCTGCTTGATGCAGCTTTAGCAGGTCATTTTTAATTTTCAATAAAGAAAAAGAGGCGATATGAGTTCTAGGTTTGAGCACATTCAATTTGCAGCGCTGGCACGCGCGGGTGAGGGACTTACGCAGTGGCGCCCATTGGTGATGGGCTTCATCACCATGGTTCTGTGTGGACTGCTGACTGTTGCAAGCCAGTGGCTAGCCACAAGTGTGGGCGGGATGACAGGCGTTTTATTGTTCGGGCTGTGCATGTTGGTCGTGGTAGTGGTCTTTTTTTCAGGCATCTCCGCTGTCGGTGTGATGCTCATGGACAAGGCGCAGAACATCACCGTGCGTGGATTCAGCGATGCAGCGTTTGCTGGGCTGCTGTGCGTGCCTAAATTTTTGGGGTTGATGCTGCTGTCTTTGGTAGCAGCGCTGCTGTTTTATCTGGTTGCAGCCATCATTTACTTCATCTGCAAAATTCCAGTGCTGGGTGCGGTGCTGGCTTTTGTGGCCCACCCGGTTTTGATCGTGGTGGCCTCTGTGCTGATCGTGGCATGGATGTGCGTGATCATGCCCTTGTTCGCACCTGCCGTATGGAGCGGCTTAGCCTTCAAGGCAGCACTTGCCAGCGTGATTGGTATTGC
The DNA here is from genome assembly GCA_963520865.1 of uncultured Comamonas sp. GTDB lineage: Bacteria > Pseudomonadota > Gammaproteobacteria > Burkholderiales > Burkholderiaceae_C > Comamonas. Next base: position 17,066 of record CAUQST010000052.1, read on the forward strand.
CCGCAGCCGTCTGGTTGAAGTGGTGCTGATGCAGGTCGTGTTGTATTTCATCATGCTGGTCATCAGTGGCCTGCTGCTGATGGGCTTGCTGCCCGCCGCCATGAGTTTGACGGGCATGGGCGCTAGCGTGATGGGTGTGAACCTTGCTTACCTGAGCATGATGGGCTTTGGCGCTCTTTCAAATATGGGTGCAATGGGCTCGGTCACTGGCCTTTTGCTTGGCCTGGGTGTTTTGCTCGGGGTTGTGGCGGCGCTGTTGTGGCAGGTTGCCGTAATGGGCCAGAACTTGCTGTATTTGCAAGCGAATGCCAGCGTAGACAGCGTGCAAGCAGAGGCAGCGTTGAATGGCGTTTGGAACGATGTGCGTAAACGTGCAGAAGGTGCCAAGGAGCGAGCCATCGCAGCAGCAGAGCGCGCCAAGCAGATGGCTGCTGAGAAAGCGCAAGAAGTGGCAGCGGCTAATGAAGCACGAAAAGCTGCGGCTGCAGAGCAAGCCAAGGTGCAAGCTGCTTTGGCAGTAGAGCGTGAAGCGACGAGGTTGAAAGAAGAGGCAGAACAGCGTGAGCAGGCACAGGCCGCTGCGCTGATGGATGCTGAGCAGCAGGCACAAGAAGCTGCCGCTACAGCAGCGCTGCAGGCGGATGCTCAGTCACAAGCCAAGGAAGTGGCTTCCAATCAGGCCCCTGAGCAGACCAGTTGCACGCAGTGCCATGAGCCAGTCAATCAAACAGATGTCTTTTGTGGCAATTGCGGTACCAAGCTGAAATAAGCGTTTTTACCCATTTCCAAGCCCCATAAGGCCATGCCTTTGGGGCTTTTTTGTTGTGCTGGTGTGATGTAAACGTGCGTGCGTAGAGATGCTTGAGCACTGCTAGCGCGGGCTGAAGCAGGCAAAAGAAATGCCTCGGTGCTTGGAGGCACGGAGGCATTCTTGATCTCTGCATGCATTATGCGGGCCAAGGGGCTTTAGCCGCTGTGTGCGCAATCATGCAAAGGGGGATAACGCAAGAGAGGATAGAAAGTACAGGCAGTCAGGCCTTGGCATGGTTTCTGTATTTTTATCTTTCTATTGCTCCAATTATTGCAAGCGCTCAACGCTTAAAAATTCCAGTCTTCATCTTCAGTGGCTACGGCCTTGCCTATCACGTAGGAAGAGCCTGAGCCGGAGAAGAAATCGTGGTTTTCGTTAGCGCTGGGGCTGAGCGCAGCCATGATGGCGGGGTTCACCTGGCAGAGGTCATCAGGGAACATGGCCTCAAAACCCAGATTGCTCAGTGCCTTGTTGGCGTTGTAATGCATGAAGCGTTTAACGTCTTCGGTCAAGCCGACAGGGTCGTACAGCTCTGCTGCATAGTGGCACTCCAGCTCGTAGAGGTCATACAGCATGCCAAAAGCGGCCGCTTTGATGTCCTCTTTCTCTTCAGGTGAGAGCTTGGCAAACGCCAGCTGAAACTTGTAGCCAATGTAGTAACCATGCACGGCTTCATCGCGGATGATCAGGCGGATCAGGTCGGCGGTGTTGGTCAGTTTGCCGCGGCTGGACCAGTACAGAGGCAGGTAAAAGCCGGAGTAGAACAAGAAACTCTCTAGGCAGACTGAAGCGATCTTTTTCTTGAGCGGTGTTTCCATGGCCTTGTACTCATTCAAGATGAGTTCAGCCTTTTTCTGCAGCCAAGGATTCTCTTCAGACCAGCGGAAAGCTTCATCAATCTCTGCAGTGGAACACAGGGTGGAGAAGATCGACGAGTAGCTGCGCGCGTGTACCGCTTCCATGAAGGTGAAGTTAGACAACACCGATTCTTCGTGGGGCGTGACCGCGTCGTGCATCAACGATGGCGCGCCGATCTGGTTTTGTACCGTGTCCAGCAGCGTCAAACCGGTAAACACACGGATGGTCAGCTGCTGCTCATTGGGGCGCAGTGTGGCCCATGAAGGGATGTCATTGGAAAGTGGCACCTTCTCGGGCAGCCAGAAATTGGCTGTCACGCGGTTCCAGATTTCCAGATCCTTCTCGTCTTCAATGCGATTCCAGTTGATGGCTTGGGTCAGTAATGTCATGACTCTCTCTTTGTCTTTCAATTACAAGGTGCAAGACACGCAGGCCTTGACCTCTGTGCCTTCCAAAGCCAGCTGACGCAGGCGGATGTAATAAATGGTCTTCACGCCTTTTTTCCAGGCGTAGATTTGGGCGCGGTTGATATCGCGCGTGGTGGCTGTGTCAGGGAAGAACAGCGTCAGCGACAGGCCCTGGTCCACGTGTTCCGTGGCTGCGGCATACACATCAATGATGGCGTTGGGGCCAATCTCGTAGGCGTCACGGTAGTACGCCATGTTCTCGTTGTTCAAGAACGGGGCAGGGTAGTACACGCGACCGATCTTGCCTTCCTTGCGAATTTCAATGCGCGAGGCGATAGGGTGGATCGACGAGGTGGAATTGTTGATGTAGCTGATCGAGCCTGTGGGCGGAATAGCTTGCAGATTGCGGTTGTACAGGCCGTGTGCCATGACATCTTGCTTGAGCTGCTCCCACTCCGCGCGGCTTGGCAGTGCCATGGCATTTTTCTCAAACAGCGCGCGCACGGTCTCCGATGTAGGCAGCCAGTCGCGAGTGATGTACTTGTCAAAGTACTCGCCGGTTGCGTATTTGGACTGATCAAACCCGACGAAGCGTTGCTTTTTCTCTTGTGCCACCAGGCACGACGCGCGCAGACAGTGATAGGCCACAGCAGCGAAGTAGACGCTGGTGAACTCCACCGCAGCAGGGCTGTCGTAATGGATCTGCTCACGAGCCAGGTAGCCGTGCAGATTCATCTGACCCAAGCCAATTGCGTGGCTGTCATCATTGCCCTGGCGCACGGAAGGCACGGAGTTCACCGCGCTCATCTCAGAGACAGCTGTCAGTGCGCGGATGGCAGTTTCTACCGATTCACCCAGCTTGCCACTGTCCATGACGGTGGCGATATTGAGCGAGCCCAAGTTGCAGGAGATATCGTTGCCAATGACCTTGTAGCCCAGATCTTCATCCAGCACGGATGGGGTGTTGACCTGCAAGATTTCTGAGCACAGGTTGGACATGTTGATGCGCCCTGCAATCGGATTGGCGCGGTTGGCCGTGTCCTCAAACAGAATGTAAGGGTAACCCGACTCAAACTGAATTTCAGCAATGGTCTGGAAGAACTCTCGCGCCTTGATCTTGGTTTTCTTGATGCGCGGGTCGTCCACCATGGCCTTGTAGTGCTCAGTCACCGAAATATCGGCAAACGGCTTGCCATAGACGCGCTCTACGTCGTAAGGCGAGAACAAGTACATGTCATCGTTGCGCTTGGCCAGCTCAAAGGTAATGTCAGGAATGACAACGCCCAGCGACAAGGTCTTGATGCGAATTTTCTCGTCAGCGTTTTCACGCTTGGTGTCGAGGAAACGCATGATGTCTGGGTGGTGGGCATTCAAATAGACCGCACCTGCGCCTTGGCGTGCACCCAGTTGGTTGGCGTAAGAGAAACCGTCTTCCAGCAGCTTCATCACGGGAATCACACCGGAGGATTGGTTTTCAATGCCTTTGATGGGGGCACCCAGTTCGCGCAGATTGCTCAGCAGCAAGGCCACGCCGCCGCCGCGCTTGGACAGCTGCAGCGCGGAATTGATGCCGCGGCCAATGCTCTCCATGTCATCTTCCAGGCGCAGCAAGAAGCACGACACCAGCTCACCGCGCTGGCGCTTGCCTGCGTTCAGGAAGGTGGGCGTTGCAGGCTGGAAGCGACCGGCAATGATCTCTTCCATCAAGCGCATGGCCAGCTTTTCGTCACCGCGTGCCAGTGCCAGTGCCACCATGACCACGCGGTCTTCAAAACGCTCCAGATAGCGTTTGCCGTCACGGGTTTTGAGGGTATAGGCGGTGTAGTACTTGTAGGCACCCAAGAAGGTCGGGAAGCGGAACTTCTTGGCAAACGCTGCTTTGAAGATAGCTTCTACAAAGCTGGGGCTGTAAGCGTCCAGAACTTCGGCTTCGTAGAAATTTTCGGTGCGCAGATAGTCGAGCTTTTCTTCCAGCGAGTGAAAGAAGACGGTGTTCTGATTGACGTGCTGCAGAAAGTACTGGCGTGCCGCCATACGGTCTGCATCAAACTGAATCTGTCCCTTGTCGTCGGGCAGGTTCAGCATGGCATTCAATGCATGGAAATCCAGCTTAGTCGGAGAGATAGGGGTCATAACGAAGCATCCATGGCGTTGGGATTGAGAGGAAAGTGCTGGTGGATGTACTGCAGGCGAAGCCAGTCGCTGGAAGTGCCCGCCATTTCAACGCGGTGTAGCAGTGGTACCTGGCATTTGTGCGCAATCACATCACCAGCTTGCGCAAAAGTGACCCCAAAGTTGCGGTCGCCACAGGCGACCACAGCACGCAACCATTGGCGATGCTCTGGGGCATTGAGAAATCGAATCACAGCTTTGGGAACCGCTCCCTTGCCTGTCGCGTCACCAAACGAAGGGGTCACCAAAATGAATGGAGCATCCACTTTGGGCATCTCTTCGTCTGGGCTGCGTGGAATACGCAGTCCAGTCAAGCCTGCGTTGCTCAGCAATCGTGCGGTGTTGCCAGTTTTCGATGAATAGAAAACCCAGCGAGCCATTTCAGGCGGTGGCAGAGAGCGTCGCTAAGCGTTCAGGGCGGAAGCCACTCCAATGCTCTTGACCAAACTGCACCACAGGCACTTGGCGGTAGCCCCATGCTTGAACTTGTGCAGCCGCCTCCGCGTCTTGTGAAACGTCAACTACTTGGTACGAGACACCCTGGCGATCCAAGGTGCGCAGCGTCATGGAGCATTGAACGCAATTAGGTTTGGAGAAGATTTTGATCATGAAGCCTACGAGAGCACCAAGTCTGGCGAGGATGGGCGTTGATTGCACAGAGCGCGCAAGCAGGCATCCCGCATGGATGCGGGTGCGCTAAGAAGTGCGTGCGGTAGGCAAATTCAACCACCCAGGCGTCCCCGCCTGTACGGTTTGAGAAACGTGTTACCTGCTCAGGGCGGGCAACACCGTGTGTTGGTCGGTATCCAGACTGGGGGCATAAGTCACACGCCTTCCCGAAGAAATATCTTCAGTGGCTGTTTGTGTCACTGTGTGAACGATGAGTTTCACGCCGCACTTACTGTTGCGGGGGCAGTTCAGGTTAGAGCGTTTGAGAGCCCCTCCTGATTCCCGTTTAACACTTGCCCGAGAGCGCAGACAAGTGCACCAACGGGGTGAATTCTAAGCGGTTTAAAAAGGATTGGCGGGCTGCTGTGTCTTGTGTTTTGGTGGTATGCAGCTCAAAAAAACTGCACTGATGGTGAAGAAGTTTGGTAGTTAAAAACCATGTTTTTTCTTTGAATTCAATCGATTGCGGCATGGTTTCAAGGTGGTTTTGGGCATGCCGTGCGAGTGCCTTGAGGCCGCATTTGGACGGGATTTGAGTGGTGCTTGCGCCCAACTTCTTTAGGGGTAATGGGGTCGTTCACCACACCTACTCTGGGTGATTGCCTGTCGCCACATGCCAAGCTGCCAATTGCATGGCTTTGCAGCCATAAGTAGCAGGTGTTGGCTTTGCTCCAACCTATGGAGTTGCTGATGACTCCAGCGTCTTTTGCAGTGGCTGGCGAGCCAGCTCAATGAACGCACGCAAATAGTCGGTGGACAAATCTGCTTGTCTGGCCCCCAGGTAAATTTGCTTGGCAATTCCGCGTGAACCAAGTTGCACAGGACGCACGGGCATTTTGCTGGCGTACTCCTGGACCAGCCATCGGGGCAGGGCGGCTACTCCACGGTTGCTGGCCACCATCTGCAGCATGATGTCTGTGGTTTCAATCGTTTTGTGCCTGCGCGGTGCAATACCAGCAGGCAAAAGGAACTGGTTGTAAATGTCGAGGCGGTCTGTGGCGACGGGATAAGTGATGAGTACCTCCTTGGACAAGTGCCTGGGTTCTACAAACTCGGCGTGAGCCAGTGGGTGGTTGCTGGCGACGACCAAAACCTGTTCGTAATCGAAGACAGGCTGAAAATGCAGCCCGGGTTTGAACAAAGGGTCCGGAGTGACCAGCAGGTCAATCTCGTAACCAAACAAGGCCCCAATTCCACCGAACTGGAATTTCTGTTTGACGTCCACATCCACGTCGGTCCAAGCCGCCAGATAGGGCGAAACAATTTTCAGCAGCCATTGGTAGCAGGGGTGGCACTCCATGCCAATCCGCAGGGCTCCCCGATCTCCCTGTGCAAATTGCATCAGGCGCTCTTCGGCCAAGTGCAGCTGTGGCAGCACCCGATTGGCAACGGCCAAGAGATATTCCCCCGCCTGGGTCAAACGCACGTTGCGTCCCTCGCGCGTCCAGATGGTGGTGCCCAGCTGTTGTTCCAGCTTTTTGATGCTGTGACTCAGTGCTGACTGGGTCAAGCACAGGACGTCAGCTGCGGCTGTGAGTGTGCCTTGCTGGTCCACCTCTTTGATGATGGATAGATGGATGCGGTCGAGCATATATATGTTTGAAATTCATCTATATGTGAAAAAAGACCATTTTACGTCATGAGTTTTGAAAAATACGATGCGGTCATTGCAACTTTTGGCGAAGAAAAATCAAATGACGACCATTCATAACCTAGGTTTTCCCCGCATCGGAGCCCAACGCGAACTGAAGTTTGCTCTGGAGTCCTACTGGAAGGGTGAGAACTCTCGCGAAGCGTTGAAAAGTCTGGGTGCGGACTTGCGCACTCGCCACTGGGACAGCCAAAAAGGCATTGATCTGGTGCCTGTGGGTGATTTTTCTTTTTATGACCAAGTCTTGGACATGAGCTTCACGCTAGGCAATTTGCCCGAACGTGTGCAGCGCTTTCATGGGGATGCACTGGACAACTATTTCCGCGTAGCCCGTGGTCGATCGGCACAGGGCGCTGATGGGCACAGTCACTGCTGTGGTGGTGTGGCTGCTGGTGAGATGACCAAATGGTTTGACACCAATTACCACTACATCGTTCCAGAGTTCACTGCAGACACGCAGTTCCAGCTCGATGCCACGCGCCTGTTGGAGCAGTTGGCAGAGGCGAAGTCACAGAACGTGAATGCCAAGCCGGTGATCGTGGGCCCTGTCACGTACCTGGCAATTGGTAAGGCCAAAGACGGCAGCAACAAGCTCGATTTGCTGCAAAAACTGTTACCGGTGTATGCCGAGCTGCTGAACACGCTTGCCCAGCAGGGCGTGGAGTGGGTGCAGGTGGATGAGCCTTTGCTGGTGACTGAGCTGGATTCAGATTGGCAGCATGCCTACAACTTGGCTTACCACCAGTTAAAAGCGTGCCGCGTCAAACTGCTGGTGGCGACCTATTTTGGTGCTTTGCTCGATAACAAACACTTGGCGGCCAACCTGCCTGTGGCCGGCTTGCACGTGGATGCTGTGAATGGTAGCCGTGATGACGTTCAGCAACTGATCGGTTTGTTGCCAGGCAGCAAGGTGCTGTCAGTTGGCGTGATCAGCGGACGCAATATTTGGAAAACTGACCTCAGTGATGTGCTCGATTGGGTCGAGCCCTTGGCTGAGCGCCTGGGGGAGCGGCTGTGGATTGCGCCTTCATGCTCTTTATTGCATGTCCCCGTTGATCTGAATAGCGAACAAAAATTGGATGCCCAAGTGCAGTCCTGGCTGGCGTTTGCCGTTCAAAAGCTCGATGAACTGCGCTTGCTGGGCCAAGCACTCTCACAGGGGCGTGAGGCCGTCGCCGTGCAGTTGGCGGCCAATAGTGCGGCACTGCAGGCGCGCCGTACCTCTGCCCGAGTGCACAACCCTGCGGTGCAGGCAGCGGTGGCGCAGATCAATGCGCAGTTGGGCCAGCGCCAAAGCAGCTACAGCGTACGTGCGCCACAGCAAGCCGAGCTGTTGAAACTGCCACTTTTTCCCACGACGACGATTGGCTCTTTTCCGCAAACGGCTGAAATTCGCCATGCGCGCAGTGAATTCAAGGCCGGTCGTCTGGCCCACGCAGGCTATCAGGCAGCCATGCGCGCTGAAATCGAACGCAGCGTCCGCGAGCAAGAGGCTCTGGATCTGGACGTGCTGGTGCACGGTGAAGCCGAGCGCAACGACATGGTCGAATATTTTGGCGAGCAGCTGCAAGGCTATGCATTCAGCCAGTTTGGCTGGGTGCAATCTTATGGTTCACGCTGCGTGAAGCCGCCCATCTTGCTCGGTGACATCAGTCGCCCCAAGGCGATGACGGTGGAGTGGATTCAGTATGCGCAGTCACTGACTTCGCGCCCCATGAAGGGCATGCTGACAGGCCCTGTCACCATCTTGAACTGGTCGTTTGTGCGTGATGACCAGCCGCGCTCGGTGTCATGCCAGCAACTGGCGCTTGCAATCCGTCAAGAGGTTCTGGATCTGGAGAGGGCCGGTGTGCATGTGATTCAGATTGATGAAGCAGCGCTGCGTGAAGGCCTGCCTCTGCGCAAGTCCCAGTGGGCAGAGTATTTGAACTGGGCGGTGGAGTCTTTCCGTATCACCGCCAATGGGGTGCAGGACCGAACCCAGATTCACACCCACATGTGCTATTCGGAGTTCAACGACATCATTGCGTCAATTGCCGATATGGATGCCGATGTGATAACCATCGAAACATCGCGCTCCGACATGGAGTTGCTGGATGCGTTTGAGCACTTCCAGTATCCCAACGAGATCGGCCCCGGTGTGTATGACATTCATTCGCCCAACATTCCATCTCAAGAGCACATCGTGCACTTGATGAGAAAGGCTGCCGAGCGCATTCCGGTTGAGCGCCTGTGGGTCAACCCGGACTGCGGTTTGAAGACGCGCCAGTGGGCAGAAGTGGTGCCTGCACTGACCCACATGGTGGCAGCGGCCAAAACCCTGCGTCAGAGCGTGCACGCGGACGCTGAAACAGAAGCTGAAGCTCAATTGGCATAAGCGGTATTTGCCGTGAAGCGGCCCTGTGCCTGACAGCGGTGGGCCGCTTTTTTTTGAATTTACAAGCAACAAAAACCACGTATGTTCCAACGCACCAATACTGTCGCGATCGTCGACCCCGAAGTTTTTGCCGCCA
>CAUQST010000053.1:0-25793 GCA_963520865.1 uncultured Comamonas sp.
GCATGGGCGAACTGGAAGCTGTTGTACCAGTTGATGTGAATACCCGCCAAGGTGATGAACTGGAATTTGTAACCCAAATCCGACAACTCTTCCTGGAACGACGCGATCTGGCTGTCGTTCAAGTTCTTCTTCCAGTTGAACGATGGCGAGCAGTTGTAGCTCAACAACTTACCTGGGCATGCAGCATGCACAGCTTGAGCGAACTCACGGGCAAACCCAATGTCAGGCACACCGGTTTCGCACCATACCAAGTCCGCATAGGGGGCATAGGCAACACCGCGGCTGATGGATTGCTCCAGACCATTCTTGACGCGGTAGAAACCTTCTTGAGTACGCTCACCTGTCAGGAATGGCTTGTCATTGGCATCATGGTCTGAAGTGATCAGATTGGCTGCCTCAGCATCAGTGCGGGCCAGCACGATTGTGGACACACCCATTACGTCTGCAGCAAAACGGGCCGAGATCAATTTCTCGCATGCTTCATGGGTAGGCACCAGCACCTTACCGCCCATGTGGCCACACTTCTTCACCGCTGCAAGCTGATCCTCAAAGTGAACACCCGATGCGCCAGCAGCAATCATGTTCTTCATTAATTCGAATGCGTTCAGCACACCACCAAAGCCTGCCTCTGCATCCGCCACGATGGGCAGAAAATAGTCAATGAACGCTGCATCATCTGGATTGACACCACGGCTCCACTGAATTTCATCAGCGCGCTTGAATGTGTTGTTGATACGGCGCACCATGGTCGGCACCGAATCGTAGGCATACAGCGACTGGTCTGGGTACATGGTTTCGGAGGTGTTGCCGTCAGCAGCCACTTGCCAGCCCGACAGGTACACAGCCTCCAGACCTGCCTTGGCTTGCTGCATCGCTTGGCCTGCAGAAATTGCGCCAAAAGCGTTCACATAGCCCTTCTTTGCTCCGCCATTGATCTTTTCCCACAGCTTCTCTGCACCGCGCTTTGCCAGAGTGTGCTCTGGCTGAAGGCTGCCGCGCAAACGCACAACGTCAGCGGCGGAGTAACCGCGCTTAACGCCTTTCCAGCGAGGGTTTTGCGCCCAATCTTTTTCCAAGGCGGCAATTTGCTGTTCACGGCTCAGTTGCTGGTTCAGGGATTCAGGCATGTTGATCTCCAATCAAAGTAAAGCAAGGTGTTGAAACTTGGCGCCGGTTGTTGTTCGGCTTGGAGATAAATTTAAGTCTTATAGAAGAGTTAATCAAGCTCTTATATCTTATACAAGACAAATATTTATAGCATATAAAATCAACAACTTACATTTATTTATCTCAATGTGAAATCAAACACCTTCAAGTGAGATGACTTTATTGCAGCGCAACATCTACCAATTTCACATTGCAAAATTGCATTGCTACTTTGTGAAAAACCACCGGTCACTGAGTCGCAACAACCCGCTTCATCAGCGGTGCAGCGCAGTTGCCGCAATCACAATGCCATCTCCATCGGCATACAACCAATCCCCTGGCTGCACGCGCACCCCAGCAATATCCACTACGGCGTCTTTTTGACCTTCTCCACGTTTATCCGTGGGCATTGGCATCAAGCCAAGGGCAGCAATCCCAACACCAGCGGCTCGCAGCTCAGCAGCATCGCGAACACAACCATAGACCAGCACGCCAGCCCAACCATTGCGTGCGGCTGCAGCCGCCAAATTGCCACCGACCAAAGCTTTGCGCAAAGACCCACCGCCATCGACAACCAGAACACGACCTTCCCCGGCGGTATCCAGCGCGTGCTTGACCAGACTGTTGTCCTCAAAGCACTTCACGGTTGTCACTTGCCCTGCAAATTGCGCCCTCCCCCCGAAATGCTGAAATACCGGGGGCAGGACGCGAAACGCTCCGCTCACATCAGACTTGTACACGTCACAAAAATCGCAAGTTTGAAAAGCAATCTTCACAGCCATCTCCTAGTTTCTTTGCATGCAATCCGCCACTGTCACAGCAGCCATCTGGCGCGCATAGTCCCACCAGAGGCTCAGATTGCAAAGAATAGATACAGTTTTTAGGCAATTTACGTGCTGTGATGCAACAAATCACTGGAAAAAATGGTTCGCCCGCTTGGAAAGCCGAATTTTTCCCATTAGCATCTGCCTCAACCAGCTCTGACAAGGTCACGAACTCAGAGATACTGGCGCAAAACTCATCCCAAAAAGGAAAGCAAAAATGGCAACTGCAAAGAAGGCAACTGCTGCAACAGCAGCTCCCGCAAAAAAGCGCACTCCTAACGCAGCCTTCATGAAGCCCCTGACACCCAGCGCTGCTCTGGCTGCTGTGGTGGGCAAGGAGCCCCTGCCCCGCACTGAAATCATCAGCAAGCTGTGGGTCTACATCAAGGCCCACAACCTGCAAGATGCTGCCAACAAGCGCATGATCAATGCAGACGCCAAGCTCAAGGAAGTGTTCGGCAAGCCACAAGTTTCGATGTTCGAAATGGCTGGCCTGATCGGCAAGCACGTTAGCTGATCGACTCAGCTTTCAACGAACCGGCTTAGGCCGGTTTTTTTACGCCTGCGCGCAAGAGGGCAATGCCTCTTTGAGCGCCGGATTGACCCGATGGATAGAAAGTGTTTGCAAATGCGATGAATTCGCATTTATAATTCTTTCCACCATATCAATAGCCAGCCACAACTGTTTGCAGCCATGATCGTTTGTGTATGCCACCGAGTTTCTGATCGCGAAATCGCACACCATGCGCATGCTGGGATGAGTTTCGACGAAATCCAATTTGAGCTTGGTGTTGCCACCCAATGCGGTCGCTGCGAAACCTGCGCACGTGACGTGGTAGCCAAGTGTTGCTCCAAGGGCAATACTGCGGCTATCCACAATGAGACCGTCGTGCAAACAGTTCAGCTTGCCACCCCTATTTTGGAGAGCAAAGCATGGCATTCTTCTCAACTATTGCAGGCAGTCTGATTCTGGTTTTAGGCTGCTCATGGTGGATTTTCCGAAAATAGGTTTTCTGTAACATTCGCCTTCGCGTACGACTTCGCGACTCTCCTGCACATGGCCACCACGGCTGGCCACACCGGCTGTGTCAGCTGGTTTTTTGATATTTATGCTTTCTTCCGAACATCTCGCCCCTCACGGTGCTCTTGGCAAAAAAACCATGATTACCGGGATGGTGCTGGCACTGCATGCTGCCGGTATCTGGGCATTGCAAAACAGCATGAACCGCCCGCCAGAGCCTCAAATCATTGCTGCTGAAGTGATTGCGCAGTTCATTGCGCCACCCGCACCAGAGCCTCCAGCGGCTGCGCCACCAGCTCCTGCGCAGCCTGAGCCTCCAAAGCCAACACCCAAACCTCAGCCGCCCAAGCCAAAGCCCACTCCGGTACAAAAAGCGCCACCACTGCCCAAAGCCATTACGGACCCCACACCTGCTCCGAATGCGCCAAAAGGCACTTTGGACAGTGCCCCAGCGCCCGTGGCTGATGCAGCACCGCCGGCACCTCCTGCTGCGCCTGCACCTCCAGCGCCTCCGTCAGGCGGAGCCGTACAACTGCCCTCCAGCAATGCGGCGTACCTGAACAATCCGCGCCCTAGCTACCCCTCAATCAGCCGCCGCATGAGCGAGCAAGGCAAGGTTTTGCTCCGGGTTCTGGTGGATGAAAACGGATCGCCTCAACAAATTGAGATCAAGCAATCCAGCGGTTTCGACCGCCTCGACAAGGCCGCCCTTGCTTCTGTTCAGAAATGGCGCTTTGTACCCGGTAAACGCAATGGTGTTCCAGAAGCTATGTGGAACATCGTGCCCGTCAATTTTGTTCTCGAATAAACAGTCATCTCAGGAGTTTTCATGGAATCCCAATTCGGCATTGCCCACGTCTGGGCACAAGGCGACTTTGTCACCCGTGGCGTGGCCATTTTGCTGCTGATCATGTCTGTCGCATCGTGGGTCGTCATCATCGTCAAGGCGCTGGGCCTGATGAAGTTCAAGAAGTACGCTAAAGAAGCCAAAGATTTCTGGCACAGCGAGGACTTCGGCTCTGGCCTGAACAAGCTGGATGCTGATCTCGCCAACCCTTTCCGTTACCTGGCACTGGAAGGCCGTGAAGCCATCTCTCACCACCGCAAAACCAGCGCGCACTTGCATGACACACTGGATGTCAGCGACTGGGTAACCCGCTGCCTGCGCAACGGCATTGATGAATTTACAGCGCGCATGCAAGCGGGCCTGGCCATCTTGGCATCCGTTGGTTCGACCGCACCTTTCGTGGGCCTGTTTGGTACAGTGTGGGGCATCTATCACGCACTGATCGTGATTGGCACTTCGGGCCAGGCTTCGATCGACAAGGTGGCTGGCCCTATTGGCGAGGCACTGATCATGACCGCCTTCGGTTTGGCTGTGGCCATTCCTGCAGTACTGGGCTACAACGCCATCGTGCGCGGCAACAAGGGCGTGCTGGGTAGCTTGAACAGCTTTGCGCACGACATGCATGCTTTCTTTGTGACAGGTACCCGCATGACGGTCGACACCACCAGCCACCAAGACAGCAAAGTACTGCCTTTGAAGAAAGGGGCCTAAATCATGGCCTTCGGCACCCAAGACGACAGCGATGATGTCATGAATGAAATCAACATGACGCCCCTGGTGGACGTCATGCTGGTGCTCCTTATCGTCTTCATCATCACCGTGCCTGTCATGAAGCACGCAGTGAACGTGGATCTGCCCCGCGCCTCCAACGAGCCTGAAGTGGTCAAGCCCCAAAACATCAGTCTGTCGATTGATGCCCAGGGCCAGTACCACTGGAACAAGGAAGCCATCAGCGATGAGCAATTGGTGGAACGCCTGACCGCAGAGGCAGCCAAAGATCCTCAGCCTGATCTGCACATCCACGGTGACAAGGAAGTACGCTACGAGCGCATTGCCAAAGCCATGGCCGCTGCACAAAGCACCGGCATTCGCAAGATCGGTTTTGTCACGGAGCCTGAGAAATAAGGCCTCCGCCATCCCGCCCCAAACCCTGCACAAAGCGCAAGCCTGCAGGGTTTTTTTACGTCTGCACAACAAATAAAGTGAGCTTTAAGCGCTTACAAATAAATGATTTCAATGACTTTTATATTTGAAATCATCGATACATAAACGAACACAGCTACTTTTTTTGAAAACACACTTTTTTACAGGTTATCGCAAAATTAGCGTTGACTATTGAATGGGAATGGTTATCATTACCAAAACGTCAACACACTTCGCACCATGCAAGCCACACTATCTCTCCCAAGCGCACGCCGCACTCCTGTTGAGCAGCCCGTACTGGCAGACAGTGCGGTCATTCATCCTGTTTTGGCACACGACCTGAGCGTGGACAGCGAGTTGCTGCTGCGCGGCAAAAAGTCTGTGTCAATCGTGCACAACGGTGCCACTTACCGTTTGCAATCCACCAAACTGGGCAAGCTGATTTTGACGAAGTAAGGATTTAACAGTTTCATCGTGGGGCGATGCGGGTGAGGACCCGGCATCGTTTAGGCCAGCCAACAAACCTTCATCGGGCATTGCGTAGCCAGTCCTTTTTTTCCCACCCAACTGCAACAAAAAAGCGACCTTCAAGGTCGCTTTTTCATGGGCGTCTTTAGCAAAGACTGCGGTGTTTACAGACCCAGCGCTGCAATGCCGGCATTGGCCACTTGTGCATCTTCGGAAGCCTTCACCCCCGACACGCCCACTGCGCCCAGGCACTGGCCATTTTTCATGATGGCCACGCCACCTTCCAGCAAGCCATCAACAAATGGCGCGCTCAGGAAAGCTGTACGTCCGTTGTTGATCATGTCTTCAAATGCCTTGGTGTCCTTGCGGCCCACAGCGGCAGAGCGTGCCTTGGCAGGTGCAATGTGTGAAGAAATGGGGGCTGCGCCATCCAAACGCTGCAGCCACAGCAGGTGACCACCATCGTCCACAACAGAGATCGTGACCGCCCAGTTGTTCTTCAGTGCTTCAGCTTCCGCAGCCGCAGCAATTTTCTTGACGTCCGCCAGTTCCAGCTCAAATTTATTCTTCATCGAAATGCTCCCAAGAGGTTTGGTATCCAGCGTTTGAGCATACTGACTCTTGTCACCCCCGCCCCAACCTTCTGCGCAAAACATTCCAACCTAAAAACCACGCAGAAAACTGCCGTAAAAGCCAAGGTCTTGGGAACTTGTGGGTTGGCATACGTCTCATAGAATGACTGACATAGCCGTTTCGCTATACCTACTAAGGAGAAAACACTCAATGAACCATATAAACACTTTGGACTCTGCAGGCTACGGCATCTCGCAGCAGCAGCGCCACAGAGTGCTGCGCAACACTTACTGGCTGCTGGCGCTGAGTTTGCTGCCCACCGTATTGGGCGCATGGGTGGGTGTGAGCACAGGCATTACTGCTGGACTGACCGGCTTCATGGGGCTGATCGTATTCATGGTCGGCGCCTTTGGCTTCATGTTCGCAATCGAAAAGACCAAGAACTCTGCCGCAGGCATTCCTGTGCTGCTGGGCTTCACGTTCTTCATGGGCTTGATGCTCTCGCGCCTGATTGCCATGGTGCTGGGCTTTAGCAATGGCTCGCAGCTGATCATGACCGCGTTTGCAGGCACTGCCGGCGTGTTCTTCGTGATGGCTTCTTTGGCCACCGTGATCAAGCGCGACATCTCGGGCATGGGCAAGTGGCTGTTCGTTGGCGCTCTGGTGCTGATGGTGGGCGCGGTGATCAACGTGTTTGTGGGCTCTAGCGCAGGCATGATGGCCATCTCGATGCTGGCCATCGGTATCTTCTCTGCCTACATGCTGTATGACATCAAGCAGATTCTGGACGGCGGCGAGACCAACTACATCAGCGCAACACTGGCGCTGTACCTGGACGTCTTCAACGTGTTCCAAAGCCTGCTGGCCCTGCTGGGCATCATGGGCGGCGAACGCGACTAAGCACCGCTTGCCAAACCGAAAGGCCCCTTCTGGGGCCTTTTTTTATGTTCATGCAAAGAAGGGCTTAATTTTGAAAAAGACTTGCCGATAATTGAGGGACATGCCAAACCATCACCACTCCATTCGCCCTGCTTTTTTGCTGCTTCCATTGGGGGCGATGCTGCTGGCGGGCTGTTTAGAACAAGTACCGGGTCTGGGTCCAGACCCACGCACCGTCATCCGCGAGAACGAGGCCAAGGCCATCGGCAGCGGCTGCCGCCATGCCATGCGTGGCATTGAAGACTGCTACACGCTCAACCCCAAAGCCCCAAAGTCCATGGTATTTGCAGGCTGGAAGGACATGGACGAGTACATGCGCGAGCACAAGCTGGAGGGCACACCCTCTGTGTTCACACAAAAGCCCGAGGCACCCGCCAAGGCGCGCGCTGAAGAAGACATCGAGACGGAATACGCCCGCCCTCGCAGTTAAGCCAGGTGTGACTGCGGCCAGAAGGCCAAACCACCAAACGGTAACGGTCAAACGCCAACCTGCCCCCACTCAAAAAAGCCCGCAAGCGTCATATACGCTTGCGGGCTTTTTCACAGGTCATCACAAGACAGCCTATCGGCTGTGCATGCCCAATCGATTTAGTTCACGCGCTCAAACACGGCCATGGATTCCACGTGGGCGGTATGCGGGAACATGTTCACAACACCAGCTTGTACGCAGCGGTAGCCTGCCTGGTTGACCAGCAAGCCCGTATCGCGCGCCAGCGTAGCAGGGCCGCAGCTCACGTACACAATGCGCTGGGGGAACTGCCAGTCTTCATGGCCTTGGGGCAGCGGCGGCAGCACATCAGGGTGCTCTTCGGTGGGCACACCGGTTTGTTTGGCACCTGTGCGAATCTGGTGGATGTCTGCCAGCGCCTGACACAGCGCAAAAGCGCCTTCGCGGGGAGGGTCGATCAACCACTTTTCGGCATTGCCATCGGCCATCAACAGCGCTGGCGTCATGTTGAACAGGTTACGCCCCACAAACGTCGTAGGTGCCAGTGGGTTATCTTCGCTGCGCTGGGCATTGTTGGCGGCATAGTTGTCCAGCGAGCGCTGCACCAGTGTGTCCGAGCCTTCAATGCCCAGCACTTCGCGCGCTTGGGTGGCCAGCGGCAAGGTGAAGTTGCCCAAACCGCAGAACCAATCGATCACGCGCTCGTGCTTTTGCACATCCAGCAAGCGCAGCGCACGCGTCACCAGCACGCGGTTGATATGCGGATTCACCTGGGTGAAGTCCGTGGGCTTAAAGGGCATGTGGATGCCAAAGTCTGGCAGGCTGTACGACAGCTCAGTGCCACCCTCTTCCATCTTGTGCACGGTCTCTGGGCCCTTGGGCTGCAACCACCACTGCACATTGTGAGCGGCGGCGAAATCACGCAGGCGCTGCTGATCGGCCTCAGTCAGAGGCACCATGTGGCGCAACAGCAAAGCGGTGACGTGGTCGCCACAGGCCACTTCAATTTGCGGCAACTGCTCTCGCACATCCATGCTGGCGACCAGCGCGCGCATGGGCATCAACATGGCATCTATATGTGGGGGCAACACCTTGCAGGTTTCCATGTCTGCGATGTAGCGGCTCTTGCGCTCATGAAAGCCCACCAGCACCTTGCCTTTTTTGATCACATAACGCACAGACAGACGCGCACGGTAGCGGTAGCCCCAGGTGGGGCCTTCGATGGGGCGCATCATGGTTTCGGCCTTGACCTTGCCCAGATGCCACAGGTTGTCTTCCAGTACGCGCTGCTTGACGGCTACTTGGGCGTTGATGTGCAGGTGCTGCATCTTGCAGCCACCGCAAGCACCTTCGTGCAGCCCGGCGTGCGGGCAGCCAGGCGTTACACGCTGGGACGATTCGCGATGGATAGCAAACAGGCTTGCTGCTTCCCAGTTGTTTTTCTTGCGATGTACGTTAGCCGTAACCAGCTCAGTGGGCAAAGCTCCGTCAATGAACACTACTTTGCCATCGGGCTTGCGGGCAATGCCTTTGGCTTCCATGTCCATGGACACCACTTCCAGCCAGCCTTCAGGCAGGCTGGGGTCGCCAGTGGGCATATCAACGTAGGGGGAATCGGGGGAAATCTTGTCGTTCTGAGCACTCATGATGGGCGACATTGTCTCAGGCTGGCAAGGCTGCAGGATATTGGCAGTGGTGAAAACCTCGTTCTGCATGCACCGCTCCGTCGTGCAGCGTACAAAAACACGCTTCAAAAAAACCATCTGGCGCTTATGCAGCCATGGCTAGCAGCTCTTCTTTTTAAATTCCTGACGCCGCCAAACTGGCTTGTCGCGCCAGTGCATCGGCTTCGGTGTTGAGATGACGCGGAATCCAGCGCCACTGCACGTGCACAAATGCATGCACCAAAGGCTGAACCACCTCCAGCCAAGGCACCAGCCGCAATGTGCGCCTGACTTGCACGCCCGGCACTGTCGGTGGTGCCAGCTGTTCAATCACCCATTGGCTGTCAGTGTAAATACGCAGGCTGCTGGCCCCAAGTTCCTGCGCCTTGAGCAGCCCGGCCTGCAGGGCGCGCAGTTCTGCCTCATTGTTGCAACCCCTGCCAAGCAGGGCTTGCCCAATGGCGTGCTGCGAGCCGTCTGGTCCGGTCAGCACGGCACCAATCGCCATGCGCCCAGGGTTGGGCATGGCCGAGCCATCGATATGCAAAATCCAGAAATTCGGGGGTGGGTAAACGCGCAGCACCACCGCACTCTACACCGGCTTGCCCCCTTGCACGGCCTGCTCCACCGTCTGGCGCTGGAGCGTGGGCACAAAACTTTCAATGAATTCGTAGGCATAGCCCCGCAGCCAGGCACCACGCCGCAGCCCCAGCCGCGTGACATTCACCTGGAACAAATGGCCGGCATCCAACGCCTGCAGATGTTGGTCACGCCCCGCATCCACAGCGATCGAAGCCACAATGCCCACGCCCATCCCCAGTTCCACGTAAGTTTTGATCACATCGGCATCCATGGCGGTTAACACCACATCAGGGGCCAGACCTTCGCGCTCAAACGCTTCATCGATGTGGGCACGGCCTGTGTAGCCTTGCTCGTAGGTAATGATGGGATAGGCCGCCAAATCCTGCAAAGTAATGGGCGCTTGCAGCTTTAGCAAAGGGTGGCCCTGCGGCAGCACTACGCTGTGCGTCCAGCGGTAGCACGGCAGCGTGACCAGCCCTTCGTAGGTGGCCAAGGCCTCGGTCGCCACGCCAATATCAGCCTCACCGCTGACCAGCATTTCTGCCACCTGCTTGGGTGAGCCCTGGTGCAAATGCAAGCGCACTTGTGGGTAGCGCTGGCGAAACTCATGCACCACCTGCGGCAAGGCATAGCGTGCCTGACTGTGGGTGGCGGCAATCGACAACCGCCCCTGTGCGCTGGCGCTGAAGTCGGCCCCCACACGGCGCAGGTTGTCAGCATCCAGCAGCAGCCGCTCCACAATGGGCAGCAGCACCTCTCCGGGTGGTGTCAGCCCCGTCAGGCGTTTGCCAGCGCGCAGAAAAATGTCCACCCCCAGCTCTTCTTCGAGTTCACGTATCTGGCGGCTCACGCCCGGCTGCGAGGTGTGAAGTATCTGCGCCACATCGGTCAGGTTAAAGCTGCGCCGTACTGTTTCTCGCACCGATCGCAGTTGCTGAAAGTTCATATATCTTCTTAAAAAAAGAGCGCTTCTAGCGCCTATCCAGTCAGCGTTAACAGGTTGGTACTGCACACTTAGAGCCACCGAAACCACCCAGCAAATCTTTGAGTGAGTACAAGGCGCGAAGCCACAGGCAGTACAGACGTACGACAAAGCCAAGCCCCGACGTATCCAGGGTGCTGTTAACGGGCCTTAGACCAGCGCCACGGCCTTTTCAGCCTGTTCTGTGGGCACGCCTTGCGGCCATACAGCCCATGGCCGGGTAATTTCTGTCAACGCAGGCTGCAGCAGCTCTAGCGTGTTGCCCGCCGGGTCTTTGGCATAAAAGCGCATGCCTTCATGCACCTGTACAACCGCCAAAGCCGTGGCTCCGTGGGCCAGCAGCCGTTGCTGCAAGGCCTCCACCCCAGCCACCCGCAAAGCCAGGTGACCCTGGCACTCGCAAGCATGACTGGCTGTGGTGCGAGGCACAAGATCCAGCCGCTGGCCACCTGCCACATAGCGCACAACACGGGCTGGTGCACAAGAGCTGCCTGCTGCACGCGGCAGGCCCAGCAGTTGCCCATAAAAACGCTCAACCTGCGTTTGCAGATGGGCTGGGTACGAAAGCTGCACATGGTGCACCCCCAGCACTGCAGCTTGCGCTGCCAAACTGGGCGCTGTCATGCTGCCACCTGCCACCACAGCAAACCAGCACAGTTAGCGGCCAGGCTGGGCTTGCGCACCACGGCTGCAGCAATGGCACGGTGCTGCAGCGGCGGCTGCTGCGTGCACATGCCCCACGCCTGCGCCGTAGTGCGCAGCACATGGGCTGCATGGGCGCACAGCGCTTCATGCGGCAATACGCTGTGAGCATCGGAGGGAACAAGGGTGTGGGACATGGTGCGCTCCTTCAAACAATGGGTGACCCGTAGGCCACCCTTAAGCCGCTTGCGCGGCACTCTCACTTTTTGGTGTAAATCTGGTCAAAGCTGCCGCCGTCGGCAAAGTGGGCCTTGTCCGCCTTGTCCCAGCCGCCAAAGGCTTGGTCGATGGTGAACAACTCCAGCTTGGGGAACTGCTTGGCAAAGTCAGCCTTCACCTTGTCATTGGTAGGACGGTAGAAATTGCGTGCAGCGATCTGCTGGCCTTCATCGGAGTACAGGTATTCCAGGTACGCCTGCGCTACTTTTCGGGTGCCCTTTTTGTCGACCACTTTGTCTACGACCGCCACGCTGGGCTCTGCCAGGATGGACAACGAGGGCGCTACGATTTCAAACTTTTCTGGGCCAAATTCGCGCAAGGCCAGGAAAGCTTCGTTCTCCCACGCCAGCAACACGTCACCCACCCCACGCTGCACAAAAGTGATGGTGGAGCCGCGTGCACCGGTATCCAGCACAGGTACATTGGCAAACAGCTGCTTCACAAAGTCTTTGGCCTTGGCTTCATCGCCACCGTTTTTGCGTTTGGCAAACTCCCACGCAGCCAAGTAGTTCCAGCGGGCACCGCCACTGGTTTTAGGGTTGGGGGTAATGACTTGTACGCCGGGTTTGACCAGATCGCTCCAGTCCTTCAGGCCCTTGGGGTTGCCCTTTTTCACCAGAAAAACGATGGTGGAGGTGTATGGCGCGCTGTTCAAAGGCAGCTTCTTTTGCCAGTCTGCTGCCAGGTAGTTGCCGTTCTTGACCAAGGCATCCACATCGCCTGCCAATGCCAGCGTGGCTACATCGGCATCCAGACCATCAATGATGGAACGCGCCTGCTTGCCAGAGCCGCCATGCGACTGCTTGATTGCCACGTCCTGGCCCGTCTTTTCTTTCCAGTGCTTGGCAAATGCCTTGTTGTACTCCACGTACAACTCACGGGTGGGGTCATACGACACATTGAGCAAAGTGACCGGATCGGCCGCCAAAGCAGGCAGCGCCGAGAAGGTGAAGCCCGCCAAAAGGCTGAGGGCAACAGGAATCTTGATAAAGTTGCGGCGATTGTTCATTTTTGCTTTCAGATTTTTGGTTGGGACAACGGTCCTTTCACCGTTGGAACGCATTCTGAAAGCACGTCTTCAAAACTTAAACCAATAAGATTTCAGTTCGTTATTACCCAAACATCTGAAGTCGCACGAGGAACCCCCATGGCACGTACCATTCAATGCATCAAACTGGGCCAAGAAGCTGAAGGCTTGGACTTTCCTCCCTACCCCGGTGAACTGGGCAAACGCATTTATGAAAGCGTGAGCAAGCAGGCGTGGGCTGACTGGCTCAAGCACCAGACTATGCTGGTCAACGAAAACCGCCTGAATCTGGCCGATGCACGTGCGCGCCAATATCTGGCCCGCCAGATGGAAAACCACTTCTTTGGCAGCGGTGCAGATGCTGCTGCTGGTTACGTACCACCGTCGGCATAAAGTAGGCACCCAACACATCGGCGTAGCAAGAGGCCTCTCAACAGCACCCCGGTGCTGTCAGTGAACCATTGCCCCCGCCCCGCTGCATCACAAAGCCTGGCCCCGCAAAGTGCCGGGCTTTTTTGCGTGCGGCATGCCCGCTTGCCAGATTGGGTCTTCGCGGCAGTTCATAATCGCGGCTTCTGTTTTCCGTGGGAGAGCGAGGCAGCGCACGCGCTAGCCTCCGCCGAAGGCGCAAACTCCCATAATCGCTCAGGCACCCAGCACCACGGAACACTATCGCCGACTGGAGAGCAGCCGGGGCCTTTTCAGGCCAGCCGGTTCACCGAAGGGGCAAGCGTGTACATGACGAACATGCGCAGCGCTAAAACTCTCAGGTAAAAGGACAGCGGGAGAGGCTTACCCATGCCCAAGAAGTCACTCTTATCTAAAGAGCGTCTTGGATGGTGCATGGGCTCACACTTTTGCGTTGTGTCTGCCATCTCCGACTTTTTCCATTCCCTGTTCAGCGTGCAGCTGGACGTCATTCTCGTCATCTATTTGATCGCCATCACCGCTGAAGCCATGTCCGGTGCGCTTGCAGCTGGGCGGCGCAATATGGACATCTTCGGTGTCGTGGTGATTGCTTTCGTGACCGCTCTGGGTGGCGGCACCATCCGCGATATGGTGCTGGGCAACTACCCAATTGGCTGGACGCAGCACCCCGTTTATGTCTATCTGGTGGTGTCTGCCGGTCTCTTGACCACGGTCATTGCGCGTTATATGCAACGCATGAAACATGTCTTCCTGCTGCTGGATGCGATGGGGCTGATTGCCTTTTCGCTGATTGGCAGCGACGTGGCCATCAAGCTGGGATATGACCCGCTGGTGGTCGTGATGGCCGGCATGATCACCGGTATCAGTGGCGGCATCTTGCGCGATGTGCTGTGCAACCAGGTACCCGTGGTCTTTCGCCGTGAGCTGTATGCCAGCGTGTCCATGGCCGTGTGCTTGCTTTACCTGGGCCTGCAGGCGCTGCAAGTGTCTTTGGGCATCAGCACCGCCATCTGCTTTGCCGGTGGACTGGCGCTGCGGCTGGCCGCCATTCGCTTTGGCTGGCGCCTGCCTGTGTTTTCCTACCAGCAGCGTTGGGAGTAAAGGCTACCGCCCCAAGCATGCCCATGACTACCTGATGCGCCAGCCGCATCAACCTTATCTGCTACGCCTTTTATGTCTGAACCCTTGACCTGGCTGCCCGACGGAACCCCTTACAGCCCCCGCTTTGGTGACCGCTATCACAGCGAGCACGGCGGGCTGTCACAGGCACAGCAGGTGTTTCTGGCCGGTTGCGGCCTGCCTGCTGCCTGGGGCGGACAGGCGCAGTGGCGTGTGCTGGAAACTGGCTTTGGCCTAGGACTGAATTTTCTGGTCACCTGGGCGGCCTGGAAGGCCGATGCCCAGCGCCCGCAGGTGCTGCACTTCACCTCCATAGAGGCCTACCCCGTCAGCGCACAGGATCTGCTGCGCGCAGCGCCACAAGAGCCGCATTTGCGCCCTTTGGCCGAGCAACTGGCTGCGCGCTTTTACGGGCTGCTGCCGGGCGTGCACCGACTGGCCTTTGAAGGTGGGCGCGTGCAGCTGACGCTGTGGATTGGTGATGCTCAAGCCATGCTGCGCCAGCAGCACACGGTGGCCGACAGCATCTATCTGGACGGTTTCAGCCCCAGCACCAACCCAGAGATCTGGGACACCCATACCCTTAAAGCGCTGGCCCGCCACTGCCGCCGCGGCACCCGCTTGGCCACCTGGACCATTGCGCGTGCAGTGCGTGACCAACTGACGCAGTACGGCTTTGAAGTGCACAAAGTGCCCGGTGTGCCGCCCAAGCGCGACAACCTTCAGGCCCACTTCAACCCAGCCTGGCAGCCGCGCGTGCGCGCAGCGACAGATCCAGCACCTGTGACTCAAGCGGGCACCGCACTGGTCATTGGTGCCGGTTTAGCCGGCTCTGCTGTGGCCCACAGTCTGGCGTTGCGCGGCTGGCGCGTCACGGTACTGGCTGCTGGCGATGCCCCTGCCGACGGTGCGTCAGGTTTGCCAGCAGGACTGTTTTGCCCACATGTTTCGCCCGATGACAGCGTGCTCTCGCGTCTGTCGCGCAGCGGTGTGCGCATGACGCTGCAACGCCTGCACGACCTGTGCGCCGAAGGCTCCGACTGGGGTCACAGCGGCGTGCTGGAGCATTGCACCGACGGCGGCACGGGCCTGCCCGCCAGCTGGGCCCAAGGCCCAGGCGCTGACTGGAGCCACGCCACCGACAGCGCCCAGCTGCAAGCCGCAGGCTTGCCCGATAACACCGTGGCCTGCTGGCACGCACAGGCCGGCTGGGTGCGCCCCGCCCAGTTGGTGCAGGCACAGCTGGCCCATGCCTACATTCAATTTCAGGCCCATGCACGTGTGGCACGCCTGCAAGCCACCGTCGATGGCGCATGGCAGGCACTGGCCGCTGACGGCAGCGCGCTGGCGCAGGCCGATATCGCCGTACTGGCCTGTGGCCCTGCAACGCAAGAGCTGCTGCCCACTGATACCACTTGGCCGTTGCAAGCCATACGCGGGCAGATCACCTGGGGGCTGCACAGCCTGCACAACGCCTATGCCCTGCCGCCCTTTCCAGTCAACGGCAATGGCAACCTGGTCACCCACATTCCGCTGCCACAAGGCCAGGGCTGGGTCATGGGCTCAACATTTGAGCGCGACGTGACTGAGATGCCCATCTCCGCTGCCGGCCAAGCCGCCGCACACACAGCCAATCATGCCAAGCTGTCTACGCTACTGCCTGCCAGCGGTGCGCCTTTGGCCCCTTGGTTTGACCCTGCCGACAGCCGCTGCCAGCCCACATGGGGCCGGGTGCGCTGTGCCAGCCATGACCGCCTGCCGATTGCGGGCCTGGTCAACCCTGCCGCACCTGGACTGTGGGCGTTGACGGCCTTGGGCGCACGCGGCCTGAGCCTGTCTGTACTGTGTGGCGAGTTGATTGCGGCACAGTTGCATGGCGAGCCACTACCGCTGGACGCTAAACTCGCACAGCACCTTGGCACAGCACGCTTGGCTCGCCAGGTCCATAAAGCCATCGACAAAAAAGAGAGCTGATATCGCACATCCATGCTTGTTTTCAAATACAAACATTACTCAAATCAAGTACACATAAGCGCTAACAGCTATATTTTTATTCTCATACCTCTCTAAACCTGCCCCATGTACGCCGCACTCAAACATTCCCACATGCTGTTCGCAGTGCTCACACTGCTCACATCCATCGTCTATCTGGCCATGGCCTGGAAGCCCACGCCCGCCACCAAGTCCACTCTGATTTATGTCTTCACCCGCATCTTTGGCGGCATTGCAGCGCTGACCGGTCTGGGCGTCACCTTTGTGGGCCCTTGGCAGCACATGATGTATCCGTACATTGGCCTGATTCTTTACGTCATCCACGGCCTGTGCATTGGCTTTGCCAAACGCAGCGCAGAACCCGGCAAGACCAGCATGCGGCGCATTTTGCTGCTGCTGCAGTTCGCTGCGTTGATCGCTTTGACAGGTTTGATGGGCGCCAAGCCTTTCTAAGCCCGTTGCCCCGCGCATTAAAAAAGCCCCGAAGGCATGACCTCGGGGCTTTTTTAATGCACAGCAGCGACTGGGCTTACTTTCACAAAATTCACAAAGCAGCAAAGCATTGCATTGCACTTGCTGCAGCGTGTGCAAAGCCACAGAGCCGCTCAATCTTGTACTTGCACGCCTAGCCTGGCCAGCTTGGCTGCAAAAGAGTCGCGGCGCTTTGCAGCTTTGGCCGCAGTATCTACAGCAGCCTCGATCGCTTTGGGGCCCTTGTTAGCCACGGTTTTGATCAGGTCATGTTTTTTGGATGCATCAGCTGCCGCTCTGCGGTAGGTGGCTATCAGTTCGGCATGGTTAGCGGGGTGAGTCACAGTGATCTCCATATAGAACAACAGCGCGCATTGTCACGCTTTGTGCCGCTACCGCTGGCCAACACCTTTGAGAAATTGCCTAAGAACGCCCAAGGGTGCGTATGGGCGCACAACCACCTCAAACCCCTCGCCTTCTGCCGCTGTGGCTCTTTAACACGGCAATGACATACCCAATTACTGCGCCGCGTGGCGTTGCTCACGCGCAATAGGTCTACCTATAAAAACCCCCGCCACTACACCATTGAAGAATGGCTGCACAGCGTGCACGCAAATCCAGCCTCGCCGGCACATCGCAGCACGGTCTGCATCTGAATCCAAGCAGCTCAATCAACAGCATTTGCATATATGAGCCGTCAAAACAACATTCATCTCGACGAACATCGCGATACTTATTGCTGATACGGAGGATTGAATGAACCAAAAACTTCAGTGCTTTATGTACCACAGCGAACTGGCCCCAACCGCTGAAATCAGTTGTGTGGCTGACATTGTGAAAACGGCGCGGGATTTCAACACGCTCCATGCAATCACGGGAGTGCTGATATTCGATGGTCAACGTTTTGCCCAGTACATCGAAGGCGAGACTGAGGCCATCAACTTTCTGATCAACCAACTGGCCCGCGATCCCCGGCACACCAACTTCACCCCCCAGCACAATGCACCGTGCACAGGCAAACGCTGGTTTCCGGGCTGGTCCATGGCTTATATGCAGCTGGACAGCGCCGATCCACTGGGTGAAATGACCTCTCTGTGCGGTGCGTTGGCCTTGGAAAAACTACAAGAGCTGCTGCCCGAACTGGACTTTGGCTAGCGCAGCTTCCAAGCTCCAGGCGCACTCTCCCATCCATCGGGCCCAGCGGCCATTCCAGCGCCTGCACAAAACGTGTTTTCTGGTGCTTGCTGGCGTGTTCCTCTTGCTTTCTACTGTGTGGCTATGTGGCAGCTTGTGCCACAAGCACCCAGCTTGATGGCTGGGAACCCGCTGCCAACCACTAGCCATTGATTGCACGGCCTGAAAACAGGGGACTGCCGCTAAAGCGCCAGCCCATCCGGCATGGTCGTGCCCAGATGTCTGCCTTGGCCGCGCTGCTGTACACATCTGAATCACATCACATGGTCTGACATCACTGGCCTCAAACAGACCGACCATATAAGTTGGCCGACAATCGTCTGCATGTAATTAGGTTCGTGGAGCTTTGTGATGCGCAGATTTCGCCACCTTACCAACCGACACCGATCACGTTCAACCAACGTAGCGCTCGGCTGGCTGCTTGCTTTCAATGCAGGGGCCGTCAACGCGGGTGGCTTTCTGGTGCTGAGCATGTACACCTCACATATGACTGGCTTTGCATCGCAACTGGCTGACGGCCTGGTGATGGAGAACGGCAAGCTGCTTTTGAATGCGCTGGGCGCCATCCTTGCTTTTACAGCAGGCTCTGCCGTGTGCGCCATGCTGGTGAACTGGGGGCGACAGCAGCGCCTGCACAGCGTGTACGCCCTGCCCTTGATGCTGGAGGCATTGATGCTCTTTCCCTTCGGCCTGATGGGTGCCGTCACACTCACCTGGAGCACCCCCTTTGCAGTCCCACTCACGGTGCTGCTGCTGTCTTTCATGATGGGGCTGCAAAACGCGGTCGGCTCTAAAACTTCGGGTGGCAGTACCCGCACGACGCACATGACGGGGAATTTCACAGATCTGGGAATGGAAATTGGCAAGATGATTTTCTGGAGGCGTCACGCACTGACCCGTCCAGCACAAGCAATACCTGTGCTGCACGATTGGACGCTCATGCGCACTTCAGCAGGTCTGATTGCCATGTTTGTGCTGGGTGGCATCACTGGTGCTCTGGGTTTTAAGCACATCGGTTTTTTTTGCGTTGTGCCACTGGCGGCGTTGCTACTGGCCATTTCCGTGCCGCCATTCATGCGTGATGCAGCCCGCTCCAACCAGTTACTGACAGCGTTGTTTGAAAAAAATCCTTAATAAAGTCGCGCCCAAACTCGCTGCACCTTTCATAAATCCCATACCCCCCATGCAGACAGACAGACCATCCTGTGTGTGGTTAGATAGACAGTTCCCAGAAAAATTACATGCCTAGGCTTAACCCATGCATGTGAGCGGCCCGCTGTAGCCACCAACTGCTGTGAACCCGCAGGTACACCGTCGCAGTTGCAGGCAATGGGCTGTATAAACAGCCATTCACTGCCGTTGTTTGACCAGGAGACCTTGATGAAGATTGATATGCCTCGCATTCGTCCGCCACTTGCCGCCTTGCTGCTGGGTCTTTCAGGCCTTGCTGCCGTATCTAGCGCGTGGGCCTGCACAAGACTGGTGTACCACGGCGCTGAAGGCCAGGTGATGACAGCCCGGTCCATGGACTGGAAGAGCGACATCGTCAGTAACCTCTGGGTATTGCCACGGGGCATGGAGCGCACCGGGCAAACGGGTGCCAACACACTGCGCTGGACATCCAAGTACGGAAGCGTCATCACCTCAGGCTATGACATCTCCACCACCGATGGGGTGAACGAGGCAGGCCTCAACGCCAATTTGCTGTGGCTGGTGGAATCGCAATACCCGGCGTTCGACGCCAGCAGCAAACCCGGACTGACAATTGCCGCCTGGGCCCAGTACGTGCTGGACAACTTCGCCACGGTTGCGCAAGCCGTTGCGGCGCTGCAAGAGCAGCCATTCACCATCGTTTCTGACAGCGTGCCCGGCGAAAACCGGCTGACAACGCTGCACTTATCCATGTCTGACGCCAGCGGTGACAGCGCCATCGTCGAATACATCGGCGGCAAGCAAGTCATTCACCACAGCCGCGCATTCCAGGTCATGACCAACTCGCCGATCTTCGAGCAGCAGCTGGCTCTAGACGCATATTGGAAGCAAATTGGCGGCACCACCATGCTGCCCGGCACCAACCGGGCGGCAGATCGTTTTGCACGGGCATCGTTTTATGTCAATGCCATCCCCAAAGAACCCGACCCCAACAAAGCCCTGGCCAGTGTATTCAGCGTGATCCGCAATGTATCGGTGCCCTATGGCCTGAACACGCCAGAAGAGCCCAACATTTCGTCCACACGCTGGCGCACCGTATTCGACCACCAACGCAAATTGTATTTTTTTGAATCAGCGCTCACCCCAAATACTTTCTGGGTCGATCTGAAGGCACTGGACTTCAGCCAGCAAAGCGGCAAAGTTCTCAAGCTTGATCTGGGCGCTGACCAAAGCCACACCTACTCAGGCAACGCTACGCAGCAATTTCGCCCCTCAGCACCATTCAAATTCTTAGGCATATAGGCCTTCGTGCAACCAACGAATAATGAGCACCCAGTTTGGGTGCGGTGGTGCGCGCCCTGTTACAGAGCTAGCGACGCGCCGCCCGCCCAATACAAAACCTGCATTGCACGGGTCTTGCAAACATCTAAAACTACGCTTTAGGCCACAAAATTAATTGCGTGTTGCGAAAGCTAGCAATCAGTGCGTTATCCACCTCACGGCGAACCTCTGCATCCCAAACCTGCGTAGTGCGTCCTTGGTGAAGGGGCCGTGCCGTACAAACAACCCGCCCCTGGCGGGCTGTGCCCAGCATGTTGCTCTTCAACTCAACCGTGGTAAACCCACTAGCCCCGGTGGGCAAGCTACGCACAGTGCCATAGCCACAGCACGTATCTGCCAATGAAACCATCGCGCCAGCATGCAAGTAGCCATTCCAGGCACCCAAGGCACGGCGCACATCAAGGGTGGCGACCACCTCATCTGGCTGCACTTTCACAAAGCGCATGCCCAGCAGGCCTGGCAGATAGTCTGTGCCTGCCAAATTCCACTCTTCCAACGTAACAGGGGCCGTAATGTCCATGAAATGCCTTCGTGTTGAGCCGATCGGTCAGCCATTCTATAAAGACGCCATCACGGTTCAACCTGCCCCTGACAGCTACTAACGCCACCCAGCCAACGCAGATTTTTGTTTGAAAGTAAGGCACACAAACGCAGGCAACTCCAAAGTACGGCAACGCAAGGCAAAGCGACGGCATATCAAGGGCTGGGTTCTGGTCTTGTGGGTACTGCCCTTACTTAGGGCACCCAGCATACTTTCGCGTTAGCAAAATGCAGAGCAGATGCAAAACTGGGCGGTGCGCAGTTTAGGTAGCCCAAACGCTGCGCTGTCCAGACATGCTCTGTTGTCAAACACTTGGCATTTGCGCACAAATCATTACACTGCGCCGTTCCTCACTCACTTGTTGCTACATCGCACAGCAGGCGTACCTTACTAGCTGCCAGTGCTTAGCAGCGCAAAGTATTGCTTGCGACTGCAGTGGCAGCCAGTCGCACTAGCGCATGCCTGCTGCCGTCGGCTGTTATCTGCCTTTTCACAAATCAATATGGTTGCAACCATTCTTGTCGGCATGCTGTGCGCACACTTACTGTGCTTTGCTGTCATGTTTTTGCTCATCAGCAAGCGTTTGCAAGGCAAAAAGATGGGCATGGATTTTTTTGCGTTGGGCAACCTCTTGCTGGGGTTGGCCTATGTATTGCAGCTGGCTGAGAATGGCCCCGCATGGAGCGAGATGAGTGTAGTCAACCACACGCTCACACTGGCTGCGCCCATTGCTTACTGGCTTGGTGCCATGCGTTTTTTTGGACATACCGTGCCCTTATGGCAACCATTGATAGGGTTTGCGGTGGTCTACGTGGCAGCGCAGGTGCTGGTGCAGTGGAGTTTGGGGCCAACGGCACGCTACGCCATGCTGGCAGGCATGGCGGCGTTGATGTTCTTGGGTATGACACTCACCATCATCTATGGCGTGCGCACATTTGCCAAAGATTTGTATGCAGAGATGGTGATCTTTGCCCTGCTGATCAGCGGTATCTGTTTACTGAACGCTATCAAGTTCGTAAAAATTCTAAATGGCGGCCTGGACGCGCTGCATATGGACAGCAGCTTTCAGATGGTGTTCTACATCTACATGACGTCACTGGCCACGGTGATTCCACCTTCGATTGTCTGGCTGGTGCTGCGCCGCTTAACTGACGATCTGCGCAACATGGCGGGGCGTGATCCCATGACGCAACTACTCAATCGACGGGGGATTTCTGAAGCGCTTGAACTGTTTTTCAGCACACGCAATGCGGCACCGGCGTACCTGCTGCTGATGGATGTTGATCATTTCAAGCAAATTAACGACACCTACGGGCACCAAGCGGGAGATACGGTGCTGTGCCATGTGGCAGAAGTGGTGCGTAACACCGCACGCCACGGTGATTTGACTGGCCGCATTGGCGGAGAAGAGTTTGTGGCTATTTGCCTGGACACTGACAACGCAGGCGCCATACGTCTGGCCGAGCGTTTGCGCGCCAGTGTTCAAGAGCAGGCCATCAAAGTGGCAGACAGTGACGATGTACTGCGCTGCACAGTCACGATTGGCATCTCGCGACCCTTTGCCAGCACGCAAGCTTTAGAGAACGCCATGCGAGATGCCGACGCAGCCCTGTACCGCGGTAAAGCTGCTGGCCGTAACCGGATTGAGCTGCCCCTTGCCACCCCTCATTTCCACCCAAATCTGGGCACAAGCAAGCCGATACAGCTGCGGCATGAGGCGATAGATTAGGCCGAGCAGATTCTCTGCGGGTTTGGTGTATTTTTTGACTGAATCGACCAGAGTCTTGCAGATAGCTCGCAGCCTCCTATTTCCGCTCAAATAGGAATCCGTGTAAACGCACAACGCTACTCAGAAGTATTCAGGATTGAGGCGGTCAAAAAATCCTAGAACACGGCCACAGCGTGACCGATGTCTCACGTCGCTTAAATGTGAGCACACATAGCCTGTACAGGTGGGTTAAGTTGCAACAAATTCCTGCTGTGCAGCGGTTTGAGCAAGCCAGTCAAAGCGCAGCTTGAAGGCTGAGCTCAAACTGTTCACCAAGGAGCGTGACATTCTAAAAAATGCACCAGCGTACTTCGCTCGTCAATGCGACTGAAGTACGCCTTCATTGCCAAACATCAGTCAATTTACAGCGACTTGCATGTGCCGGGTACTACGTTTGCATCCCTGTAACTCTCTAGGGAACGGTCGACTCGGGCATCAATGCCTCGCTCTTCTCTAAATGTGCGCCCTCAAGGACATGTCTATTCAGACCTTGTAAGAGTCACAAAAAACCCTCACTGTTCGATCCACAACGCCATCAATATTTTCTAGCGTACTACTTTCCAAGGAGTGCATTAGAAATTTGAGGAGTGACTCAGATTCAAGCAGCCCGATAAGGTGCCATGCCGCAAGTTCTGGGTCTGCATCTCGCAGGTGTCCTATTTTCATAGTAGAAGCAAGGAATTCCGCTGTCCTTAAAACATGCGGTTTAACTGCTTTTTGGTAAACCGTACGGCCAACCTCAATGTCGGAAGTTGCGGCAAAAACTAGACGCCGAAGTGCTTGAAATCTCGGGCTGTAAGTCATCTTGAGATAGCTCATACCGAACCTCGCTAGCGTGACGTCGACACACTCCTGCGATGAGGCCGGCTTAATAACAACGACGCTGGCCTCTTGAGCGGTAGCTTCAAAAATAGCTTCACAAAAGAGCTCATTCTTAGAGGCGAAGTAGCTATAGAGCGTTCCTTTGGAGCACTTTGCCCTATCGCTGATATGTGACATAAGTGTTTGGTCATACCCCTGCTCCAAAAACACCTCTGTCGCAGCTTGCAACAGTTCAAGCCGCTTATTTTCAGTCTTCACACGTCCCATGGGTACCTTTAATCGAACCAGTGAGTCTCATTTTGCACTATTCAATGCTACACTCTTAACCGAACCACATGGTTCGATTATTAGGTAAGAACATCTGATGAAACACAACGTCAAACCGTATGGTGCTCCCAAGTGGTGGGAAAGTTACATTGGCGCCCCAATCCTGCTGGCCCTCTTTCTTGGTGGAATATTTCTTGTGTTTTCGATGATTGAGAACATCTGAGTAACAGGTGAGTTCACGCGGCTTTGCTCGATGCAGATGCACCCAATGACGGGTTCATCGTCATGAATCCATTGGATCAAATCGCCCTGGTCAAGCTGATTCGACAAAAAAGCAAATCCAGTAACTATGTGATCGAGCCATTCACTCAGGCTGAACGAGAGGTCATCTTGAATGCCTATCGGGAGGAGAATAGGCCTATGTTTCAGTTCTGATTTAACTTCGGGCTGCGCCCAGATGAACTACAGGCGTTGGAATGGAAGCACATTGATTTTGAAAAAATAACTGCCCGCATTGAACAAAACCAAGTAGTTGGTGTAGTTAAAGCGCCAAAAACAGCTGCTGGAGTGCGCGCCGTCGATCTGAATGCCGATGCAGTTTGTGCGCTCAAAGCCCAAAAACACATCAGTTTTGAGCGAGGGCAGCGCGTTTTTCTTAATCCTAGAACGCTTGCACCGTGGTCAACAGACGCGCAATTTCGCAAAACTGCCTAGCTTCCAATCATGGAGCGAGCGGGGATCAAGTATCGGAACCCGTATCAAATCCGGCACACCTAAGCCTCAACCTTACTGACCGCAGGCGCCAATTCTTGGTACGTGGCTAGCCAGCTTGGGCATGAAGATGTAGAGATAGTCTTCAGAACCTATGGCAAGTTCATCCGTGAAGACTTCCCAAAGCCCGTAGCTGAGCTGCGACTCGGTAGCGAGGGGTAATCCGTGCGAATCGCGTGCGAATTCGGTGCGAATTTGCCGACACCACAGGACACTTTAGTGCAAAAGAAAACCGCCACAGACTGAGGTTTTCAGTGTGTGGCGGTGTCGTGGATGGTGGAGCTGGCGGGAATTGAACCCGCGTCTAACCCAATAAACATACGGCTTCCAAGGCGTCTGTGCTAAATCGGTGCTATCACCTAAATTTCACGACAGACCATCACAGACCCAGCAATTCAATTCCGTATTCCTCAATTGAACCTACGTCCGCAGTTAGCCACATAAGGCGAGCTTTATGCAACAAATTGCAACGGAGAAATCAATCATTTCTTCTGAATAAAGTAGTGCTTCTTGATGACTAACATTGAGTAATGATCGCAGCCGCCCTTCTCTGCCTCGTCGTCGGCATCTCAGACGGCGACACCCTCACCGCTCGCTGCCCTACTCAGGATGCAGCCCATCCCTACCAACAGATCAAAGTGCGCCTCCAGGGCATTGATGCACCTGAGCGCAAGCAGCCTTTCGGCAATCGAGCACGGGAAACCTTGTCCGATCTCGTCTACATGAAAGAGGCAGAGCTGCGCTGCAGCAAGATGGATCGCTACAAGCGACATATCTGCTCTGTATGGGTTGCTCCAGCATCCGCACCCAAATACCCTCGAAATCTCGACGCTGGCCTTGCCATGGTCACCGTTGGCATGGCTTGGTGGTATCGCTCTTATGCCAAGGAGCAGCCATCACAAGAGCGCGGACAGTATGAGTTCGCAGAGCAGGAAGCGAAGGCGCGCAAGGCTGGGTTGTGGCGCGATCCAGAGCCCATTGCTCCCTGGGCCTAGCGGAAGAGCCAGAAGTAGGCGATATTTTGCTTTCGACCAGAAGCAGTCCTAGCAGGCATCTCTGTAGGTGGCCGCTTCAACATGTTTCTCAGTTTTTATAACATGCAAATAATGTGCTTTATCATCATTTTTTGCTGAAAAAACCTCTTATAGCCCTATTTTCTGCAAATCCGCATCACAACTTATTGACTCCCTTCCCCATGCCGTCGAGAAAAATATATCGCGTACTTTTTGTGCTTTGGCTATCTGTCTTTTCAACCTCTGCATGGGCCATGCAAATTTTTGTCAAAACACTCACTGGGAAAACGATTGCACTGGAAGTCGAAGCCAATGACACCATTGAAAA
>CAUQST010000054.1:0-25522 GCA_963520865.1 uncultured Comamonas sp.
ACGAAGCCAATCTGGCCCGTGTGCGTGAGCAAGTGGCTGCGCTGACCGCACGCTTTCCTGTCTACAAGTAAGCCTTTGTCGCTATGAAGTGCCCTTTTTGCAGCCACCCGGACACCCAAGTCGTGGAAACCCGCGTGGCCGAAGAAGGGGCCTTCATTCGCCGCCGTCGGCAATGTCTGAGCTGCGCCAAGCGCTTTACCACCTACGAACGCCCTGATGTGAGCTTTCCCACCGTGGTCAAGAAAGATGGTCGCCGCATTGACTTCAGCCACGACAAGTTGCAAGCCTCATTCACACTGGCTTTGCGAAAGCGACCCGTCGCGTCGCCCCAGGTGGATGACGCTATTGAACGCGTCAAAGAGCAATTGCTGACTGCTGGTGTGCGCGAAGTTCCCTCCTCACGCATTGGCGAGCTGGTGATGCAAGAGCTGCGCAAGCTCGACAAGGTGGCGTACATCCGCTTTGCCAGCGTGTACCGCAGCTTTGAAGACATCGACGACTTCAAGCATCTGGTCGATGAGGTGCGCACCTGAGTACGACATCTGGACCACCCAAACAAAAGGCCGCATTTGCGGCCTTTTGTTTGGGTGGTTATTTAAAAAGAAGAGCTAGGTACGCTTAAACAACAACGACTTACGCATTAAAACTATCTTAATGTGTTGATTTGAAAGCGCCAGCAGCTCTTCTTTTTACTCCTGCGCTGATGCAGGAATCGGTGCCAGCGGCAGGCTGACATCACCGCACTGTGCACGGTTGCGCAAGGCGTGGTCTATGACTACCAGCGCCAGCAAGGCTTCGGCGATGGGTGCAGCACGGATGCCCACGCAAGGGTCATGGCGACCTTTGGTAATCACTTCTGTGCTGTGGCCCAGCGTATCAATCGATTCGCGGGGGCTCAAGATAGAGCTGGTGGGCTTGATGGCAATGCTCACCTCCAGATCTTGCCCGGTGCTAATCCCGCCCAGCACGCCACCGGCATTGTTGGAGCGGAAACCTTCGGGGCTGAGCGAGTCACCATGCACGGTGCCGCGTTGCGCTACGCTGGCAAAGCCCGCTCCAATTTCTACACCCTTGACAGCGTTCAACCCCATCATGGCGTAGGCAATGTCAGCATCCAGCTTGTCGTACAGCGGCTGGCCCAGCCCTACCGGCATGCCTGTCGCCTGCACGCGGATGCGGGCGCCACAACTGTCACCAGCCTTGCGCAGGGCATCCATATAGTTTTCAAGCTGCTGCACATCTGAGACCGGAGCGAAAAATGGGTTGTGCGCTACATGGGCCCAGTCTTCAAACCCAATCGGCAGCTCACCTAGTTGCGTCATGCAAGCCCGAAACTCCGTACCAAACTGCGCTTTCAGCCACTTCTTGGCCACAGCACCGGCTGCCACGGTAGGAGCCGTCAAGCGGGCCGATGAACGCCCGCCGCCACGGGGATCTCGGACACCATATTTGTACCAATACGCGTAATCAGCATGCCCAGGGCGAAAACTTTGAGCGATATTGGCGTAATCTTTGCTGCGCTGGTCCGTATTACGAATCAGTAAGCCAATCGGCGTGCCTGTGGTTACCCCCTCATACACACCGGAGAGAATTTCTACTTGATCAGGTTCCTGCCGTTGCGTCACATGCCGGCTGGTACCGGGGCGACGTCGGTCCAGATCCCACTGGATATCTTCAACCGATAACGGCATGCCCGGAGGACATCCATCAATAACGCAGCCAATGGCTGGCCCATGCGATTCACCAAAATTGGTGACCGTGAAAAGAGTTCCGAAAGTGTTACCGCTCATAGTGCTGCGAATTATGCCCTTGTGATGCTTGAACATCTTGGCGGGGCTCTGACAGCTTGTTACTATTTGCGAAATTTTTCCAGAAAGCCGTTTGATGACACACTTGACACCGGCTCCTCAGACCTTGGACTGGTTGCAAGCGCTGCACAGCAGCGATAGCGCATGGCTGCTCACGGACGATCACCTGAATGTGGTGCACGTCAATGACGGTTTTACCCGCCTTTTGGGCTACACCTTGCAGGACATGCAAGGCGTACGCCCGCTCCAAAAATTACTGGCGTCGTCTACTGACCTGGCGCCGCACATTCGCGAACAATTGGTGCACCGTGGTGCTTACAGCGGCGAGCTATTACTTACACACAGGGATGGCTCCCCACTATGGGTGGCTGCCAGCATCAATACGCTGGACCGCCAGTCCACCCCCGCCGATCGCACAGCTGCACAAGTCATTGTCTTGACGGACATTGGCTTTACCAAACGCTTTGAGGCTTTTCAGCGGCAAGTTCTGGAAGATGTGGTGCAAGAAAAGCCTCTGCCTACGCTCATGCTCCACCTGTGCCAGGCGTTAGAGGCGTTGCTGCCGCAAGTACACGTCAGCATCTTGACGGTGGATGAGGATGACTTGCTACACCCCTTGGCGGCGCCCAGCTTGCCTGATTCGCTGTCCGCCCTCATTGAAGGCATGCGTATTGGCCCCAGTACCGGCGCATGCGGTGCCGCTGCTTTTTTAGGGCATGAGGTCATCAGCACCGACCTGAGCACAGACCCCAACTGGCAAGATATTGCCGCACCGTTCCTGGAGGCAGGCCTGCGCGCTTGCTGGTCTTGCCCCATCAAAAGCCACGACCACAAAGTTCTGGGCACATTTGCGTTGTACTTTGAATCCACTGGTGCACCCAACGCGCTGCATCAGCAAGTGGTCAAAGCTTGCCTGTACCTGAGCGCCATCGCAATGGAGCGTGATGCCAGCAAGCACCGCATCCGCCAGCTGGCCTACTACGACACGCTTACGCTGCTGCCCAATCGCACCATGTTCAATGAGTGCGCCGAGCAGGTGCTGCACTCCATTCGCGGCCAAGTAGGGGTGTTGTTCTTCCTGGATCTGGATCGATTCAAACTCTGGAACGACAGCCTGGGCCATGCAGCAGGAGATGCCTTGCTGTGTGAAATTGCCCTGCGGCTGGGCCAGTGCACCCGCCCTGATGACGTGGTGGGGCGCCTGTCCAGCGATGAGTTTGCAGTGCTCATGCCGCGCTGCCCTGCGGAGCAAATTCCTGAAGTTGCACAGCGAATGCTGGACGCCATTGCCGAGCCCTTCAGTATCAACGGCGTCATGACGATTCCCAGCGCCTGCATCGGCGTGTGCACTTACCCAGAAGACGGCACCGATATTGAAATGCTGCTGCGCCATGCCGACCAGGCCATGTACGCCGCCAAAAGCCAAGGCAGCCAGCTGTGGGAGCGTTATCAGCCAGAGATGGGGAAAATCAGCCAGGAGCGCGCCGACATGGAGCGCGAGCTACGTCAAACATTGACCGACGGTGGGCTACAGCTGCATTACCAGCCACAGGTTTTGAGTACGGCAGAGCACACGCTGTATGGCGTGGAAGCATTGGCACGCTGGCAGCACCCTGAATGGGGCTGGGTAGCGCCGCCGCGCTTCATAGCAGCGGCTGAAGATGCTGGCCTGATTCACGCGCTGACCAGCTGGCTGATTGATGCGGCTTGCACGCAATTGGCCACATGGCGTGCGCAAGGGCTATCTGTTCCGCATATTGCCGTGAATTTATCGACCAACAACTTTCACGACCCTGAATTTGCGCAACGCGTGTACAACAGCCTGGAAGAGCACGGTCTGGCTTGCAACGACCTGATGCTGGAGATTACAGAAAGCGTGATGCTCGACAGCAGCCCTGCCACGCTCAACAACCTCAAGAATCTGCACGCCATGGGCATGCGCTTGTCCATGGATGACTTTGGAACCGGCTACTCCAGCCTGAGCTATTTGCACCGCTTGCCTATTTCAGAGCTCAAGCTGGACAAGAGCTTTGTGCACGATGTCACCACCAGCTCGGCAGCCAGCGCGCTCACGCGCTCTGTACTCAATATTGCGACCAGCCTTGGAATGACGGTTGTCGCTGAGGGGGTTGAGACGCCCGAGCAAGCCGCATGGCTGACCGAGCAAGGCTGCCCCGTGCTGCAAGGCTATCTGTTTGCCAAACCCATGCCAGCGCACGATTTACCGACTTGGTTGCGCAAGGTCACCAACCACCAGCCGGCCTGACAAGCCAGCGTCAAGCGCTGGCACCACACGGCTTGCGCCCATAAAAAAAGGCTTCCATCACGGAAGCCTTTTTGCATGAGCCGTCGCCGCAGCGCCAAACTCAGGGATTGGGCGTTTCTTGCTCAGGCCAGTCACGGATATAGGCCTTAAGCAATTTGTTCTCAAAATTCTGGCTGTCCACCACAGCCTTGGCCACGTCATACAGGCTGACCACTCCCATCAGCATGCGCTTGTCCATCACCGGCATATAGCGTGCGTGGCGGTCCAAAATCATGCGCCGCACCTCATCCAGTTCGGTTTCCATGGTGCAAGTCAGCGGGGCATCGTCCATGGCTGAGCGCACACGGCTAGCGCCCAAACTGCCGCCGTTTTTCACCGTGGCCTGAATCACTTCACGGAATGTCAGCATGCCCACCACATCGCCGTGCTCCATCACGACCAGCGAGCCTATGTCTTTTTCCGCCATCAAGGCGACGGCATCGGCCAACGCATCATCGGCCTGCGCCACATACAAAGTGCTGCCCTTGAGGAGCAGGATGTCGCTCACTTTCATTCGGTATATCTCCAAAATCAGGCCACCATCGCCATATGCGGTGCCTTGGCCAGCAATATATCCCACAACACAAGCGCTGCGGCCTTCCTGCGCGACAGGATCAGTATCTGAGCACGAAGCATTGAAAACAATAGCTACCAGCGCATATAAATCAAAGCATTGCAATATATTTCAATTTTAAAGTCAATAAATACAAGCGCTTATAGCTACCACTTCGTGAGCATTCCCCTATTTCCACGGCCTGCAGCCGTCTGAATACGTCTCCAAAGTGCTGACTGCGGTCTGTATCTGTGCCAGCATGCTGACCCATCACAAAAACGTTGGAGATAGCACACATGCCCGGTTATAGCGACCCTGGTTTTGACACCCTGAGCCTGCACGCGGGTGCTCAGCCTGACCCGGCAACTGGCGCACGCGCCGTTCCTATTCACTTGACGACTTCTTTTGTCTTCGACTCCAGTGACCACGCTGCCAGCCTGTTTAACCTTGAGCGCCCCGGCCACGTATACAGCCGCATCAGCAACCCCACCAACGCAGTGCTGGAGCAACGCGTCTCGGCACTGGAGGGTGGCGTAGGCGCGATTGCCGTGGCCAGCGGTCAGGCGGCGCTGCACCTGTCGATTGCCACGCTGATGGGTGCAGGCAGCCACATTGTGGCCAGTACCGCGCTGTACGGTGGCAGCCAGAACCTGCTGCACTACACGCTGCGCCGATTTGGCATTGAAACCACCTTTGTCAAACCCGGAGACGTTGATGGCTGGAAAGCCGCCGTACGCCCCAACACCAAGCTGTTCTTTGGTGAAACCGTGGGCAACCCCGGTTTGGATGTGCTGGACATTCCCACCATCAGCCAGATGGCCCACGAGGCCGGCGTGCCGCTGCTGGTGGACTCCACCCTCACCTCGCCCTGGCTGATGCAGCCGCTCAAGCACGGGGCCGACATTGTTTACCACTCGGCCACCAAGTTCCTTTCGGGCCATGGAACGGTCATTGGCGGCATTGTGGTGGATGGCGGCAGCTTTGACTGGGAAAAATCGGGCAAATTCCCTGAACTGACCGAACCCTACGACGGCTTTCACAACATGGTGTTCAGCGAGGAAAGCACCACTGGTGCCTTCCTGCTGCGCGCCCGCCGCGAAGGCCTGCGCGACTTTGGTGCCTGCCTTAGCCCGCACAGCGCGTGGCTGATTTTGCAAGGCATTGAAACCCTGCCCCTGCGCATGGAGCGCCACATGAAGAACACCGAAAAAGTGGTGCAGTTTCTGGCCAGCCACCCACTGGTCAGCCGCGTGGGCCACCCCATGCTGGAAACACATTCCTCCCATGCTCTGGCACAAAAGCTGCTGCCCCGTGGAGCGGGCTCGGTGTTCAGCTTTGACATTGCAGGCAACCGCAACCAGGGCAAGAAGTTCATTGAGACACTGAAAGTGTTCAGTCATCTGGCCAACGTGGGCGATTGCCGCTCGCTGGTCATTCACCCGGCCAGCACCACGCATTTCCGCATGAGCGATGAGGCGCTGTCTCAGGCCGGCATCAGTCAGGGCACGATCCGCCTGTCCATCGGGCTGGAAGATGCCGACGATCTGATCGACGACCTCAAACGCGCCCTCAAGGCAGCGGAGAAGGCTGTCTGATGCAGATTCGCGCCTTCACGCCTGCAGACCAGGAGGCCGTGGTGCAGCTGTGGAAAGACTGCGAGCTGGTGCGCCCGTGGAACGATCCCGCCAAAGACATTGCGCGCAAGCTCAGCGTGGCGCCCGAATTGTTTGTGGTGGGGCTGAATGCGCAAGGCCAGCTGATTGCCACCATCATGGCCGGTTACGAGGGCCATCGGGGCTGGATCAATTACTTGGCAGTGCACCCCTTGCACCAGCGCCAAGGCCATGCCCGCCAACTGGTGGCATGGGCTGAGCAACAGCTCGTGGCGCTAGGCTGCCCCAAACTCAATTTACAGGTGCGCAGCGGCAACCATGCCGTGATCGCGTTTTACGAAAGCCTCGGCTACGCCAACGATGCATCCATCTGCATGGGTAAACGCTTGATTGCCGACATCTAAAAAAGCCCAGGAAGAGACACATGTATATCGACGTTCACCAAGCCCGCATTTACGCTTACACCGGCGGCAAAGCTTTTGACAGCAGCAAGCCGACGGCCATCTTCATCCATGGCGTGCTGTGTGACCACAGCGTGTGGGCCCTGCAAAGCCGCTACATGGCCAACCATGGCTGGAATGTGCTGGCCATTGACCTGCCCGGTCACTGCAAAAGCGCTGGTGCAGCACCCGCAACGGTCGAAGCTGCCGCCACCTTTATTGGCGCACTGATGGATGCCATGGGCTTGCAAAAAGCTGCCCTGGTGGGCCACAGCTGGGGCAGTTTGATTGCCATGCAGACGGCCGCCCAGCTGCCTGAGCGCATCAGCCACTTGGCGCTGGTGGGCACCGCCTTTCCCATGAAAGTTGCGCCTGCACTGCTGGATTCGGCGCTGAACACGCCTGAAAAAGCCATTGCCATGGTCAACACTTTTTCACGCGCCACGCTATCGCCCCCCAATGGCGCAGGCAGCTGGGTGTTTGGTGCCGGCATGGCACTGGGCCGCCGCGTGCTAGCCAGCAACAGCGAGACCAACTTGCTGCACGCAGGCTTTCTCGCCTGTGACAGCTATACCGGCGGAGAAGCTGCTATCGCCCAAGTGCAGTGCCCCATTCTTTTTGCACTGGGCGAGCAAGACCAGATGACGCCTGCCAAGGCTGCCAAAGGCTTGATCGACACAGCCCAGCGCCACGCCAAGACCTACCGCGTGGTTATGCTGCCCATGGGCCACAACCAGATGACGGAATCACCGGATGAGACCTTGTTTGCACTGCATGATTTTTTGAATGGCTGAGCCCTTCTGGCCCGCTTTGAAAGCCCGCAGCTTGCGGGCTTTTTTCATGGATTTGTTCGCCATGAACGAAAGAGCGAGCAAGCGAGCACAAAACGGGTTCTGGCCAAGCGTTGCGAAAACAAAGCCAGCTTCTGCGCGCAGCGTTGAAAGAAGGCGGACAGTCAGCCGAGCGCGATAAAGCAATCCGGCGATACAACGATGCGGAGATTCCGGGCATGCACAAGCTAGCGTAACAGCTCGGCAAAGCGTTCTTCAAGTAGGGTTCAGGCCCTTGCAAGTGCAGGTTTTCTGGTCGACCATGCGCCATGCACCGCCCTAGGTGCTCACCTTGCAGGAGGTCGCAATGACCAGCGTAAACACGGCCAGTGTCGATCCCAAAACGTTCACCCGTTTTGCTGATTTTTACCCGTTCTACCTGAGCGAGCACAGCAACCGCACCTGTCGCCGCTTGCACTTTGTGGGCAGCACGCTGGGGCTGATCTGCCTGGCGCTGGCTATCTGGCAAGGCCAGCCATGGTTCATCGCCTTGGGGCTGTTTCTGGGTTATGCCTTCGCCTGGCTCGGTCACTTTGGTTTTGAAAAGAACAAACCGGCCAGCTTTAAACGCCCGATATACAGCTTCATGGGCGACTGGAAGATGTATGCCGACATCTGGGCTGGCCGCGTCAAACTCTAAGCCTCAAGTTTGCGCTGCACTGGTCGAAACTAGGGGTATCCGGTTTCGCACCAAGTCTAGGTGGAAGCCTCCGGCCCCGGTTGCGCATGCACCGGGGCTTCGTTTTTTGCGCTGAAGTGCGTGCATCAAGAACCGTTCACTGAGCACAGCAGTCAATTGCCAATTTGCAGCTGAGCGATGCTTAAGGGTCTAAGAGCGACTAACGCAACCCAGTAAACCGCAGATTTATGGTTGAGACGAGGCGTGAAACCATAGGCAGTACAAAAGTACGACAAGGCAATCAACGACGTATCAAGGGTTGCGTTTGCGCACTCTAAATGCTGCGACGGCCGCTGTACATGCCGTCAACCTCCACGCTGTAGCGCTCCAATATCTGCTTGCGCTTGACCTTCATGGTGGGTGTGAGCAACTGGTTTTCTACGCTCCATGGCTCGGTGGTCAGCAGCAGTGCACGTGGTTGCGCGTAGCTGGGGAAATCCGTACTCAAGGCGTGCAGCCGCTGAAGAATAGTCTGCACCACCACAGGCTGGCGCAGGGTGTCTGGGTTGCTGGCG
This sequence comes from uncultured Comamonas sp., assembly GCA_963520865.1. Lineage (GTDB taxonomy): Bacteria > Pseudomonadota > Gammaproteobacteria > Burkholderiales > Burkholderiaceae_C > Comamonas. The sequence continues at coordinate 8,744 of CAUQST010000054.1, forward strand.
TCCCAGCCATTGGCTGCCGCCAGCATGTCCCAGTTTTCGGCATTGAGCACCGCAATCGCGCTCACATAGGGGCGGTGATCGCCCAGCACCATGATTTGTTCAATCAAGGGATCGGCCAGCAAAGACAGCTCCAGATCGGCAGGCGAGAGTTTCTCGCCGGTCGAGGTGACGATGATCTCCTTCAAACGCCCCAGCAAGCGAATACGCCCTTTTACCAGTTCTGCCTGGTCTCCGGTGCGCAGCCAGCCATCGTCTGTCAGTGCTGCCGCCGACTCTTGCGGCCGCTTCCAGTACCCCTTCATCACAATGGGGCCACGCACCTGCAGTTCACGCTGCGCGCCAATGCGCACTTCCACGCAAGGCAAAGGCTCACCAACGGTGGAGGGGTCATTGCTCTGTAGCGTCACTACGGAAATCACAGGGCTGGTTTCCGTCATGCCATAGCCTTGCAGCAGTGGCACATCCAGCGCCAGAAACACTTTGGCAGTGCTGTGCGCAATGGCTGCCCCCCCTGTAATGGCCATGCGAATGCCGCCACCAAACAAGCTGGCAATTTGCTGCGCAATCACCGCGTGGGCAGCAGGCTTTGGCGCGTTGATCAGCGACGCATCGTGCTTGTGCACATCGGTGATGCCTTGGCGTGCACAGAAATTGGCCCAGCCCCACTGCACAGCAGCTTCAAATGCCGTGCGCTCAGCTTCCCCGCTTGCCTGCACTTTCTCCAGCACCTTGGTATGGGCACGGTCGTAAATGCGCGGCACGCACACCAAAATGGTGGGCTTTTCAGTCTGCATATCCTGCATCAGCAATGCCGCAGAGCGCGCATACGAGGTGCATGCCCCGCAAGCAACCGCCAGGTAGTAGCCTACCGTGCGCTCAAAGGTGTGCGACAGCGGCAAGAACGACAGAAACCGGTCTTGTGCGTTCGGTTGCAAGCGCTCCACAAAAGCACCTACATCCGCCACAACGTTCGCATGGGTCATGCATGACCCCCTTGGGCTTTCCGGTGGTACCCGAGGTGTAAACAATGGCAGCTACATCCTGCGCTGCAGGCAGTGCAGGGGCTGCGCCCATCGCCGCAGATGCCCCCGCCTGCAACCATTGCGCCAGAGGCACCACACGCGGCTGGCCGGGTATTGGGGCCACCTGGTCTTGCAGATCAGCCACCACCACGGTGTGCAACGTATTCATTGCATAGCTGGTGTTGCGCAGGCGCTCCCATTGGCTCAGGCTGGACAAGACCAGCAGGCTGACCTCTGCGTTGTCAAAAATATAGGCAATGCTGGCCGGGTTGTCGGTGGTGTGCACCGGCACCGAGATGGCGCCAATCTGCAGCGCCGCCTGGTCCACGCACATGGCATTCACACTGTTAGGCAGCCAAATGCCCACACGATCGCCGTGGCGCACACCGCACTGCTGCATGGCACCCCGAAAGCCCGTGACAGCGGCCCCCGCCTCCTGCCAGCTGTACTGCTTCCAGGGCAGATCCTTGCCTGCAAATTCACGGTATGCGGGCAAAGACGGCGTAGCAGCTACACGTGCTTGCAGTGCATGGGCCAAAGTAGGTTGCAGCCAGGGTTCAACAACAGATGCGCTCATAGCAATGACGACAAAAAATGCACCAAAGCGCAGCCTAGGGCCACGCTCTGGCAATGTTTGTAGGTAGAGGTGAAATTTGCCCGCAGGCTGGCTCCATACGGCATGGCCCGTCAGAGTTTTTTCAGGCAACAGGCTGGCTGGCAGCCAATCTATAAAACCCGGGCAGCATGCTCGAACTGGGGCTGGGACATACCCACAACCGATTAAAGGCGGGATATGAAATCAAGATCAAATGCTTCAAATACAGAAGCAACTATCGGTTTTCCAGCAAAGGAAAATGCCATAAAACGCTGACATTTTAATGTGAAGCGCCAGCGGCTGGCTCCGCCCCATCTATGCCCTTGAGCACATCGCCACTCATGGCTGGCAAGGCCATGCGCAGCAAACATGTCTCCAGTCCTGCACTGCGCCACAAAGCTGCGGTGCTTTCGGTGTGGGTGAGTAGCATGTGCTCCAACAAGGGCGCCAGCAGCGTCTGATCTGGCTCTACCAGCAATACGTAGCGTGGCTCACCCTCTTCCAGATACGCCGTTCCAGAATCGGGCATGGCCCCTACCCAGCGGATAGACGTCAGGGCAGTCAGCGCGGGCTCCAGCTGCAAACGGTCCACACGCAAGCGTTTGGCCAAAGCCATCGATGGCATGCCGCGCTGCTCCTGTGCGCGCAAGGGCTCCAGCACGGCAATCGTTTCCAGTGCCAGCTCGAACTGCCAGCCAGGCTGGCGCAGGTTGCGGCTGGTTCCAGCCAGCAAACTGGGCAAATACGCAGCAACCAGAGCACCCAGCAAAAAGATGACCCAGCAGGTGTAGATCCAGATCAGCAAAATAGGCAAAGTGGCAAAGGTGCCGTAGATGGCCGAATACGTGGGCACCGTAGACAGATACAAGCCCAGCACCGTCTTGGCAGCAGCCATGCCTGCCGCCACAAAAAAACCACCTGCCCATGCATGTCGCCATTTGACGGGGGTGTTCGGCACAAAGTGGTAGAGCGCCGCCATTGCGGCCGACAGCAGCAAAAACTCCAGCGAGTTAAACCCTATCTGCACAGTCTCTGGCAGCACTGCCACCAAACCACGCGAAGCCGACAGTACGTAGGACGTGGTGGCAATGCTCAAGCCCATGAGCAAAGGGCCAAACGTAATCACGGCCCAGTAAATCAGCAAACGCTGCCCCAGCGGGCGCATGCGCTGTACACGCCAGATCTGGTTGAGCGTTTTGTCCATGGTCAAAATCAGGCTCACCACCGTCAACAGCAAAAAGGCCAGACCGACAATCCCGAGCTGGCTGGCCTTGCTGGTGAACTGCAGCAGGTAGCCCATGACCTGCTCGGCAATTTCGCTGGGGATCAAACTGTCTACCAGCCAGCGCTGCAGCGTTTCCTGCAAGCGGCCAAAGCTGGGAAAGGCCGTAAAAACAGACAGCAAGACCGTAAAAAATGGCACCAGTGCCAGCAAGGTGGTGAAAGTCAAACTGCTCGCTGTCAGACCTAACTGGTCTTCACTGAAGCGGGTTTTGAGTGTGTGCAAGGTATTGCGCCATGGAAAAGACTTGAGCGTCTTCAACAAATGGCGCGTGCGCAGTCGCGTACGGTGTAAGGTCAGGGCCATGCCCCGTATGATGCCACCCCGATGAATGCCACAACCCACAACCACCCCGGCAGCGACGTAGCTGCCACCCGCTGGCTCGCTGCAGGCAGCCTGCTGGGCCTGATTGTTTTGAGCGTCGCTTGGGAGCTGTGGCTGGCGCCGCTGCGCCCTGGTGGCTCATGGCTGGTGCTCAAAGCGCTGCCTTTGTGCATTCCGCTGGCAGGTCTGCTCAAGCACCGCATGTACACCTACCGCTGGGTGAGTCTGGTGGTGTGGCTGTACTTCACCGAAGGTGTTGTACGCGCCTGGAGCGACAGCGCGCCCAGCAACTACCTTGCGCTGATTGAAATTGCACTGTGCCTGCTGCTGTTTGTAGCCTGCGCCCTGCATGTGCGCTTGCGCCAGAAAGCGGCCAAAGCCGCTCTGGCTGCACAAGCGTAAAGAAAACGACCATCACACAGACACGTTGAGGAAGCCAAAATGGACCAGCAATTGATCGCCACATTGCGTGGCATTGTGGGTGACGCCCATGTTCTGACCGACGGTGACTTGAGCGCCTACGAGCAAGACTGGCGCAAGCGCGTGCATGGCAAAGCGCTGGCCGTTGTGCGGCCCGCCAGCACGCAAGAGGTGGCAGCGGTGGTCAAGGCCTGCGCGCAGGCCGATACGCCCATCATTGCCCAAGGTGGCAATACCGGTTTGTCTGTCGGCTCAACCCCCGACAACTCTGGCCAGCAAGTGGTGCTGAGCCTGCTGCGCATGCAGGCACTGCGCCAGCTGGATGCAGACAACCTGACCGTCACGGTTGAAGCCGGCATGATTTTGCAAACACTCCAGGACACAGCGGACAAAGCTGGCTTCCTGTTTCCCCTGTCGCTGGCGGCCGAAGGCAGCTGCACCATTGGCGGCAATCTGGGCACCAATGCCGGCGGCACGCAGGTGCTGCGCTACGGCAATGCGCGTGAGCTGTGCCTGGGCCTGGAAGTGGTCACAGCGCAAGGTGATATCTGGAATGGGCTAACCGGGCTGCGCAAAGACAACACAGGTTACGACCTGCGTGATCTATTTATTGGCAGTGAAGGCACGCTGGGCATCATCACGGCAGCCACCATGAAGCTGTTCCCACAACCTGCCGCACAACTGACCGCCTTTGCCGCCGTTCCCAGCATGGAAGCTGCTGTGCGCCTGCTGGGTCTGGCGCACCAGCATCTGGCCGCGGGCCTGACCGGTTTTGAGGTGATGGGAAAGTTCGCGCTGTCGCTGGTCGTCAAGCACATGCCCCAGTTGCGTGTGCCGTTTGCCGATATGGCTGAGGCGCCCTACTGCGTGCTGCTGGAAAACTCTGACAGCGAATCTGAAGCCCACGCACGTGCACGCTTTGAACACCTGCTGGAGCTGGCTTTTGAAGATGGCTGTGTGCTGGATGCCGTGGTGGCCGAGAGCATGGCGCAGGCACACGACCTGTGGCACATCCGTGAAAGCATTCCACTGGCGCAGGCTGAAGAAGGGCTGAACATCAAGCATGACATCTCGGTGCAGGCCTCGCGCATTCCTGCGTTTGTGGAATACGCCGATGCCGTGCTGCTGCGCGAAATTCCGGGCGTGCGTCTGGTCAATTTCGGCCACCTGGGCGATGGCAATCTGCACTACAACGTGCAAGTGCCTGAAGGCCAGGATGGCAAGCAGTTCCTCAATGAAAAAGAAACCCTGGTCAACACCTTGGTGTACGACGCAGTGGCGAAATTTGATGGCTCGTTCTCTGCCGAACATGGCGTAGGCGCGCTCAAAGCAGACAAGCTGGAACACTACAAATCACCTGTCGCACTGGGCATGATGCGCGCCATCAAACAGGCGCTGGACCCGCAGGCCATCATGAACCCGGGCTGCGTGCTGAAGGTTTGAATCTGCACGGATTAAAAACAAAAATGCCACGCTTGAACGTGGCATTTTTTTATGCAAACCCGCTATCTCCAGGCTCTATATCAGACTCTAGCCTTTGGATGAACTCTTTTGATTGTCTTGCATGGTCTGCACATCCTTGGGCCAGGGCACGGTGATGTGGTTGGGGTCTTGGTACTCGCTCACCTTGCCCTCATGCAGCATCCACACGCGCACCGCGTTTTTACCCGCATCCACCACCACGGCGGCAGCTTCGGTTCCACCCTCGTGCGGGCGGTTGCCCGTAATAAACCAGCGGCCCGCATCTTCCGTTAATGGGCTGACCGTGCGCAAGTTGGACAGCAAGGTGCTGTATTCCTTGCCCAGCATCAGCTTGAGGCGGTCTGCCAATACGCCCTGCTCCAGAAAACTCACATTGCTGTCACTGGGGTAGGTGCCCACGTATTGCTTGAGCTCTGCCAGCGGCGAGGCACTGGCATCAGGCGCAGCATTGCTGGGCAGCGTTTGTGCTTTTTCTGCGCTGGCTGCCACCATGGCGGCATCGTCTCCCAAACCTTGCACGGCCCCAGTACTGGATGCAGGTGCAGAAACTGGCGCTGAGGTGGATGCGGAGCTGGGCGCTGCAGCACCCGGCACACTCGCCGCTTTAGGCGTGGGGGGTGCAGGCTCGCAGGCTGCCAAAGCACCAGCAGCCACCAGCACAGCCACGGTATGCCACGGACTGAGCAATCGTTTCATAGATTTCCTCCAAACATGGGTACGTAAAAAGCATACAAAAAAGCAGCGCCCGCCGCGCCAAACACCTGGGGGCTTGCTGCTGTTTTTCATCTACATCAATGCTTATAGTCTCAGCACAAACCCTTGTGCTGTCTGTCCGCCAATGCCGCATATCCTTTGGGCCCATCTGATAGGGGGCACATGTCACAATGCCCCTATCGGCCGCCCGATGCCAATGCAAGCAGTGCTTGCCTCGCTCAGGGCGGTTTTGTTTTTGTTTTGCAGATTCCGCCCATGACCACCACCACAGACCGCCCTGTCCGCTCGCAATACGAAGACTTTATGCGCCATGTGTTTGAACATGGTGTGACCAAAGGTGACCGCACTGGCACCGGCACACGCAGTGTGTTTGGCCACCAGATGCGCTTTGACCTGAACGAAGGCTTTCCGCTGGTCACCACCAAAAAGGTGCACCTCAAATCCATCATCAATGAACTGCTGTGGTTCCTGCGCGGAGACAGCAACGTCAAATGGCTGCAAGAGCGCGGCTGCACCATCTGGGACGAATGGGCCGACAAGGAAACCGGCGACCTGGGCCCCGTGTACGGCGTGCAGTGGCGCAGCTGGCCCAAGGCCGATGGCACACACATTGACCAGATCGCCGAAGTTATCAAGCAGCTCAAGACCAACCCGGACAGCCGCCGCATCATTGTCAGCGCCTGGAATGTGGCCGATCTGGACCAGATGGCGCTCATGCCTTGCCATGCGTTTTTCCAGTTCTACGTGGCCGACGGCAAACTCAGCTGTCAGCTGTACCAGCGCAGTGCTGATATTTTCCTGGGTGTGCCGTTCAACATTGCCAGTTATGCACTGCTGACCCACATGCTGGCCCAGCAATGTGACCTGCAAGTGGGCGACTTCATCTGGACCGGTGGCGACTGCCACATCTACAACAACCACTTTGAACAGGTGCAAACGCAGCTTTCGCGCCAGCCTTTTGCCTACCCAACGCTGCAAATCAAGCGCAAACCTGACTCCATCTTCGACTACGAATTTGAAGACTTTGAGGTGCTGGGCTACGAGCACCACCCTGCCATCAAGGCCCCTGTGGCGGTGTAAGCCTTACAGGCAACCCAAAATAAGAGCTGCTAACGCATGTGTATCAAGCACTTCAGATATAAAAGTATCTGAAGTCTATGAATAGCAAGCACAAGCAGCTCTCTTTTTTACATATTCATTCGCAACGTCCATGGCCATTCACCTGATTTACGCCCGCGCCGCCAATGGCGTCATCGGTTTGAACAACACCATGCCCTGGCACCTGCCCGAGGATTTAGCGCACTTCAAGCAACTGACCAGCGGCAACCCCGTGGTCATGGGCCGAAAGACCTGGGATTCACTGCCCGAGCGCTTTCGCCCCCTGCCCGGGCGCACCAACATCGTCGTCACCCGCAGCACCGACTGGCAGGCTGATGGCGTGGTACGCGCAGGCACTCTGGAAGAAGCCTTGCACGTGGGCGCGCAACATGGCGACATCGTCTGGGTCATGGGTGGTGCACAAATTTACGCCCAAGCCCTACCTCTGGCCGACGTGGTGGAAGTCACCATCATTGACCAAGACTTTGAAGGTGATGCCTACGCTCCACCACTGGGCGCAGAGTGGACCGAAACCTCACGCCAAGACCTTGTCAGCGCCAAGGGGCTGCCTTTTAGTTTTGTGCGCTACGAGCGCAAGCGTTAACGGCGAACACTGCCGGCGTAAATAAAGCAGCGCTATCAGGGTGGAGACTGGTTGACGATATTGCTGCATTGCAACAATATGGAACGCCCGTGCGAATTTTTGAATAAGCGTTCTTTTGTGAAAGCCCCCGCCGCCATGAGCCTGATACAGCCCCTGCCCCCCGGCCCGCTAGACATCGTGGGAGACATCCACGGTGAGTTGCATGCCCTGCAGGCCTTGCTGCGCCACCTTGGCTATGACGAAACCGGACGCCATCCGCAAGCGCGCACCCTGGTCTTTGTGGGTGATTTTGTAGACCGTGGCCCCGACAGCCCGGGTGTGGTGGATTTGGTACAACGCCTGGTGGAGGGCGGCTACGCCTGCGCCATTGCGGGCAACCACGAAATCAACCTGCTGCGCCATGACCCCAAAGATGGAGCCGGCTGGTTTTTTGAAGAACGCGTTGCCAGTGACACCGCCAAATACAGCCAATTTGCCCGCGCCACTAACATGCTGCAGCGGGCACGCATTGAAACGTTCCTCAACAGCCTGCCGCTGGGGCTGGAGCGCCACGACCTGCGCGTGATCCATGCCGCCTGGCATGCGCCCGACATTGCCAAGGCCCGTCAAATGCCCTTGGGCACAGCCCGCGCGCAATACGACCACTGGGAGGCCAAGGCCGCTGAAGTCGCCCGCGAGCAGCGTATTGCCGAGCACATGGCCGAAGAAAACGCCATCTGGCCGCACAGCCTGGAAGATGGCGAACGCTGCCCGCCCTTCTTGCAAGCCCATTGCGACAACGAACTTAACAAAGCCCTGATCAACCCTCTCAAAGTGCTGACCTGTGGCCTGGAGCGCCAAACGCCCGAGCCATTTTTTGCTGGCAACAAATGGCGCTTTGTAGAGCGCGTGGCGTGGTGGAACAGCTATACCGAAGACACGCCCGTGGTCGTGGGCCATTACTGGCGCTCTACGCTGCCGGCCCAGACCACGCACGAAGGCCTCTTTCGCAATGTTGGCCCCCTTGCCTGGCATGGTCGGCGCGGCAATGTATTTTGCGTGGACTACTCGGTCGGTGCCCGTGCACAGGCACGCACCTTCAACCGCCCCCATGCCCACATGAAACTGGCAGCGCTGCGCTGGCCTGAGCGCACACTGGTGTTTGATGATGGCAGCACCCACGACACCAACGCTTTCATGCAGTCTGCACAGGCCCAACCGGCATAAAAAAAAGCCACCTCACGGCAATGAGGTGGCTATCAATTTACAAGCGTTCTCGGGTATCCCCACCCGATGTGCCAACTATAGCAAACAATCACAAGTTTCAGTAATTACTGAAATTAGAAAAACAAACATTTACAAGCGATAAAAAAACCCGCCAAAGCAGCGGGTTGTGAATGGTGAAGACTGCCCAGCAGCTAGCAAGCTGGTGGCAATTGCACTCAAGCGTGTTTCAGCCGGAATACGCTGACCATTTGCGAAAGATCGCCCGTTTGCTGCTGCATGGATTGCGCAGCCGCCGTGGACTCTTCCACCAATGCCGCGTTTTGCTGGGTCACCATATCCATCTCGGCCACTGCGCGGTTGATCTGCTCAATGCCTGAAGTTTGCTCATGGCTGGCGGCCGTAATCTCGCCCATGATGTCGGTCACGCGTTTAACGCTATGCACGATCTCATCCATGGTCTGACCTGCCTGGCTAACCTGCAAGCTGCCTTCTTCTACCTTGTTCACCGATGTATTGATCAAGGCCTTGATCTCTTTGGCCGCATCGGCGCTGCGCTGGGCCAGCGTACGCACTTCACCGGCAACCACTGCAAAACCACGCCCTTGCTCGCCCGCACGGGCGGCTTCCACCGCTGCGTTCAATGCCAGGATATTGGTCTGAAAGGCAATACCGTCAATGACGCCGATGATGTCGGCAATTTTCTTGGACGAATCCGTGATGGCGCTCATGGTCTGCACCACCTGCGAGACCACCTGCCCGCCACGGACTGCCACATCTGAGGCTGACAGTGCCAGCTGATTGGCCTGGCTGGCGTTGTCGGCGTTTTGCTTGACGGTGGATGTCAGCTCCTCCATCGAGGCTGCAGTCTGCTGCAGTGAGCTGGCCTGCTCTTCCGTGCGCGAGGACAAATCGTGGTTGCCCGAAGCAATCTGGCTCGATGCCGTGGCAATACTGTCCGTGCCTTGCCGAACCTGCCCGACCAAGCGGCCCAGGCTGGCATTCATGTCGTGCAGCGCCTGCATCAGCTGGCTGGTTTCATCCGTGCCATGCACTGCAATGTCAGCGCTCAAATCACCATCTGCAACACGGCGGGCCACAGTGACTGCGCTTCTCAGCGGCACCGTAATGCCCACCGTCAGGCGCCAGGCACACAGCACACCAATCGCCAGCGCCAGCACGGCCAAAATTACAAAGAAGGTCTGGCTGGTTCGCTCAATCTGCGCCACCTCCGCTGCCTTGGCATCCAGACTGGTGCGCTGCAGGTTCAGCAGGTCTGCCACCAGCTTCATATAGCCCTGTGCAGCAGGCACATAGGCACTCATCAGCAGTGCTTCGGCTTCGCTGGCCATGCCTTCAGCCTTCAGCTGCCCGACCTTGTCGCGGCTGGTGATGTAGACCTTTCGGATGTCTTGGATCTTGTTCATGATGTCGCGCTCGGCAGGGTGCGAAATCAAAGGTTCAATTTTGGCCAACAACTCGCCGGTGCTCTTGGAGGTTGCCGCTGCATCACTGGCAAAAAATGGCAGCAAACTGGTGTCACTGCTTTTGGCAATCGCTGTCGTGCGCGCTACCGCCACGCTGATATTGTTGTTCCAGTCGCTGATGAGCCGCTCCTTGGCCAGCGGCACCTGCATCATTTCTTGCGTCGATTGCCCCACTGCACGCAACTGCCACATGCCAATGGCCGTAATCACCACCGCAAACCCAAGCACCACAGCAAAGCCAAGGCTCAACCGTGTGCCAATATTCAAGTTTGACAATTTCATTGTCTGAATCCATGTAAAGAAAAGCTCGCGCACCCAGAGTGTGCGCAATGCCATCAAATGGATGCGGACCGGGAGAGCGGGGATATAGAACCCAAGGTTGCAGCTGCCGCGAAACAGGTAACCAAAAGTAGGGCGAATTATCTGCGGATCCCGTCTTTTTTTTCTGCCGTGCTCGATTACGCAGGTTTAAGCCCTGACGGCTGGCTGGCTATTTTTTCGCCACCGCGCGCTGCCTGTTAGTCGGCGGTACGCGCGAGCACCACAGTCAGCAAGACACAGGCATCCTCCAGCGCCATCAGGCTGTGTGGCTCCCCTCCAGACAGATACAGAAGCTGCCCGGCACTTAATATTTGCGTTGCTGCCGGCATTTCAAACGCGACGCTGCCTTGCAGGCATTGCACCGTAATTTCGCCGGCCACAGCGTGTGTCGGCATGGAACGCCCTGCAGGCAGTACCAAGCGCATCACTTCTAATTGCGCCGTCTTGAATAAGGCAATGGACTGGGTATCAAGCGCATCTCTGCCCAAAACTTGCAGATTGACGACCTCTCCCGACAGCAGGTGGTGGATGGCCATAGTGCGTCCTTGCTCCAATGCGAATGTGGTCACATGCGATCACACCATGAAAATTCATGGGGTCAGGTGCTGTTTTAACGGCAAGCTGCCAAAGACACAAGCTGCCAAACCCAAGCCCAGCGCCCCCATGCAGCTTGCAAAAAAAGCTGGGCACCCGGAATGCACAGACCGCGTAGCTGAATCAAACTAAGCATGCTGCCATGCAGTTGCGCTGCCCGCCGCAACGCTGGATCACCACATAAAGCCTTGCTTGAAACGCATCTACCCCCAGCAGCGGCACAATGGCTGCTTGCCACGCATGGCTCTCCCAGCCCTGCATTGACTGATCTGCCGTTGATTCAAAAGAGTTAAAACAAAGAATGCAAATTGCCACCTGCAATTTGAACTGGCATTTCAGATCGCCTCAGCGCGAATCAAAAAAGCATGCACAGCCATGTTTTTGCTTAGAATCTTGCATCATCTTGTCTCATTCAATTTCAATGAGACGCAAGCATTTTGGGTAGCTAGGCGGGTAGCTACCATCCTAGCTACCCAGCAGCACCTCTATGGCACAAACAACCAACAAACTCAACGACCTGCTGCTGCGGCGGCTCATTGCAGCCAAAGAGCCGGTTGCCGTCTCTGATGGTGCAGGCCTGACTTTCACACTCTCAAAGAGCGGAACCGCCACCTGGATTCTTAGGTACAGGCATGGTGGCCGTCGCCAGGAGCTGACGATTGGTAACTACCCAGACGTATCGCTGTCCGCTGCACGCATTGAGGCCAGAGCCCAGCGCGCCAAGGTGGATGCCGGCATCAGCCCAGCCATTGAAAAGCAAGAAGCAAAAACACGCACCTTGGCCGCCTGGACCATGCGCGAGCTGGTGGCGGACTATCGTGACAAGTGCCTGACACCTGCTTCATTTTCCAAAACGACCATCTATTACCGTGAAGCGGATCTTGAGCAGTTCGTGCTGCCTCGCTTCGGCAGCCGCGAAGTTCGCGCCATAACCTCTATTGATATCGTGCACGCCCTCAAGGCGTCAGGCCGAACCTGGTTGATGACCAAGCGCGCACTGACTTCTATATCCAAGGTGCTGGACCACGCATGCGGGCTCACCATCCTTTCGGCCAATCCATGCACAGGCATCAAACTTGACTCCCTCATGGGCAAGCGCCCCCCCGTCAAGCAGCGCACGATGCTGACGCAAGAAGACTTGTCAAAGCTTTTGCAAGGTGCCTCTGATGCCATAGGCCGTGAAAATGCTCTTGCTCTGATGATTCTGCTGGCTACCTGTGTGCGCGGCGCCGAGCTGGTGGAAGCACGAAAAGAAGATTTCAACTTCGATACTCAGAGCTGGTGGATTCCTGACCACAACGTCAAAACACGCTCTGGTTTCTCGGTACCCATCGCACCAAGGGTTGCCGAGTGGATTCAAGAACTGATTGCCTTATCAGGCGATTCCGACTACTTGTTACCAACCCGGCGCGCTAATCGTGTCGCCAAGCATGGGGATGTGCCCGTTGGCCGCACCACGTTATGGGCAGCCATTACGCGTGCATTCAAGCGCGGCGACCTAGACATAAGCCGATTTACACCACACGACACTCGCAGCACCGCCAAGGGACACATGCGCAATATGGGCGTTTCGCGTGATATTTCTGAGATTGCCTTGAATCACAAACTCAAGGGGATGGAAGGAATCTACGATGTGCGAGAGGAAATCCCAGAACGCCGTCGCGCCTTGGCGCTTTGGGCTGATTTCTTGCAAGCCTGTGAGCAGGGCGCGCCACCACCGTCCATCCCATCAGCCAAAGTTGTTCCACTGCGGCGGGTTGCGTAGTTCAGCCTAAGAATTAACCCAATGCTCTCTGCCGCCCTTCTCTGCCTCGTCGTCGGCATCTCAGACGGCGACACCCTCACCGCTCGCTGCCCTACTCAGGATGCAGCCCACCCCTACCAGCAGATCAAAGTGCGATTTCAAGGCATTGATGCTCCCGAGCGCAAGCAGCCATTCGGAAATAGAGCACGAGAAACCCTGTCCGATCTTGTCTACATGAAAGAGGCCGAGCTACGCTGCAACAAGATTGATCGTTACAAGCGCCATGTCTGCAGCGTTTGGGTTACACCAGCTTCAGCGCCACATGGCCCTCGAACTCTCGACGCTGGCCTTGCTATGGTCACCCTTGGCATGGCCTGGTGGTATCGCTCTTATGCCAAGGAGCAAACGCCACAAGAGCGTGGGCAGTATGAGTTTGCAGAGCAAGAGGCAAAGGCGCGCAAAGTTGGCCTGTGGCGTGATCCAGAGCCTGTTGCTCCATGGGACTGGCGAAAGGGGCGAAGATAGGTGGCTCTCTGCTTACTACCAGAAGCCACCTATTCTCAATCGCAGAATGCCACTCTAAAATTAAAATTTAGTAGCGGAAAAAAAGTGGATGAACACTAAATTCTTTTTTGTAATCACTAACATCCAGTTCTTGTTTTTCAAAGCTAGAGTAAATAATTAACGTATCAGATTTTTTAATACCGATTACACCAACAACGAACCATATATTCACAAGTGAACTTATGTCGTTCAAAATATCATCGGTTACAGAATCAATATTATTTGACGCCTGATTAATAACAACATTCTGTATTTTATCTGCTTTTTCATTTAATGATTCACACGTAAACGAATTTGTATCAACTTCAGCGAGTGCATCAATATATTTTGTAATGTTCGGATAAATACTTGCCCATTCTTTACACAAAGCTTGCTTTCTTGAAACATAAAATTTCTCTTCAGCTTGCAAAACTAAGTCTTCGTTAAGAACTGTAGATCCATCTGCCTCCGAAAGACATAAGTTTACAAAATCAATGGCATCACGCGGCCTGAGCATGGTTCGTCTAAGGATAAAGTCTTGCGATCGTTCAGCCTTAATAGAAAAATCAAAAATATCAGTAAATTTTGTAGTGGTTTTTGATTGATATTTATCCTTGATAAGAAAATCTATTCTTTTATCAAGGATCTCTTGAATTTCCAACTTATCCCAGTTTATATCCAAAATCAAAGATTTGTCTTTTTCTTCTTGTCTTAGATTTTTCAAATATATACCTCTTATAATATCAGTGCGAACTGATATTATAATTTTTACTGTTTTAATATCCAAAAGCTCCTTAAATGCATCCAATAAAGCATTAATAAAGTCATAACGAATTTCACTAGAGCTTAGCCATGACTTATCTAGATCATCGATACTAATAAGGAAGCGCTGCTGACCTTCTTTAGATTTCTCTTGTGTCAGAACTTTAATAAGTTCTTTTTGCTTTCGCAGCAACTCATTACTAACATATTGAGCAGTAACGCGCTGTATTTTTTCTGTTAGCTCAGAGTTGCTTTTACCTTCAAGTTTAACGGCATTCATATTAATACCGCCACCCAACTCAGTCTGCATTTTTTCTGTTATTTCACTGACAATACTTTCATTGAAAAAATTATCTTTGAATTTTTCAACATATTCTTTTGCAAGAGCTGCATTGTATTTTTTCTTACTACTAACTGGCAAGTCTAAAATCATTTCAAAAAATGTCTTACCTGGGTACAACATTTCTACCACTCTTACCAGAAGAACATGAATCCACAGTGATTTATAGAAAATTCTCAAATCGATATTATTGTCGATTAAGTTTGAGATAAAAATATTATTTTTAATATGTTCAAAGACGGTTGATTCGGCTTCAATTACAACATGTTTTTTTATTTTTGGATTATCTGACAACTGCTTAATTAGGGCAGTTTTACCTGATCCAGTTCTACCAACAACAATACGCTTCGCAAAGTCAATCCCATCTTCATAGCTCAACAAGTTGGAATAAATATCTGTTTCGAGAAAGCAATTTTTGAGAAATGTATCTGTTTCAGCATCTAAGTTCCCAATTTTACTATTTCGTCGAAAAATAAACGTAGCCATTGCAGTCCCTTTTTTGATTATGTTGATTTGATATTTATACTCAACTTAATTGATGCTCGTGTCTTGTCGCACACTGCACATTCACAAAGCTAAAAATATGAAGTCATTGCAATTCATGATTTCTTTTCACCACAGTGTTAAAGCACCGACGTTTCATGGCCTATGTTAGGTTGAAAGAGACCGGCTGCAATAAGTTAATCTATCTACCGAAGGTAGTGCAGTCTGTTGTAGGTTTTTTCAATTCTGAGTGTTCGAAAGCAACTGCTACGCAGTACAGCCAACTGTAACCGTTACAAGTCGAACTCAAGCATAGCTGTACACTGTATGCATGTACAGCAATCATCTTTTAGCCGGCCTGCCCGTGCCCATCACCGCCTCCCCTATGGCCCTGCCATTGGCGGACTGTGCGGTGCGCGCGGGCTTCCCATCACCGGCTGAGGACTTCAGCGGCAAGCGACTAGATTTGTCCTCAATGCTGATTGAGCACCCGCAGGCCACCTACTTTCTGCGTGTGGCCGGGCCATCCATGCAGGAGTACGGCATTGCCGATGGAGATCTGATTGTTGTTGACCGCGCCATTCAAGCGCGTCATGGCCACATCGTGGTGGCTATCGTGGACAGCGAGTTCACCGTGAAGTATCTGTACCAAGCTGGCGGTGTTGTGCGCCTTAAAGCTGGCAACCCCACTTACCCCGACATCATCCCCAAGGGCGACCAGACCATGGAAATATGGGGCGTAGTCACCTCCTGCATCAAGCGCTTCACGCGGTGATCCTATGTTCGCCCTCATCGATGGCAATAACTTCTACGTCTCTTGCGAAAGAGCGTTTCGGCCATCGCTGCAAGGCTTACCTGTTGTCGTTCTGAGCAATAACGATGGCTGCGCGATTGCACGCAGCGATGAAGCAAAGGCCATGGGCATCAAAATGGGCCAGCCCTACTTCCAGTTTCGTGATCTTGACCGCATTTCAAGCTTGGTCTGCCTTTCCCCGAACTTCGAGTTGTACGGAGACATGAGCGATCGCATGATGTCGATTGCCGCAGGCCTTGGGCCCCTGCAGGAGATCTATTCGATTGATGAATGCTTCATTGGGGATCTAGACGGCATCAAGGATTTAACGCAGCGCGCCTTTGCTGTGCGCGAACGCATCCTTAAATGGGTGGGCATACCTGCATGCATTGGACTGGCCCCCACCAAGACGCTGGCCAAGCTGTGCAACAACGTGGCAAAGAACGCAGAGCGCAAGCCAGGCAGCTATCCGGTTGAGCTATCAAGAGTGTGCAACTGGACTGAGATGACCGAAGCCATGCAGCTTGATGTGCTTCGTCGCACGAATGCAGGGGATGTGTGGGGAATTGGCCGGCGCATCTCTGCCAAGCTGGCAGAGCAAGGCATCTTGACTGCACTGGACGTAGCCAGAATGCCTGCGGCAAAAGCGCGTGACGAATGGAGCGTGGTCTTGGAGCGAACCGTGCGAGAGCTGCAAGGCGTGAGCTGCATCAGCCTTGAACTGGCCCCAGCTCCAAAAAAGCAAATTGCATGCACGCGCAGCTTCGGCCACCCCATCACAACACTGCCGCCACTGATCGAAGCTGTCAGTGAGTTTGCGACACGCGCCGCAGAGAAGCTGCGCTTTGGCGGTATGCGCGCTGGGGTGCTCAACGTCTTTGTGCACACCTCACCGTTTCTGCCTGGCCCACGCTTTTACAAGACGGCCGTCATGCAGCTACAGCCCGCCACCTCTGATACCAAGGCGC
>CAUQST010000055.1:0-25071 GCA_963520865.1 uncultured Comamonas sp.
ACATCATCCCTCAAGATCCACGCACTGCGGCCGGGTTTTGCAGACTTTCCTTAGCCATCCCCTCTTGGGTATCCAAACCAATAAACGAATCACAACCGTACTCGTCGCAACCCCACAAACCGTGCTCATCGAGATGAACTGATCGGCCCAGGGGATGCTTGACTCTCCGGTGCAATCGAAGGTGGTTTTCAAAGGTGGTTTGAGTGTTATGTGCCATATCCTCTGTGCGCCTTACAAGAAACGATGGCGCACCCAGGAAGAGGCGGCTCATCCAGGTGGGAAAGAACGAAAACCTGCGACACTCGGTGCATGACCGAGATAAATCGTGATTTCCAAGTGGTCGAAGGCATGCCTGAGGAAGTGGACTGGGTCCACCTCCTCGAGGTCATGGATGCAAGGGATTCGATCCCTATCCTGCAGAGGCTGTCACGCCGGCGTAAACCGGCAGCAAACTCCCCGCTTGCAGTAGTTGAACCAGACTCGCCGGCAGCAAGCCCGAAAGGTCCGGGCGAGCAAAGCACGAACGAATCAGTTTGATGAAAGAGCACACTTGACCTGGTGCAACCTGCTCACGCAGATTCATCAGGTTTTGGTACTCATCGTCGCTGCAAACCACCAGCCACTTGTTTAGAGTGGTGTGAAACAGGATTCGCTGATCCTGATTCCACTGAGGCAATGCATGAGCATGTGACATGGTCGTCTCCAAAAAATGGGACAACCACCCCATAGGGACGATTGTCCCCATGGTGGGTAAAAGATCAGGCGTCAGCGCTGGAAGCGTGCCGCCAGGTCATCAAGAGCTACCAGAAAAGTATCCAGGGCATCCGCATTCTTGCGGTTGTCGCTGTAGTCCTTCTCCAGTCGCCAAACTTCGTCACGCAGTGCGGTGTAGACCCGCTGCGCATACTTTTGCGAAACCGTTCTATGTGTGATCTCCATGATGAAGCAGATCTCACAACGAACGACGAACGCCTTGCCACTCAGACTTCTGACAAGGGTGATGGAGTCGCCATAGTCGTTGACGTCCCGAAGGATGACGCGACTATGACCAAACCAGTGGCCATACAGGTGCTGAGCGGAATAACGCAGACAGCGGATCAGCCGCAGCGCCCAAGCCAAAGGATTGAGCAAGCGGTAAGCCTCTTCTGGTGGATAACCAAGCATTGCTGCACGGCTGGCCAGAAACGTCTGAAAGGTGTGGATCATGGTTGTCTCCAGAATTTGGAGACAACCGCCCCCAGGGGACGATGGTCCCCATGGTGGGTTGAAGTGTGATTTAGAGCAGCTTGACGCCGGCAACAATCAAGCCGGCAAGCGCGATTTGTGCAGTGATAAACCACCGCAACTGGTCATTAAGCTTAGATGCAATGACCCCCTTGAGATTGCTCTCAGAGGCATCGATCTTGGCCGATAGCAAAGCACCGTCAGACTTGGTCATGAGCTGATCGCGCATTTCTGCACGAAGCTTCTCCTGGCCAGACTGGATGGCGGTTTCCAACTGTCGTTCGACGTCACGGGCCTTGTCAGGTGGAACACCTGCAGAGGTCAGTGCTTCGAAAACGCTGAGTTCTATGGGCATGCCCATGAGTGTACTCCTCCCAAAAAGGAGCGGGCAAACCGTCCCTGCAGGACGAATTCGCCCGCAGGGGTGGATGAAAAAGATGCTGCCCAAAGCGCAGTTGCGCTTATGCACGTTCACAGGGCTCAAGGTGCTTGAAACCATTCATGATGGTCAGATGGTTTCCCACAGAAGCCGGCAATATGGTCCAGCCTCTGTGGGAAGCCATCGGCTTCCGCAATCAGTCTAACAGTGCTCCAGGCCGCTCAAGGCAGGCCAGCCATCACAAGGAGCTCAGATGGCCAAGGAAAGGCGCGTGAGGCAACTCTAGCTTGGCTTTCGCCAGTGTTGCTCTAACCGCAAAGCCGCTGCGCATCAGGTCGCAGCCACCCTGGTTCAGACCACCCGTGCATGAGCACCATGCACTGGCAGAAGGCTGATGCAGGAGCCCCTAAACGAGGCGCCTGCAACAGCCCGCTGCGGCGGGCTGTGGATCGATCAGACTGGATACCAGGTCTGCTCGATGGGGTTGAATTTGTAGCCCAGCTCAACCATCTTCGCTGACTGCTTTCGCAGCACGAGACGGTCCACTGTAGAGTCGAATTTCACAGGTTTTCTGTCCTGAATCAGCGGCCAAAGTTCGCCCATAAGTGCGATGGTCTCCTCGTCGCGGCCGCCCTGCTCTAACACCGGTGCTGGAGCAGCTTCCGGAGCAGGTCCACCTTGGTCGGCTTTTTTGACAGCCCCTGCAAGGCGCTGTTTAAGCTGGGATAGATCCGCGGAAGGCTTCTGTGCAGGCGGTGCCTGAACTGGTACCGGCGCAGGCCTTGATGTTATTACCTCTTCCACCGGATCTGGCTCAAGCGACTCAGGTTCACAAGTGCGTTCAGATTCGCCATCGAGTTGCAGGTCATGCAAGCGTGCACGGATCTCAGTGACTGCCTTGCCCCAGGCCATGTACTGGCTCAGGAAGATTTCACTGACCCACACTGTGCCGGTGTATTCGCCGTCCTCAAACTGATCCAGGATTGGATCCTTGACTTTGAATTCACCGATGTCGGTGGAAAGGTCAGCGACACAGAAGTCACCAAAGCGGCCTTGCCTGATCTTCTTCACTCGCAAAGTGATGCCGGTCAGCTTGATCATGTGTATTGCGCTCCGAAGCATTGCAGGGAGGCAGCAACCGGCAGGGAGCATGCGTCCCTACGGGGTTGAAAAAGAAAACACCCCAGGCGCGAACGCATGGGGTGTCAGGTTGGATTGTCTAGTGCACTTCCGGTGCACCAGTTATAGGATCAGCACACACTATCAAAGTGTGCGTCAACGAGGGAGTGTGTCCCAATCAAAGTGCCTCGGCCCGAAGGCGCGCAAGTTCCAGAGGCTCACGTGCTGCACCAGCGAACTGGCATGCCTGTTTGAAAGTGATACAGGCAAACACTTGGAGTGAGCTGAGCATAGCGCAACTCTGGGGTGTCCGGGGGCAAAAAAGAAACCCTCGAACTGCCAGATGGCAATTCGAGGGTTCTTCAGGCGCATCGTTTACTCAGCAAAGCTGTGTTCACGATGAGTGCCGTAGTGCTGCTGCGGGCGAGCTTGGCGTTGGCCATGGTTCGCACCTTGCTGCTGCACTGGGCGGCTCGAATGGGCCGAAGCCACACCCTGCCGTTGTCCATGGCCGCGATCCGGTGCTTGCGCAGGATCTTGGTGCTGGACTTCATCCTGGAGTTCTCCTTGCGGATACTCAGGCATGGATGCCGAAGCATCTTCCTGGTCTGCAGGGCGCTGGTAGACCCTCTCACCATCCACCGAGATGGAGTTGATGACCAAGAGCCGGCCCTTGAGCAGGACTGCAGGTTCGGTTTTGCCAGTGGGTTGACCGTTGACTTTTACTGCACGCTCATAGAGATGCGGGTAAATGTCTCCGACACGAAAACTCACGACAACCTTGGCACCGCGATTAACGGTTTCCTGCATGTTATCGATGAGCTTAATCGCTTCTTCACCACTGACACGCAAGTCAAAGTAGGTGTATTCGACGCTATCAGACGATCCACGCAATGCAGCAATTGCACATGCGAGGAACGGCTCAGAGCTGCGACCACGGCCTTTGACAGTGACCCAGCGGATACGGTTGAGATAACCGATACCGGTGGTGTGCAGATTGAAATACTCACGTTGTGCAGCTTGTGCTTGCATGTTGATCTCCAAAGTTCCAATGGTGGACAAGGAGCACAGGCATACCCAAGCCTGACCGTGAGGTCTGGATGGGGTGCTGTACGTCCCCATCCGGGTTTTACGAAGTGTGCTTTGAGCCAGGCCTTGGGGGCCAAGCTGTTCGTCTTTCAAAAGCTCAGACGATTCTGTGTGCCTTTCGGCGGTTCACGTCTCAAACAATACAGACCAGAAAACAGCTCGTCAAACACGGTTGACAGATTGTGCGGCACCCGCCTCAAGGAGAGCGATGGCTTTACGAATCTTCTCACCATGGCGCTCCAAAAGCCTGGGGCGCATCTCCTGGAATTTCTGCCAGGCAGCCTCCAGCTCCTGCTGGACTTGATCCGGCTTTTCTGCAATACGACGTGCGATAAGTTCTAGCGCCTCAGTGAAACAATATTTCAAGGGATAAATTGCTGATGCATATGATTCAGATATTTCGCTAAGATTGCTAAGCGTATTAGGCATTACCGTAGCAAGAAGTAGGTACTTATCTTCAATTGATTCAAGCTTTCCGAAGCGACTAGCTTGCACCAGAGCCACCGTGCGTTCAATATTTTCCTTACGAACCTTCTCGTTCTTCAGCTGAATCGTCATAGCCTTGCGGTAGACGCCAGCAGCTGCAGTCAGAACAGAGACTGCATCGTTAATTGCTTTTTGTTCAGCTGTAGTCAAGTCAAGATCAAAGGTTCTGATGTTCTGAAGTCCACCAGCCAGGCGCTTAAGATTGGTTGCATGCTTCTTACTCTTCGCACTGCTGCCATAGAGACTAATGCTTTCCACCAAACGCTTTTCGTTAATCATTCAAATCTCCTAAATTGTGTGTAGAAAATAAAAAACCCACTGCCTGGATGACCAGGAGTGGGTTGGTTGGATGCTGGTGACTTCAGCGATCGGTGCCAGTTGCCTTGAGAGGCTTTGGCAAACAAATCACATTAGAACCAGGTGAGAGGTGTGCCTCACGAAATGCTTTGCGGCACTTCGATTTGACATGCTTTTTCTGCAATAAACGTACAAGTCCCATGCAGCTCCTCATAACGAGAAGACAACATGCAACAGCACTGTTCTTGGCACGCATAGCGGCAATGCCAAAGTCGCGTGCTTTCGCATAGCGCATTTGAGATCGCTTCACAGTTTCCTGAGCTTTGAGGTATGCACCAAGGAACTGCAACTGCAGGTCTGGGTACTGCTCCAAAGTTGAGAGGAAAATGCGTGCAACAACAGGATCATGCACTCGCTGAATCATGCTCGTGAGCATGCGTGCATCAGCACTGCGTGGGCTTGTCTGCTGGGCGCCAAACGAATTGTTGGAATGGGTCATGGTCGTGTTACTGAAACGGGCAACACGACACCCTGATGGGACGATGTTAGTCCCGTGGGGGTTGATAAAATGCCCTACTCCGATTGATTAGACCGGGCGTGCGACTTGCAAGGGCTCAGGCGCTTGATGGTGCTCAATGAGCAGTCATGCGCTAATTCTAAACATGAACAGATTGCTCCGTAAAGAATTTAATTGCATAATTAAAGCCCAACAACCACAAACCTTAAATTGACCATGACCTCCTATAAAGCCCTTCTGCAGCAGCGCGAACATCTCGACCAACAGATTCAGCAGGCCCGCAAGGCGGAATTGAGCGAGGCGGTCGCCAAGGTGCATGCACTGGTCGCTGAGTATGCCCTGACGCAAGAGGACGTCTTCCCTGCCTCCAAGCCGAAGTCCACTCGTCCTCCTGTTGCTCCGAAGTATCGTGATCCCGAAACCGGAGCCACCTGGACCGGCCGTGGCAAGCCACCGAAGTGGATTGACGGCAAGGACCGCGCAAAATACGAAATCTAATTACGATTTGATTGAAAGAAAAAGGCCCCTCGGGGCCTTTTTCAATTTGGTCGTCTGTTCAATGTAGATAGCACATCTTCTGTGTGCATAGTCCATTGAGAGGTTTCTTGGCATCGCCATGAAATCAATGTAATTGTCTGCTCAAAGTCGTAGTGGAGATTGCGCTTCAATAACGGTTCGTGATGTGCAATTCGATTGCGAAGTAGACGGAGATGCTCAAGACGATTTTGAATCAAGCTTCTACGTTGTTGAATAGATTTTGTCAGATCCATATTTGGCATAACACGGTCTAGATGGTTATTCCACAAATCACCGTCAAAACGCCCTGTGAACATGCGTTGCCAGAATCCAAAGTTCAACTCAGCAACTACCTTGCCCGTACTATTTTCGTCATCCCTAGCATCGACAAGAATTCCTCGTGACCGTTCGGGAAGACTACGGACGAAACCTGAATGCCATGGCCAACGCTCGCCAAACGTAGCTTGTAAGGCATCATGAACTGCATTCCGAATTACGACTTCCGCAATAGAAAGCGGCACCATCAAGGCTGCGCTCACTCTAGAATTCCATGCGTATAGTTGAAGGGCGCCTTCCAATGGCGGATTTGTTGTGGATTCGACTTCATAAGTAACCATTCGCGCCGGGGAAAGAGCGGCACGAATGGCCTCACTAGGACTGGTTGTCATCTACTTCGGACTGCTATACAATGACTCGCATGAGCCACTAGGATTGTGGGCGAAAGCCTCCCCTAGGGACAATCGATGGAAAGGCCTGGGGCTAACGCCTCAGGCCTTTTTCTTTGCCTCTATCATACGTTTGGAGAGGCGCATCATGCCAAAGCCTCCTCTTCCAGCAGCACTTCTTCAGGAACGGTTCCCACACTCTGTCTTTGGCCGCTTGGCAAAGCAGACCTAGCAGCTTCAATCACTTCCACTTCAGTGGTGCGCTTGCTGTCCTGCAGTTTCAGCACCCCTTCATCAATCGTGCTAGGTATCACAGGGACCAAGACCAGCACATCCCTCTTCTGCCCCAGCCGATACGCTCTGTCTTCGGCCTGGCGCATGAGCGCCGGGGTCCACGGCATGGAAGCAAATGCAACCAGGTTGGCAGCTGTGAGCGTGATACCCACGCCAGCGGCCATTGTGGTACCAATGAAAACCTTGATGCTTGGATCAGCCTGGAAGGCATCGACCGCGGACTGACGCTTCTTTGCCGTGTCGGAACCCACCAGGCTGACGCAAGCAATCTGCAACGCTGCCAGCGCCTGTTTGAGCGCATCGACGGTGCTCATGTACTCACAGAAGATGATGATCTTGTCGTCTGCCCCCATGGCCTGGACTGTGTCGATCAGGAAGGGAAGCTTGAGGCTCTCCAGCGTCTTGCGCAGCCGTACGATCTTGGGCATGGCCTGCAAGGTCATGTCGCCATAGATCTCCTGGTAACTTCCCAGGCCTTCCGCGGGGGAAATGTAGCGCAGTTGCCGCTCTTTGCGTCCCAAGTCGGATAGCACAGACTTGCTGCGGCGGATCATCCAGCCCTTGATCGCCTCGGCAAGCAATGCACGCTTTTCTGGGCTGCCGGCATAGGCCTTGCGGAAGTCTGCAAGCGTCATGCGGCCGAGCTGGTGACCGGTGATGCGCAGCAGGGTGTGCATCTCGATCTCACGATTGAGCAGCGGTGTACCGGTCACCACATAGCAGCGATCAATACGGGCTGCCAGGAGGAACACATTGCGCGTCCGGCCGCTCTGGTACTCCTTCAAATAGTGGGCCTCATCCACAGCCATGACAGCGAAAACCAGCGCTGTCTCGCGCACAAGGCCGCCCATACGCTCGTAGTTGCCAATGACCCAGTCGCACCCTTGAAGCGTGGCTATCCGGTCTTCACCGACCATGCCGATCACTGCATCGGGGTAGACCATGCGGATCTCCCGCTCCCAGTTCAGCCGCAGAGACGCAGGGCAAACAATCAGCACCCGCCCTCTGCCGGCAGCAATGCGAGCTGCCACAACTGTCTGGCGACTCTTTCCGAGCCCCATGTCATCACCCATGCATGCGCCTGACTGGCGGATCATGTGAACGACACCTTGGGCCTGGTAATCGCGCAGCGTCCCATCTTCCAGGAAGGCGCTCAGAGCACTGCTGTCGAATGGCAGATCATCTGCATGGCCATGTTCAGTCGAGAGGAAACCGCTGCCCTCTTCCTCACCTGGTCCACCGCCACCACCAAGCGGCGGCGGCGCTGCAGGAACGGAAATCGGAGAGCCTTGAGAGCCAGGACTTGCAAGATCCTCCAGCACAACCGGCTGCTCGTGGACGAACACATACTCAGGTTGCACACCGGCAATGCTTGCCAGCCGCGCTATCACCAGTTCCGGTTCAGCCCGGACTTGCCAAGCAGATGCATGCTTGTGGAAGTACCCGCCAAGGCTGCGCATTGCGGAAACGCAGAACGGGTCGTACTGAAAGCTCACGGCCCACCGACCACGCTGGAGGTCACCACGGGCCAATGGGAAAATCTGGATGTCGAGCAGCTGCGTGAAGTAGTCAGGCTCAACTGCCGTGAGCGCAGCTTTCAGCGTCACATCACTGCCTTGCAGGTCCACATACTGGCCCAGGTACGCATCCTCAAGCGTCTGCGCCATACGCTCTACATTCGACGCTTCCATCAGCCACATTCGGCGATTGCCAGACCACCAGGCTCCGTATTGAGCCAGGGGCCTATTTAGGCCAGGCACATTGGCAAGCTGCAAACCAATCCGTTTCCCATCACTGCAGGCCTTGATTAGCAGCTCAGGCGGGCTGATATTGACTGGTTTGAGCATTAACTTAATTCATTGCATGTTGAATGGCGACGTCACATGCATATCTTTTTTTTACTCAATCATGGATTGATGCATAGCGAATCAAATCGGCGTAACCACAGATAAACGATCGCATCAATTCGCTGGTCGTAGCGACCAACGAGCAGGCTGTCACTGTTGGACTCATCGTCGATCAGGACAGTCAGGCGTGCTTCCCATGTGCCATCGCTTTGCGGCAGGCATGTGCCGATACAGGAATCACCACGCACTGCATGGGCATACATGAAGACAGGGGACTCCTCGTCTTCATATTCCGTGCTCAAGACTGCTACAGCAAAATAACGGCCATCGTCGAGCAGAGGTATTTCCTCAGTGTGGTGTTGATTCAGTTCGGACATTGCAACGACCTGTTTGGTTTTTTAGCAAGCTCTATTGAATGCGAAGGAATTACGCCGACTGTTCGTGTGCCGACTGTTCAGCGTGGTCCTCTTGCCCATCAGGTTGAGCTTGACGACCTGACGGCTGAGCGAAAACGATCCTTTCGACCCGGGTGAGTTGCAGGGCAATATCCTCAGCAACGATTTTGATTACCTGGACTTCACCGCCCCGGTCATCCTTGGCCATGAAGTCGCGCTCCTCGCCAACAACCAGAACGCGGCTGCCTTTGCGCAGTAGGCGCGCAACGTCAGAAGCTTTTTGGCCATAGATTTCGACTTCGCGCCAGAAACCTCCGATTTGTTGCACCTCGCCGGATACTTCATCCCGGCCATACCGCCCAAACATGATGCGCATGGTGGCGACTTGAAAGTCACCGTTACGTCCAGCGATGACCTTCAATTCTGGAGAGCCACCCAAATTCCCTTTGCCGACGAACATGTTCTGCATACCGATTTCCTTACAGTGCGTGTGAATCACACGACCAGGTGCACAAGGTCTGGCCGTGCCAAAAATCAAAAGAGTGAACGAGGGAAAACGTGTGGCGTGGAGTGCTCGACCATCTTGCGGATGCGCTTGATTTCAGAGCGCGCATCAAGATGGTCAGTGTTGAGCTCCTGAGCACGCGAGCTCGCCGACCGGCACCAGGCCTGGATGTTTTCGGGAAGGGCTTTCGTAAGCGCGTCGATCTCGTCCCAACCCACATGCCGGCTGGACCCGAAGCGTTCACGCCAGCGCAGGAAGACGTACCCACTGGCAGAGCGCTTGTGCAGCTCAAGGTAGATGCCCAAGCCTGCGACAGACTTAGAAGCCTTTGCGAGCTCCTGCATCTGGGTGGCGCAGCTATCCAGCCTGCCAACTTGTTGCCGCAACCTTGCCAGGTTGCCCGTACCCGTAAGGGCCTTTACGTCAACTCGTTTTTGACAGGCTTGATCCCCTGTAGCTTCCTTTGCCCAAATGACGTTGTTGACGACTTGCTCACGTCCGATGTGCTTTGTCT
Source organism: uncultured Comamonas sp. (assembly GCA_963520865.1). Lineage (GTDB taxonomy): Bacteria > Pseudomonadota > Gammaproteobacteria > Burkholderiales > Burkholderiaceae_C > Comamonas. The sequence continues at coordinate 9,848 of CAUQST010000055.1, forward strand.
GCCCTTTCATCACCACAACCCTTTCCACACCAATCCCTTTGATTACAAAAGCTTCAAACTCTTAACCGCTGGCTCAGGCAGTAGGTGCCCCAGCATTGGCATCAGGCGCGGCTGAAACAGTGCCTGCTTCACCATGCTCGGCGGCTTCCAAGCGCCCACCTACCTCAAGCAGTACGGCGCGCTCAGCATCGCTCAGCGAGTAGCGGCGGCGCGAATGCGATGGGGCAATATCCCCCTTGTAAATGGCCGATGGCACCGGCCCAAAAATCTCTAACGCTGCATGGACACGCTTGGCTGCATCCCCTTCTTGATTGACCCAGTCCACGCGGCTCAGTGCACGCATATCCGCCTGGCTGAGCCAGCGATCAAATCGTGTGGTGCCGTAGAAGACGCTGAGAATCGCCCGGGAGACCTTGCCGAGTGCGGCGCGTGCCTGCTCATCGGTCTTCATGTTTTTGCGTTGCAGCGTCTTTTGAATGCGGACGAAGTAGTCGTACTCAACGATCAGCATCGAGATTGCATAGCCATAAGGGCTGCGAAAGCCAAGGTTGACGACCTGGGGGCTCGATGAAGAGAGTACGGCCAGGCTCAGTCCACGCTTGCGCATGGCTTCGAGTTCGGCCTCGGCCACTTTGATTTCCGAGCGCAAATGCTGCAGCACCTCGTTCACACCGTGCTCGTGACGGACCAGGGCCCAGTCGGCGTACGGGTTGTCGTTTTGCGTCAACTGCCACAGGTTCTTCAGTGCAGACGCGACGCGCTTGCCGCCCATAATCGGCGCGTTGCGAGTGCCAGGCTCCCGAGCCCGGCCGAGAAACATCCGATATGCCTCGATGGTATGGATGGTCATCTGGTCGCTACTCTCATCGACCAGTCCACCAAGCGCTTCCAAGCCCATCACATCTGACTGCTGTGCCAGCACATCCGCGCCGCCACGCTCGGCATGCTCAGCTTGCATTTGAGCCAGTCGCTCACGCCGATCCAGCAACTCCACATAGCGGTCGTACAAAGGATCGTTTTCCTTTGCACCACCAGCGATGAACTTAGAAAGTGCCGCAGTTTCTTTATCGATGGAGTAGCCGTCGCTGAAAGGTGATTCAGCTTCGGTCTCAAACTGAAGCGTTGGCGCAAGCAATGCTTGCAAATTGGCTGGAGCAATGCCTGCTACGGCGGCTTTGGATTGAAGTGTGGTTGCCACGATTTCCCCTTAGAGTTTTTCTTGCCTGTTTACTCAGGCAGTTTCGATTCATCTGAATCCTGGATTGCTCCAGAATCACCATCTGTTTGTGCGCCAGATTCACGCAGAGCCAAATCTGCATTCCATGCATCGAGAAATGGAAACACCTTTTCACTTACTGCCGGCATCCGCTCAGCAACCGGCTGCCTCAGCAACTCAAGTACAGCCTCACGATTCACCGTGACAAGAGTTTCAGAATTCTTTCTGACGCGAACATTTAAAAATCCAAGCTCCTGCAGTTTCTTGATTGATCTATGTGCGGCATTTTTTGAAATATCACCACACAGTTGGATGTCAGCCAACTTGTAGACAGAGACGGCATATTCATTCTCATCGGCGTGCTCTTTTAGAAAGATCCAAAGAACAGAAGCATCGGAATACGACTTCATGCGTTGAATCAGATGCAAAAAAAGGTCGTTGCAATTCATCACTCACCTACTTAAAAACTGTCTCAAACCGGAATACTTGGCATGCCATGCCATCTGTCCCAGATTGGGATACTCGGTACGCCGTACCATCTGTCCCAAATTGGGATACTTGGTACGCCGTACCATCTGTCCCGGATTGGGATACTTGATGCGGCATGCCAACCGGTGCCGACTGATTGGTGTCTTTCATGGTGCGCCCCGCAATTTGCGGCCACCGGTTTGCCGGTCACGCATCTGAGCTCTACGAGCCCGCGCTTCAGGCGAATACATATCTATGCTGGAGGTTGGTGTTGGCACGAGTTTCGGCTGCTCACCTGCGTTTTTGCTTTGACGATCCAGCAGTTCTTGACGCTGCTTGCGATCCTCAGCAACTTGCTTCGCGTACACAAAGACGACAGGGCCTGCCCCCAGGTTACGGATGAGTCCAAACAGCCAGCCAGCAGGGTTGTTAATTGCCTTTGCCTTGTTCAGCAAATGGCCTTCAAGTTCATCCAGCAGCTGCTGGCGTTGTTCTTCAGGAACTGCCCCCAGGACCTCAAGCACCCCATCTCGCTGGTTGTCACTGAGCTTGTTCGTGATGAACAAAGTGCCGGGGTCTGCTTTAGGGAAAACTTCTCTAGGACTACTACTACGCCCTAACGTAGTTGTAGTTGTATTTATCCCTTGTATATAGGTTGCAGGAAACGGCAATTCTTGTTTGCAGGAAACGGCGGAATTTTCAGAATCAAGTTTGCAGGAAACGGCATTTTTTCCGCCACCTGGTTGTGGGTCGATGCCCTCTACCGTAATCCGCAGCAAGGCCCTGTCGCGCTTGGATTTTTCGCTATCGGTATCTACTGCAAGCGCATTGGTCGGTGAAGTTCGAACCTGTCGATTTCCGACAGGTTCATCCGATGACAAGAAATCCAAGAGCAAGTCACGCGGTCTGCTGGACAAGGGCTTCGATGCACTATTTGGCAAGGCCAGGGATAGCTGCATAAACGATGCGCTGAGCCCGTCAAGGGAAGGTCCTTGAATTGGTGCAGCCGGTGCAGTTAGGTGCTCCTCAGGATTGCCGTCTGTTGACTTAGCTCCGCGCTTTTGCTTCAGCGGTTTGATGGCCTGCCCACGCAAGCACATCAGAAGCGCTTCCATGTTGATGCGCAAAAGTGAACCCCCAGCGCTGGCTTCTTGAATCAAGCCCGAGCGCTTGAGCCTTTCTCGCGCATTGCGTTGAACTTTGGGTCCTAAGCTCAGCGCGGTGGCAATCTCGTCCTGGTGAACTGTGATGCAGCCGTTGTCGATCTGGCCACGCAGCAGACATTCACGGTGGCGCTGCAGCACGAACGACATATAGAGCCCGGCTGCGATACTGCCGACCACATCGGCAAGTGGCTTGTAATAGTTCTGGCAACCGCGAAACCAGTTGGAGACGGTCTCCCAACTGGGTTTTACGGCCTGGTCACTATGGGCCAGGAACTTCGTCAGAGAAGCCACATTGAGCCGGTAGTGCATGACCGCGGGCCGGCCAATGAGGTTCTCTTCCAAGAGCCCTTCGGTCAGCAGCAGTTCGCGCACAGTGGCTTGCTCAGTACGAGACAAACCTATGGACTGCTGCCACTGTTGAATGGACATGTGAAACCATCCCTCTCGCTTGGGATGATTTCGCAAACTGTGCCTTGTCCAATACAGGCTCATGCCCACGAAAATCGCTGCTTTATGGCCCAGCTTTTCTGCCAGAAGCGGATGAAATGGAACAAACCCACGCTCATCCAGATGCAAGCGAATCTCTTCATGCACCGTGGACCGCACCGGGGGGGCTGTGCTTGCCTGGGTGCCGCTATGAGTCGCGGCATAAGGGGCAAGCAGAGGTTGCACGCTCACAGAAGCTCTCCCCGATTAGGAAGCCTGCGAAGTGAGGTGGCCGGAGGTGGCCGTGGTGTCAGTCAAGCTCAACGCATCCGTCAGAGGCTGAACTTGCTGCACGAGAAGATCCATGAGACGCTGGGTATTGATGCGGTAATGCAGCGCTCTGCCCTTCTCGCCCTCCTCCGCCAAGATCCCAAGATCTACGAGCGATTTGCGGCAGGTCTGCTGCTGTGCCCGTGTGATGCCTGTGGCTTTCTGGCACTCGGCAGAGGTCATCTCAATCAACACGGAGCCAGTTTCATCCTTGCCTGGTGCACGCTCCAGTGCGTAGGAGAGCCACAGTGCCGCAAGAACATTTCCAGTCAGGTCAACAAATGCACGGTGAATGGTAATTGGTGCTTGCCCAAGCCACTCGAGCATCATGGCTGATTGAATGTGATTTGCTTCTTGCATATCTATGCTCTCTTTAAAATCTTAATATTCAGGAATAGTGCTTGGTTTCAACTGATTTATTACTAGACAACGTTCCATAACGACCTGGAACATCATCAAACTCTCTGACAGTCGAATAAAGCGTATCAATCGTGAATGAGGGGAATTTCTGATGCAGTTCAAATAACCAGTTTCGGAGAGATTCCTCTTGGGCATTTACTGTAATACTGTGCCAAGCTCTGTGAATCTCATCTCGCACTTCTAAATCTTTAGGCATTCCGGTTCTGCCGGAGCTGCTTTGGCCAATCAGTGATTCTCGCAAGCGGCGAATTTCATCTTCTGAGCGCTTAAACAGCCTTTTAAGCAATTGACGGGGGGCTCCGTGGATAACGAAGTATTCACACAGCTCGTCATCTCTTCGCTGCCGGTCCAGCCCACCCAATTGCTGAAGTAGTTCACGTGGGGAAAAACTGATGCTCAATCCGCGCATACGCGAAGCGACATCGATCAAATCTCTTGTGGAGCGATGCCTTAATTGATCTATCAATTCGGCATCGCATCCCATAGTTAGTAACTGGTCAAGACCCTGCTCTGTTTCAATAAGTCGAACAATCTCCGTCAACAGCAAAAAATTGAGCTGACCGTTAGATTGGATATCGACGGGAATCTTGCGCGTAGTCATGACCAGGGAGAGCTAAAGTAATTCAGGAGAAAAGCAGTTTGAAATCAGAACTGAATTTCTCGGGGAACTGATGATGAAACGCTGAGAGCGTTTTGAGCAAAGCAGAAAATGCGGGGCCAACGGTGGGGTGAGACAACACCATCCAGATGTGCATTGAGGTCACCACCAAAGTGCCGTTGTTGCTGAAGGCAACACCAGCAGCTTTGCAGCGCTCCTTCATCGCAGGTAGGCCCGCCAGCTTGGCCTGGACCCATTTGGATTCAGCAGGCAAGAAGTTGGCCAAGGCTTCATTGGCTTGTCCACTGAAGCAAGCCAAAAGTGGCCACAGTGCTTCGCGTTGACCGGCCATTTCTTCCGAAATCTTCTGGTTTTCTACGAAGTCCATGGATTCAGGGAAATCCACAAAGAAACCAAACGGCAGGCGGATTTCAGCAATGATGAAATCTGCAACAGGAACAATTGCATTCAGCGCAGAAATATCTGCAATGAGCTGCTTGCTAAATTGATCCAGAGTTTTACTCTCTCCAACAGCAGCCGTACCACCAGGTTCAGAGTTAGCACCACTACCTGGATTAGGGACCTTCCCAAGCATGCCCCCTAATGGAGCTTGCTTTGCTTGGTTCCGTGGTGCTTGTGGACCCTTATCATCAGTAGGCTTGGCTGCCTTCAAAGCTTCAATGGTTGCTTTGGGATTGCTTGCCAAAAGTTCTAAGGCAGCTGGCATATTGTCCACATTGATACCGACGGCCTTTGATACGACCGATTGAAGGTCTGTGATTAGGCTGGGAATATCAAGAACTGTTTCTTTGCGCTCAGCCGGATCAATTTCCTTGTTGCTTGAATCAAGAGTCTCCAGATCATTTCCATGCATCAAGAAGATGCTTTCCATCTGGTCTTTAACTTCTTTTTGTTTGTCAAATTTCTCCGACAATTCGATATAGGCACTGACAGCCGGGCGAATAATGGTATTCAAATCCTCGGTACGCAGCCAAGGGCCGATCAACTCCAACTGCTCAACTGCAAAAACAAAATTTTGAATCATCTTGATCCCATAATTGAGACCAATCTCCTTCAGTTCTTTATTAAGCTCTGCCGCACTCAAAGGCCGACCCTGTTCCTTTTCAAATTCCTCCTTGAAACTGATGACCCCCTTTGCCCGCTCCCAGAAGGTGATGTCTCCACGGTTATCGTTTTCTGCCAGGTGGGCAGAAATAACTTTGGCATCACCAGGCCATTTCTTGGTAATCACTGTGAGCGTGGCGAACTTGGTATCGCCCTCAGCAAACAGTTCTTTGGCCAGCTCCACCCGTGTGTTGCCACCGCCATAGGGGAAATACTTGTCTTTCGGTGACCTGCGAGTCACCGAGATCATGTTGGTGATACCCTCCGCTTTCATGCTGGCCTTGATGTCCGCACGCTTGGGGTTGGGTTTGCTTCGCGGGTTGTGGTTGTATGTGACGATGTCGTCGATCGACAATATCGTCACAGCACCGTCTGCTTCATCCATCGGATTGATGCCCGCAGTGGCATTACGCGTTGGGGTGAGAAGCGCCTCTCTGGCAGCTTCCATGCGCTTTTGCTGGGCGCTCATAGGCTTATTTGCAGGAGCGTTCATGCTGTCCTGTGGTGGGGGAAGTTGGGTGGAATCAACGGACGTGGTTGAGCCTTGAGCGGCTTGCTGCCGCTTTAGTTGCTCAGCACGACGAACCGCCGTAAGCGTTTCGGGAGTGCGCATGTAGACCTCCGGATCACTGATCGGCGGAGGCTGTAGCGCTATTCAGGTCGGTGAATTCCCGGTGGTTAGGAGCGTAAAGCCCTTCCACGCTGGGAATGAGCTCCCACAGCAACCGGTGCATGGTGTCTGATGCCTTGACTGGGTCGATCCAGTGGACGGGCACTTGGGATGTGGCAGCTTTACGGTAAGCCACTGCTGCTGGCACGACTGCATCGAGCAGCGTGATACGGCCGCTCAAATCGATGAAACTCTCTTTGATGATCTGGGTGATTTGCCGGCAGTCGGATGTGTTCTCGGTGCGGCTGAGAACGGCCTTCATCGGGGGCATGGTCAGGCCCAGATTCGACACACATTCGTGGCGCTCAATCAACTTCTTGGTGCCCGAGATGAATTCACGGGCAGAGACCATGTCCGGAGAAACTGGGACCAACAGCATGTCAGCGGCCATGATGGCGGCGTCTTGCAAGTGACCAACCGCGCCCTGGGTGTCGATGATCACAATGTCGTAAGCGTTTCTGATCGCCTCTTGTTTGAGCGGCTGCTTGAGGCGGAACGAAAGGTCCATCGGATTGCGCGTTGCCATCCATTCCTGCAGTTTCCCGTCTTCGGTGTCCGACTGGACGATGTGCAGAAGGCCTTCGGACTGAATTTGCTGAGCACGTTTCCCTGTGTAGCTTGCGGGAGGCACCATGCAATGAGAGATGCAATCGGGCGTGAGGAAGCCCGAGCGCATCAATTGGGTGAGCCCGTTGGGAGACTGATAATCGAGCGCGTAGTAGCGCGTGAGGGATGGCTGAATGTCTGCGTCAATGAGCAGGACGCGAAAGCCGATGTCGCTGAGCAAACCGCCAAGGTTGGCGGAATGGGTTGTCTTACCTTCTCCACCCTTGGTGGATACGACGGTGATAGTGAGCATGTGAACCTCGTTGAATGGTTAAACCAAACAACGAAGTGCCAGCAACGATCAACGCAACACTCTCGAAAGTTGTCAATAAATACACATCGTATTCTTGTCAGAGATGCCAGAAAACGAGAAGCAGATCGCCAGCTTGAGGCTTATGCACCGGCCTCCACGGTCTTGTTGTTTGGTGACCTCGCACATCTGCCGATACCCAGCTATGAACTCGGAACACCCGATCACTTCTCATGGATCTCTTTGAGCGAAGCTGCAGCACACCACCATGCGTCCCGGCGTTGCCGCTGGGCGCATGGTGGTGCTCATGCAGCCGCTGTTGTTCAGAGAGCGCCGTATTCGCTCAGCTTCTTGCTGAACTGGAAGGTCCACAGTCGCTGCGCGCGATCGTTGACGTCGTTGGTGGCAAAGCGCAGGCTCGCCGCGCCCTTGGCGCATTTGCCGTCGTTCACGATCTTGCCGTCGGCGTCCACCATGCATTTGGTGACGTCGGAGCCTTCGATCTCCTTCCCGCTGGCGTCCAGCACCGCCAGCGAAACACCGAAGTCGGTGTCGTTGGTCAGCGCCAAGGTGTAGTCGTCGACCAGTGCCAGGCCCTCGGCCTTCTCGGCCACCCAGCCGGTGGCGTTCAGGTTGAACAGCCGGGTCTTCTTGAGCGTCACAATCTTGGAATAGTCCGCGCCGTTGACCGGCTTGCCGGTCAGGCTGCTTTTTTCCAGGTCGGAGCCCAGTGCGGTGATGTCGGTCACGTTAGCCGGAAACTCGATCAGTACCAGATCGTTAAAGACTTTTTTATCATTGCCCGTGCCCTGCTCTATGGCGATGAATTTTCCCTTGCCCAGCGAGACCACATCCCCCAGCTTGGCGTTGCCGGTCTTGCCCTGGCTGTACCAACTGCTGTCTACTGGCAACGCAAACAGGCGGGTCTTCTCGGTGGTGGGGTCAAACTCCACCCAGCGCACAAAGCGGGCGTAGTCGCGCACGTTTTCCGACTTGCCGGTCGCGCCGGGAACGGCTGTGCTGGTGTAGTCGGCCTTGCCATCGTCCAGCGGGCTTTGGAGGAAGCCGTGGAGCTTGCCGCTGGCCACATCGATGCTCAGCCCCTCCATGCCACGGTTGGCGCGGCGCTTGGCGAGGATGGCAGCCAGATCGGCTGCGCCGGTGCCGGGCTTGTATTTCTTCTGGATGATGCCGGTGGCCGGGTCGATCTTCACGATGAAGGGGCCGTATTCGTCGGACACCCACAGCGCATTGCGTGCTGCATCCACCACCACGGATTCGGTGTCCAGGCCGAATTCGCTGTAGCCCTTGGCATTGCCAGGATAGGTGAAGGAGTCGTCCAGAACCTGTTCGCCCGTGTTGCCTGTGATGCCGCGCGGTTGTACCCGGCCATTGGCGCTCTGTGCGACGCTGAACTTGATCGGCAGGGTCGAGACGAGCTTGGCGCCATCCTTGCCGAGCGTGATCACGCCGATGGACGGCGTGAAGTTGGGCGATGGAAACACCGTGGAACTGGCGAAGCCCGTGGGGTTGGAGCCGTCGGTGATCTGCGTGACCGGGCCGGTGGTGGCGTTCGGGCCGCGGTCGGTGATGGCGTAGAACTCCAGCGTGCCGTCGGCGCGCCTGCCCTTCAGGGCCAGGCCCGAACCGTAGGCCGGCAGAAAGCCTTGGGGGAAATCGGCCTTGGTGGCGGGATGTTTGCCTTCATAGGGGAAATAGAACTTGTCGTCGAACTGGACATCCTGGCGCGTGACGATGGCGCTGATGCTGCCGACGCCAGTCGTCTGCGTGACGGTCTCGGTGCCTGTGACCTGGAGCGTACGGGTGTCGGCGCAGGCGCTCAGCAAGGCGACCGCAGCGGCAGTCGCTGCCATCAGGCAGAAGGAAGAATTGAGGTGGCGCATGGCGGGTATCGCGGGTATGGCGGGAGAAGAAGATGGAAGGCCAAAAAAACAGGCCCTGCGGGGCAAGGGCCTGTTCCAAGGTGGAGGTTCGCTACGAAGAGACGCTGGCGGCGTTCAGAACGAGTGGCTGATGCCCAGGTCCACACCGCTCGAGCTGGCATTGGCAACACCCGCGGGGCCGCCGATCAGGCCGACGCTGGCACCGTTCTTGTTGCTGACGTGCGCCACACCAGCGTACAGCGAGGTGCGCTTGGACAGGTCGTAGACATATCCGATCGAATACTTGTCGGCCTTGCCGCCGCTGCGCGTGAGGGCGGTGGCATTTCCGCTGAATTTGGCGCTAGCGTACTTGATGCGGAGATTGCCCGGGCCCAGAGGCAAGGCGCCGCTCAGGTAGAAGCCATCGACCTTGCCGGATGTTCCGGTGCCAATGGGTTCCCACTTCAGGCGGTTGTATCCGCCGCTGAGCACGAAGCTGCCGAAGTTGTACGAAGCGCCCAGTGCCAAGTCGTCCAGGTCGCTGGTTGCGGCAATGGCGCTGGGGGTGGTCACCGCACGGTTTCCGGACATCTTGCCGTAGCCGATGCCCATGTTCAGCGGGCCGGAGCGGTAGCCCAGGCTACCGCCGACGTACTTGCGGGCCTTGCTTGCGCCGGAGCCGGAAGTATTTTCGTCACCGAAGGATGCCGACAGCTGGCCGTAGAAGCCGCCCAGGTCGCGGGGCAGCAAATAGCTCACGGAGTTGCTGATGCGCGTGCGATCCACCGTACCGCTTTGGCTGGCGGCGTTGTAGGCTGTCTGGCGGATGGTCTGGAACAGGTTGGCCTGCACGCCGGTGGTGGTGTCAGGGCCACCGAAGGCGGTGAAGATGTTGTAGCTGGGGGTGTAGTCGCGACCCAGGCGGATTTCACCCCAGGTCTTGTTGGACAGTCCGATGGTGGAGCGGCGCTCGAAAGCCAGAGAGCCGCTGCTGCCACCGGTACCAGCGTCGGGGTTGAGGCCGCCTTCGAGCCAGAACTCAGCCTGGTTGCCGCCGCCGAGGTCTTCCTTGCCGCGGAAACCAATCAGGCTGGTCTTGCCTTGGCTGGAGTTCAATGCATTGAGTCTGTTGCTGCCGGACTTGGCGCTGGTGATGCCGACGTCCACCACGCCAAAAACGGTGACGGAAGATTGTGCCAAGGCCAAGCTGGAAGTCGATGCGACAAACGTGCCCATCACGAGTGCCAGGGTGCGCGAGCGCGCTTTTTGAGTTTTCATTGCCGAGATACGAACTGAACTGATCAAAGGAAGTGGCGGTGGCTTTCTGCAACCGCTGCGGAAACTCTAAGCAACGCACAAGTACTGTTTGTGACAGTCATTTCGTGTGGTGTGAAAGTCACTGCCGCCGCGCATGCCGTGCGCGTTCCGGCGTCAAGGCCGTCTTGCTGTGTTCGGGCTCGGCTTGCAAGACGGCACTGGTGTTCGGTGCTGTCCCGGGATTGACCCGTCGCATCGTCGCGTTACCACGTGCGCTTGCCCAGGCCAAATGCGTGCCGCACCACGATGGACTTGCATCTGCAAGCGCCGACTGGATGGCCCCTCCTCCACCCGTTCAGTCAGATGTTTTTGGGCAGTTTGTATTGCACAATACAAACCATTGATGTCCAACACCATGCCCGGTACTGCTCCGACACACCAGACCTACTCCGAGTTGCAGCAGGCCTACGACCATTTCAATGAAGCGTTGTTTGATGGCAGGTTGCCCCACTGCCTCCTGACGCTCCAGCGGGAAAAGCGCACTGTGGGGTATTTCTCGGCCGCGCGATTTGCGTCGCTCGAAGGGGCCACGACCGACGAGATCGCCATCAACCCCTCCTACTTTGCGGTTGTCCCGCTGGTGGAGACCATGCAGACCTTGGTGCATGAGATGGCCCATCTCTGGCAGCAGCACTTCGGTCAGCCAGGTCGTGGCCGCTATCACAACGAGCAGTGGGCACAGAAGATGGAATCCATCGGCCTGATGCCCTCCTCCACCGGCCAGCCTGGCGGCAAGCGCACCGGGGACATGATGGCCGACTACCCTGTTGCCGGCGGCCGCTTCCTGGTGGCTTGTGAATCGCTTCTGACCAGTGATTTCTCGTTGAGCTGGTACGACCGCTTTCCTGCCGAAGAGCACGTGCAGCTGGGACAAAACTCCGTGTCTGCGCAGTTGGTCGGTGTCATGGGCGCTTCAGCCCCCATCAAAGACAACCCTGCCCTGGCCGGCGCGGTTCGCCCTGGTGGACCCAGCCGCAAACCCATCGCAGAAGTTGCTGTTGGCGAGGTGCCCTCCGCCCCCGAGGCCGCACCCAACAAGTCGAACCGCATCAAATACACATGCGGCGGGTGTCCGAAGCTGAGTGTCTGGGGCAGGCCCAACCTGAATATTGTGTGTGGCGACTGCGGTAGCCGATTTGTCGCTCTGAACTAGCAGAAGCCAGACGCAGAAGAAAATTTCAGGCGCTGTTTTCTCAGTGATGCACCTCACACTGGTGCATCAGGCTTGAGGCAGAGAGGTGTTCTGCCCCCAGGGTGGTTCATTTCCGGTTCTTCCGCAGGGCTCGCGCAGGCAGGTTTTTGCGTGCCGGGGCCCGTGCCAGGCGTGGCCGCGCGGCAGCCGCATCGGCCAAAGGATGGATGGGTGCCTGCGACTGCTGCGTCACATGGCTGCGCATGGCGGCCAAGGCCTTCAGATCGTCAATGCGCTCCAGGGCCGAACGCAATGCCTGCTCGGCCGACAGCTGTGCTCCGCGCGTTTGCACCAGCTCTTCTTCGGAACGCACGAAGCGCTCGTGCAGTTCTTCGTAGCGTGCCTGCTGGCGGCGCTCGCCCTCGGCCTGCTGCTTTTTGCCTGTGGCCAGATCCTGTCGTGCGCGGTCCAGATCGGCCAGCATGCGGCGTTCATTGCCGGCAAACTGTTCGGCCAGGCGCTGGCGCTCGGCGGATGCGGCCTGCAGTGCTTCGGCGTGCTGCTTGTGGTCTTCTTCCCGCAGACGGTTCTTCTCGGCCACTTCGTTGCGCAGCGCCTGGATCTGCGCCTCACGCTCCTGCAGCAGCTGCTGCATCTCGTCCTGGCGGCGCGACAGCTCCTGTGCCTGGCTGCGCGCCAGTTTCATGGCGTCGTCCATGGCCTTTTTCTGCTGGTGCATGGCCTCTTCGCGCTGAACCAGGTGCTGCTCATTGGCTGCGACCGTCTTCTCGGCCGCAGCAATGGTCGATTCGCGTTCCTGCAGCAGCTGCTCTGCTGCCTGCCTGGATTGCTCCAGTGCGCTCACCCACATCAGCTGCGCGGCCTGGCGCACCGGTTCCGGCACGTCGTCTGCCGGCTCCTGGGCTGATTCCGCCACCCCCAGGCGGGCACCCAGCGTGGCAAACCAGGCTTCCAGCATGGGGCTGACGGTATTGGGCGAGCCACGGCCAATGTGCTGGCGCACGCGCTCGATCGTGGGACGCAGACCCTGGGCGATCAGGGCGTCTGCGGCACCCCATACATCGGCTTCCTGGATTCCTCGCGTACTTTTGCTGGTGTTCATGCCCACATCCTTTTCGGTTACCATCGATAAGTGATTGTTATCGTGATTTATTGAATATTATTATATAACAACATACATGTGACGTATTAAATATAACAAATACTACATCATACATATGCAATATCTCGTCTCAGACACTACAAAGGGGGTGAAAACTCCGGTGCAACTGGGCCACGCCACCGTCAGCGCCATCAAGGACCTGCTGGCCGAGGGAGAGTCCGTTAACACCCGAGCCAGCTACCAAAGTGCCCTGCGCTACTGGCAGGCCTGGCACCGCCTGCGCTATGGCGAAGAAATGGTCTGGCCAACGGATGTGGCACATGTGCTCCAGTTCATCGTGGACCATGCCGAGCGCCAGACGCCTACCGGCCTGCGCTGCGAACTGCCGGAAACCGTGGACCGAGCGCTGGTGCAGGCGGGACACAAGGGCCGCATGGGCGCCCTCTCCCACAACACGCTGGTGCACCGTGTGGCGGTGCTGTCCAAATACCACCAGAGCCAGGGCTGGCCCAATCCATGCCAGGACGCGCATGTGCGCGAGCTGATGGCGCGCACGCGCAAGGCCTACGCCAAACGTGGCGCCATGCCGCAGAAGAAAGCGGCCATCACCAAGGAAGTACTGAGCGCGTTGCTGGCCACCTGTGACGACAGCCTGCGCGGCAAGCGCGACCGGGCGTTGCTGCTGTTTGCCTGGGCCAGCGGCGGACGCCGCCGCTCCGAGGTGGCGCAGGCCGAAATGCGCCATCTGCGCCGGGTGGCACCACAGGAATACCTCTACACCCTCACCCACTCCAAAACCAACCAGTCGGGTACAGACGCACCCGACAACCACAAGCCGGTGCTGGGTGCGGCCGGCGCAGCGCTGCAGGAATGGCTGACGGCCAGCGGCATCGTGGACGGCGCCATCTTCCGCCGCATACGCAAAGGCGGCCATGTGGCGGAGCCGCTGTCGCCTGCGGCCGTGCGCACCATCGTCAAGGAGCGGTGCGCACTCGCGGGGGTGGAAGGCGATTTTTCCGCGCATTCACTGCGCTCCGGCTTTGTGACCGAGGCTGGGCGCCGCAATGTACCCCTGCCCGAAACCATGGCCCTGACCGGCCACCACAGCGTGGCCACGGTGCTGGGCTACTTCCGCGCGGAATCGGCGCTGCACAACCAGGCGGCGCGGATGATGGATGAGGACTAGCCCGGTGATGGGGGGCTCTCAAACCAGATTCACCTATCTTTTGCGGCCTTGCTGCCGCGGTGAAGCACCGCCTGCCCAATCGAAGACGCCTCTGGCATTTCACAGGTGCATGGATTCCCGATCCGCACCAGCACGCATCTGCGCCCTAGGGTTCGCACCCTGGTGATGCCAAAGCCTTTGCTGCACAAACCTAAAGTAATGCCTCTCCTCCACTGAATCAGGTGCCACGGCACCCAAGGAATCTGTATGCCACGTTGGGTTTGGAAGTCGGTCTGTGTGTTGGCCACCTGTGCGGGCCTGTCTGCAGTGCATGCTGCGGACAATTTTCCATCTCGCCCCATCAAACTGCAAGTGGGTTTCCCGGCTGGTGGGCCCACCGACATCACCATGCGTGTGATGGCCGAACACGCCAGCAAGACACTGGGACAGCCCATCGTGGTGGAAAACAAACCCGGTGCCGGCGGGACCCTGCCCGCCACCACGGTACAGATGTCCCCCCCTGATGGCTACACCATCGGCCAGTCGCCATTAGGCATTTTCCGCATGGGTTACACACAGAAGATGAACTGGGACCCCCTCAAGGATCTGCGCTACATCATCAATCTGACGGGCTACACCTTTGGCCTGACCGTGCCCGCCAACAGCCCGTTCAACAGCTGGCAGGACTTTGTGGCCTATGCCAAGGCCAACCCCGGCAAGATTACCTATGGCTCTGCCGGCGGCAACCTCACCAGCCCGCACCTGACCATGGAGCGCATTGCCGAAGCAGCAGGTATCCAGCTGACCCATGTGCCTTTCAAAGGCAGCGCCGATCTGGCCCAGGCCCTGCTGGGTGGCCATGTGATGGCCGCGGCCGACAGCAGCGCCTTTGTGCCCTATGTGGAATCTGGCAAGGCCAAGCTGCTGAATGTCTGGGGCGAAAAGCGCATGGAACGCTTCCCCAATGTGCCCACGCTGAAGGAACTGGGCATCGATATCGTCCAGACCTCCCCCTACGGCCTGGTGGCCCCCAAGGGTACACCACCCGAGGTGGTCAAAAAGCTGCACGATGCCTTCAAAAAGGCGCTGGAGGACAAGTCCTCCATCGATGCCCTGGCCAAGTACGACATGCTGCCCAATTACATGAGCAGCGAGCAGTACACCCAATTCGCCCGCGAAGTGAGCCAGCGTGAGAAGGTCATCATCGAGCGGCTGGGGCTGGAAAAGGTCAAGAACTAAGTATTCGCCCGCACCCTGAGGCAGTAGTCTTCGCGACGGCGTTGTTGCACAAAGACCCGTGCGGACGCAGTAACCCCAACCCCAGACGGA
>CAUQST010000056.1:0-24644 GCA_963520865.1 uncultured Comamonas sp.
CTTGCAGCACCTGGGCCAGTTCAGCCAGCGCGTTATTACGGAATCCAACTTTGTCAGCCATGGCGTCCCCCTTCAGATCGCCAAAACCTTGTCGGCCCCATTGCTCCAGGTGGTTTTAATGTCTCCACCACTGGTGTTGGCTGGCAAGCCGGGCACATCATCGATATAGCCAATCAGCGCAGAAGTGCCGGCCACGCCCGTGTCCTTGAACAGCACGATGGCGCGGGCTGTATTGCCCGCTGCCAGCGCCGGAAAAGTCACATCCTCTGCGTCAAACACACCATCCACCACGGATTTACCTGTCAGCTCCTGCGCGTCAATAACACTGGCCCCCAGGTCAGACAGAAACTCATGCGCTGCTGAATAGTTGTACGTGTTCTTGACCAAGGCGGCTTTGATCGTGTCCCCCGCCAAGTCAATCTTGGCAGTAAGAATTTTGGTCTTGCCCTTGGGGTAGAAGTTATTGGCCATGGCTGGTGCTCCTAGAAATAGCTTCTAGTCTCTGCAGCCATACCCATTTCACCTAACCCTAGCCGGGGCGATCACTCGCGTGCCGCGAACTCACGCATCTGCTGGCGGATCGCAGTTGGTGCCGTATCAGCAATGCGCTGCGTGCGATCCTTGGCCATGTTGCGCGCCCGCTCCCAAATATCGGGCATTCTTATACGGATCGGAAGTTCAGGATTTTGCTGATTCCACTGAGCTAAACGCTCCCGCACGCGGCGCACAGCGGCCTCGTCTTTTTCAAACAAAGCTTTAGCCCACTGGGCGCGAATGTCGTTGCTTGTCTGCGTGTAAAAGCTCTTGGTGCGCTGTACAAAGCTGTTGCTCTCCTGCACCTCGGCAACACTGCGTGGTTGGAACCCGATGGCTTTCCAGACGGCTTCATCCAACGTGGTATCAACCACCTTGTAGCTTTTGCTGTCCTTGTACATACCACTGGCGGCCATGTCCGTGCCTTTTTGAAGATTGCGCACAGCGGTAGGCATCGCCTCCATAGCACCACGCCCCATGCGCGCCGCGTCTCCCGTTAAGAAGCCTGCCAACATATCCCCACCGCCAGAGAAAACGCGTGACACCAAATCGCCTGCAGGGCCAATCATTTCCACCATGTCGCGGGTGTTGGACTGTTTATTCAGCACTAACCCAGTCCCAGGAATGAGGTTGCCCATGCCCAGACGGCCAGACACATCAATGGGCGCGCCCGGCATGCCAGACAGGCCTGAATCCATGAACTCGGCCAGCTCGGCCCCCAGCACTTCGCGCATCAAGTCCTTGCGCCACTGTTTGGAGCTGAGGTTGTAGCCCATCATCTGGCCCGCACCGTCCACCAAGTCCTCCACGTCTTCCACAAACGGCATGCCACCAGCGCCACCCATAAGCATCAACATCAACATGGCCCATCCCACAGCGCGGCGGCCGGCCGCACGCTCGGGGCTACCTGCCTCACCTGCGTTCCAGGTGCGCTGCATCAGCTCCAGAAAGCTGACCGAATACGTTTTAAAGGTGAACAAAGTGCCCCCTACCGCACCGCGTGCCCACTGGGGCTTGTTGGCCTTGGTGTACAAAAACTGCGTTTCCACCACCGCATCACGGGCGAACTGCGCGGGGCTGTCCATACCGCGATCCCGTGCCAACCGGTAGGCCGCAATGAAAGTGCTGCGGCGGTTGAACTGCTCGGCAAGGGCAAAGGGCTGGCCCCATGCCACCTTGCCTTTCTCCCAAGCGTTGGATGCTGCGGCGCGCGCATCGCCCAGCTTGGTGCCGTCGCCAGTGCGCAGGCCACCAGCGCCACGGGCTTGTGCCATCAACTGGTGGATTTCCTGCGGAGACACCACGCCATCGTCTTCGGCCATCTTCAAGGCATGGGCCAAATCTGCCTCGTACTTGTTGCCACGTTTGACCATATCGCGCAGCGCACCACTCATGTACTTGCTGGCCTTGGCCATGCCTCCGTACTGACTGAGCCAAGGCAGCGTCACCGCAAAGGGCTGGGTCATGTTCACAGCTGCAGAAGCCAGTGAGCCACCCAGGTACTGGGCAAACAGCATGCCGCGAATGGCCTGCCCCTCTTCCTGCGGGTCTTGAATGTAGCTGCGCAACTTGGCTGCAATCTCGCCCAGCTCGCCCTCTTCCTTGTGCTGGGTGTTCAGGTCGTTGATGGCCGTTTCCATCTTGCCCGCATTCAAACCCGTGGCCGCCACACGGGCATTGGAGTACACAAACGATGCCAGCACCCGGCCCACGTCATCGCTGTAGCCCAAGATGCCTTTGCGGTGAATCAGGCGTTTCATGGCCGAATGATTGTTCTTGGCCAGCTTCAAGTACTCCTGAAACGCCTTGTCCTTTTCTTGGTTGCCCTCGGCATCCAGCCCCAGCATCGAGCCAAACAGCTCTGCAGTCTCAGGCGTAATGCCCGCCATCAGCTTGTGTTTGTGCTCGTTCATGGTGCCCTGCGTGATCTTTGCATCGGGGAACTCGCGGCGCATCGCCTCCAGCATCTTGTGGCTGTCGGTCTTGCTCTCAAACATGCCGTAATACAAGCGTTCTCCAGCCTGGTCCACCACATCCAAGGTGTATTTGCCAAAGCGCTGCAGCGGCATGTAGCCATGATCCATCAGCTCCTGGGCCTTGCTCAAGGTGGTAGAAAGCTGCTGCATCTGCGTTGCCAGCCGGTCGCGCGTGTCGGGATACTGCTTGGCGCGGTGCTCCAGCTCGTCGTCCAGCAGCTTCCATGCCTCGGTCAGCGTTGGTGCATCCATCACGATGTCGCGCATGCCGTCCCAGTCGCGGCCCAGGGTGCGCAGCATTTCTGCTCGAGCAGAAATATCCAGCGACTTGTCCACGGTCGCTCGGGCTTCGTCGTACAGGCCGATCTGCTGGTCATTCAGATTGAAGAATTCCTTCAGCTCTTTATTATTGAACGCAGCACCAGCTTTAAGAATCGTGCTCTCAAACTTTTGGTTGATGATGGTTTCAAACTGATCCAGTTTCTTGGCGCGGTGTGCCGCCATCATGCGCGGGTCAATCTTCTTGGCCGCCAGCAGCACCTCGGCTTTCTGGTCCACCGTCAGGCCTTGGTACTTGGCGCGCAAAGCATCCATGGGCATGGCCTTGCCGTGCTGATCGCGCCCCCAGTCCAGCGTGCCGCCGAACAAGGCTTTGCCAATCGCTTTGTTGTCGCCCACAGAAATAGCGCGCTTGCGGTTTTTACCCAGCATGTCGCCCAGCGTCTCAACACGGGGGATAAGGCGCGGCGCCACCTGTGCCGCCTGGTTGGCCACGCTGGATACATCGTCAATGAACTGCTGTGCCGATTCAAACACCGGCTTAAACGCTGGGTAGCGTTCTGACACGTGCCGCATCGTGCCCACCGTCTTGTCCCATAAGGACACCTTGCCGGGATGGCTCAGCGCGTTGTGCGCCAGCTTCATGCCTTTGTCTTTGAGGTCAGCCAGCTTGGATCGGCTGAACATGATGTTGCCTAAATCACCAGCATCCTTCACAATTGATTCCGTCCCCTCCTTGAAGTCGCGGGTAAGCGAAGCGGCTTCAAGCGTAGGTGCAGTAGTGGCTCTCCCCGCGACTGCACCACTGGGGACTTTTTCATATCCGGTCACGATCCAGGCATTTGACCCATTGTTTTTGGTCAGCCAAACAATGGTCTTGTCATGCTCAATACCCACGCGCGTAGATTGAGCAACCTCTTTGCGGTTGAACTCAGCGCCTAACGCAATAGCATCCACAACTTCACCCAAGAAGCTCACAGACTCTTGCTCTGTTAGACCATCCTTTCGTTGTCGTGCCTCAAGGATGTGTACAAGACCCATACCTCCTTTGGTTCTGCCATTGGGTTTGATTGCTCCCTCGCTACCCCAAACGAAGTCCACCCATCCGAGCCCATTACGGAACATCGCACGATGCACTGTTGTCTTGTCATTCAATGCAGTAGCAAGTGCTTCTCGTCCACGCGCAACATTGGCGTTGACTGACTTCATCGGGCTGCGACTCGCTGCAGGTGCCAAGTCCAAGCCATCTTGCTGTGCGCCCTGATCTTGCCCACCACGCTCAACCCAAGCGCGCGCAGGCAGCAAGTAGTTGTTGATGATTTCTGCATCTGTCAGCTTCAGGCTCTGAAAGCCCGGCACGTTCTGGCGTAGCCAGGTGCGAATGGCTGCCACGGCGCGCTTCACAAACCCGATTTGCGGATTGCTTTGCGCCATCTCGGCCAGCACTTCCTCAGCGGCAATACGTCGATCCTGCAGGGTGACGCCACGCAAGCCGTACTCTTTGAGCTTGGCATCCACCTCTGCTTTGCGCATAGTGGCAACTTGGTTCAGGATCTTATTCAGCTCAGGGCCAAACATCGCGCGCAGCCCGTGGTGGCCTAAAACCTCATGCGAAAGCACCCGGACCGTGTCATTGGGCGTTTTAAGCTGGCTGGCCAGCAGATACGCCTTGCCTTGGTGATAGAAACCCTCGGGCTCCCCGATGGCTCCACCGCTGCGCTGCTGCAAGTCAGCTTGTCGAACCGCTTCAGGAATGGCTGGATCGGCCATGTCATACGCCACCACCACATCCGGCCCATTGGCCCAGGCCTTGCGAATGGCATCGACCGTGCCTTGCACCTCCTCCACCGCTTGGGCGCGCACCTTCTCGGAAAAGGCTTGCTGGCCTTGGTTCATGACCCCCAAGAAGCCTTGAACGTCAAAACCAGTGCTTTGAGGCTCACCACGGCGGAACATTGGCGCGTCTACAGGCTTATCAATGACCACCATTCGCGCGCTTACACCAGTGTTGACTGGCAAAGACGGGTCCATGAATGAACCATCAGGCAGCTTCTCATTGGTGGCACCCAGCGTGTCCAGCCATTCGCGGAACCCTTCGGCGCGCTTGTTGCTTTGGAAAAATGCGCCTTCACCCATGATTGCCACGATGCGGCCACCTGGACGAAGCAAGCTGTATGCGTGCTGCACGTGTTGAATGTCCCGGCCATCGGAGAATGGCGGGTTCATCACGATCCGGTCATAGCCGGACTGTGTGCCGTTCTGCGCCACGCCCACCAGCTCAGAACGGTCGTAATAGCCCAGGCGATTGCCGTCCTGGCCCTCCAGACGCACTCGCTGGCTGCCCATGCCGCCACTGCCGCGCATGACACCCTCTGTTCCGTCCGGCGCACGGAAGGTGTCGCCAAAAGTGAAGAACGCGCGCGGTTGCAGCTGTGTGAAGTCGTTTGCATCCGCCAAGTGAAAGCCCTTGAGCTCCAGCAGCTCGCGGCGTTCGCCCGACAGCTCCACCACATCAGGCCAGACCCCGGTTTCTGCCACGATGGATTCAGCAATGTGGCCCATGCCGGCGGATGGCTCCAGCACTGCCATACCCTCTTGAATTTCTGCAGCCTCCAACATTGAGCTAACCACCGTTGGGCTTGTGGGGAAGAAGTCAAGACCATCGGCCTTGCGTCCCACCATGGAGCGCTCCAGCTCTTTGATGCGGTCGGGCGTGCCCATTTCCTGCTGCAGCTGCGCGAATTCACGCAATGCGCTTCGGTACTCTGCAGGGGTCAAGATCCCCATGCGGGCAAGGCGCTGGCGCTTTTCGTAAGCTCCTTCAAGTTGCCACGGCATCGCCAGTGCTTTGGAGCCGCGACGTTTACCCAGCTTCATCAGGTCATCAACAAAGTCTGCTTTGATCTTGATTCGCTTGTCACCATCACCAGCCCACAGGCCGCGCTGCATGGCCTCACCCGGCGAGAGAATCACCCGGTTTTGGCCGCGCTTGACGACCAGCACCACAGCTTTCCCCACCAAACCACCACTTTTGATTGCTCTCTCGGCACCTTCGCGGGTTGGGAAGTCTGCTGCGCCTTCACCTCTATAGAACTTGCTGGCGGCCAGCAAATTGGCTTTTGCCCAGTCTGAGTAGGCGTCCGTCACATCGTCAGTGGTCTTCAACAGGCTGGCGCCCAACTTCTTACCACCGTCAACCTCCAGCAACTGGCGCGCCAAGCTGGCCCAGTCACTGCGGAACATGGTGTACTCGGGCCAATCGGCAAAGTCCACCGTTTGGGAGTCCAAGGGCTCGCCTTTATGCCGCTCCTGGTCTGCATAGCTGGAGTACTTGGCGCGCAGTTGCCTTTCTTTGGCCGTCCGCAAGGCTGTCATTAAATGCTCAACCTGCACTTTCTGACGCACACCGTCCACAAACTGGGCGCTGCCTTCATCAATGGCTTTCGCCACGTTGCGCATGGTGCCTGCCAGGGCTTTGTTGTACCGTCCTGCAGCGTCGGCACTTGCGGCAAACCGTGCGCGGCGGGCTGTGTTGACTTTGCGCTCAGCACCCATCGTTTCATCTGCGGAGCGTTCCAAGGCCTCGGCCATGGTGTTCAGTCGTTCGCTGGCCGACTGGCTCTTGTCATCATCAAAAGCATCGCGGCGCGCATTCGCTACGGTTTCTGCCTGCGTGGTGTCACCATTGACCAACTGGCGGAACGCCTCTGCTGATTCGCGGCTGCGGAACTGGAAGCCAGGAATTGCACCATTGCCACGGTAGCTGCTGTAACTGCCGCCCAGGCGCTTAGCGCTGTTGTTAAGCGTGGTGTACGCATCCCGCTCCACACGGTCGGCCAGTTGCACCACGAAAAGTTCATGGCCGTGCTTGGTGTGCTTTGTCGCAATCACTTCGCTGCCGGAGGTGTCGCCTGCGGTAGCTACTGCGGTCTTGGCCTTGCGCTTGGCTTCGTCGCGGGCAGCGCGCGTGCTTTCAGCCTCTAGGCCGTCATACTGCTTACGCTGCTCGGGATTCAAGCGCAGGAATGCCGCCTCGTTAGTGTCGCCCTTTTCACGCCAATGGCTCATGAAGCCACGGAAGTCGGCCAGCGTCTTGGGATTGTCCAGCGCCTGCTGGCTGGCCTCACGGCGCGCTTTCAGCTCCGCGCGTGATTCGGCCATTTCCTTGGCATGCTGTGCAATGTCCTCATTTGTGAGGTTCGCCACCAGCTCGCGCAGGGCTTGTGACTTGGCCTTAACTTGGGCCACCATGCCAGACGACGAAAGAACGTAACTGGTGGGACCGTACTGACGCCCAAGGCTGTACTCAGCCAACACAGCATCCACCATGGCGGAAACAATTTCAGGCTTCTTGCTGTCGCGGTGTCGCATGGCAAAGGAATATCCGCCACTGCGCAGCAGACGATCCTTGGTCATGGTGTTCAGCTCAGCGGCGATTTCTTCACGCTGCGCATCCAGACGCCCGAATGACTCGCGCATTTGATCAGCAGTGGCTTTGCCGTCCCGCACTTGGTCCATCAGCTCCACATGAGCATCAAGTTTGGGTGTATTGCTGGCGTCAACTGGTGCAAGTTCTGGCTGCACATCGTCTTCTGCACGCACAGCGTCCACCAGCTCACGCACACGGCGCTTGGAATCGGGAACACTTACGCCTGGGCGACGGAAAAAGTCGGCCAAGTCAAACTTGTGATCGCTCAGAGCTGACCCATCACTAGGCTCCAAATTCACACTACTGGGGTAACCGTCTCGGCCAAGATTCACACCTGTGACACGGGCGGCAGACTTGCCAATGACTACAGCGTCACCACCCTTTTTCCAAGCCAGAATTTTGCGAATCAGCTTGCGGTCTGCATCCTCAACACGCTGGGCTTTGTCGGCAGCAGCGGAAACTTTTGCTTGCCGGTCCGCTTGCTTTTGCTCGTCTGTGCGCGCTTGAAGCGCTGCACTGTGTACGCGGTCTTTCGCATCTTTCTGCCATTCCGAAAACGCATCTTGCGCACGGCTCAACGCATCATTGCGGCGGTTGGCCTGCTTGGCATTGAGGCCAGAACGGCCAGCGACATACCCGCTATAGGTGCTGGAACGCACATCCATCAAGCGCCGGTAGGCAGAAATGTAATCAGCGCGCAAGGACTCGATAGCTTTTTCAACGGCTGCTTTCTGCGCGTCGGTTTCTGCCACTGCCACGGCGGCCTCACGTGCGGTCGCAATGAATTGTTCAAATTCAGCGGCATCAGCCTTGCCACGCTGACCACCACTGTGAGAAATGCCCGAATAACTGGCCGAAGCCTCAGCGACGGGGAATTCACCTTTTGATGCTGGCTCTTGGGCATCCTTTTGGACACTGGGCGAAGCCTTCACCGCCTCCAAGGCCTGATCCACTGGCGCATCCAGCACGATGGCCTTCACGGGCTTGCCATCCTCTGCAGCCGCCATAGCTTGGTGATGGCCGTCAATGATGTGCCCATCATTTGAGACGATCACGGCACGATCCCCGTTTGCCTCTTTGGCTTTGGCCACTTTGCTTGGGGAGTATTCAGCCTGCGTGGGCTTGAGCGATGCCGCGTCTACGGTCGTGGTTTCATGGGCAATGCCCTGGGCATTCAGGTGCTTGACCAGCCCTCCATGCGACTGCGTGGGCACTTGGGGCATTTCAGCGCGTGGGATGCCCAGCGTGCCGGTCTCTGGCGCGAAGGCCTTCATGTCGCTGGCAGCGTCTGTCTGGGGCGCCACCACATCGAGCAAGGCCTTGCGGTTCTTCGCAGAAATGTCTGCCCAAGGCCGCGTGTGCAAGTTCTTCTTGGCGACCGCATTCAAGCCTTCGGCCTTCTCGGCTGCAGCTTGGCGCTCAGCAGTGGTCATCCTCGTCCAGCGCTCTGATGCCTCCAGCTTACGTTGCTGCTCTGCTTGTCGGTTCGCACTGCCTTCACGGGCAATTTGCTGCACAGCCGCTGCACTTTGCGGCGCGATCTGCTCGCCTTCTTGCGATCCATTGTTGCCAAGCGCGGTGCTACCATCTTTATTTACTCCATTATTAATAGCTGTCTGCGCTTGATCTGCGCGTGTTTGGATTGCTTTCTCAAGCGTTTTGGCGCGCACATGGCGCGGCCCAAGCTCTGCAGCTAAGACCTGCAGC
Organism: uncultured Comamonas sp.; assembly: GCA_963520865.1. GTDB lineage: Bacteria > Pseudomonadota > Gammaproteobacteria > Burkholderiales > Burkholderiaceae_C > Comamonas. Next base: position 8,926 of record CAUQST010000056.1, read on the forward strand.
TCTTCGGTGCTCAATTCATCTGTTTTCTTGCGGCGCAACGCCTTGATGTCATGCTTGGCTGCCAATGCCGCATCCGCATTACCCTGGTCTTGAATGGCCTGCAGTTCGTCCCGTGCAGCCTTGGAGCGGCCTTTGGCTTCACCAATGGCTTTGATACGGCGCTGCTCGTTGGCCTCGCTCACATCAGCGGCGCCACCTTGGGCAGCGTGCTCTGGCAGTGGCTTGGCGTTGGGTTTGTAGTTGCGGCTGGCCCAGTCGCGCGCCATAGCATCAGCTTCAGCGGCTTCGCTGTCCAATTGCTCCATACGCAGGGCCGGGTTGAGCAAATCCAGCTCTTGCTGCAAGGCATCACGCTGGGTCACGGCCTCCTGCGTCCAGCCCGTGGCACGCCCCTGCTGACCAAGAAAATCCAAGCGCTCCAGAATCTGCTGCTCGCGCGCTTGCTCCGACACTTCGCCCGTTTCAGCATCAACCCCTTCTTGGACTGGTGCTGGCTGGTTGCGTTGCTGGCTTGTCTTTGCAACCTGCTGGGCCAATGCCTCTGCGTTCAATTGGTCCGTGGTGCCCGAGTCCACCGCCTGGGCTGCAACGGCGCTCAGTGGCCCATCTTCGGGATTGATGCCCATGGCCGCACTCGGCGCTATGGGTGCAGCTTGAACGGTGGGCTGCACCACGTCCTCAACCGGCTCAACTTGAGCGGGCGCGCCCTCTTGGACAATAGCCGGCGCGGTTTGCTCTTGGTCTTGCTGGGTGGCCTCCAGTGCTTGACCTTCAGGCTGCGTGCCAACTGGCAGCGCTGCGTCACCGTCCATAGTTGCCGCTTGCTGCGGGGCCATCTCCTGCGTGCCAGCCACCACCCCATCACCACCAGTGGACGGTGCTTGCGGCGAGGCATCCACGGCATCATTAACTGAAGCTTCGCGCCCAGCACGCCCGCTGGCCTCAACCGCCCCAAGGCCGCCACCCAAAGGAGCTGCGGCCAAACCTTCCAGTGCAGCTTGCCCCATCACACCGCGCATAGTCTGGGTGTCGAAGCCTTCTCCCTGCTCGGCCAAGTTGGCAGCCAAGCGCTCTTGGCCACCTTGCACCGCCTCTAACGGCGCTTCCTTGGCAACACCCAGCGCAGCACCTTTGGCAATCCCTTTTATGGATTCATCAGCAGCATGCTTGGCAGCCCCACCGCCAGCCAAGCGCCGTACTGCAGCTTCCGCACCCGTAGAGCCCGCCAGTACGCCCAGGCCTGCACCTGTAGCAATGCTGCCCAAGTTGTCGCCCGAATACGCTTGCGCTACGTCAGCACGCTGTGCGGCCTGCTCCGGCGTGGCCCCTGCATCTAAGTGCCGCTGCTCCACCGCGTCGTAGATGCCACCCTTCACAGCACCTGCACCCTGCACCGCGCCAATCGCCATCGGGGCAGCGCGCGCGGCCAGTTGTGCAGCAGCACTGCCGCCACCGGTCAATGCAGCTGCGGCCAGCGTAGGCACCACTGAACCCACGGCATTCAGCGTGGTATCCAAGGGGGCATCCGCAAAGCTGCCCGCATAGGCCTTCACCTCTTCCCAAGTGCTGCCTGAATCTTCCGCCGCCTTGATCGTCTGGGCGCGCTCCTGCTTCTGTGCTTTACGCTGGTCAGACTCCAGATCCTCTGCAGCCTTGATACCTTTGCCAATCAAGCGCGAGACGGCGTTGCCAGCCCCCGCAGCATCAGAGAGCATCTTGACGCCCTGGGCCACGCCATTACCCAGTGCAATAGCAGAATCCCCCACCGACCTTGCCAGGGATGTAGGATCTGGATCAACTGGCGTTGCGCCTTGCTTCCACCAGTCGCCAGAAGCCTGTGCTGGTTTTGCTTCTGTAGCTGTGGGCTGTATTTCAGTGGCGCCCTGCTTCCACCATGCGTTGACTTGTGCCATCCCCGCAGAATCGGGCAAGGCACCGGCAACGCCAAAGCCTAGCCGGGGTGCTGCAGAAGCGTTGCCTTTTCAGGGCTTTGCTATTTCTGAAATAAGGTCACCCTTGTGGCCACTCTTGATCACCTTCATCTTCATCAAAGAAGGATTGGCTGCACGACCAGCACCAGCGCGCCACAGCCATCAGCAGAAACGCCCGAGTGCATGAACTACCATTCCATGATGACTGCACCAATGCCACCGGATGCTATGGAGAGGTTGTGGCTAAAGTGCTTGGATTCACGAGGGAAGTAACCCAACAAAAAAGCCCTCGAAAGAGGGCTTTTTCATTTAAGCATCACGCTTCCTTTATCGTAAAAACTCTTCAGCCTTTCGGCTGAGACTTACGTGCACTGATGCAGACTGATTGCGAATAGCGTAATAACCCGCCCGAGAAAAATCCTGCTCCAACTGCTTGATGGCAGCATCGACTTCTGTCTCGTTTGTTAGGCGCATCCTTGGATGCTCTGCGGCAATAGCTTTCAGCTCCGCAAATTTTGATTTCGCAAACTCTAGGTGCGAGACTTTGGCCGCGGGCTTAGTGGAGCTGCAAGCCAAACTAAGAGAATCGTTCAACTGCGCCTTTGCTGTGTACGCTTGCTGCTCTAATTTTTCTAGCAGAGCGCCTTGCGCCTTTGCATTAAGAAACAGCTTGCGTAGCCAGTCGAACATAAAGTCACCTCCAATAGCAGGCAGCATCGTAGCGCAAGGTGTCGTCCAAACGGTAGAGTGCCTAGGCCGTCACTAGCCCTTTTGATACTGCTTACCATCTGGCCCAACATATACAGAGCCAGCAGGTAGTGCATTCAGTTGCTCAGGTGTAGTCACCTTCACTGGGGCATTACCTGTCCCACTCGCACCCAACGGTGCCCCTGTGCGCAAATCCACAAGCTCTTCTTGCTCACCAACCACACGGCCTTCTTTGTCGAGTGTTGGCACTTTGCGCTTCATGAAGTTGTTGCTCAAGTTGCGTTCTTCGCTTTTACCCATCAGCGCCGCCAGTCGCTTGTGCGCAACTCCGCGCCCTTCATCCGTCTGCGCCTGCAGATATTCTTCTTGGGCGTCTTCCAGCCGCTGCGCTTGGCGGCTGTGAAAGCCACGCGTCTCTTCTTCACCAGCCAAGCGCCGACCATCCATTGCCAAACGCTGCGCTGCTGTGCGCTCCCCCATGGCCGCGCGAGTATTGGCGCCGTCCTGGTGCATCTGCTCGCGCGCCATACCTGCGTTCAGGCCCATGGTCTGCATCTCCATGTCTGGCTGCTTACCTTGCGCGGCCAAGTCAGCTTGCAAGGCTTGCTGATAGGCAATCACGCTGGGGTTTCGTTCGGCGTTCCGCCCTCCCCAGCGCGCTGTGTTCGTGATCGAGCTTGCACTGGTCTTTAAATTTTCCAGTTGCTTGCGAGCGCTGAAGTCATTGCCGCTGTGTGACACCGTAGGAGCAATCATCATGCTGCGCTGTGGGCTCTGGGGCACGTTGCCTATGGATGCCAAGCGCGAAACACTCGCTCGTTGCTGTTCAGCGGCCAGCTCATTCGCAGCCTGCATGTTCTGCGCAGAAATCGCATCACCTCCACGGCCATTGACGATCTGCGCGCCTGCACCCACATTGGTCCCGCTGTAAGTCTTGGTGGCCGCGTCGTAACTGATCTGGCCAGTCTGGGAATTCGGCAGTGCAGCTGCAGCCGTTTGCTCTGGCACGCCCGGTGCTTGGGCAACTCCCTGCTGATTGGGCTTTCCACTCAAACGCTCAGCAGCTGCCTGTGGAGCTGTAGCCGGTGAGTTCTGTTTATCGGCAAACAGGTACTTGCCGGCCTGTCCAAATGTCATGGCATTGCCCAAGTCAGAAGCCACGCCCAGAGAGCGCACACCCACATCCCGAGCAAGGCCTGCCACCCCTTCATTCGTGTTTGGCCCAAAACCAAACCGTGTTTCATAGTCAGAAGTCGGTGTGTTTCCGGCAGTTCCAGCAGCCTCCAACATTAACGCAGGCCCAGCTACGGCACCAGCAGCCTTCAGTACAGGGCCAGCAAGACGCCCTGCAGCTGAACCTGCTCGATAACCAGCACCCTGTGGCATTGCAGCCGTAGCTGCCGCTGGCGCGGTGGGTGCTGGAGCGCTTGCAGCGGCACGCTGCGCTTGCCAGGCTTTGGCTTCTGGAGATCCATTGGCTGGGTTGTACTTAGCTCGCACATCCGTGGCAGCTGGTGCATCAGGCACCACCTTTGCGGTAGTGTTGATCGTCGAATCAGCATTACCGCCCATTGTGAAGTTGGGGCGGTATGTTGCTTGCACAGCAGTCGAAGGTTTAACGCCATTTCCCAATTGCGGCGCTTCAGGCATTACTGGTGGTCCGTTGGGTGCGCGATGATTCACATACGGCGCAACTCCACCCAGTCGCTGCGCAGCGCCTGCGTTACCGGAACGGGTTTGATTGAGGTTGCGTTGTTCTTCGGGAGTCATGGCGCGCCTTTACTGGTTTCACTTGCATGCAGTGTCAGCACTGACGCTTGAGTCGCCTAACCCTAGCCGGGGTCTACCAGTGTGATTTAACCAAGCGCGGGCGCTTGTCACGGCGCTTGCGCTGTACGTTGGCATCAGGGCGCGCGCCAAAGTCCCGCTCAAAGTAGCCTTCGTGCATTTGCGCACGGTCAGCATCATGCCCATCAGCATCTGGCCGCAAGAATGCGCAGCGTGCCACCCAATTCACCAGTTTGTGGTGATGGCGAATAGGAATCTCTGGCACCAGGCAGGCACTATCTGGCTTGAGCTTGTTTATTGGTCCACGATAGACACGCAGGCTGATTTCTCCTGCCGCAGTCGGAATGGGCACCAGTTGCAGCGCGGGGTGACCTGCCCCAAATGTCTGCATAAAGACAAAGTTGCGGGGTTGGCCAGAGCGCGTTTCCCAGTTGCCCATGGTGGCGTCCAAGTCCTCAATGCTTGTCTCGTCCAGTGGACGACCAGCCAATGCGGCGCGCTCCACCTGCAAGACAGAGGGATGTAGCTTATACAGTGCTTGGCCTGCCAGCACCTCCAAACGGCAAACTGAGGGTGTTGTCATATCCTGAATCAACAGAGCGCGCTCACAAGCTTCTTGAATGGCTTCATTGAAGTAGCCCACCAGAGACTCATCACTCCACAAGAATGGCTCCACCTCATCGGCCAGAGCCTCACGTGCTTGTGCAATCAACTCTTTGATGTTCATGGCGCGCTCAGTTGAGATTACTTATCGACTTCTTCCGCCTGCACCAGTGCCCAAGCTGCATCAGCTTCAGCACGGGGCACGTTAAAGCCCGCTAGGAACTGCAGGCGCTTGAGATTGGGCGTGCCAGCAGCGGTGAAGTCTTCTTCATTGGCCCCATTGAGCATGGAGCGCAAAGCGGCCTTGATCAGCTCCAGACGCTTTTCTTCTGTACTTTGTCCGTCATCACCACCGCCTTCACCATCCGGCTGGCGCGCTGGTGCCAGGTGGCTGCCATCGCTACCTAGAGGTTCTGCGCCTTTTGAGATGGCTTCACGGCGAAAAATATCAGGCACTTCTACGCCTTCAGGTGGAATGACCAGAGTGTGGCCGCTGGTCAGTGCGATGTGCAAGGGCTCTTCGCCGGGGCAACGAAATTTCATGGGATACCTCTGTGGGTGAAGAATTGGGAACTGGTTTAAAACCCCGGTGACGGGCGAACCAGCCACCGGGCAAAGGGGCAAGCCCCACCACTGTTAGCCTTGGCTGAAAGCCGCGCGGCCTTCCACGTAGTAATGCAGGGTCAGGCGGAATGCACCTGCGGTCGCGCCTGCACCCACCTGGGCAAAGCCCACAAGCACATCCTCTGACACGTTGTGCTTGTAGCCGGTGATGGCCAGTGCAGTGCGGCCAGCCGCTTTCAGGTCCACCGTTGCATAACGGTCGTCATCACCCTTGTCGCCCACCTTGGCCGTGGCAGAGGTTGCGGAGTTGAACGGGGTTTTCACCACCACATCACCACCGACCACGACCGCACCATGGGGCACATCGATGGCAGAATTGGCACCAGCGGCCAGATCAGCAAACGACACATCCACAAACGCCACCAGCAAATCCTGGCGGCCCGAGTTCTTCTTGATAGGCATTGCTGCGCTCCTTGTTCATCAACAAAAGGACTCACCCAGCCACAAGCCGCTCGCTGCGGCATGTGACTGAAGTGCTGGGGTTAAGCGATGTAGTGGTCAATACCAATGATTCCGAAGTCTTCAACTGACTCGTCATAGATGCTGTAGAACTTTGGCTTGAGCAAACCGAGCATCTTGTCCACGTTGATGCCTTGGCGGCTGTCGTAGTCAAAGAGCTTCTCTGTCCAGTCAGGCGCGCCCAGATCCACCATGCCCATTGCCTGTGCACCGCACAGCAGCGTGCGCGTACCGTTCACAGCACCAGCAGCACCCCACTTGGAACCAGCAGCAGCACCCTTAGTGGTATAGACCAGGTTGTGTTCATGGATCACGGCGCCGTCCACGGTCACGGTCGCGCCGGTAAACCATGGGGAATCTGTACCGGCCTTGGTCGCTACAGCCACCACGGCGCGCTGGTAATCAGGGTCTTTCTTCAGCGCAGCCAAAGTGCCAGGGGCAACCAGCAACACGAAGTACTCCTTGCCGCCATCCTTCAAGGGGCGCACATAGTGCTCCTTGGCGTAGGCCACCAAGTCCACAATCATCTTGTAGCTTGGCAGGAAGGTGGGCGCGATCTTGCTGGTGTCGGACAGAGCCAGGCTGGTTCCATCCCACATCAGTGAACGCTTGGCCGTGGGCGCAGACACATCCGCTGCAAAGGCCAGATTCGGAAACGGAGAGTTCTGACGGCGTGCACCGTTGTTCTTGAACTCAAAGCTGATGCCAGACATAGTCAGAAATGCCAGCTGATCCACGCGATTGCCCAGCCAGTGAGCAAGCTTGTCCTTGCCTTGCTCGCGGAAATTGATCACCGTGCGCTGATCCGACAACTTGCCTTGATTACGCACTGAGTGGGTCATCAGGTCCAGCGAGATGATCTGGCTGTACGACTGCATGGCCTCTTCGTTGCCTTCGCGTTCGTTGTCGCCAGTCGTGCCGTCTTCAACCAAATCTGCCACCAGCTGAATAATGGCCTGATCGCCTTTTTCAGTCTTGGTCAGCTCCTTGATGACCTGAATCATTGCGCTCTGGGTACGGCCCATAAAGCGCTTGATAAACATTTGGTCGCGCGCGGCGCTCCAAACGTCACGGCTCCACACCAGCTTTTGCTGGGGGGTCAAACCTGCAAAATTCGTCTGCATAACATGCTCCTAAGAATTGACTTGTTCCGGGACATGCGCCGCCCTAGTGCGAGATACATGACTTAGGCAGCCAAGGAGCCAGACCCTTTTACGTCACGGCCTTACAGACGAATACGCCCTTGAATTGACTGGCCTGAAACAGCAGGGGGCGAGCCTGCAGCTTCAGGGGCTTGGGTGATGGTCAGTCGCCGCGCAACGCCTTCTTTTCAGCAGGTGTCAGGCGGTCAAAGTCTTCATCACTCATAGTGGCCACACTCTTGGCATCACTGCCGGTAGCGCGGTTGCCCATGCCAGCAGCTGGTACAGGGGGCTGAGCCAAAGAGGCCTTGGCGCCACGCTCTACAGCAGCTGCTTGGCGCAAGTCTGTCTTGGGCGCTGTTTTTTCTGAAGACTTAGCCGGGGTGAAGCCTTCTGGCGCGAATCGTGGGGCGATAAAGTCCGCTGCCTGGCGCAAGGCTTCGTGGGCTGTCACACCCTTGGCAATCAAGGCATCGCGGCGCGCCTCGATCATGTCCAGCACCTCGCTGTGCGCTGGATCGTCCAGAAATGGGTAGTCGCTCACTACAGCGTTGGCCGTGGTTGCCAGCAGCTTGCCTGCATTCGCCAGCGCTTCGGCTTGCTGGCGCTCCGTGATTTCAGCGCGCGCGCTCTTCAAGGCTTCGCTGCTGGCTTGCGTCATCAAGTGCTGGTTGATCTCGCGACGGATCTGCTTGGCCGCATCCGTGTTGCCATCCATGATGGCGTCCAGATAGGCCTGCTCTTTGGCATCAACATCAATTTCAGGAGCTGCCGCCCCTTTCCCAGACTTGTCTTGTTCCTTTTCATCTGCTTTGGTAGCAGCAGCTTTCCCAGCCTTCAAGGCTTCGTTTTCAGCGCGCAGGCGTTCTGCCTCCTGCTCTGCAGCCTTGCGGCGTAGGTTCACTTCATTGAAGCGGGCGTGTGGAACGCTGTCGCTGTGGGCGCTTTCATCAGCAGCCGCTTTGGCAGCGGCGGCTGTGTCACCGGCTGCAGCCTCTTTGGCCGCTGTGTCGTCCTCTACGGCACCAGCTGCCACTGCGTTCAGGGCATCTGGGTCAAGGTCATCACTCGGCAGAAAGTCACCACGGTCTTCGGGTGTGCCTGGCTGGTGCTCGTCGTCATCCAGAACCAAGGTGTCACCGGGTAGGTCTGTGCCTTCTCCAGCTTGGTTCATGAGGCGGTGCATCAGCATTTTCAAAGTCTTGGGCATGTTTTCTTGCTCCTACAGTGGTGGTTCGGTGATCAGTTCTTTGTGGACTTCTCGGGCACCAGTCCCTTGAGTTCATCGGCGCGCTTCTTCGCCATGGCTTGAGCTGCCTTCAAGCGCTTGGGGTCCTTGCGCACCTCTTCGGCGCGCACCAGGGTTCGCATGTCCTCTTCCGCTTGCCATTCCTTGTCCATAGAAATACCTCGCATGGGTTCTCTCCTTACTGCTGTTGAACGCCATCGGCGCCGGGTGTCTCAATACCTGCCGCTGCACCCTCACCGCCGGTGGCGGGCAATGCAGGGAAAGCAGGGCTGGTGTTGGTGCCCATGTCCACGACTTCGCCCATAGGCTGTGCAGCCTCTGCCTGCGGGATGATTGGCGCGGGGTCCTTGTCCTGGAACCCCACCGATCGCGCCAGCTTGTCGGCTAGAGGTGCGGTCGCAGGCGTTACAGCAATCACCTGTGCGGTTTGCAGCCCGGTGTAGAGGGTCTGCATGTCTTTGTTCTGTGCATTGGCGTCGGCCTGGCGCGCTTGGGCCTCCAGCAATTTCGCCTTGGCTTCCAGTGACGGGTCAGCTGGCTGTTGGGCTGGGTCTGGCAGCATTTCAATCAAGTCGTGCTTGTCGGCCAGGTTGGAGTAGCGCAACACCACGCGGTCAGGGATCTGTACGCCCTTTTCGCGCATTTCCATGACCTGCTGGAACTGGCTGTTCTCAAAGGTCACCTGCATCGGCTGCTCACTGATCACCACGTCGTACTCACCCACGGTCACGTCAAACAGGTAAGTGCCGGTTTCTGGGTCAAACTTGTTGATCTCCAGCACCGAATCCACCTCGCGCCCTGTAATGGGATCGGTTTCAGTGATGCGAAACACCCGGTAACTGTCGTAGTAGGTCTGGATCAGCTTGACCAAGCGCTTGGCCAGCAGCCAGCGTGTGTAGGCCAGGTTGTCCAGTGGCACGGCCAGCTGCTGCTGACTGGCATGCTGCTTGGACTGAATGGCAATGCCTGAGACTTCCGCCCCCTGATTGCCGCGCATGGCATCCGGCACCGTGGTTTCTTTCAGTGCCATCTGGGCGCGATCCATCAGACGATCAACCCCAGTCGGCACGCCATTGGGTTGAATACGCTCGGGCTTCTTGGCGCCTTTTTTGTACTCCACCACCAAGCCAGTCTGGCTGCCCACGTCTTCCAGGTCGTCCGTGTCCATGTTGGACAAAGAACCCTCCTCCACCATCCAGCCACCGTTTGCACTGGAGTTGAGGATGTGCACAAACTGGCTCACCGACTTGTTCAGCACCTCCTGTGGGCCAATGCCGTTATCCACCATGCCTCGCGTCTTGCCACGGCGGAAATATGGGAAGTAAGGAACCACCGTGAAGTGGCTGTAAGGGCTGTAGTCGTCGTGCAGCGTGGCGCTATAGGTGCTAACCACCCACTTGACCCGCTTTTTCATGCGGCGCGCGCGCTGTGCACCCTTGGTCAATGCATCCGCAATGGACTCCTGTGACATGGTGGCTTCCACCAGCACATCACCTGTTTCCGGGAAGACAACGCAAGAGGTCATTTCATAGACCCAATACTGGCGGTCGATCACGCGAAAGCGCTTGATACCGTCTGTGCTCTCGTAATAAGCATCTTGCAAGCCGGTATAGCCACCGAACTTGTTGCGCTCTGTCTCGCCATCAACGTCACCGAAGTCGGCACCAGCATCCAACGACGCTTCGCAGGTTTTGCGCGCGGCCTCCCCGTAAATCTGCCCAATCTCATTGAGCGTCAGCCACCGCGCCCAGGTGAAATCAGCCCAGTCGTCCGGGTCGTAGCTCTTGGCATCAGGATCTGGGATGGCATCGCGCGGGTCAATCGTGGTGACAACCACCTCCCCTTTGATGTTGTTGTCGAACTGCATGCGCACATCCAGATAGCCACGCTGCTCGATCAGCCCATCACCAAACGTCTGCGATTCACGCCAGTGCAAGTTATTGGTGTCTGAAACCTGCTTGATGACCTTGGACAAAATCTTGGCCACCTCTGCATCACCATCGCGGCCACGTGGGCGCAAGGTAATGTCCATGCGGTTGGCAATCTGGTAACCCAATGCCGTATTGACGGCGGGCATGATCTGGTTGAACTCGTAGCAGGGGCGGCCCTCAGCATCCAGAATGTGCCGGTCTTCGGCGCGCCACTGCTCACCGCCACCCAGGTACATGCCTTCGCAGCGCTTGGCCTGCTCGGTGTAGTTGGTATGGCCACGGTCAACGCCATAGCGGTAGCGTTCCCAGTTTTGGCGCGCCACGTCATCCAGTGAGTGCTTGTTATCTTTGGACATGGCTTATGCGGCTTGCGCCGATCCTTTGTTGTTTCGATGGCCTTTAAGCAGGCGCTCGCGCCAGCTCTTTTCCTTTTTGGCTTCTTTGGCGGTTGGCGCGCCTCTAACAAAGGTCATGGCCACTGCATCGCCCTTGTCAGGGCTGCGGCCCAGAGCTTCCCGAATCTCGTCTTTGCTACGCATCAGAATGGCTGTCTTCTCGCCCAACGGAACAACCTTGTAGCGAACCGCTGTCAGATCAGCCAACAGCTCTGGGTCTGGTGGCAATGCAATCGGGTCTGGTGCCGTTGGGTCCAGTGCCTCCCGCATAAGCCAGTACATTTCAGCGCGCACATTGCGAAAGTTCAGATTGCCAGCCATGGTCATAGCTGTGGACTTCTCGGAACCATTGACGGCATAGACGTTCAGGTTCAAGCCAATCAGAAAGTCCAGCGCGCTGGAGCCAATACCAATCGAGTCCACGCATATGGGTGCTGCATCCCGAATCAAGGGCACCACAAAGCCTGCTGCAGTCGGGCCATCCTTGGTAACGACACCAGGTGCTGACACCAGCTCGTCAAACCAGTTGCCGTGACGGCGCGCCACGCTGGACTTGTCGATACCACCGCGCGAAGGGTCAAAACCAATGCGTGTCATCACGCCCTTGGTGTCACGGGCCTGCCAGCGCGCTTGTGCCGCCTTGACCCACTCTGTAGGGATGACCTGCCAAGCAGGATCAGAGCTGCCCGCGTTGAAGTCACCATTGAGCATCTTGCTGCGCAGGGGCTCAGGCAGTGATTGCAGCGTTGCCTTGTAGCCTGTGGTCAGCAAGAAAAGGTTGTCGTTGACGCTGGACGGGATAAACGTGCGACTCTTGGGCTGAACCATGTCATTGCCCACCTTCACCATGTCCGGGCCATCGACTTCTTGGTCTTCGCCCTTCTCATTGGTCACGAACCAACGCAGCTCACCGGATTTGGCCGGGTTGGGGTGCGTCGGTTCCAGCCATGGCGCCCAAAAGCGCTTGACCCACTCGCCTTCTGGCTCAGTGGGTGGATTGCCCGCGCAGACAACACGCTGACGAATGTTGGGGTCATCCGTGCGCAGCCAGCCAATCAAGGCGCGAAACTGCACTTCGGCAAAGTGAGTGATTTCGTCAAAGAGCTTGGCGTCATGGGCGCGCCCTTGGTACTTCATCCAATCGCCCGTGTCCTTGACGCTGCCTAACTCCATGACGCGCCCACCAGGCAGGCGCCAAACACCGTCTTGGCTGTTGTAACCATTGCGAGAGCCCAAGATGCCCTGCATGCGCTCTTCAATGCCGGTCAGTTGCACCGACTGGCGCCGAAAGATGATGCTGTGCTTCTGGTCAGTCAGTGACAGGCCCAGCAGCAAGTCTGTCTTGCCACCACCAGCCGCACCGCCGTAAAACAGAATGTCTGCCTTGCTTTCAAAGGCGGCGCGCTGTGGCCCTTCTTGGGGAACCCAGATAGGCGCGTCACCCGAAAGCAAGACTTCATCAAGCTGGCGGCGCGTCTCGGCGTCCATACCCTTGATCAGCTCAATCAGCTCCGCTGTACTGGGTGCACTCATGCCTGCTCAACCTTTTGGCCAGCGAACAATGCAGCCAATGCACCAGGGTTCTTGGACAGCACATTTGCCAAGCGCACCGCACGCTCAGCATCCGTCATGTCCTTGATCACGCCCCCCTGCACCTGCTGGTGTTTGTCATCCATGCCATAGGCTGTGCGCTCAAGGGTAATCAGCCCCTGCAGAGAGGCTGATAGATCCTTCATAGCCTTGGAGCGGCCGGGCAGGCTGATGATCTGCTGGTACAGGTCGTTTAGGCGGTCTTTACCGTTCTCGTCCTCATTGCGCAGCAAGTCGCCCAACGTCTCCAGCAAGGCCACGTTATCAGCGCCCACCATGCCCTCAAGCTCATTGAGAAGGCTATTCACCAGGCCACGGGCACGCCCAATATCGCCACGGTGAGCCATCTTGACGTTGGCCACCGCCTCTGCATTGGCCTCAATGATTTGGCGCTCTGTCGCCTTTTGCTGAATGGCTTGTTCGCTGCGTACTTCGCTGCGTACCGCCTGCGTGCGTACCAAGTCATCAGCACGTTGCTGGATCTTGTCTGAGAGGTCGCGGGCCCATCCATCACGCTTTGCACGCTTGCGAATGGCACCTTCAGATATGCCGTTTTCGCCCGCAATCTCACGCAGGCTCTTAACGCCTGCGCGGTAATCCTGTTCGATGCGTTCCCAGTCTGCCTTTTTGGTCGGCTGGGGTTTTGATTGCTCCTGATCTGCCATAACGGCAGTCTCGCCAGACGGTGGCAATACATCAAAGCCTAGCCGGGGCGGGTGTAAAAAACCCGCCATGTGGCGGGTTGGTCTTTAAGTTAGTGTGAGCTCTCTCTGTGGACTGGTTCTTGGTTTTGCCAGCCTTTTAACCTCTGCAGCAAGCTTTTCAAGCTGTGCCGCTTGCTCCTGATTCTGCTTGATCATGCGCTGCTGAACATCGTGGGTCAGATAGCCAATGTCATGCTGCATCTGCAAGTTAGAGGCTGTCTGAGCATCACCCTGCAAACGCTTAGCCAGCATGCGTACCTCATTGGGTGTCAGCTGAATCACCTCATCACCAATTTCTAGCTTGGTCATCCCACCAGGTAGATCCGTCACTGTTATTGCGCGCGTTTCAACGAAAGTCACAACAGGCTCAAAGACTCCATTCATGACGCGACGGAGCAATCCTTCACGCTCAATCAAGTTGGTTATGTGGCCATCCACCACGTGAAAAGTCAGCTTGGACAACTCTTGCACGCGCTGGCGCGTCACGATCTGCCCTTGGTTGTGCAATTCCATGATCGTGGACCAAACCCGCTCACGGTTTGTTTTTTCTTGAACACTGCCGGTCATCATCAATCCTTATGCAGTTCGTTGGGCCAATATGGCAAATTCTTGGGCCACAGCCCCTCTCTACGAATGGCTTGGCGTGTAGCTGCAGCCATGGCACGGCCCAGCTCAACATGGGCATCGCGCCCACCATCAATCAGGCTGTACTGGTCAAAGGCGGTGTGGCAGCCGTGCTGGCCCATGTCATCCACACACAAGGGCATGGCACGGCGGTCGTCCACCTTCAGGCCCATGCCCTTGCCTTCGTTTTCATGGGCGTGGTTGCTGCGGCCTTCGCGCCCACACCAGCAGCAGCGCATGCTTGCCACCAGGCGGCGGTAGCCTTCGTGGCGAATGGCGCATTCCTTCACGATGGGTGCGCAGCTGCGAATGTCAGTGCTAACCAACGCCATCAAGCCAACCTTGCAAATCAGCTCTTTCGTTTCCTTGGCACTGTCCATCTGGCGCGCAGCCCGGGCTGCGTGCCGGTCATCGTCTTGCACCACAAAGCGCTCATCGCCATCAACAATGTGAGCATCCACATCAATCACTGTGCAGCACTTACCTGCTTTAAATCCCTTGCCTTGGGACTTAAAGCCGGTGCGCCGCAATCCCTTAGTACCGGGGTTCATTGGTTTCTTGCGCGCCCAGTTCACAGCGCTCTCCAGTCTGGTGCGATGGAATACACAGGCTGGAGAAAGCCAAAGTCATCCATCACGCACACGTGAGCACTGCCTACCTGCATTGGGTAGATAGATCGGCGGCTGTAGCCGGTCTGCCGATACAGGTAACGGCCATAGTGGTCATGCCGTGGCGAAATGTCCTCAGTGAGCATGGTGGCCATAGTTGGCGTGTACCTAGGACGGGGGCGGGGCAACCCACCCTGGGGGGTTCGTTTCTCAGTCATGACACCCCCAGCAAGGCACGAAACACAAGCCCAGGTCTACGCAGCTTCACAGGCCGTCCAAGCAAAGATGCTGCGTACTTGGCATCACCGCCTGCAACGTCCATCACAAAGCAGTCGTCGCACACGTCTGCAAAATTTTCGACTGGCATTCCAATATCCACTGCTGCAGCTTTAATCTGCTCTGGTGTGTACTGGCCATGTTCCAGCGGGTTGTCACAGTCAGTGCACAAGCCAGCAAGCAAGCGCTGATAGTTATTGCGCGCATCCATCAGAACGCCTCAACTTCCCAGCCACCACCGGCTTTCTTGGTGCGCACTTTGATGCCGAAGAACCGGAAGGGGTACATGTCAGCCGCTATCTTGATCTTCGCCCGGGCGTCATCCATCCACACGCCCTTCACTTCATGGCACTCCATAACGCCATCAGCAGCCATGACGGCAAAGTCAGGGGTGTAGAAAGTGTTGTCGGCCAAACGCAGCTTCAGGCCTTCAAACTTGCGCCACTGGATCTGTCCAGCGTGCTGCAGCAACTTCAGATGCTGGTCGTATGCCGCCTCGGTCTTGTTCATCTGGCCGGTTTTGAGACGGCCCAGTGCGTACAAAGCTTTGTTCATGCCGGTACCCCCACCTTCTGCGCCACACGGTGCTTGGCCCACTCACCGGCAATCCACTCCACACCCTTGGGCGTGAACTTGGTTGTGCTGAATGCATGCTCAGTGCGCGGGGCCACACCGGTCTTGACCACAAAGCGGCCGGCATCAATGTGGTTCTGGTACGCCGTCCACTCATTGCCCAGGCGGTACATGATCTTTTTGTCCTGCAGGAACAGGCGAAACTCTGGTTCGCTCGCGTTCAGCAGCTTGGCAACCAGACGAAAGCCTTGTGCACCATTGGCGGCCACGTAGCGGTCGACGTATTCCACCTTGGGCGCAGCCTCACGCAGTTGAGCCTCCTGCACCTCGATGTGCTCTGCCTGCTCTGCGGCCAGACGCAATGCCTGCGCCATGGTTTGTGGCAGTACGGGGCTCTGCTTGGCTTCCAGCTCCTGCCAGCGGTCGATGATGCGGGCGCGCACCTCTGGGCTGTAACCAGACACAACCACCATGGTGTTGCGGTAGTCCAGCAGAAACTCTGGGTAGCTCTGCC